>JACQVF010000115.1 GCA_016209885.1 Gemmatimonadota bacterium | reverse complement strand
GCCGGCGGCGGCGCGGCGCCGGCGCGCACGTTCGCAGCGACTTCCTCCGCCTCGGCCAGCCGCTCGGGGTCCCGGAACACCGACTGCCCCGCCGCCTGCGGGTCGAGCTCCGCCACTTCAGCCGCGAGGGCCTTGAGGCGGTCCACGTCGCGCACGAACTCCGCGATCTTCTCGTCCACCGCGACGGGCGTGTCCTGGTCGAGTAGCGCCTCGAGCCGCCGCGTGCGGTAGCCTTCCCCCTCCCAGCGCAGGATCGCCTCCGCCACCCGCGCCCGCCACGCCTCGACCGCCTTCCCCACTGTGACCGTGACGTCGCTCAGGAACTGGGTGAACTCGTCGGGCCCGCCCGGACTCGCGGCCGCAGGCGCGGCGGCCGCCGCCGGCTCCGCCTGCGGCGCCCCGATCCCGAGCACTTGACGCGCCGCCACGGCGTCGAGCGGCTCGTCGTTCACGGCCTGGTAGGCGATCAGCCGGTTCAGCGCGCCCATCAGCTCGCGGACGTTGGTGTACTCGGCCCCCGCCACGGTCTCCAGCACCCCGGGCTGGAACGACGCGGCCCGCTCTTCCGCCTTGCGCCGCAGGATGGCGACCCGCGTCTCGTAATCGGGCGTGCCGATGTCCACCACCAGCCCGCCTGAAAACCGGGAAATCAGCCGCTCGTCCAAGTCGGCGATCTCCGGCGGCGGCCGGTCGCTCGTGAGCACGATCTGACGCCCCGACGCTTGCAGCGCCTCGGTGAGGCGCAGCAGCTCGGCCTGCATCTCCTTGCGGTTGGTGAGAAACTGGACGTCGTCCACCAGCAGCACGTCCACGTTCTGAAAGCGGCGGCGGAATGCGTCACCCTGTCCCGCGGCGATCGCGGCGTGGAACGCCTCCACGTACTCGTCGAGCGTCAGGTACTCGATGTTGAGGCCGGGCACGAGCCTCTTGGCGGAGTGGCCGATGGCCATCAGCAGGTGGGTCTTGCCCAGCCCCGAGCCACTATAGATGAAGAGTGGGTTGTAGGCCGACCCCGGGTTCTCGGAGACGGTCTTCCCCGCCGTCACCGCCAGGCGGTTGGCCGAACCCACCACGAAGGTGTCGAACGAGTACTTCGGGTTGAGGGCCGTCGTCACGCGGTGCTCCCCGCCGCGAGACGCTTCAACACGAGCTCGGAGATGCCCTTCAGTGACTCGAAGACCCCCTGCCCGTGGAGCGCGTCCGCGGCAAAGCTCGGCACGCTCCGGAAGTTGAGCGCGTCGTCCAGCTCCGCCGGCGCGAGGATCAGCTCGCTCGGCAGGTCCTGCTTGTTGTACTGGAGGACCAGCGGCATCTGCCGGACGTCCACGCCGTGCTCGAGCAGGTTGGACTGCAGGTTCTGGAGGCTCTCGAGGTTCTCGTCGAGCTGGCGCGCCTGGCTGTCGGCCACGAACACGACACCATCGGCGCCCTGCAGCACGAGGCGGCGCGTGGCGTTGTAGTAGACCTGCCCCGGCACGGTGTAGAGCTGGAAGCGCGTGCGGAAGCCGGAGATCGCGCCGAGCTCCAGCGGCAGGAAATCGAAGAAAAGGGTGCGGTCCGTCTCGGTGGCGAGGGAAACCATCTGCCCCTTGCGGTCGTCGGGCACCTGGGCGTGGACGTACTGAAGGTTGGTGGTCTTGCCCGACCGCCCCGGCCCATAGTAAACGATCTTGCAGACGATCTCCCGGGACGAGTAGTTCACGAGCGGCATGGAAGGCTCCCTCAGCCGGAGTCTGGTCCGAAGAGGCGGTCCAGGCTCTGCATCAGGTCGCGCTCGAAGGCCTCGTCCCGCGGCGGCGCCGATGCCTTCCATCCGGGTAGCTGAGCGACCTGGGTGGCGAATTCCTCGAAGAACACGCGGACGAGGCCGAGGGACGAGTCGCCGTCGAAGACGGCCAGGAGGAGGAGCTCCTCAGCGGGCGTGTCGAAACGTCCCAGAAAGATCTGGCGGTCCGCGCCCCGGTGGTGCAGGTGGGCAAACCCCCTCTCGCCCATCATCCGCGCGAGCTCGCCCGAGGAAGAGTGAATACCCGCGGCCAGGGCGGCGGCGCCCATGACGTCGACGGCACGAGTGAACCCCCGCTGCGCGATCACCTGGCCGGCCTTGTTCAGAAGCAGCGCCAGCCGCACCCGAGCCTCGCGCACGAATCGATCGAGGCTCTCAGCCAGCGCCTGCGCCTGCTCGCCGATGTCCAGCCGCCTCATGCCAGCGCCTCCGCCAGGCGCGCGGCCTCCACGCGCACGAGTCCCAGGTTCGCGTCCTGGTCCGAGACCACAACCACCAGCAGCGGGCCCGCGGCTGCGACGAACACGTTTCCGAGCTCGGCCTCGAGCTGGAGCGACCGCAGCTCGTGGAACTGTGCGGCCTGGGCCGAGCGCGCGGCGCGCCGGAAGAGCTGGGCCGCGAGGGCCGCCACCACGGGCGCCCGGATGTGCTCCATGACGTCCGCTTCCACGGGGATCCCGTCCTCCCCGTCCACAATGATGGCACCCTGCACCCCCGGAATGCCATTCAAGCGGCCCATCGCTTCCCGGAGATCCACGTTCAGCCGTTCCCTCCTCCGAGAAACGCTGCAGCCACCTCCCGCGCCTCGCCGGCCACGCGCTTGAGCCAGCCGGCGGGTGCCCGCGCCTGGCCAGCCACCAGGAGCAGCGCGTCGCCCACCGGTTGGAGATACGCCTTCGCTTCCTCGGTCTCCAGGAGGATCCCCTCCCACGCGCCGAGGCCCAAGTGCTCGACCGTGCGCGTGGCCTCGTCGATGGTGCCGCTCAGAACGGATGCCACCGCTTCTGCGCCATCCGGACCCACGTCCCGCATGCCGCCGGCCAGGAGAAGTCCGTCTGCGTCCAGGAGCACGATCCCCAGGAGGACCGGCGATGCCAGGAGTCCGGCGAACAGCCGGTCGGGTGACAGCGCCGCCGCGCTGGAGCCCGTAGGGGCGATGGGTTCGGCGCTCCCGCCGGCCGGCCCGCTCGACGTCGCGGGCCGCGCCCCCCCGACCGGCGTCCGCTCGGCCTCGGTGCGCGTCCCCGCCGCACCTGCAGCGCGGTGGGCCGCTGCTTCGGTGGCCTGGGCCTCAGAGGCCCCTGCGGACTCGAGCTGCTGTCGGGCGAAGGCAAGCGCTTCCCGCACCGTCTCATCGTCGGGGCGGAGCTCGGCGGCCTTCGTCAGGTGCCACACCGCCTGCTCCATGTTCCCGCGCTCCAGGTAGCCGAACCCCAGTCCGCGCCGCGTCTCGAAATGCTCGGGATCGAGCTTGCTGATGAGCAGCCACTCGTCGAACGCCTTGTCCTTGTCGCTCCGCGCCAGATAGATGCGCGCGAGCACCGCGTGCGCCTCGACATTCGAAGGGTGGCGCTCCAGGCCGCGGAGGCAGATCCGCAGCGCATCATCCTGCCGCCCCTGGCGCCGATACGCCTCGGCGAGCGGAATGAAGGCGAGGGTATCGGGGTTGCGCGCGAACTCCTCGCTCCAGCGCCGAAGATCGTCGGCCGATGGCTGCTTCATGTGAGGACCTGCTCCTCCCGTGCCAGCTCCACCTGAAGGACGCGGGCGGCCGCCAACACGCGCGCGACTCGCGCATCCGCCGTGGCCGCACTGCCCGATAGACGCAGGCAGTTCATCCACGCCTCGATAGCGCGATCGAGGTCCCCCGCGTGAACTGCCGCGAAGCCGAGGCAACGCTGCGCCTGGGCCGAGAGCGGGTCGAGCTCCACGGCACGGCTGAACGCCTCCAGGGCCGCACGATAGCGACGCTGCGCCATGTAGACGCGCCCGGAAAGAAGGAAGACCTGCGGCACCTGGGGGGCGTCGCGCTCGAGCTCGTCCAAGAGGACCCGAGCGCGCGCCGCTTGTCCATCTTCCAGCAGGCGATGCGCCTCCGTCAGCGTGAGCTCGTGCCCGGCCCGAGAGACCTCCCCCCGGCTGGGTGCGTCCACGACCTCGACGATGCCGGTGGTCACCAGCCCGAACACCGTTTTCGCTACGTCGAACTCGCTGACGCCCAGGGTCGTAGCGATCTCCGTCAGGTTGCGCCGGCCGTCGATCTCGGCCAGCACCTCCCATTCCTCGGGCCGCAAATCGACGACCGGTGCACCACGACTCTCATCCAGCGGCGCCAGCGCCGGGATCACCCGGGCGTCGGGCACCTTCTGGGCGATCGTCGTCCACTCGTCGACCCGGCGCGCCGACTCCATGAGGAGCGACTCGGCGCGGATGCGGACGAGACGGCCCGGGTCCGGGCTGTCCTCCAGCTCGACGAAGGAGAAGTAGCCTTCCTCCCACTTGAGGAGGGCGTGCACGGTCTCCTCGATCTGGAAGCGCAGGGCCTCCCTGAGGTCCTCCGGCCGAATGCTTCCCATCTCGACAAGGATCTCGCCGAACCTACGGTCCGGCTGCTCGAGCTGGATTTCCCGGGCGCGCCGGAGCTCGCCTTCCGTGACTTTCCCCGCCCTCAGCAGGATATTGCCGACGCGCGGGGTGGCATCCTCGCCCTTCTTCGATGCGCCGATGACCTGCCCGCGATCGAAGTGGACGACCCCCGACTCGCCCGCCCGGTTCGAGGTGAGCGTCAAGATCCCGGTCTTGCGGGACAGGTCAAGGAGCTGGAAGACGTCGTGGACGCTCAGCTCTGAGAGCGGCCCTTCGATCGCCACCGTCTTGTCTCCCGAGGCGCGCACATCCGCTCATCCCCTACGACTCCTAGGTCGCCCCCGCGACGCCACCCAACCCGAAGACGCGGCTCAGCTCGAGCGCGGCCTCCATGCGCTCGCGGGCGTGGAGCGCGAGCTCGCCGTCCGGCTCCAGCTCCACCACCGACTTCCACAGATCCAGTCCCTCGCGAAACCGCTTCTGGGCGGCAAGGGTGTTGCCGAGCCCGAAGAGCGCGGTGACCCGCCGGGCGTCGAAGCGCAGGACCCGGCGGAACGCCCGCTCCCCGTCCGCTGCGCGACCGGCGTCCAGCAGGATCTCGCCGAGCCGCACAAGCGCAGGCAGATCGTAGGGATCCAACTCCAGGAGGTCCGCCAGCACGCCAATAGCCTGGATCGGCCGTGCGCAACGAAGGTGTAGATCCGCCAGCTCGAGCACCGCCTCCGAGAACGTGGGAAGCAGCTCCACAGCGGCGGTACACTCGCGCACGGCTTCCTCGAACCGACCCAGCCCACCCAGCGCGCGGCCCAGGTCCAGGTGCGCCCCCGGGTGTCCGGGATCCTCCGCGAGCGCCTTGCGCAACGCGCGTTCGGCCGCCTGAAACTCGCCCGCACCGTTGGCCACGCGGCCAAGCTGCCGCAGCACCGCGGGGTTCTTCGGCTCCAACCGCTGGGCGCGAGCCAGCGCCGCCAGTGCCTCGGCCACCGCTCCGGCACGAGACAGAATCTCGCTCGCCGTCATGAGCTCCTCGGTGCGAGGCTCCCCCCGGAGGATGTCGTGGACGGCGGCGTGCGCCTCCCCCAGGCGGCCGAGGGCCAGGAGCGCCCGCGCCCGGCCGTGGTACGCCCCGCGCGCCCGCGTATCGTCGTCTCTCCCGTCCAGACGCGCGAGCGCCGCCTCGAACCGCTCGAGCGCCTCGCCCGCGAGCCCCTGGGCCAGAAAGATCTCGCCCAAGAGGAGCGCGGATTCCACGGGGTCCGCGCCCGCCGCGACGACCCGACGCACCTCGGCGGTCGCGCGCTCCAGGAGGCCCTTCGTGAAGTAGTCGCGCGCGAGGGCCAGGGGATCGCCGCGCTCGCCCACCGGCTTCGCGCGCCGCACTTGCTCGACCGTGCGGAACTGCGCGAACACGGAATCGAGTTGCGTACTGTCGAAGTCGAAGGCGTCCACGCCCTCCTCGTGCACGTCGACCCCGCGGTCGAGCTCCGGCGCCAGGACATCGCCGTGCTCGAACTGCACATCGATAGTGAGCCGGAAACGAGGCGTCTCGTAGCGCGGGGAAAGCCCCAGGGCGGTCTTCGTCTCCCGCAGCGCCCCCTCGTGATCGCCCAGATGGGAGAGCGCGAACGACAGATTGTACCGCGCGGCGGCGAGCTCCGGGTTCGCCTCGACGGCGCGCGCGAACGCGTTCCTCGCCTCCTCGAACCGCCCCAAGTCCATGAGCACCATGCCCACCCCGTTCCACGCGGCGTCCGCAGCGCGTGCGGCGTCCAGCGCGTGGCGGTAGCTCTCCAGCGCCTCGATGTAGCGACGCGCCCGCAGGTGGAGCAGCGCCAGGTTGAGGTGCGGCTCGGGGACCCCTGGGCTCTGCTCGACGGACCGCCGGAAGGCCTGTTGCGCGCCCGCCAGATCGCCGGCGTGGACCCGGGCAACGCCCAGATTGTTGAGCGCCAGCGCGTAACCAGAATCGAGGTTCAGCGCCTGCTGATAGCACCGCTCCGCCTCGCCCGTCTGGCCAAGCTGTTGCAGGGCGATCCCCAACTCGTTCCACAGCTTCGGGCTGTCGCCTAGCTCCGCCACGAGGCCGCGGTACAGCTCGCTCGCCTCGCGGCTCTTCCCTTGCAACAGGTACGTCTCTGCCACCGCCTGCCGTACGAGCTCCGGGTCCTCGCCGTGCCCAGCCGCGAACTCGAACTCGCGTAGGGCCTCGTCGTAGAGGCCGCGCTGGCGGAAGGCGAGCCCCAGGTTGTAGTGGGCGAACGGCCGCGAACGGTCGACCTCCGGTGCCTTCTTCTGCTCGCCCACGAGCTCGCGGTAACGGGCCGCACTGTAGCGGTCCAGCGAAAGGGCCGCCTCGGCGCGAGCCAGGTTCGGGTTCAGCTCAGCGGCCCGGCGAGTCGCCTCCATGCCCTTCTCGTGCTCGCCGAGGTCGCCGTGGACGAAGCCGATGAGGTAGTGGGCGTCCGCGAGCTCGGGATTCAGCTCGAGCGCGCGCTCGAGCGCGGCAAGGGCATCGCGGCTGAGCCCGCGGTTGTAGAGCAGCTCGCCGATGTAGAAGTGGATGACCGCACTGTCGCGATCGAACTCGCGTGCGCGCTCGAAGCAGCGTAGCGCCGCGTCCAAGTCCCCGCGCTCGCGCTCCGCCTCTCCCAGAAGGAGCAGCGTCTCGAGGTCGTCCGGCTTCCGCTCGAGGATACGAGCGAACTCCGTAGCGGCACGGTTCGCGTCTCCTGTGCGCAGGTGGACCTGGGCGAGGCGGCGGCGGGCCTGGACGTCGTCGGGGTCCTGGGCGAGCCGTGCCTCCAGCCGCGCGATGATCTGCCGGTAGTAGCCCGTGTGGAAGTAGGCGATCTCGAGGTTCCTGCGCGCCACCTGCATGCGCGGGTCGATCTCGAGAGCGCTCTCGAACTCGGCAATCGCCTCGGCGTAGAGGCTCTTGTTGAAGTAGAGGACCCCGAGGTTGTTGTGGGCGCCGGAATCGCCCGGATCGATGCGCCGCGCGAGCCCGCGCAAGATCTCGAGGTCGCGCTCGGAGTGCGGGGCGCCCCCGCCCCTGGGCCGCTCAGTCAGCTGCTCACTCACCCGACGCGAATCGCCTGAAGGATCGCCTGCACTGCCGGCTCATCCGGGAGAAAGAGAAACTGGCCCCTGAGGTTCCCCTGGCTCGCGTTGACCTGGAACAGGTTCTCGATGCAGAACACGAGCCGGTTGCCGTCCGGCACATCGAACTCTCCGGGCGCGGTGACCGCGCTGGCCAGATCCAGGGTGAGCGCCGGCACAGACGGCAGGAGGATCATTCCAAGGAACTCGGAGAGCGCATTCAGATAGGCGCCCCCGAGGATGTTGCCCGCCTCCTTGATCGCCGACTGCTCCATCTCCGCGAGGGTCTGCGTCCTGCCGGGCTCCAGTCCCATGAAGCAGTCCACGAGCCTCATGACCGTGCCGCGGCCGAACGCCAGGAGCACCCGGCCGGTGAGGTCGCCGAACACCTTCATCACCACCGCCACCGTCACCTCGCCGGCATCGACGAGCCCCGGGATGTCCTGGAACGGACCGAGGCGGATCTCGGGCACGTTGATCATCACACGGCGCCGCGTCAGTTGCGACAACGCTGTCGCCGCGTGTCCCGCCCCGATGTTCGCCACCTCGCGCAGCGCGTCCAGCTCCAGCGCCTTCAACTCCCGGCTCTGTCCCATACCGCTCCACTCTCTTTCGGTTCTCGCACCCTTCAGGGCGAGGCGGCCGCCACGAGGCCCGCCGGATCCAGGATCAACGTCGGCCGGCCATCGGCCAGGATCGTGGCACCGGAGAAGAACGGCGGCGTCTCTTTCGTCGGCTCGAACGACTTCACGACGATCTCCTGTTCCTCCACGACCTCATCCACCAAGAACGCCACGCGGCTGTCTCCCAGGTCCGTGACGGCGGCCACGGCGCGCGCGGGCTCCGGCCGCGCCGGGCATTCCAGGATCCGGCGCAGACGCAGGACCGCAACCGGCTTCTCGCCCACCCCGATCAGCAGCTCCGAGCCGTCGGCCCGGGACCAGGCGTCCCGCCCGACCTCCAACGTTTCGCGCACCAGCATCCGGGGGATCGCATAGACCTCGCCGGCCACCCGCACGAGCAGGACCCTCGAGATGGCCAGGGTCAGCGGCAGCCGGATCGCAATGCGCGTTCCTTTCCCCTCGACGCTCCGAATCTCGAAGTTGCCGCCGAGCGCCCGCACCTTGTTCGCCACCACGTCCATGCCGACGCCGCGCCCCGAGATCCCGGTGATGCGCTCGGCTGTGGAGAAGCCGGTGCGGAGAACAAGGCGGATGATGTCCTCATCCTCCAGGGTCCCTGACTCCGCCTCGCTGATGAGCCCGGCCCCAAGCGCTTTCGCGATGACGCGCGCGCGAGCGATCCCCCTGCCGTCATCCTGGACCGTGATCACGACACTGGCGCCCTCCCTCGCCGCCGACAGAACGATGCGCCCGATCCTCGGCTTCCCCAGCCCCTCGCGCTCCTCCGGGCTCTCGATCCCGTGGTCCACGGCGTTTCGCAGCAGATGGACGAGGGGGTCCACAATCTCGTCCAGCACGGAACGGTCGAGCCCGATCTCCTGGCCCTCCACGATGAACTCGACCTCCTTGCCCAGGGTGCGCCCCGCGTCCCGGACCAGCCGCGGGAAGCGATCGAACACCTGCCACACCGGGACCATGCGCGCCTTCATGATCTCGTCCTGCAGTGCGCTGATGAGGCGGTAGGCCCTGGCGCTCAGCTGGAGCAACTCGCCCGTGGGGTGTTCCCGCGCCGCGCGGCGCAGCGAACTGCGCAGCACCACAAGCTCGCCGATCTGGTCCTGAAGCGCATCGAGCCGAGAGATGTCCACGCGCAGAGAGTTCGGGCGCGGCCGGTGCGTACGGGCCTGAGACGCCGCCTCGCCCTCCATGGCCACCGTCTCCTCCGCCACCTCCACGAAGTCCACCGCCGCTCCGTCTCCCATCCGCGTCAGCAATGCGCGGGTCGCCTGCCGGTCTATGGCAGGATCGAAACGTAGGAAGAACCACCCGTCGAACTCCGGCTCCTGGAACGACGCGACGGGCGGATGGCATTCGGCGAGCCGCCCCGTCTCTTCCGCGGCGCGCACCACCAGAAACGCCCGCGCGCCCTTGAGCGGCGCGTCTTCCGCGAGCTGGACCCGCGCCCACAGCCCCGGCACTGCCGGCGGCCCCGTATCCCGGCGCCGAGCCGCGGCACCCGCCGCCGCACCGCCGCCCACGAACGCCCGCAGCCGCGCCAGGTACGGCCCAGGGTCGTACGGCTCCGGGCGCTCTCCGGCCACATGCGCCACGGCGAGCTCCAGGGCGTCGGCACCCTCGAGCAGCACGTCCACCAACGCGGGCTCTGCGCGCCGCCGACCGGAGCGCAGCGCGTCGAGCAGGTTCTCGACTTCGTGCGCCAGCGCGCTCACCGCACCGTAGCCCATCGACGCCGCCATCCCCTTGATCGTATGGACAGCGCGAAACAGGCCGTGCACGGCCTCGAGATCGCCCGGCCGCGCCTCCAGCTCGAGAATGAGCTGGCTCATGGCCGATAGGTGCTCCCGGCTCTCGGCGAAGAACAACTCGGCGTACCGCTCGAGCTCCATGGCTCTCCAGCCTTACGGCGCCCCCGCGCCTGGCGATCGGCCGTCAGTCCTCAGCGATTGCTCGCGACACCTCGGGGCGAGGGTTCACCCGACCATCGCCAGGCACCGACTACCGATTGCTGATCGTCAACGGCTGATTCACTGATTCACTAATCGCGAACAACTGGTCACCCACTCACCCGCTGGCTACTTCAACACGCGCTGTACCGCCTCCAGCACGCGAGAAGGCTGGAACGGCTTCACGACGAAGTCGCGGGCACCCGCCTGGATGGCTTCCATCACCAGGGCCTGCTGTCCCATGGCGCTGCACATGAGGATGCGGGCATGCGGGAACTCCTTCATGATCGCCCGCACCGCGTCGATCCCGCCCATGTCCGGCATCACGATGTCCATGGTCACGAGGTCGGGCATGAGCTGCCGGTACCTGTCGATCGCCTCCGAGCCCGTCGCTGCCTCGCCCACCACCTCGAACCCCGCTTCCTTCAAAATGTTGGCGATCATGGTGCGCATGAAGAGCGCATCGTCGCAGATCAACACAGTGTGCGCCATCGTCCCTCCACCACGTTCACTTTGCTTCGCTGCTTCCGTTGCTTTGGTTGCTTCCGTTGCGGACGCCGCGCGTCACGCGAGCCAGGCGGCCACAAGCTCCGACACGCCGATCACCGCGAAGCGGAACCCCGCCGCTTCGCCGACCGCCACCAGATAGGGCGCCTCCGGATCCCCCTCGACTGGCTTCTCCCCGGACGCGCTTAACGCTTCCGGCACGAGTTCGGCAATCTCGACCACGGCGTCGACCGCCAGCCCGACACTCCGCTCCCCGTGCTCCAGCACGACCACTCGGTGATCGGCCCCGGCGCTGCTCCGCCCTAAACCCACCGCGGCCGCGAAGTCGAGCACCGTGAGCACGCGGCTCCGCACGCTTATAAGCCCGCAAACCGCCGGTCCCGCCCCGGGCAGGCGCACGTAGTCCTGGCGCGGCAGAACCTCCCTGACCTCAAGAATCGGGACGGCGAAGAAGCGATCCCCTGCCCGCAGGAGGAGATGCTTCGAAGCGCCGGAGGGCGCGGCCAGGCCGATGTCGGCGTAACCCACGGACTCGGGCATTCTTGTTAAGTGTAAGCTACGCAACTCCGGGCGGTCGAGAAAGTTTTCCGAATCCGCCGCCGTAGCACGTCTACGGCGCGCGGCGCCGGCGGCAAAAACATGTGTTTTCAGCGCCGCTCACGACGCCGCGTGGCTTCGCGCCCATTCGAGCGCGGGGATCAGGTCATGGGCAAGCGGCGCGCGGCAGCGGACCTCGAGTCCGGTGGTGGGGTGTGGAAACACGAGTTCCCACGCGTGCAAGAACTGCCGCGGGATGCGGCTGGCGAGCTCGAGTGCCCAGCGATGGCCGGGCCCGCTCATTCCTCGCTCCCAGCCGGCGCCGTAGACGCGGTCGCCGACTACAGGGTGGCCGATGTGGGCGAGGTGCACGCGAATCTGGTGGGTGCGTCCGGTCTCGAGCCTGACCTCCAGGAGCTCGGCGGCCAGCCAGCTTTCGCGGACGCGCAGCCGGGTCACCGCTCGGCGCCCGAGGGGCACGACTGCCATCCGCTTGCGGTCCTTGGGGTGGCGGCCGATGGGCGCATCGACTGTGAGTGACTGCTGGGGCAGGTGCCCCCAGGTCATGGTGACGTAGCGCCGTCGGATCTGCCGGTGCTTGAAGGCATCGCTCAGCTTCCGCTGCGCGTGTTCCGTCTTCGCGACGAGAATGAGCCCCGAGGTATCGCGGTCGAGGCGATGCACGATGCCGGGCCGGAGCACGCCGCCGATCCCCGACAGGTCGCTGACGGCGTGGAGGAGGGCGTTGACGAGGGTGCCCGTCAGGTGGCCCGGTGCCGGGTGGACGACCATACCGGTGGGCTTGTTCACGACCAGGAGCGCCTCGTCCTCGTAGCGGATGTCCAGCGGGATCGGCTCCGCGGTGGCCGTGGCAGGTTGGGGCGACGGGATCGCCACGGTGATGCGTTGCCCCGGCTGCACGACGTCCGACTTACGTGGCGTGCGCCCGTCCACGGTGACGCATCCCTCCTCGATCAGCGCGGCGGCGCGGCTGCGGGAGAGGGAGAGGTGGCGGGCCAGGTAGACGTCGAGCCGCTCGGGCGCGGTCTCCCGGACCTCCAGATTCTCCGTGCGGCCCTCACCCTCCGGCATGCTCGCGCTCCTCGAACCAAAGCGAGACGGCCAGGAGCACGGCGCCTATGGTCACCGCGATGTCGGCGGCGTTGAAGATCGGCCAGCGCAGATCGCCGAGGCCGAAGTCGAGGAAATCCACCACGCCGCGCGGAGAGCGGATGCGGTCAATGAGGTTGCCGAGCGCGCCGCCGCAGATGGAGGCGATGGCGTAGAGGCGCAAGCGGTCGGTCGCCGGCGTTGCCAGGTACATGGCTCCCAGGACTAAGAGGGCCAGAATCGCCAGCACGAGGAACACAGGGCGCGAGTACTCGCCGAAATGGATGCCGAACGCGGCGCCGGGGTTCATGATGTACGTGAGCCGGAAGAAGTCGCCGATCACGCGGATGGAGTGCCCAGGGTAAAAGGTACGCTGGACGACGAACTTCGTGATCAGGTCCACGACGACGACGCCGGTCACAACCGCCGCGAGCATGCGGAGGCGTGCCAGAGAAATGCCCTTGGCCCCGGTCCTGCCGAGCACCAGCCCCCTCCCCTCCGCTCTCATGCTGTGCCGCTGGTGACCTGGGGCCCGCCGCCTCACGGCGTCACCCGGGGCTGGACGCTCACGCCGATCTTCGCCTCGAGCCCGTCCATGTCCACGGCACGCACGATCTCATAGCCATCGGGGCCATCGGGCCCGCCGGCGGCGGCGGCGCGCTCCGTCACGGCCCGGACCTCGGTGGCCAGCGTCTCGCCGGCGATGAACTCCCGGAAACGGCTCGCCGCGGTGACGAGCTCATCCGGCCCGACGATGGCGAGCCGGATCCGATCCGTCACCTCGAGGCCTGCGTCGCGGCGCAACCGCTGGATCCGGTTCACCAGCTCGCGGGCCAGCCCTTCCTCCCGCAGGTCGCGGTCCACGCTGGGGTCGAGCGCTACGATGAAGCCGCCCTCGCTCTTCACCACGCGGCCGGCCTCCGCCTCCTCCACGATCTCGAAGTCGCCGGCTTCCAGGGCCACTTCCGCGCCGTTCACCTCTACGGCCGCGGCTTCGCCCCGCCGGATGGCCTCCAGGCGCTCTGCCGGGAGCCCGCGGATCGCTCGAGCCACGGCTTCCGTGCGGGCCTGGAACCGGGGTCCCAGCGCCGCGTAGCTCGGCCGCGCGTATATGCGAACAAGCCCCTTCCCCGTACCCAGGAACTCGATCTCCTTCACGTTCAGCTCGTCGCGGAGCAGGCCCAGGAGCTCGCCCTCCAGCGTGAGGCCGTGCGGGACGACCGCATACATGCGCCGCAGCGGCTGCCGCACGCGGATCTGCACCGCCTCCCGCGCCGCGCGCCCCAGGGAGACGAGGCGGCGGACGGCATCCATCTGCGCCTCGAGCGCCGGCGCCCGCAGCGCCGGGTCCGCCTCCGGGAACCGGGCCAGGTGCGCGCTCTCAGCCGTAAGCGCACGGTAGAGCCAGTCCGACACAAACGGCGTGATGGGCGCCGTGAGCAGCGCCACGGCCGCCAGCGCCTCGTGCAGCGTACGGAACGCCGCTCGGCTGTCCGCCACGTCCGTATTCCCCCAGAAACGCGAGCGGCTGCGGCGCACATACCAGTTCGACAGATCTTCGAGCACGAAGTCTCCGCTCGCGCGGCCGGCCCGCGTGATCTGGTAGCTCTCCATGTCCTCTCGCACCTGGGCCACAAGCCCGTGGAGCCGCGAAAGGAGCCAGCGATCGAGGAGCGAGCGCTCGGCCGGCGCCGGATCGGCCACCGACGGCGCCCATCCCTCCACGTTCGCGTAGAGGGCGAAGAAGTGATAGGTGTTCCGGAGCGTGTCGAAATGCTTGCGCGCGGACTCGCGGATCCCGCGGGGATCGTAGCGCTTCGGCACCCACGGCTGGCTCACGGTCACCAGGTACCAGCGGATCGCATCCGCGCCGTGCTCGGCGATGGCATCCCAGGGGTCCACCACGTTTCCGCGGGACTTCGACATCTTCTGGCCTTCCGCGTCCAGAATGAGGTCGTTCACGACTACGGCGCGGTAGGCAGGGCCCAGGTCGAGCATCGAGCTGATCGCCATGAGCGAGTAGAACCAGCCGCGCGTCTGGTCTACGCCCTCACAGATGAAGTCCGCAGGGAAGTGGCGCTGCCACTCGCTGCGGTTGGCGAACGGGTAGTGCCACTGGCCGTAGGGCATGCAGCCGGAGTCGAACCACACGTCGATGACTTCCGGCGCCCGCCGCAGAGTGGCGCCGCATTCCGGGCAGGGCCAGGTCAACGCGTCGATCCACGGCTTGTGGGGATCGAACTCGGTGGGAAGGGGGCCGACGTGGCGCTCCAGCTCCGCGTAGCTCCCGACCCACTCCGCGTGGTCGGGATTCGCCTCGCAGACCCAGACCGGGAGCGGCGTACCCCAGTAGCGGTCACGGCTGAGCGCCCAGTCCACGTTGCCCGCCAGCCATTCACCGAAGCGTCCCTCCCCGACCTCGGGCGGTACCCAGCGCACCTGCGCGTTGTTCGCCAGCATCATCTCCTTGATCCGCGACGTGGCCGCGAACCACGAGTCCCGCGCCATGTAGAGCAGCGGCGACTCGCAGCGCCAGCAGTGCGGGTAGCTGTGGACCTCCCGGCCCGCGCGGAACACGAGTCCGCGCCTCTTGAGATCCGCGATGAGCGCTTCGTCGGCGTCCTTCACAAACCGCCCGCCCACGAGCGGGAGATCCTCCCGGAAGCGGCCGTCATCGCCCACCGGCATGAGCACCGGCAGCCCGAACTCCTGCCCGGCCGCGTAGTCGTCGGCCCCGAAGGCTGGTGCTAGGTGGACGATCCCGGAGCCCTCCTCATCGGAGACGAAGGCCCCCGGGACGATCCGCCCGGCGTCGCCCCCGACGTCGGAGTCCGGGAGCAGATCGAAAGGGCGGCGGTAGCGGCGCCCCACGAGCGTGCGGGAATCCACGGGCTCCACGACCGCAGCTTCCTCGCCGAACAGCGGCTCCACACGGCGGGCCGCCACGAGGAGACGCCGGCCCCGGTGCTCGAGCTCCACGTACGGGAGCGCGGGATTGACCGCCAGCGCCACGTTCGAGACCAGCGTCCACGGTGTGGTCGTCCACACCAGCAGCTTGCGGGCGCTCCCGTCCAGCAGCTCAAGCTCGATGTAGAGGGAAGGGTCCGCCACGTCCTGGTAGCCCTGGGCGACCTCATGGGAGGAGAGCCCGGTGCCGCAGCGCGGGCAGGAGGGCACGATCTTGTGCCCGCGATAGAGGAGCCCCTTCCTCGCGATCGTGGCGACCACCCACCAGACGGTCTCGATGTAGTCGCGCGAGAACGTGACGTACGGACGCGAGTAATCTAGCCAGTAGCCGATCCGCTCCGAGAGCCGCTCCCAATCCTCCTTGTACCGGAAGACGGACTCGCGGCAGAGCTGATTGAACCGCGCGACGCCGTAGCTCTCGATCTCCAACTTCCCAGAGATGCCCAGCTCTTTCTCGGCCTCGATCTCGACCGGCAGCCCGTGGGTGTCCCACCCGGCGATGCGCGTGACGCTCCGGCCCAGCATCGTGCGCTGTCGGCACACCAGATCTTTGATCGTCCGGCTGATGATGTGATGGAGGCCGGGCCGTCCGTTCGCCGTGGGCGGACCCTCGTAGAAGACGAACGGCTCGCCCCCGGCGGTCGCCTCGAGGGATCGCCGGAACAGGTCCTCCGCGCGCCAGCGCTCAAGGATTCCCTCCTCCAGCGCGATCCTTGAGACGGGCAGCTCCGGGTATCGTTTCACACGCTCGGCCATGGGTTTCGTGCGATCAGCGATTCGCGATCAGCGATTCGCGATGGGTTCATTCCTTGCCCTGCGACGGACCCGCAACCGCACATGAGGTGCTTGATCACGAGACCACGGAGCGCGAACCGCGAATCGCCAAACCAATCAGATCCGGCGCACTACGCCCCGAATCAGCACCGTGAGCTTCGGCTCCGCGCTCATCGCCGTGCGGATAATCTCCTCCACGTCCGCGGGCTCGAGGGCGTCGGGGAAGCACGCGTCCGTGATGATGCTGATCCCGACAGTCCGCATTCCCATGTGTCGCGCCACGATGACTTCCGGAACCGTGGACATTCCGACGACATCCGCCCCCAGCGCCCGGAGCATCCGGTACTCGGCGCGCGTCTCCAGGTTCGGCCCCGTGACGGCCACGTACACACCGCGGCGGAGCGGGATCTTCAGCTCGAGCGCCACCTCCTGGGCGAGGCGCTGCAGCTCCCGGTCGTACGGCTCTGACAGGTCGGGGAAGCGCGGCCCCAGCTCGTCCAGGTTCGGCCCGATGAGCGGATTGTCGCCCAGAAGGTTGATATGGTCGTCCAGGAGGACCAGGTCCCCCGGGTACCACAACGGATTCATTCCCCCGCACGCGCTCGACACGATGAGCACGCGCGCGCCCAGGAGCTTCATCACCCGCACCGGGAACGTCACCTGCTCGAGCGCATAGCCCTCGTACCGGTGGAAGCGGCCCTGCATGGCGGCGACTCGCTTCCCTTCGAGGACTCCCAGGATGAGACGCCCCGTGTGTGTTTCCACGGTAGAGAGGGCGAAGTGGGGGATGGCCTCGTACGGCACGGAAACCGCGTCCTCGATGTCCTCGGCCAGGCGCCCGAGGCCCGTGCCCAGGATGATGGCGAGCTCCGGCACGAGGGGGGTCCGGGACCGTACGGCGTCCGCCGCTTCACGCAGCCGTGCCATCGACGCGGCCGCCGTCCCGCTCACCGCTGCTGTTCCTCCTCGTCCAAGATCGAGGAGAGCCACAGCGGTTCACCCGCTTCCGTCGCATCCTCCCCCTGCGCCGCCGCGTCCGAGGCGCGCTCCTCCGGCCCCGACCGCGGGACGATCTGCGCCGCGGCAGCCGTCTCAGCCGCCTCCTCACGGCGGGCCTCCTCCTCCGCCGTGCCCGAGGCCATACGGGCCGCCGCCATCTCCGGGGAGTCGCTCGCCGGGAGGGTGCCCGCGGGCGCCACCTCGGGCGGCGCGGCGCCGTCCGGGGGCACAGAGACTTCACCTCCACGCGCCGTCGCCGGCCGCCGCCCCATGTCTTCGAGCGCCGTCTCCCCGGCCAGGCGCATGCGCGCCTCCTCGAGCTCCAGCTCATCCATCTCCCGCTCAAGGAACGCGCGCCACTGGTGAAGGAAGCGCATGCGCCTGTGTCCCAGATCCGCGAGCACGGCACGGCGCTCTGCCACCAGCCGCTCGGTTGCCGCGCGTGCGCTCTCGAGCTCGGCCTCCGCCTCCCGGCGCAAGAGCTCGGCCTCCCGCAGCGCATGCGTCCGGATCTCGTCTCTCAGCTTCTCGGCGGTGACGATGGCGTCCTGCACTGCGCGTTCGCGCTCCTGGAACGCCGCGACCTGCTCCGCCAGCCGCTCCCCGCGCTCGCGCAGCGTCAGGTTATCGCGCACGAGCTCCTCGAGCCGCTCGGCCACAAGTTCGAGGTAGCCGTCGACTTCCTCCCGAGTGTATCCTCGAAACGCGCGGCCGAAATCGCCACGCTTCTTGCGCACATCCAGCGGTGTGAGATCGATCATCCCGCGCGCTCCCCGAGCAACGCCGTGCCGAGGCGCACCATGGTGCTACCCTCCTCCACGGCGATCTCATAATCGTTCGTCATCCCCATGGACAGGTGACAGGGCTCGAACCCCGCCTGGTGGCGGGCCTGCTCGAAGATCTCCCGCGCACGGCGAAACGAGCTTCGAAGTACGTGCTCGTCCTGCGTCAGGGGTGCCATGGCCATGACTCCGCAGACCCGAAGTCCCGGGAGCGCGAGCATCCGGCCCAACGCGTCCGGCGCTTCCAGCGCCGAAAAGCCGCTCTTCGCCTCCTCGCCCGACGTCTTCACCTGTACGAGCACGCGGAGCGTGAGGTCCCGCTCCACCGCCTCCCGGGAAAGTCGCTCGGCCAGCCGAAGCGAATCGAGCGAGTGGAGCAGGTCGAACAGGCCCACGGCCCGCGGCACCTTGTTGCGCTGGAGGTGCCCGATCATATGCCAGATTGCCGCTTCACGGCTCACCGCCGTCACGCGTGCCTCCAGCTCGTGCACCCGGTTCTCGCCGATGTCGCGGAGTCCCACAGCGAGCGCGGCGTCCACCGCATCCCGGGGGTGTCCCTTCGTGACCGCGACGATCGTAACGTCCTCCTCACGGCCACCAGCGCGCACGGCTGCACGGGCGATGTTGTCGCGAACCCTCGGCAGCGCTTCCCGGATCCTCGAGAGATACATGAGCCTATATGTTAGCCGACGCTCCGGAGGCCTACAACGCCGCGGCGCGTCGGCTCCGCGGGCCCCAAGGGACGGTCACGAAAAAACCCCGCCGGCTCGACCGGCGGGGTTCCTTCCGCGAAGCGGCCGTGCCGTCGTCAGCGCGTCTTGAACGTGACGGGGATCTGGACCCAAACCTTCACCTTCTTGTCGCGGTTCATGGCCGGCGAGAAGCGGTAGAGATCGGCCACGCGGATCGCCGCCTCGTCGAGCGCCTTGTGCCCGGACGACTTCGCGACCTGGGTCCTCTGCACCCTGCCTTCCTCGTCGATGAAGAACCATACGACCACCGTGCCGCCGATCCCGGCATCGCGGAGCAACGGCGGATACTCGCGCTCGAGCGCCCGCCCGACCTCATCCCGGTTCAGGATGTCCGGCCGCACGGTCATGGGCGTGAAGCGCGGGGCCGCCGCCAGCTCCTCGTCCTCGCCCCCTCCACGCTGCGAGGGCGGAGGGGGCAGGTTCTCCACCGGGTTCTCCGAGAACGTGGTCGGCGCGATGGTGATGTCCTCCTCCACCGCGGTCTCGGCCACCACCGGCGTCCCCGGACGCGCGATCGCTTGAGGTGGGGGCGGGATCTCGATCTCGGGCGGGAGCTCGACGGCCTCCAACTCCTCCGCCGTGAACGAGATGTCTTGGGCGGTCATCGCTGGCCAGTAGTTGAACAGCGCGAAGTGGAACAAGCTCGCCAAGATGATCGAACCCGCAAACCACGCACCGAACGACTTCTTGAACCGGTCGTTCGCCGTCTCGAATCGCGCCTCCAGCCCCTGAGAAGGCGTGGTAACCGTGCTATCCGCCGCTGCGCTCATCGCTCTTCCCTCGTTCTGCGCTTCTCCAGGCGCGTGGCGAACGTGACCCGCACCGCGCCCGCCTCCTGGAGCTCCTTCTGAAGCGAGTCCATGATCCGGTACGGGACCTCCTGGTCCCCGCGGATCGCCACGACCAGCCGGCGCTCCGTCTCCACGTAGAGGGGCGCCACCACGGTGGAGACCTGCTCCGTGGGCAGACGCTGGTCGTTAATCCAGATACCCCCGTCCTGCTCCACCCAGACGTGCAGCACGTTCTTCCTCTTCTCGTCGATCTTCTGCGTCGCCTCGGCCGTCGGCCAGGCGATCTGCCGCACCTGCTCCGCCCGGAACGTCGTCGAGGCCATGAAGAAGATCAAGAGCAAGAACGCGATATCAGCCATCGAACACGTCGGGATCGCGCTCGCCGCCTTCGATTTCCGCTTGAATCCTGCGCCCCTGATCGCCATGGCTACCTGCCCTCAAGCAACTGAAGAGAGATCCGCTCCGCACTCGCGGACTGCAGCGCGTCGAGCACATCCACCATGAACCGATAGGAAGCGTCCGGGTGCGTCTTGACGGCCGCGATCAGATTGGGATTCGCCGCAACCTCCTGGCGCCAGATCGCTTCCAGATCATCGGGACTGACCTGCTGCGTCTGCACGCTCTCGCCGCGCTTGACTTCCACGAGCCCGTTCGGCTGCACGATGAGGTGCAGGATGTTCTTCTGCGCGACCGCCACCTCCTCCGCGGCCTCGGGCAGCACAATCGGCAGCCCTTGCTCCTCGTTGAACACCGTGGAGGACAGGAAGAAGATCAGCAGCAGGAAGGCGATGTCCGCCATGGAGGCGGAGGGGATATCCGAGCTCACCTTCGACCTGGGTTGCAGCATGGCCATGACCAAATCCTCCTGACTCATCCCTAACATACTACTCAGGACGTTCCGCCCTGGTTCCGGGCCGGTTCGCCCACCCCGGTCCCGCCTACGAGGCGGCCGCAGTCACCCTGTCCAGCACTCCCGACTTCTCCAGGTCCCAGGCCAGGTCGAGCACCTGCTGGGTGCCCTCCTCCATCTCCAGGATCAGCTTGTCCACCCGGGTGACGAAGTAGTTGTAGGCGATGTTCACGGGAATCGCAATGATCAGGCCGGCCGCCGTGGTCAGCAACGCAATCTTGATGCCCCCCGCCACGAGCGCCGGCTCCACCTGGCCCGCCACCTCGATGGCGCCGAACGCGATGATCATCCCGATGACCGTACCGAGGAAGCCCATGAGCGGCGCCACGTTCGACACGGTCGCCAGCACCACGAGCCCGCGCTCGAGGAAGCCGAGCTCGATGGTGCCCGTGGTCGTGATCGCCTGCTCCATCTCGCGCCCGATCCGCCGCTCCTGAATACGCCGAAGGCCCGCCAGAAGGATCGCCGCCACCGGACCTGGCGTGTCGCCCGCCACCCGAATCGCCTCAGCCAGCTTACCGCTGCCCGCCAGCTCGCCCACCTCGCCGAGCACCCTGCCGGTGTGCCGATGCGCAGTCCAGAGGGCCCAGGCCTTCGCGATGATCACGCCCAGCGCCAGCAGCGAGCATAGGACGAGCGGGTACATCATGAACCCGCCGTCCGCAAAGAGCGTCAGTAGCTGGTAGCGTACGCCCTCGTCTTGCAAGCCTGTCTCCTTTCGACCGTCGACCGCGCCGCCCAGCCCAGGTGTACCGCATGCGGCGCTGACCCGGCCCCCATGTATACCGGGTAGAACTGTAAAAAGGTATCCACGTCCGGCGAGATGCGCGAGAATGTACGGGGCAGCCTCCGCGCTGTCAATGTGACGGGCGGAGGGGCGTTTAGGCGCCTCCCGAGACCCTTCCTCCCGCGATGCCGCACCGCCCTCAGCCCACGGGCGCAGGGCGCCGGACCACGCCGCTGCGGCCCTCGAAGGTGCCTGCGAGGATCTCGCGCAGCCGCTGGGGCTCGACCCCCGCATCCAGCCGCCCCCGCTGTGCCACGGAGACGCGGGAGGTCTCCTCGCTCACCACCACGACCAGCGCATCGGTCTCCTCACTGAGCCCGAGGGCGGCGCGATGTCGGGTGCCCAACGTCTTGTCGTGAACCGGGAACTGGGTGAGCGGCAGGATCACGCCTGCCGCCTTGACGACGTTCCCCGAGATGATCACCGCGCCATCGTGAAGCGGCGAGTAGGGGGTGAAGATGGTGAGCAGCATCTCGGAGCTGACCCGGGCGTTCAACGGACTCCCGGTCTGCGCGTATTCGTCCAGCGCGATCTCCCGCTCGATGGCGATGATCGCCCCGATGTTCGAGCGCGACAGCTGGTCGACGGCCTCCACGACCTCGTCGACAACCTCGCTCTCCTGCCGCCGGGTGAACAGGCGCATCATGCGGCTCTGCCCCAGCCTGGCCAGCGCGGCCCGCAACTCCGGCTGGAAGACCACGAGCGCCGCGATGGCACCGTACTGGAACAGGTTCTCGAGCAGGTAGCGGATGAGCTCGAAGCCGAGGATGCGCGCGCCGAAGTAGGTGCCCGCCAGCAGGAGCAGCCCCAGCAACATCTGCATGGCTCGCGTGCGCTGGAGCAGGAGCAGCAGGCGATAGAAGAGGAAGGCGACGATCAGGATCTCGATGAGATCCGTCCAGCCGGGTCTCAGGAAGGCGATCTGGTCGGCGAACGCGTTCACGGGTGCGTCAGGACCCAATGGCTCACGGTCAGCGCACGGCGTGCGGCTCCTACGTCGTGGACGCGGAACAGCCGGGCGCCTGCGGCGTGCGCCAGGACGCAGGCGGCGATCGTCCCCTCCACCCGCTCCCTGGGCGGCAGTCCCAGGATGCGCCCGATGAAGCTCTTGCGACTGGGGCCCACGAGCACCGGGTACCCGAGCGTGACGATCCGTCCGAGCTCGCGCAGCAGCACGAAGTTCTGCTCTGCGGTCTTCGCGAACCCGATCCCCGGGTCCACGACGATGGCATCCCGGGGGATCCCCACTGCGATGGCGCGATCCACCGCCGTCCCCAGCTCCGCCGCCACTTCACCCGCCACGTCCCTGTAGGTGGCAAGCTGCTGCATGGTCGCGGGCTCGCCCCGCATGTGCATGAGGACAACCCCGGCGCCGCGCTCCGCGAGGAGAGGCGCCATCGCCGGGTCGGCGGCCAAGCCCGAGACGTCGTTCACGATGATGGCACCCGCATCCAGGGCCGCCCTGGCCACACTGGCCTTCCGCGTGTCCACGGAGAGAGGCACGTCGAACCGGCGGGCCACCGCCTCCAGGAACGGGACGACTCGCCGCCGCTCTTCGCCCTCTGGGACGGACGCCGCACCCGGGCGCGTGGACTCACCGCCCACATCCAGGATATCCGCCCCTTGCGTGAGTAGCGTCTCGGCGCGCCGCAGCGCCGCGTCAACCGTCGTGAACTCGCCCCCGTCGGAAAACGAGTCGGGCGTCAGGTTGAGGACCCCCAGGATCACGGGGCGGCCGAGAGGGATGTGCCGGCCACCCGCCTGCCAATAGCCAGCAAAACGGGGATCGGCCCCGAGCCACGGACCGATCCCCGACGCGCCGGCGGGCGCGCCCGAACCCACAGTCATCAGCGGGACGCGTCCGGCTCCGGATCGCCGGCGGACACCCGCGCCGCGGGCGCCGAAACCACGCCTTCCTTCTCCTCGACTTCCTCCTCGTCGCCAGCCCGGGCGCCCGCCTTAGCAGGCGCCTCCGCGAGATCTGAAGCCGGCGCCAGAGCAGTGCCCGCGGCCGGCGCCTGCTCCGCTGTCTTCACCGGGGGCAGCGGCTCGCCTGCGGCCAGAAGCTCAATCTCCTGCCGGTCCAGCGTCTCCCGCTCCAGCAGTGCGCTCGCCACCCGGTGCAGCAGCTCCTCGGCCGCCTGGAGGATGCGCCGCGCGCGGGTATGCGCCTCGTCTACGATCCGCTTGACTTCCTGGTCTACGAGCTGCGCCGTGTGCTCGGAGATCTCGCGGCGCTGGACGATCTCGCGGCCCAGAAACACTTCCTGCTCCGCAGCGCCCACCGACATGAGGCCGACGGAGTCGGACATCCCAAAGCGGGTCACCATGCGGCGCGCGATCTCGGTGGCCCGCTCGAGGTCGTTGCCGGCACCTGTGGTCACCTTGTCGCGACCGAATACCAGTTCCTCAGCGACGCGGCCGCCGAACAGCATGGCGAGCTGCGCCTCGAGCCACGACTTCGTGTAGGAATGGCGGTCCTCCTCCGGCAAGCTCGCAGTGACGCCCAGGGCGCGGCCCCGGGGCACGATCGTCACCTTGTGCACCGGGTCGAGCTCCGGGATCTTGAGCCCGATCACCGCGTGGCCCGCTTCGTGATACGCCGTGAGTCGCCGCTCGGTCTCGCTCAAGACCAGGCTCCGGCGTTCGACCCCCAGAATGACTTTGTCCTTGGCCTCCTCCAAGTCGGCCATGGCCACCCGGTCCGAGCTGCGCCGCGCAGCCAGGAGCGCGGCTTCGTTCACGATGTTGGCGAGGTCGGCGCCGCTCATCCCCGGGGTCCCCTTGGCGATGGCATGGAGCTCCACGTCGTCGGACAGCGGGACCTTGCGCGCATGGATCCGCAGGATCGCCTCGCGCCCCCTCACGTCCGGCGCATCGACCACGACGCGGCGGTCGAAGCGCCCAGGCCGTAGGAGCGCGGGGTCCAGGACATCAGGACGGTTCGTGGCGGCGAGAAGAATGACCCCCTCGTTGGACTCGAAGCCGTCCATCTCGACCAGGAGCTGATTCAGCGTCTGCTCGCGCTCGTCGTGCCCGCCGCCGAGTCCCGCGCCCCGGTGGCGCCCCACGGCGTCGATCTCGTCAATGAAGACGATGCAGGGGGCGTGCGCCTTCCCCTGCTCGAACAGGTCGCGCACCCGGGACGCGCCCACACCCACGAACATCTCCACGAAGTCGGATCCCGACATGGAGAAGAACGGGCGGGCCGCCTCGCCCGCCACCGCCCGCGCCAGCAGCGTCTTCCCGGTGCCGGGCGGACCGACCAGCAGCACGCCCTTCGGCAGACGGCCGCCCAAACGGCCGAACTTCTGCGGATCCTTGAGGAACTCGATGATCTCCTGAAGCTCCTCCTTCGCCTCGTCGCATCCCGCGACATCCGCGAAGGTCACCTTCGGCGTGTCCATATTGAGGAGCTTCGCCCGCGACTTCCCGAACTGGAACGCCTTGGCTCCGCCGACCTGCATCTGGCGGAAGATCCAGAACCAGAAGCCGAAGATCAGGATCCAGGGGAGCAGGCTGCCCAGGAGCCCCCACCAGTGCTGGCGCTCCTGCTCCGCTTTGATCACGACGCCCTTCCCCTCGAGTCGCTGGATCAGCGCCTCGCTGTCGCGCACCGGGAGCATGGCGTGGAAGCGCGCAGTCTCGACTCCGTTCACCTCCGCGGGCGACTTGAGCTCGCCCTCGATCCGCTCTCCCTCCACGATGGTGACCTCGTGGATGTTGCCGGCCTCGAGTTGCTCCATGAACTGCGTGTAGGTAAACTCCGCCCCCGCCTGCTGCCGCGGCCTCAGCATCTGGACCAGGAGCACGGGCAGAAGGAAGAGCAGGATCCAGAACGACGCCGTCTTCGACAGGCGCGCCCAACGCGATCCCTGCTCGCTCCGATTCGGTTCGCGTTCGGGCATCTTTCCCCAACGTGATGCGGCCGCCCCTACAGGCTCGCGATGAACGGGAGGTGCCGGAAGTTCTCGCTGAAGTCGAGCCCGTAGCCGACCAGGAACTCCCGGGGCGCCTCGAACCCGACCCAGCGCGGCTCCCTTGCCAGGTGCGTCGTCAATCGCTTGTGGAGCAGCGCGCAGATCTCCAGGCTGCACGGACTCCGCGCCTGGAGGAGTGGCACCAGCCGATTGATGGTGTTGCCGCTATCGACGATGTCTTCCGCCAGAACTACGTGCCTCCCTTGCAGCGACGCCTCCGGATCGTAGAGCAGCCGCACATCGCCGCTCGAGACGGTTGCACCTCCATAGCTGGCCGCCGACAGGAAATCCACCTGGAGCGGCCGCCGGATCTGCCGGACCAGATCCGCGAGAAAGATGAACGAGCCCTTGAGCAGTCCGAGCACCAGAAGCTCTTCGTCGGGCGGGTAGGCGGCGGCGATCTCTTCGCCCATCTGCCGGACGCGCTCCCGGATCCGCTGCTCGGTGAACACGATTCGCTTGAGCTCGCGTCCACCCGTACGAGCTACGGTCTCAGCGTGCATCGTTGCGGGCATCGGACAGGGCGATGAAGAACCGGGCCGCGGATGCGTCCACGAGGGCATCGACGCTTCGCGCGATGCCCGGCACCCACAGCACCGTCCCGCGGCGGTCCACCAGTACCGGGAGTCGGGACCGGTCCTCCGCAGGAATACGCCGTTCGGCCAGCAGTTTCTTCAGCTTCTTCGATCCGTACGGCAGCCGGAGCCGGTCGCCCGGACGCCAGGCACGGAGAGTGAGCGGTGGTTCAACGGCCTCCGGGGCGAATGCCTCGCACCACTGGCCCGCGGGTGGCGCGTCAGGCGACCAGGTCGCCCGCATGCGCCGCCCTGCCACAACGAGCTCTCCGGATCCCGGACCGAGGCTCTCGATTCGGAGCGGCCGGTCGCTGATCCGCTCATCCGACTCCCGCATCACGGCGATGCGATCGAAGTCGCGCCGGATCCGGATGCCGCGAGCCATCGTCATCGTGCGGCCGCTTTCCCCGGACATAATAAACTCCAACGCCGCCCGGGTTCCCGATTGATCGAGCGTGGTCCCGAAGCGGCGCAGCGCTTCACGCAGGATGCGTGCCTGCACATCGCCATGATGTTTCAGAAAGCGGCTTCGGGCAAGGACGATTCGGTCCTCCTGGGCGTGAGCCTCGACGTCCGCGAGGAGCGCCGGCAGCAGGCTTTGCCAGGCGGCCTCGGCCTCGCCAGCCAGGCGTGCGAGGCGCACCAGAGCGCGGCGGGCGCCGGGCGCGATCGCGCCTTCGACGCTCGGCAGGAGCTCGTGGCGGATCCAGTTGCGGGCGTAGGTCACAAGCTGGTTGGTGGGGTCTTTCAGGTGCCCGATACGAGCCCCGCGGGCGTAGGCCTCCAGCTCAGCGCGGAAGAAGGGGAGCAGCGGCCGCACGATGCCGGGAGGGCGCCGTTCGGCGATGCCGACGAGCCCGCCGATCCCGCTGCCGCGAAGAACGCGGAAGAGCACCGTCTCGGCCTGGTCGTCCGCGTGGTGCGCGGTGGCCACCACGCGGGCGTCCACCTGGCAGCGTACCTCCTCCAGGAACACGTAGCGGCGCTCGCGCGCCTCCGCCTCCGAGGCGAGCGGCTCGTCGGCGGCTCCCACGGTGACGGGCAACTCCCAGGCGGCGGCGACGCCCTGGACCCAGCGGGCGTCGATGCGGCTCCCGGGCCGCATGCGGTGGTCGAAGTGGGCCACGTGTAGGTACGGGGCCAGGTCCTCCGCCGTGAAACGCAGCAGGTGAAGGAGCACCAGCGAGTCGAGCCCGCCGGACACCGCCACGACGACGCGATCGCCCGTGCTCCAGAGGCGGCGCCGCCGCACGTGGGCGACGAAACGCTCGGGGAGCGAGGGGCGCAACGGGTGCTTGGCCGGGACCTCAGCGCCCGTCATCGGACGCCCCGGACGCCTCCACCTGCTCGATCTCCTCGGATGTAAGCCCGTAGAGCCGGTAGAGGACCAGATCGATGAGCCGCGTGGCCATGGCCAGCTCTGCACGCGCCTCGCGGTCGCCGTCCGGCCCCGGCTCGCGCTGAGGGCGCAGCTCCAGTACGCGGTCGGCCAGGAAGCGCAGGATGTCACCAACGACGTCCACACGCGGGACCGGCTCGACGGGCAGATCGCTGATAGGATCGGTTACGAGGAGCGCGTCGACGAAGGCCAGAAACGCCGGAAACGCCAGCTCGGTGAGGCTCCCTTCGTCCAGCGCCTCCTCCGCCGTGACGTTCTCCCACTCGAGCTCGTTCCAGTAGAGGTCCTCCGCCTCCTCCACGAGGTGGCGGCGGATGTGCTCGGGGAGCCGCTCCGTCGACGCAGCGTCACGGGGCGCGAGCGCGCGCCCCAGCACCCGCTGGAGATGGACTCGCCGCTCAGCCAGTACGGAAGCCGGCGCGTCTTTCGAACCTCGAGTCATCTCTTGCGTCCCTTCGCGTCCCGGGCCGGGTCCGTGGCAAAGATACCTGCGTAGCCCAAGCCCGGCAAACGCCGTCGGCGCGCCAGGCACGCCACTGGCGCCTTGCGGCCGCGGCGGCGTCAGGCGATTCTTGAGCGTGCTCGTGCTGTCGCGCCCGTTCGGTACAAAGATCCCGTATCTACCAGTCGAGAACGTAAACGTGCTTCGCGCGGCGGCCGCGAACGGAGGTGGAGGCGGCACGGAATGAGCTCGTTGACGCCGGAGTTCGAATTCCACGCCAAGACCCGCTTCCCGCGGGGCTTCCGCTGTGCCGGCCGTAACTGCGGGCTCAAGGAGCTGGGAAAGACAGACCTGGCGGTCTTTTACTCGGAGGTACGCGCCCGGGCAGCCGCCGTCTTCACGCGCAACAAGTTCCCGGGCGCGCCCATCATCGTGGGCCGTGAGATCATCCGGCGGCGGCAGTTGCGGGCCATCGTGGCGAACAGCAAGAACGCGAACGTGGCCACGGGGGAAGAGGGAATCCGGAACTCCCGGCGGATGGGCGAGGCGGCGGCACGGGCTCTGGGCGTCCCCGCGGACGAGGTTCTCATGAGCTCCACCGGGGTCATCGGCCGGCATCTCCCCATCGAGCGAATCGAGGAGGCGCTGGCGGGGATCGCCGCCGAGCTGCAGGACGACCCTCTCGTGGGCGCTCGGGCCATCATGACCACGGACACCCACCCGAAGGCACTTTCCCTCTCGGTGGGCCCGGCTGTGCTCACCATCGTGGCGAAGGGCTCCGGGATGATCGCTCCCAACCTGGCCACGATGCTCACCTATGTCTTCACGGACGCGGAGATCGACGCCGAGCCGCTGGACCGCATGCTCCGGTCCGCCGTGGCCGATTCGTTCAACATGCTCTCCGTGGATTCGGACACGAGCACCTCGGACACCTGTGCGATCCTCGCGAACGGGCTCGCCGGTCCCGTTCCGGAGGTGGAGTTCTTCCCGGCGCTCCTGGCCGCCTGCATCCGCATGGCGGAGATCCTCGCCCGCGACGGCGAAGGGGCCACCAAGCTCCTCCGGGCTACGGTGACGGGAGCCCGGAGTAAAGACGAGGCGCGGACGATCGCGAGGTCTATCGCGAACTCGCCGCTCGTGAAAACGATGATCTTCGGCGCCGACCCCAATATCGGGCGCATTCTCATGGCGGTGGGAAAGTGCGTGGACTGCGAGATCGTGCCGGAGCAAAGCGAGGTGCGCCTGTGTGGGGAGCTGGTGGCGCGGGGCGGCGAGCGAGCGATGGCCGACGAAGGGAAGGTGCGCGCGTTGCTCGGCGGCGACCCGGTCACGATCCAGGTGAGCCTGGGGGTCGGCGCGGGCGAGGCCACAGCCTTCGGCTGTGACCTGACCCACGGCTATATCGACGAGAACGCCGCGTACTACTCCACGTGAGGGGTGGCGGCGGCGCCTCCCGCCCCGGCGCCCTTCTCAATCCTCCTCGAGCACGAGCTCCGTCGTGATGTCCACGCAGCGGTGGATCGTGCGGTAGACGGGGCACTTCCCGTGGTGGACGGAATGAGCCCGCTCCGCCGCCTCGCGCTGTGACGCGCTCGCCCGCAAGTGGTAGCACACGAAGATGCGACGGATGACGAGCACGCCCTCATCGGTCTCGATCTCGCCGCGCCCCTCGGCCCAGAGTCGGCCGTCCCCCGCCGCAATCCCGCGCGCCTCCAGCGCGCCCCCCAGGGTGCCGGTCAGTCACCCGGCGGCCGCGGCGACCACGTAATCCAACGTGGCCGCATGTGGCTTGAGGGCCGCCGGATCGACCTTGTAGTGCTGGGCGAGGGCGCCGTGCATCCCGAAGTGCACCGGCTGCTCCTCGGCGGGCAGGTAGGCCCGGCGCAGCGGCCCTCCCACCCGCTCGATGCGTACCTCCGAGGTGTAGACGACGTCTGCCATCCCGGCCTCCACGAGTTCGAGAGCTGGTTCTCAAGCGAGCCTGCAGAGACGGCCGGCCGGCGAAGCTGCGCTCACCGCGCCGCGCGGGCTGAGCGGCCCATCGCGTGCGCCGGCCGCGGCTCTTCGCGCGCCGCGCCCGTGCGGTACCCCGCGGCCATGGCCTCGAGGCGGCTGCGGATCTCCGCGTCCGGCAGCCAGCGCCCGCGCAGCATAACCCCCGCGCGCCGCTCGACGTTCCCAACGTCCGCGATCGGGTTTCCATCCACGAGAAGAAGATCCGCCACCTTCCCTGCCTCCACGGTACCCGCGCGGTCGAGGGCGTTGAAGTAGACCGCCACGTTCCGGGTCCCCATAGCGAGCGCCTGGTACGGCGTGAGCCCCGCCGCCACCATGGCACGCAACTCCCGTAGCGCGGAGAAGCCGGGCACGTTGAACACCTGGGGCGCGTCGGACCCCAGGGCGAGCGGAACGCGCGCGTCGTGCAGCGCCTTGATCAGCTTCGCCCGGATCTCGATGAACCGCCGGCCTGTCTCGGGCGAATAGCCCGGATCACCCATAAACTCTGCTTTCCGCCGCACCCAATCCCGGAGCATGGCCGCCGGCACGTACCGCATCTCCGGCCTGCGGGCCAAGGACTCGGGATCCTCCGGGGTGGCGAAGTTCTCGATGAGCACCTGAGTCGGTATCAGCCAGACCCCGGCGTCGCGCGTCGCCGACGCGAGGCCGGCGATCTTCTCCTCATCGACGTAGCGGACGAGGTTCGACCCGAAGAACCCCGCACGGGACAGGTTCGGGCTTGCGCCGTCCGCGACCAGCATCTCCAGGTAGCCATCCAGGTGGTCGATGGAGGCGTAGCGCGCTTCGAGCGCGCGGCGGAGCCCCACGGCTGCGGGCACATGGCCTGCGAAATGGATCCCAACCCGGCTCGCCACCGCCACCATCGTGTCGAAGACCTCGCGGCTGAGCCCGGGATGGATCTTCAGGAAGTCGTACCCGGCCGCCTTCTGCTCCGTGACCATGCGGCGGGCGACCTCCACGGTGGGGACGCTGCTCCCGCTGAACGACGGTCCCGCCGTGTAGATCGTCGGGCCGATGATCTCCCCGGCCACGACCCGCCGCCGGAGCTCGAGGTGCGCCGGGTGCCCGAGCATGCCGCGTACGGTGGTGATGCCGCTGGCCACGTAGAGGAAGAGCACGTTCTCCACATACCCCGCCCCGTACGCCTCCTCTGCCTGCGGCGGCGGGATGTGGGCATGCATCTCCGCCAGGCCCGGCATCAGATACTTCCCGCGGCCGTCGATCCGGCGCGCGTCCGCGGGCACGGGAATCGAGGCTGCGCCACCTACCGCGCCGATCCTGTCGCCCTGCACCACGACCGTCTGGTTCTCCAGGATCCGCTCCCGGTCCATGGGCACCACGTTCACGTTCGTGAAGGCGAGGGGCCGGGCGGCTTCCTGCCCCGCGGCTCCCACCGCGTACGGCCCAGCGCCGAAGACGAGAGCGAGTGCGACGAGAAGGCGGCGCGCCGAGAAACGAATGGGCTTCATCGGTGCCTCCAGCACCTGGGGCGCGAAGAACCGGCGCGGGTCGCCGGATGCCGGGGAATCTTCCGCGCAGCGCGGGGACGGGCAAGGGGGACGGATCGGCGGGAAAGGATCGAACCAGGGACAGACCGAACCGGGGCGTTCGAGGAAACCCGAGCACCCCAGGTACCTTCCCGGCCCTCCTGTCAGGTTCCGGAGGTCGCGGAGAACCGGCGCACTTCCAGCGTCCAGGAGCCCTCCCCGCGGTCGCCGGGTTCGGGCACCAGCCCTTCAACGACCACCTCGCGGTCGAGTGCCGCCGCCCTGAGCTTCGCGAGCACTCCATCGAATCCGGGCCGTTCCCGCAGCACATAGCCGCGGTCCCGGTCGCCCACGGGCAAGATGAGCCGGCCCTGCTGCTCGGTCAGCCTGCCGGCGATGCGAACCTCGGCCTCCTTGGGCGTGAACCCGCTCTGCTGGATCACCTGGCGCACCTGATCCACGGTCAGGGCGTTGTCGGGCCTGAACCTGATCACGGCAAGTCCCCGGTTCAGGCTGACCTCGATGGCTTCCACGCCCTCGAGCTTCTGCACGGCCACGCGCACGGCGTGGGCACAGACCGCTCAGTCCATCCCGAAGATGGTCTGATGCATCTCCTCGAGCTGAGCCGGGGCGCTGCCGGGAGCGAGCGCAACCAGGAAGGCGACCCACAACGCCGCGCGCTTCATACCTGCTCCTCGTCAGAACCAGAAAGTGGTGTTCACGACGAACCGCATCCGTTCCCGGAGCTGCGAGCCGTTCACCCGGCGGTAGACGGGGAACACCGGGCCACCCGACACGCCCCACGAGCCGTAGAGCCCGAGGAGCGTCGGTCCCACGAAGATCTGGTGGCCGCCCGTGTCGGCGCGGGGTACGCCGACGACGACATCTCTCGCGAGGTGCTCCCCGACCGCTTCGACAAACACGCGCCAGTCGGGGTGCGGGTAGTCCTTCCGGAAGGGCGGTGGACGGTATCCGAGCACGACACTGTACATCGCGACATCGGCGGGATGATCGGCCGTATCACCGATCGGGGTCATGTAGCGCCGGTAGAGCCCTCCCACCCATCCATAGATGGTCCGGGACGCGTAGCCCGTGACCACCGCTCCGTAGAGGCCGGGCGCGGTGCGCGCACCCCCACGCACCGGGTCCGTCGGATAGTCGAAGCCCACGTACGCGGTCGACTCCAGGCGGGAGCCGACGGCTGTCCCTTCGCGATGGAACCGCCAGCCCAGCAGCGCCTCGATATCGGGACTCGTCGGCATTCTGGCCATCGAGTGCGCCGCCGGCAAGCCTTGTGGCACGTAGAGCGACATCGGCAGCGAGACCGACACCTGAACGTCTTCCGTGATCCCGTAGGTGATCATCGGGCGCATCATCGCCATCTCGGTGCTGCCGACCAGCCTGCTCATCACGGCCACGTCCACACTCCAGCCGCCCTTGCCCAGCGTGGGCGTGGAGAGCCCGTACGCTGGCCCGTGGCCCTGAGCCGCCGCGCTCGACGCGAGGAGTGGCGAGAAGGCGAAGAGCAGCAGTCCGAGCACCCGGAGCTTCATGCGTCGAGCCTCCAGAGGATCGGACCCAGAAGGTATGCAACGAAGAAGCCGAGGGCGTACAGACCCACGGACCCCCAGAGCAGCAGTCGGCTGAAGCGGCCCGCGGCCTCGCACGCCTGCTACTCGTCCGCCGTACACCGCAGGCCTCGCCCCGCCGTGCGAGGCACCAGCCCGTACACGCAATAGGCGTTGAATGCGATCAGGAGCCCGGCAACGGCAAACACCCAGTCCTTGTGGCGGGACAGGACAACCAACCAGGGAGCTGCGGAGAGAAAGGACGCGACGCTTGCCCCAAAGCCCAGCAGAACGAGGAGCGAGGGCAGCGCGCAGCACGCCAGGGTGGCGAAGGAGGCGAAGAGCGATGCATACGCCGGAAGCCGCCACGGCCGGGTTCCGAGCGTCATCGCGCCCCTCCGTTCCGTTCCACAGCGTCGTCATCCAGCGCCTCGAGGATCGGGCACTCGGGCTCGGAACCGGCGCACGCGCACGACTCGACGAGCGTCACCAGCGCCCGCTTGATGGACTGAAGCCGCCAGATCTTCTGATCGACGTCCTGGATCTTCGCACCGGCGAGTTGTCGCGCCCGGCGGCGGTTCCGGCCGCCCGCCTCGCGCAGGCGCAACAGATCCTGGATCTCGCGCAGCGTGAAGCCGAGCTCCTGGGCGCGCTTGATGAAGCGAATGATCCGCACCGTCTCCGGTCCGTATTCGCGATAGCCGGACGGCGAGCGCTCCGGTCTCGCGAGGAGCCCGCGCCGCTCGTAGTACCGGAGCGTCTGCACGTTCACCCCGGCTCGGGCGGCAACCGTGCCGATGCGCAGGCGTTCGTGGCTCGTCATGTTCTTCACCTCGGCGGAATCTGCACTCTATACTCAGGTACAGGGTCAAGGCCGGAGAACGCGAACAGGCCAACAACCGAAGTCGCTGGCCTGTCCAAAGTAGGACAAGTAGCGGCGGAGGGATTCGAACCCCCGACCCACGGATTATGATTCCGCTGCTCTACCAGCTGAGCTACGCCGCCCCGATGTGCAAGGAAAACCTGTCCCGGCTCTCCTACGGTGTCAACCCCGGTCGCGGCCGCACATCAGGCCGCACAAGCCGTTCTCCGCCGCCCAAGGAGCGTTGCGGTTCGGTGGCGGGCGGCGGACGCGGCTCGGGGTTCCGGCGGCGAGGAACGGCGGGACCGGCAGAGGGGCGGTTCGCCGGGCGGACGGCCGCCATTCGGGTCGGAGTTCATCGGAGTTCGCCGGAGTTCATGGCGTTCAGCGCTGTTCATCGCCCTTGCATCCCTGGGCGGGGCGAGCGACCCTTCGAGCAGGGGGCGGCGCAGGTCGCCCCTCGTTCCCTCGCCGCGTGGGGTTATCATGGACCTGAGCTCGATCTGGGTTCCCACTGCAATCTTCTCCGGAGCCGCGATCCTTACGAGCCTTCGGATCCTCTGGCAATACGAGCGTGCAGTGGTGTTCCGGCTAGGCAAGCTGACGGGGTCGAAGGGTCCAGGGCTCCTCTTCCTGGTTCCGTTCTTCGTGGAGCGGATGCGGCGGGTCGACCTGCGGATTCGTACCCTGGACATCGCGCCGCAGGACACGATCACCCGGGACAACGTGAGCGTGAAGATCAATGCGGTCGTGTATTACCGGGTGATGGACCCGGTGAAGGCGGTGGTGGAGATTGAGGACTACCACTTCGCCGTCAGCCAGCTCGCCCAGACCACCCTGCGCAGCGTGATCGGCCAGTCGGAACTGGATGAGGTGCTGGCCAAGCGGGAGCAGATCAACGAGGTGATCCGCGACATCATCGACGAGGGCACCGATCCCTGGGGGCTCGAGGTCACGGCGGTGGAGATCAAGGACATCGATCTTCCTCAGGAGATGAAGCGCGCCATGGCGAAGCAGGCGGAGGCGGAGCGGGAGCGGCGCGCCAAGGTGATCGGGGCGGAAGGCGAGTACCAGGCGTCCCAGAAGCTGGCGCAGGCAGCCCGGATCATCGCCCAGGAACCTATCGCGCTGCAACTCCGCTTCCTGCAGACCGCCGTGGAGGTGGCGGCCGAGAAGAACTCGACCACGCTCTTCCCCCTCCCCATCGACCTGCTCCGTCCCTTTCTCCAGGCGCCGTCCGGCGGCGCTACGGCTGCGGCTCCCGAGCGCGCCCGGGCATCCCTGCCGGCGGGCGACGACGCCCCGCGGCGGGTGGAGGGCGCCGACGCCGAACTGGTCGAGGCCGCGCGCCAGGTCCTGGCCATCGCGAGCCGGGCGCGGGACACGGCGGCGGTCCGTGAGGCGGAAGCTTCCGGCGACGACGCAGGCGGCCGGCGCTAGGATCCCCGCTTCTTACCGCTTCTTACCGCTTTTCAGAGCGGCGGCCGGCGGTGCGCGGAGTCGACGCCAGTGCTCTCGGGCGGCTCCGCGAAGCGATACAGCACTTCACCGTCGCGAATCATCCCGTAGCGTTCCCGGGCAATCCGCTCCAGGGCGGCCGAGTCGCCGGCGAGGGAGTCGCTCCGCGACCTGAGAGAGTCCACCTGGCGCCGAACCGAATCCCGGGCGGCCTCCTCCCGGACGCGCAGCCGGTGTAGCCATGCCATGTCGAGCAGGGAGTATTCGCCGCCGAACACGGCATAGTAGACGGCGAGAAGGAGGAGTCCGGGAAGGATCAGGCGCTTGAGGACCTTCACAGGGCCGCCCCGGGGTAGCGTGCAGACGCGCCCAGCTCCTCCTCGATGCGGAGAAGCTGGTTATACTTCGCGAGCCGATCCGTGCGGCTCGCGCTTCCCGTCTTGATCTGCCCGGCCTGCGTGGCCACGGCCAGGTCGGCGATGAAGGTGTCCTCCGTCTCGGCCGAACGGTGGGAGATGACGGTGCGGTACCCTGCCTCCCGTGCCATGCGAATGGCGTCCAGCGTCTCCGTGAGCGTCCCGATCTGGTTCACCTTGATGAGGATCGCGTTCGCGATCCCGGCGCGGATCCCGCGCTCGAGGCGGCTCGTGTTCGTAACGAACAGGTCGTCGCCCACGATCTGGACCCGGTCGCCGAGCGCGCCGCTCAGCGCGCGCCAGCCCTCCCAGTCCTCTTCGGCGAGGGGATCCTCGATGGAGCGCACAGGGTAGCGGTCGACCCAATCGCGCCAGAACTCGATCATCGCCGTGGGATCGCGGCGCTCGCCGGTGGACCAGCGGAATACGTACGCTCCGTCCTGGAGGAGCTCGCTCGCGGCGGCGTCGAAGGCGAGGGCGATGTCCTCGCCGGGGCGGTAGCCAGCGCGCTCGATAGCCCGCAGCACGACCCCGACCGCTTCGTCATTGCTCGCCAGGTCCGGGGCGAACCCTCCCTCGTCGCCCACCGCAGTGCTCTTTCCCTGCTCGGACAGCACGCGTTTCAGGGCGTGGAAGACCTCGACGCCCATACGGAGACCCTCGTGGAAGCAATCCGCGCCCACGGGCATGATCATGAACTCCTGAATGTCGATGTTGTTCGGGGCGTGGGCGCCGCCGTTCAGGATGTTCATCTGGGGTACCGGCAGAAGGGTCGCGCTCTCGCCGCCCAGGTGGCGATAGAGAGGCAGCCCCTGCTCCGCGGCGGCGGCCCGGGCGCAGGCGAGCGAGATTGCCAGGATCGCGTTCGCGCCCAGCCGTGCCTTGTTCGCCGTGCCATCCAGCTCGATGAGCGTATGGTCGAGGGTGTCCTGGTCGTGCGCGTCGAGCCCCCTGACCGCCGCCCGGATCTCGCCGTTCACGTGGGCCACAGCTCTGAGCACACCTTTGCCGCCGTAGCGGTGCGGATCGCCATCCCGCAGCTCGATCGCTTCGAACTCGCCCGTGGATGCCCCGCTGGGAACCGCGGCACGGCCCTGGGCCCCACTCGTCACGCTGACCTCCGCCTCCACCGTCGGGTTGCCCCGCGAGTCCAGGATCTCCCTGCCGCGCACGTCGACAATTCTCGACATCCGCCTCCTCCCTGTTCGAGCCGTCTTCCCGCCTGCACGTCGGCGGGCGCCGTTCCCTATGCGAACCGTTCCCGCGGCTCCCGGGCCCCTTCCCGTGCCTCGCCTCTCGCGGCCAAGGCGGCGGCCGCGCGGGCCCTGAGTTCCGTCACACGCCCGCGCGAGATCGCGAGAAGCCGGTCACGGTCGGCCGGCGTCATGCCGCGGGTCTCGATGGGCTCGCCGATCGCCATATGAATCGGGCCGGGGTGGATGCGGAACCTTCCTTTCGGGAGCACCGCGCGGCTTCCTGCCACGGCCGCCGGAATGATCGGCACCTGAGACTGGATGGCGAGTACGAACGCACCCTTCTTGAACGGCAGCAACTGTCCGGTGCGCGTCCGCGTCCCTTCGGGAAGGATCACGACGGTCCCGGGCTCGCGGCGGATGCGCTCGCTCACGAGCGCCATCGACTGCAGTGCGGAGGCGTGGTCACCCCGGTCCACGAAGATGTGGCCGGCCGCCCGGAACCCCGGCCCGAACACAGGCATTCGAGCCAGCTCCTTCTTCCCCACGAAGCGCAACGGCCCCGGCACGTATGTCGCCAACGCGAAGATGTCGTACCACGACTCGTGGTTCGAGATGAGGATCTGCGCCCGATCCGGCCGCACGTGCTCGAGCCCCTCCACGGTGACCGGCGTCCCGCTCGCGCGCAGGATGCCGCGACCCCAGCGGCGGGCGCATTCCCGGCCGAGGCGCTCCGGATTGCGGTACCCGAGCAGCGCCGCGAGGGCCACGGTGCCTGCGTAGAGAACCGTCAACGCCAGCATGTGGGCATAGATCCAGAGGGAACGGATCACACTTATCACGCGGACACTCCGCCGCGGAAATGGTCGAAGCCGCGGAAGGGAGTCGGCCGGGGTCGGCCGCCAACGGGATCCTCGACCCACACCCCCTCCCCCTCCGTGACGCGGCCCGCCCGGGTGAGCGCGATCCCGAATCGCTCCCTGAACGCCTCGCGCACCGGCTCCACGGCACCCGCGGGCGCCGCGAAGCAGAGCTCGTAGTCCTCGCCACCCGCAAGAGCGAGCCGCAGCGCGTCCTCGTGGGTGGCCGCCACCTCACGCGCCGCCGCGTGAATCGGAATGCCCTCCAGGTCCAGGACGACCGCGACCCCGCTGGCGGCCGCGATGTGCCCCGCGTCGCCGGCGAGCCCGTCGGAGAGATCGATCATGGCATGGAGCTCCACGTGCGCGGCCAGCCAGCGTGCCTCGGTGGTGCGGGGGCGGGGCCGGGCGAAACGCTGGCGGGCCTCCGCGCCCGGCGTTCCCTGCACCTGAAGCTGGCGCACCACCGCGGCACTACACCCCAGCTCGCCGGTGACCCAGAGCTCATCCTGCGGCCTCGCGCCGCTGCGCAGGATCGGATTCGGTGCCTCTCCCACCGCGATGACGTCGATGACCAGGGGTCCCGGCGACCGGGAAACGTCCCCGCCCAGGAGCGCGGCGCCCACGTCCCGGGCCGCGGCAGTGATCCCCTCGGCAACCTGCAACCCGACGGCTTCGCCGTCGCGCGCGGGGATCGCCATCGCCGCCAGGATCCCGATGGGCGCCGCCGCCACCGCCGCCAGGTCGCTCAGCGCCGCCGCAGCGGCGCGGTAGCCGATCTCCTCGGGCTCCAGCCAGGCGCGCCGGAAATGGACATCCTCGACGCTGAGGTCGCACGAGATCGCGATCCCATCTCCCTGGACGACCGCACAGTCGTCGCCGGGCCCCACGCGCACGGCACCGAGGGCTGGCGGCTCGGAGCGGCCGAGGATACGGCGGATCAGGTCGAACTCTGCCCCCGGTCCCAGGCGCACCGTCCGCGCGCCGCCGGACCCGGGCCCGCTCACCGGCCGCCTCCGCTTCGCGACCGGCGCCGAGAGTGCCCGCCGCGCTGAGAAGCGCCGCTCGTGCTCAGGGAAGGCGCGTCCATGCGATCCTCACGGCTCCGGCCGGCGTCGCAGCATACACGACCTCTCGCTCCGGCAGCACGTCGGTCACGGGACCCCGGGGAATGGTGGCGCCCACGCGGTAGATTCGCCAGGTTCCGGTCCCGGCGTCGCGGTGCGCGATCCCACCGCTTCCGGCCACCCACACAACCGGTCCATCGACGCGCAGGCGTGCGAGCCGACCCAGGCCCTCGAGCGCGACCTCACGCTGCGGGCCGTCCCAGTGCTGGCCGTCCCACCGCCAAAGCGCATCTGACGCCAGCGCCCACACTGCGCCCGCTGTCACCGCCAGATCCAGCACCGGTGCGGGCGGCGCTGCTCCGGCCCCGTCCGTGGCCGGGTAGGCGACTCCGTCGGCGAGCAGCCAGAAGACTCCCAGATCGCCGCCGACCCAGAGGGTATCCCGGAGGAGCAGCAGCGCGCGTGCCGGCTGGCGGGCACCCAGCGATACAGCGGCTACCGTCCCGTCCGCGGTCACCCGTGCCGGCCCTGCCGCCGTGCCGACCCACACGCCACCGTCGGGCGCCGGTTCCAGCGCGTACGCCGTCGCCGACGGCAGCCCGTCGGCTTCGGTCCAGCGCCGCCAGCGCTGCGTCTCGAGGTCGAGGCGGTGGAGTCCGTCTGGCGCGGCGAACCAGGTCGCCGCGCCCGAGCCCACCATGTCGAACACTGGACCTGCTGGCGCGCCCGTGATCCCCGCCTCGTAGTATCGCCACGCCTGCATGCGATCGGAGCCCCAGGTCACGCCGCGCCTCGTCCCGCGGCCATCGCCTCCGAACCAGATGCCCCCAGCGCCGTCAGCAGCCAGAGACTGCACACCGACGGTGAGCAACCCGAACGGGCGCGGCTCGGCGCGCATGAACCGACTATCGTAGTGCAGGAGATGCCCGCCACGCGTTGCGATCCAGTACCGGTTGGGCCGATCGTCCGCCACGTAGTCCGTGATCGGCCACCTGCGGAGCATGGCGTCCAGGGCGAGCGTACCACGCACCGCGGCGAAGAACGGGTCGGCGCCCGAGATTCGCGCCTCGACGGACTCGGCCGCGCGAACGAGCTCCGGCGGCAGCCGCCCGGCGGGCACCGGCTCGGCGGGGCCGCCGAACCGTGCTACGCGATACCACCCCGCCCGCGTCAGGACATACAGCCCACTTTCGCCCCACGCCGCGGGGAGACCTGACGCGGGCACGATCCGCAGGATCGGGCCCGTGGCGGCCGGACCCCACGCATCCCAGCGCTGCAGGTCGGCCTGAAAGGAGAAGAGGGCGCCGTCCGCCGTGGCCAGCCATACGGCGCGGCTGGCCGGGTCGAACGCCGTAGCTGTGGGGATCTGGCCTACCGGGTAGCCATCCTCCTCCGTGGATGGCAACTCCCAGCGCGCCGCCACGAAGTCGTAGATGGCGAGCCCGCGCGGCGTCGCGGCGTAGATCCTTCGCTCGTCACGGGCTAGCGCCTCGATCTCGTGGAACGCCGTAAGCACGGCGCGGTCCTCGGGACGCCAGAACGCCCGCTCCTGAGCTGGCAGGGAAGCCGCGCCCGCCAGCAGCCACGCGAGCGCGGCGGTCCAGAACCTCGGGGCGCGCACACACGCGTTCACTAGTGCGGCGGCTCCTGGTCGAAGACCACGAACGGGAGGCCGAGCGGGTTCTCGCCGGGGCCCTCTTCCGCGAGGGCATCGGGGAGCCGCTCCGTCAGGTCGAAGGGGAGGAGCGATACGCCCCGGTCGGCCAGGTCGGCGGCCCGGCCCGTGTAGTACAGCGCCAGGCCGGCCGCCTCCGCGGCAGAGGCGCCCTGGGCGACAAACGTGGCGGCCGCCCCGGTGAGCACATCGCCCATCCCGCCGGTGGCGAGGTCCGAGCTGCCCACCGTGTTGATCCAGGCGGCGCCGTCCGGGCTCACCACGATGGACGGCAACCCTTTGAGCAGCACGGTGGCCCGCAGGGTGCTGGCGGCCTCGGCCGCCGCTTCCACGCGGGCCCCCAGAATCTCGTGGCGAGCCCGCCCGCAGATTCGTTCCAGCTCGCCAGGGTGTGGCGTCAGAAGCACGGGCCGCCGCGCCCCCACCTCTCGGAACGGGTGCAGGACCCCTTGACCCACGAGGGTCAGCGCGTCGGCATCGAGGAGGAGCGGACGCGGTTCGCTCCGGGCCACCACGAGCTCCAGGAGGCGCGCCGCATCGTCGTCCACGCCCATTCCGGGCCCGATGGCTATAGCGTCGGACACAGAGATGGCCGCCTCGAGTTCCTCGCCCTGCCGCCGATCGATGAAGATCGCCTCCGGGACCAGCGTCTGAAGGATCTCGCGGTTCTCCGGCATCGACGCGATACGGAGCAACCCGAGGCCTGCCCGCAGCGCGCTCCGCGCGGCCACGGCCGCGGCCCCCGCCATGGCGGCGGCTCCCGCCATCCCCACGCGGCCCGCCACGATGAGCACCTGCCCCACAGAGCCCTTGTGGGCGTCCGGCGGCCGCCGGGGCCGCCGTGCGGACGCCCATCCGGGGGTGAGCAGGCGCGCGGCGAAGGCCCGCTCGCCCGGCGCTGGAAATCCGATCTCCACGGCCACGATGCGTCCGGCGTGCGAGCGCCCGGGTTGGAGGAGCGTCCCCCGCTTCGGCCAGCCGAAGGCGATGGTGACCTCCGCCGTCACCGCCTCTCCCCGCGCTTCGCCCGTGGTCGCATCCACGCCGGACGGAATGTCCAGGGCGACGACGGGCCGACCCGTCCGACCTGTCCCCGTTATCGCGCGAATGAACCGCGCCTGCGGCTCCCGTGGCGCACCGTGCGCCCCCGTGCCCAGGATGCCGTCCACGATGACATCTGCGTCCGCCAGCGCCCGCGCCGCTCGGTCTTCCGCCGCCGGTTCGACGCCCTCGGCACACCACCCCTCGAGCGGCCAGCCGTGGAGCAGCGTGTCGGGTCCTCGCTTCGCCGCCGGCAGCGCGGCGACCGGCCGGCCCCAGGCCGCCAGCGTGCGCAGGAGCACCAGCGCGTCACCGCCGTTGTTGCCGGGCCCGACGACGCCGAGCACCCGGCCACGAGGGTACAGCCGCTCGAGGACCTGGGCGGCACCGCGCCCCGCGTTCTCCATCAGCGTGGGCTCGGGAACGCCCAGCGATTGCGCCGCGTGACGATCGAACGCCGCAGCCTCCGCGGAGGTCGGCGCACCCACATCCTCGCGACCGAAGACGCTTCTGCCTCTCATGAGCGGGAGCCGCGCGGCCGATCCCGCGGGCCGCGCGACATATACGACCGGCGCATCACGATGGCGGAACCCTTGCCCTCGGGGCGGGTCCCGGGCATCTCACTCAGTACCGGTGGAATGGAAACGGTGGTTACCTCGGGCGTCGTGCGCGCCCGGCTACTTGTAGCTCTGACCGATCGTCCGCCCGAAGGTGATCTCCCCATTGTCGATCCGGATGTTGAATCCGCAATCGGGATTCGAGCAGACCCAGGCTTTGTAGCGAATGGGCGCCCCTTCACGACCGTAGTCGGAGAACGGCAGCAGCTGGCCGCGTTCGCACTTCAGGCACTTGGGGAATTCAGCTTCGTCCGCCATAATCAACCCCTCCCGTCATCGTGGAAGCTTCAAACCGCGCCAACCTCCGCCGCTCGGGCAAAGCTGCAGACCGCCGGCCCCGAACCGGCAACAGGGGTGAGGACACGAAGTACCTCGTCGAATCGAGGCCCGCGCCGCGGCGCGCCAGTGCGACGGAGAGAACCGAATAACCCGGTGAGACCGGACCGCGGCTACAACCCCGCCCCCCAAGGGTATTCATGCTCGAACGCTTCCTCGAAGTCGTAGACCTCGCGAAAGTCGTCCAAGCGGTCGGTTTCCTCTTTGATCAGGATCCCACACTCGACCAGGGCGAAGACGATCTCGCCCAGGTCCTCCGTTCGATGAATACCCCAGTGCTCCAGAACGGTGCGCGCCAGCGGCCCGAAGTGGTCGATCGCCAGCGCCCGCGCGCCATAAGCCAATTCGGCGCCCGAGATATGGCGCGGCTCCTCGAGCCGCTCCATCACGTACTGGAGCGCGGCCAGCACGAAAACATACGCCTTCTCGTGGTAGCGCGGGTATCGCTCCCGAAGCCCCGCGAGCACTTCCTCCGCCAACTGCAATTCGGTCATCGAGCAATCAGTTTCACGCGGATCCACGGCGCCGCACCGCGCGGCGCTCGCTCGCCCGCGTCTACGCCATGGCCACCAGCTCCTCGTAGAGCGGGAACGCAGCACACAGCTCCGCAACTTCCGTCCGCACGCGACGGGTCACCGACTCGTCGCTGGGGGCGGCCAGCACCTCGGCGATCCAATCGCCGATCTGCCGCATCTCGGGCTCCGCCAGCCCGCGAGTGGTCACCGCGGGCGTGCCGATCCGCAGCCCGGAGGTCACGAAGGGCGAGCGGGTCTCGCCCGGCACGGTGTTCTTGTTCACCGTGATACCCGCCCGTTCCAGCGCGGCCTCCGCATCCTTGCCGGTGATGTCGCGCCGCCGCAAGTCCACCAAAAGGAGGTGGTTGTCCGTGCCACCGCTTACCAGCTCGAACCCGTGCTCGACCAGACGCTCCGCCAGCGCCTGCGCGTTCGCTACGATCTGGCGCGCGTACGTCCTGAACTCCGGCGTCATGGCCTCCTTCAGCGCCACGGCTTTCGCGGCGATCACATGCATGAGCGGCCCGCCCTGCATCCCCGGGAACACCGTCTTGTCGATGGCCTTCCCATGGATCTCCGGGCACAGGATCATCCCGCCGCGCGGACCGCGCAGCGTCTTGTGGGTCGTGGTCGTCACCACATCCGCATGCGGGATCGGGCTCGGGTGCACGTCCGTGGCCACAAGCCCGGCGATATGCGCCATGTCCACCAGGAAGATCGCCTCGACCTCCCGCGCGATCTCGGCCATGACCTCGAAGTCGATGATACGGGGGTAGGCGCTGGCGCCAGCGATGATCATCCGCGGCCGCTCGCGCTGCGCCAGCTCTCTCAGCGCCTCGTAGGCGATGTGACCGTCCTCCTCGCGCACGCCATACGGCACCACGTTGAAGAACCGGCCGCTGAAGTTTACGGGTGAGCCGTGGGTCAGGTGGCCGCCGTGGCTCAGGTTCATGCCCAGGATCTTGTCGCCCGGGTTCAGGAACGCGAAGTACGCAGCCATGTTGGCCTGAGCGCCCGAGTGGGGCTGGACGTTGGCGTGCTGCGCGCCAAAGAGCTGGCAGGCCCGCTCGCGGGCCAGGCTCTCGGCGACGTCCACGAACTCGCACCCCCCGTAGTAGCGCTTCGCCGGCAGCCCCTCGGCGTACTTGTTCGTCATCACCGAGCCCATGGCCTCCAATACGGCTCGGGACACGAAGTTCTCGCTGGCGATCAGCTCGAGCTGTGTCGCCTGCCTGCGGATCTCGGCCTGGATCGCCTCGTAGATGTCGCGGTCCGTCTCGAACAGCGCGCTCATGCGACGTCCGTTCCTCCTCACCGGGCACAGCCCCCGATGGCAGGCCCGTTCACAAAATCTTAACCGTCCGACCCGGCAGCGTCGAGGGTGGTGCCTCGGGAGCCCCTCGCGAGCCCGCGCCTGGGGCGGGCGAGACGCCCCGAAACCTGCGGGCCGGTCGTCAAAATGTCACACCCGCCCCGATGGCGCTGCGGCCCATCGTTCCGAAGTACGCCCGGCCGCACGCGAGACCCTCGACGGCCCGCGAAACCCGGGGGCCACCGCCTTCGTAGGGCGGTGGAGCGGCCGCTTCGGCGGGCAGGCCGGCGCCCCGGGGCGGCAAGCGCAACCCTTTGAGGGAGAACGAAGTGCCAGCCATGACGGCGGGGCTCCTGATCCCGCTGGCCGGCGTGCTGCTCAGCGTCGGCACCCAGACCCAGCAGATGGTTCGCGTGGACACCGTCGCCACCGCCACCCGCGGCCCAGAGCCCCAGGCCAGCGGGCCGCGGGTCCTCGAGGCTACGCGCGCGGCGGGAGCAAGACTCACCATCGACGGCCGCCTGGACGAGGCGTTGTGGGCCCAGGCGCCCGTGGCCAGCGACTTCATCCAGATCCAGCCGCAGGCCGGCAGCCCGGCCACGGAGCGCACGGAGGTCCGCGTCCTTTACGACGACGAGGCGCTCTACGTGGGCGCCCGTCTGTACGACTCGGCGCCAGACTCCATTGTCGCGCGCCTCGCACGCCGCGACGACGACGTCTACTCGGATTGGTTCCACGTGGGCATTGACAGTTATTACGATCGCCGGACCGCGTTCGTTTTTGGAGTGAATCCACGGGGCGCGCGCCAGGACCTCATCCTCTTCAACGACAGCCAGGACGACTTGAGCTGGGACGCCGTCTGGGACGCCGCCGCCGCCATCGACTCCCTGGGCTGGACCGCCGAGCTCCGCATCCCGCTCTCCCAGCTCCGCTTCAGCCACGGCAGCGACGAGCCCCGGGGCGGCCGGATCTGGGGGATCAACTTCAAGCGCGACATCGCGCGCAGGGGCGAAGAGTCGTTGTGGGCGCCGGTCTTCCCGAACTCGCCGGGCCTCGTATCGCTCTTCGGCGACCTGCGCGGACTCCAGGGGCTCACGCCGCCGCGCCGCCTGGAGATCCTGCCGTACTCCGTTGCGAGCGCGACACGGGCGCCCGCAGCGGACGGCGATCCGTTCTACAAGCCCACCGATCTGGCGGGCACCCTGGGCGCGGACGTGAAATACGGGCTCGGCTCGAGCCTTACGGTCACCTCCACGTTCAATCCCGACTTTGGACAGGTCGAGGCGGATCCCTCCGTGGTGAACCTCACGGCGTTCGAGACGTTCTTCGGGGAGCGGCGCCCGTTTTTCGTCGAGGGGAGCGAGATCTTCCGCTTCTCCGTGGAGCCGGGCGATCAGGAGGAGCTACTCTTCTACTCGCGCCGGATCGGGCGCTCCCCGCAGGGCGAGCTGCCCGACGAGGCGGAGCACGCCGAGGTCCCGGAGGCGAGCACGATCCTGGGCGCGGCGAAGCTGTCCGGGAAGACGGCGAACGGCTGGTCCATCGGGGCCCTGAATGCGCTCACGGCGCCGGAGCACGCGCGCTACGTGGACCAGCGCGGGACTGAGCACCGCGTGCAGGTCGAGCCGCTCACGAACTACGCCGTGGCGCGGATCATGAAAGATTTCCGCCAGGGACACAGCGGCCTGGGGGCCATCGTCACGGTGGTTCATCGTGACCTGGGCGAGGACCTCCGCTCCCTGCGCAGCGCGGCCTACGCGGGCGGCATCGACGTCCGCCACCGCTTCGGAGGCGGGAACTACGAGCTTCAGGGTTGGCTCCTGGGCAGCCACCTCCGGGGGAACGCGGATGCGATCGAGCGCGTGCAGCGCGCCGCGGGGCACTACTTCCAGCGGCCCGATGCCGACCACCTGACCTTTGATCCCACGCGCACCTCCCTGAGCGGCTACGCGGCGAACCTGATGCTCTCCAAGATGGGCGGCGGCCACTGGCGCTGGGCCGCCGGAGGCCTCGCCCGCTCGCCGGGGTTCGAAGTGAACGACCTGGGCTTCCAGCAGGCTGCGGACTTCGGTGCACAGTTCGCCTTCGTCGGATACGACGAGTTCCGCGCCGGCACCCTCTTTCGGCGCTGGAACGTGAACCTGAACCAGTGGAACGTCTGGAGCTTCGGCGGCGAGCGCGTCGAGGGCGGCGGGAACGTGAATGGCGGGTTCGAGCTGGTGAACTTCTGGGGCGGCTACGCCGGCGTCGGCCGCCAGCTCGAGGCGCTGTCCCCGTGGGCGCTGCGGGGCGGCCCGGCCATCGTCCAGCCGCCGCGCACGCAGGGCTGGTTCGGCCTCTATACGGACCGCCGCCGGCCCGTCAGCGCCGAGCTGAACGGCAACGTCTCGTTCGAAGACGAGACGGGCGGCGGGCAGCTCGCGCTACGGCCTGAGCTCACCCTCCGGCCTTCGACCCGGGCCCAGCTATCCGTGCATCCATCCGTCTCCTGGAACCGCAACCCGTGGCAGTACGTAGCAGATCGAGAGGACGGCATCCAGCCGCGCTACGTGTTCGGGCGGCTCGAGCAAACCACCGTCTCGCTCACGACCCGGCTGAACTACACGCTGACGCCGAACCTGTCGCTCCAGCTCTACGCCCAGCCGTTCATCAGCGCCGGCGACTACACCCGTTTCCGCGAGATTCGCAACCCACGCGCCACCCGCTTCGCCGACCGCTTCCGCGAATACGGCGCAGGCGAGCTCGGGTACGATCCCTCTGGCGAGCGGTATCAGGTACGGCGGCCGGACGGCAGCACGGCGTTCACCTTCAAGGATCCGGACTTCAACTTCAAGCAGTTCCGCTCGAACCTGGTGCTGCGCTGGGAGTACCGGCCCGGCTCGACGCTCTTCGTCGTGTGGAGCCAGGGGCGCACCGCCTTCGACCGTGACGGCTCCTTCGACTTCGACCGCGATGTGGACCGCCTCTTCGGCAGCGCCAGCGCAAACGTGCTGCTCGTGAAGCTCAACTACTGGATCGGGTCGTAGGGGTCACACCCAGGTCCGCTTGATCCGCGCCACCTGCGCGATCCGCCGCTCCGCCAGTCGGTCCGCGGCCACGTACGTGGGCACGCGCTCCTCTCGAGAGATCTCGAAGAGATGGAGAAGCGTGTCGTAGATCTCGCCCGCCTTCCGCTGCGCGCGCTCGGCCGTCCAGTCGCTCAGCTCGCCATAGACGTTGATCAGACCGCCGGCGTTGATGACGTAGTCGGGAGCGTAGAGGATGCCGCGCTCGTGGAGCGCGTCGCCGTGGCGCGGCTCGGCGAGCTGGTTGTTCGCACCGCCGGCAACGATCTCGAACTTGAACTGCCCGATGGTTTCGTCGTTCACCACGGAGCCGAGGGCGCAGGGCGCGAAGATCTGCGCGTCGACCGCGTAGATCGCGTCCGGCACCACCGCCGTCGCACCGAAGTCCCGGACCACGCGTTTCACCCTCTCGTCGTCGATGTCGCTGACGCTGAGGCACGCGCCCTCGGCGTGTAGGTACTCGCACAGGTGGTAGCCCACGTGGCCCACCCCCTGCACCGCCACATGCATGCGCTCCAGCGAATCGCTGCCGCAGCGCTCCTTCACGCACGCCTTCATCCCGCGGTATACGCCGAACGCGGTCACGGGCGAGGGGTCGCCGGACTTGCCGTGGATGCCCGAGACGTACTTCGTCTCCATGTGCACGTAATCCATGTCGTCCACGGAGGTGCCCACGTCCTCCGCCGTGATGTAGCGTCCCTTCAGTGACTCGATGAAGCGCCCGTGAGCACGAAAAATCATCTCGCGACGCGTCGTCTTCGGATCCCCGATGATCACTGCCTTGCCGCCTCCGAGGTTGAGGCCCGCCACCGCCGCTTTGTACGTCATGGCTTTCGACAGGCGGAGCGCGTCGATGAGCGCCTCCTCGCCGCTGTGGTAGCTCCAGAAGCGCGTGCCGCCCAGCGCTGGACCCAGGGTCGTATTGTGGATCGCGATGATGCCCCGGTAGCTGCACGTCGGCTCGTAGCAGAAGACCACCTGCTCGTGCTCGCCCTGCGCCATCATCTCGAAGATCTGCATGCCGGTCGCTCCGTTCTCGGGAAAGAGGTTCTCTCGCGCTACGGGTTCGCGCGCGCCCGCAGCACCTCGCGGGCGATGACGGTGCGCAGGATCTCGCTGGTCCCCTCGCAGATCTCGGTGCCCTTCGCGTCCCGCATGAGCTTCTCCACGGGATAGTCCCGCATGTAGCCGTAGCCGCCAAAGATCTGCACCGCCTGGATCGTGACCCACATGGCGGCCTCGCTGGCCGCCAGCTTCGCGAGCGCGGCGGTGAGGGTCAGTTCCGAGGGGCCGCGCACCGAGCCGGGGGCCTCCACCGCTTCCACCGCCCCCGCGGGCCTCGGTACCGCGCGCGCGGCCTCGCGGGCGAGGGCCCGCGCGGCCGCGATGCGGGAAGCCATGTCCGCAACTTTGAACTGAATCGCCTGGAACTCGGCGATCCGTCGCCCGAACTGCTCCCGCTGACCCGCGTAATCGACGGCGTGTTCGAGGGCCGCCTGTGCGATCCCGACGGCCAAGGCCGCGATTCCGAGCCGGGCCACGTCCAGGGCACGCAAGGCGTGGTAGAACCCCTCGTCCGGGCGGCCGAGGAGCGCACGGTCCGGGACGAGTACGCCCTCGAGCTCCACCTCGACGGTCTCGGACGCACGGAGCCCGAGGGTGCGCTCCCGGCGCACAGGGCGGTATCCTTCCGCGTCGGTTTCCACGAGGAAGGCGGCAATCCCCCGATGGCCTGCGGCCTCTCCCGGCCGCGCGAAGACGATGCTCGCAGCCGCCCGCGCGCCGTTCGTCACCCACTTTTTCCGGCCGGTGATCCGCCAGCCATCGCCGGTGCGTTCGGCCCGCGTCGCGATCGCGGCCAGGTCGCTCCCGGCCTGCGCCTCCGAGAGGGCGAAGGCCGTGAGCAACTCGCCGCTCGCAAGGCGAGGGAGCCACTCCCGTTTCTGCTCCTCCGTCCCGACGGAGACGAGGAGGTGTGCCACCGGCCCGTTGTGGATCGCGACCCCCAGGGCCACGCTGGCATCCCCCCACGCCAGCTCCTCGAGCGCCAGGAGATAGGTGCCCGGGTCGAGGCCGAGTCCGCCGTACTCTTCCGGGATCAGCATCCCGAGAAACCCCAGGTCGGCGAGCTTGCGGAAGATGCCGGAATCCAGCTCGCGCCGCGCGTCCCACTCGGCGGCGAATGGCCGGATCTCGTTGGCGGCGAACTCCCGCGCCAGCGCACGGATCTCCTGCTGCTCCGCGCTCGGAATCACGCCCACCCGTCACTCATAGCGGTGGAACCCGCGCCCGCTCTTCCGGCCGAGCCACCCGGCGGCCACGTACTGTCTGAGGAGCGGGCACGGGCGGTACTTGTCGTCGCCCAGATCCCGGTGCAGCACCTGGAGGATCGCGAGGCAGGTGTCCAGCCCCACCAGGTCCGCGAGCGCCAGTGGACCCATGGGGTGGTTCATCCCGAGGCGCATGACCGTGTCGATGGCTTCGGGCTCGGCGATCCCCTCCATGAGGCAGTACACCGCCTCGTTGATCATGGGCGCGAGGATCCGATTCGAAACGAAGCCGGGCGAATCCTTCACCTCCACCGGCGTCTTCCCGAGGCGGCGCGCCAGGGTTATGACCGCGTCTCGGGTGGCGTCAGCGGTGGCGAGCCCCCGCACGACCTCGACCAGCTCCATGACCGGAACCGGGTTCATGAAGTGCATCCCGATCACCTTCTCCGGTCGCGTTGTCTGGGCGGCCATCGCCGTGATGGAGATGGACGACGTGTTGCTCGCCAGGAGCGCGGCAGGCGGCGCAATGCCGTCGAGCCGCCGGAAGACGTCGAACTTGAGGGCCTGGTCCTCCGGCGCCGCCTCGATCACGAAATCGGCTTGCGCGGCCGCCTCGAGCGACGTCGCCGCCGTGATTCGGGCGAGGGCCGCTTCCTTCCCCGCCTCGTCGAGAGCCCCCTTCCGCACCTGACGCTCCAGGTTCCGCGCGACGGTGGCAAGCGCGGCCCGCACCCGCTCCTCAGACACGTCGATCAGCGTCACGGAGAGCCCATGCTGCGCGCAGACGTGCGCGATCCCGTTCCCCATGGTGCCGCCGCCTACCACGGCGACCCGTGTCGGCTCGATCGAAGCCGTCCGTTCCGTGCTCATAGCTCTCGCAGCAGAAGCCACCCCACCAAGTAGATGCCGAGGAGGCATCCCCCCACGGCCGCCACCCAAAGGGCAGGCCGCGCACCCGACTCTTCCGGACCGGCCCGCAGCCCACCCGCCCGCGCCTCCAGCGCATCCCGCACGCCGGGCGCACGGACCAGCCATCCGCCCAGGGCCGCACCGCCCAGAAGCACCGCGAGTGCGCCCTCCGTGAACACGGCCAGGAGCCAGATCTCGTGCGCGGGGAGCAGCCACACGAGCGCGGGATCCCGCAGCTCGAGGCTCACGAGCAACGGCACTCCCGCCGCCGTCCCGCCGGCCACCACGGCCGCGGCGGCGAGGGCGGTGACCCAGAAGTGCGTGCGTCCGCTCATCGTGAGGATTCGCCAGCTGGAGCGCTGAGAACACCGGCGACGTTCCCGGCGCCGGGAACGCCAGGACGAGCAGCGCGCCTGACAGGCCGCTGTGCTTCCCGAACGGCAGCCCCCAACGTCCCGACCGCGTCACCCCCAAGTGAAGAACCCCCGGGCTCTTTACAACCCGAGGGTTCTGGACCGCACCTGCTTCGCTACAACGAGCGCGACGAGCATCTCGATGAGATCGCCCGCCACGAAGGGCGCGACCCCGAGGGCCACGATCCGCTCGAGCGGCCCGCCCGCGAGCGCACCCAACTGCGCGACGCCTCCCGCGTAGATGACGCCGAGCCCCACCAGGAGCGCCGCTGCCAGCCTGAGAGTCCCGCTCTTCCGTCCGCCGGCCAGCCAGCCCACCGCGAACGCCGCCGGCGGATACGCCAGCAGATACCCGCCTGTGGGGCCCAGAACGTGGGCGAGCCCCGCCCGGCCCGCCGAGAAGACCGGGACGCCCGCGAGCCCGAGCGCCAGGTACGACATCATCGCGGCAGCGCCCAGCCGCGGACCCAGCAGCGCACCCGCCAGCACCACGAAGAGCGGCTGAAGCGTCATAGGCACCGGAGTCCACGGAAGCGGGATCGCCACGTAGGCACCGAACGTCGTGGCCAGAACGAAGGCTGCCACAGCGATGGCGATCCGCGCCCCCCGCCCGGTGACCATCTCCCGTGCCGCCCAGGAGGGGGCGTGCGTTCTCAAACGATCGTGCAGTGCCATGCTTCCTCTCCCGATGCCCCCGATGGGAATGGTGAGGGATTCCCGGCGCCCTCGCCCCACTGGCCTGTCAACTGGGCTCCCCGCGTACCACCGGCGCCGGTGCTTGACCCGCGAAGGCGCGTCTCAGATCCGCTCCACCGACATGGCCACGGCGTTGCCGCCGCCGAGGCACAGGGTGGCCAGCCCGGAGTGCACATCCCGGTCGCGCATGGCATGCAGGAGCGTCACGAGCACCCGTGCGCCCGAGGCGCCGATGGGGTGACCCAGCGCTACCGCACCCCCGTGTACGTTCACGCGCGCCCAGTCCCAGGCGAGCTCGCCACCGTTCGCCAGCACCTGCACCGCGAACGCCTCGTTCACCTCGATGAGCTCGTAGTCGCCAATGGACTTCCGCTCCAGCGCCATTAGCTTCCGCACGGCCGCGCCCGGCGCGAAGAAGAGGTCCCGGGGCGCCGTCGCGCCTGCCGTGTACGCGCTGATTCGGGCCAGCACGGGCAGCCCGTGTGCCCTGGCATACTCGAGGGACGCGACCACCAGCGCCGCCGCGCCATCGTTGAGCCCCGGCGCGTTCCCCGCGGTCACGACCAGCTCCTTGATCCCCTCCGGAGCGTCCTTCGCGAACGCAGGCCCCAACTTCGCCAGGGCCTCGAGCGACGTGTCGCGTCGCGGACCTTCGTCCGTGTCCACCACGGTCACCGCCCTGCGGCCCGGCACCTCCACCGGGACGATCTCCGCCTTGAACTTGCACCCAGCGATGGCGGCAAGCGCCTTCTCGTGGGAGCGCAGCGCGTATTCATCCGCCTCGCGGCGACTGATCCCCGCCTTCGCCGCCGTGTACTCGGCATGGCCGCCCATGTGGCACTGGCCGAACGAGCACCACAGCCCGTCGTAGACGAGCCCGTCCTGCAGCGGCTGATCCCCGAACTTTACGCCCTGGCGGAACCCGCGGACGTAGTACGGCACGTTGGACATGGACTCGAAACCGCCTGCCACCATGACGCGTGCGTCGCCCGCCCGGACCGCCTGGGCCGCCAGCATCACGGCCTTGAGCCCCGAGCCGCATACCTTGTTCACCGTGACCGAAGGCACCGTCTCGGGCACGCCGCCCCGGATCGCCGCCTGCCGCGCCGGCGCCTGGCCCAGCCCGGCGGAGACGACGTTCCCCAGGATCACCTCATCGATGTCCGCCACATCGATCCCGGCGCGCGCGACGGCCGCTCGCACCGCAACAGCCCCAAGCTCCGTGGCGCTGAGCGGGGCGAGCCCGCCCAGATACCGCCCGATCGGCGTGCGGGCCCCGCTCACCAGCACCGGTGTCCGCGATGATTCGTTCATGGTTCCTCCTCGTGCCCCCGAAGTCGCCACCCCTCCGCCACGGCCCACGCGCTCGCCCGACGGCCGAGCACCGTAAGATAGACCTACGCCTCCTCCGCCCTCAACTGGTAACGATCCGATTCGGGATCCAGCCGGCCCCAGGGCACCTCTGGATCATGCTCGAAGATGAGAAGCCAATCTTCCCGCCGCGCCCGCCCCAGCACGCGCCGCTTCGTCTCCAGCGTGACCAGCGGCTCCACGTCATACCCCATGATCCACGGCAGCGGGAGATGGGCGCTCGTGGGGCAGATATCCGCCAGGTAGCACGCCGCCTCCCCGTCGCTCGCCACCAGCACAGACTGATGGTGCGGCGTGTGCCCGGGTGTCGGAAACGCCCTGACCCCCTCCGTCACCAGCACCTCACCTTCCACCAGGGCCCAACGCTCCGCCTCCAAGGGATCGAAGTTGTCCGGGAGATAACTGGCCTGCGTCCGCTCGTTGAGCCGATGCGCGAAATCCCACTCGCCCCGCTGCACGTAGTGGCGCGCCCTTGAGAACGAGGGGAGCAACTCACTATGCTCCGCCCGCCACGTATTGCCGCCGGCGTGATCGAAATGGAGGTGCGTGTTCACCACGATGTCCACGCTTTCGGGCGCGAACCCGACCGCCCGGAGACCGTCCTCCAGTCGCGTGGGCAACCCCGCGTTGTCCACGCCGTAGATGTCCCGGAACTTTTCGTCCTCTTTGTTCCCGATCCCCGTATCCACGAGCACCAGCGCGCCCGGCGCCTCCACGAGCAGGCAGCGCAGCGCGAGGGGGATGCGGTTCCGCTCATCCGGGGGGATCCGCCGCTCCCACAACGGCTTCGGTACGACCCCGAACATGGCACCGCCGTCCAGGCGCTGGAGCCCCGCTTCCAGTACGTGTACGGGCAGCGACCCCACGCGCCGGGAGCGCACCAGGGGCAGATCCGCGGCTCGCTGGGCGATCATCGCGCCCCGGCGGTCGACGGGGCGCTCAGCCGGCCGGAAAGCAGGCGCTCGAGGTCGCCCCAGCTCCCGATGCCCACGGCCCGCGCCCGGGCCAGCATCTTCACGAACACACGGGCCGTCGCCAACGCGTCCCCGTAGGCGCGATGGCGCTCGTGGATCTCCACCCCGAAGTGCGCCGCAAGGGCATCCAGGTTCCTGCGCCGCAGCTCAGGGAGCAGGCGCCGGGCCATGCGCACCGTGCAGAGTACCGGAGCGTTCGGAACTGCACCCAGCCCCACAGAGAGCTGTGCCGTGACAAAGCGCCAGTCGAACGCCGCGTTGTGTGCCACGAAGACACGCCCCGCCATCCGGCCGTACACGTCGCGCGCGATCGCCTCGAACGGGGGCGCGTTCCGCACCATGTCATCCGTGATCCCGGTAAGCCGCGTGACCCATCGGGGAATCGGCCGACCGGGATTCACCAGCGTCCGGTACGCCCCCAAGACCTCGCCGCCCGAGAGCTCGATCACCGCGACCTCGGTGATGCGATGCCCGCGCGCCGCAGAGCCGCCGGTGGTCTCCACGTCCACCACCGCGTACTCCAGCTGCTCGAGACGGGCGGCCGACCCGGGACCCACCCGAAGGCTCCACACCCCGTTCCCGTCCACCTGAAAACGGGGGTCCGCACCCAGCAACGCGAAGACCGCGCTGGCCGCAGCACCCGGATGCCCCGTGAGACCCAGTACCCTGGACGCCAGCTCCGCCGTCGATGCGGGCCCCGCGTGGAGCACCTCAACCGCACGCTCCAGCAACAACACCTAGTGTCCCGTCCCAGACATGCCTTGGCATTCGATCGGCGCTGCATCCCGCATCGCTCGGTTGCTCCTCCTCGAAATAGCGCTGCGATTCCTTCGTCGCCCTCACCCCACGCAACCTTCGTTGCGTGGGGACCCCGGTCGCGCCTTGCGCTGCGGGATGCATCGGCGCTCTCGGTGCAGAAAGAACTTCCGGGACGGGACACGAGCAGGTCGCTGAAGAGCTACAGCGACCTGCTACGCCCGCTCCCGCATGAGCCCAAAGGACAACGCCTCCAGCTCGAGTACCAGATCCACGTCTCTCAGCGTAACGTGCTCCGGCACATCCACCCGCGTCGGCGCGAAGTTCAGGACCCCGCGGACCCCCGCACGCACCGCCTGGTCCACCAGCCACTCCACCGGCTCCGCAGGCACCGCCAGCACTACGATATCGATCGCCCGCTCCCTCACCACACGCTCGAGCTCCGTCACCGCCTGGATCACTACGCCGTTCCATGTCCGGCCTACCTTCGCCGGATCACCGTCCAGGACCGCAACGATCTCGAAGCCCCGACGCCGAAACCCGTCGTACGCAAACAGCGCCGAGCCCAGACGGCCCGCACCCACCAGCGCCAGACGCCACGCCCGCGAAAGCCCCAGAATCTCCCGCAGCCGGCACGCCAGCCCCGACACGGAGTAGCCACGCCCCCGCGTGCCAAAGCTCCCGAACAACGAAAGATCCTTGCGAATCTGCGCCGGCATTACACCCCCGCGACGCGCCAGATCCGCGCTCGATACCGTCTCCGCACCCTGACCCTCGAGCTCCTCCAGGCACCGGAGATACAGGGTCAGCCGACGTACCGCAGAATCCGAGATCTTCCGCACGACCGCAGCCCTCACCACGCCCCGGGGTGCTTGTGAAAGAGTTCACAAACACAAGCTAGGGAGCGGGCGGGGAAGCGTCAACGCGAGGCCGGCGCGGCTCCGGCGGTGCCCCGGAACACGGCCGGGCCCGCGGGATCCGGCGCTCTTGCCGCGGTTAGAGGATCGGCGGGCTCGGGGTTGAGGCGGGTGCGAGCTTGGCGTTCTCGAGACGGGCGACTCGCCTTCCCTCCTTCACATCCACGCGAGTGAGGAGGAGGATTCCGCCGAGGAAGAAGACGAGCAGCGAGAGGATGCCGAGGCGTCCGGTGCCGGTCAGTTGGCTGACGAGTCCGAACAATGCGGGTCCGGCGATTCCGGCGAACTTTTCGAAGACGCTGAAGAACCCGAAGAACTCTGCCGATCTCGTGCGCGGAATCATGGTGGCGTAGAGGGAGCGGCTGAGGGCCTGTGCGCCACCCTGGACCATGCCGATCCCGAAGGCGAGCGCCCAGACGTGCCAGGCCCGGGTCATGAAGTATCCCAGCATCGCGATGAGCACGTAGATGCCCAGGGCCAGGTAGATCCCGCTCTTTGCGCCGATGCGGTCGCCGAGCGTGCCGAAGAGGAAGGTGAACGGTATGCCCACGAGCTGGACGAAGAGGAGCGCGCCCAGGAGCGACGCCTCGCCGATGATGCCGATGGAGGTGGCATAGGCGGCTGCGACCTTGATGATGGTGCCGATGCCGTCCGAGTAGAACCAGAATGCGACCAGCATCGTGACGACCTCGCGGTACTCGCGAATCTCGCCGACGGTCTCATGGAGGCGGCGGAACGCCACGCGGATCGCGTTCGCGTGGAGGGCTTCGGCGGCCTGCAACCGCCGCGGCGGCTCGGGGACGGAGCGCAGGATGGGAACGGAGAAGGCCGCCCACCAGACCGCGACGGTGACGAAGGCCGCACGGGTAGCCGCGGCGGCATCGGCGAAGCCGAAGAGCCCCGGCCGCTGGATCATGATCAGGTTGATGAGCAGGAGGAGTCCGCCCCCCACGTAGCCCAGGGCCCAGCCGCCGGCCGATACGCGGTCGATCTCGTCGGCGCGGGCGATGTGGGGCAATAGGCCGTCCGAGAAGATGATGGATCCGGCGAACCCGGCGTTCCCCACGAGGAAGCAGATGGAGGCGAGGAGCCAGTCCCCGCGGCTCACGAAGTAGAGGCAGGCGGTACCGACGACGCCGAGCCCCACGAACCCGGCCAGGAACCGCTTCTTGGCCCCCAGGTAATCGGCCATTGCCCCCAGCACGGGGGACGCGATGGCGATGAGCAGCAGGCTGACGGATGCGGTGTAGCTCCAGTACGCCAGCGCGACGTTGGGGGGTCGGTCTGCGGCGGCCACTCGGACGTAGTAGATGGGCAGCACCGCGGCCATGACCGTGGTCGCGAAGGCGGAGTTCGCCCAGTCGTACATCGCCCAGGCGCGGAGCTCGCGACGATGCAGCCCGAGCGCCCGCAGCCGCGGGTGTTCGCCCGCCGCGCCGTCGGTCCGGATTCCCACCTCGCTCATGGTCTCACGCCGGCGCCCACGCCTTCCATTACGCCTTTCGCAGTTCCCGCTTCCGCGCCTCGTGCCGTGTGATGGCGCGCGCAAGCTGGATGAGTTCCTCGGGGGAGAGCTGTTCCGGGCGCTGGCTCAGGTTGAAGCCGGTCTCGCGGGCCAGCGCCTCGACGTCATCGGCGTCCAGCTCGTACTCGCCGGAGCTGCGGAGGATCTTCTGCAACTGCTTTCGTCTCAAGCGGAAGGCGGCACGGGTCAGCCGCCGCAGGTCGTGTTCCTCCGCGGGCGTGAGGGGGGCGGGCTCATAGGGCCGGATGCGGATCACGGTGGAGTCCACGGTCGGCGCCGGTCGGAACGCGCCGCGGGGAATGTTGAGCAGGCGCTCCACCCGCGCAACGCTGCGCAGTCCGACGCTCAGCGCGCCGTACGTGCGGCACCCGGGCGGGGAAAGGATGCGATCGGCGACCTCCCTCTGCACCATCACGACGATCTCGGCCGGGCGCGAGCGCTCCAGCAGCTTGAAGAGGATCGGCGTGGTACGGTTGTAGGGGATGTTACCCAGAACCTTCAGCCGCTGCGGCTTCGCGCTGACCGCCGCGAGCGGGATGTCCAGGATGTCGCCATGAAGGACCACCACGTCCTCGCGTCCGTGGTAGCGTTCCGCGAGTGCGCCGGCGAGCTGATCGTCGAGCTCGACGAGCGTGAGCCGCCGAACGCTGCCGGCGAGGTGCTGCGTGAGCTCGCCGTGGCCGGGGCCGATCTCGAGCACCTCGTCCTCAGGCCCCGTGCCCAAGGCGTCCACGATCTTCCGCTGCAGGTTGCTGTTGACCAGGAAGTTCTGGCCCAGCGAGCGCTTCGCGGGCATGGGCCGATCCCGTCACGTGCGGATCAGGATCGCCGTACGGTCGTCGCCGCGGACCTCCCTCCCCACCTCGGCAGCCAGGGCGAAGAGCCGGTCGACGATGGCGCGGAGCGGCGCGTCGTCCGTCCGGCGGACCTCATCGAGCACGCGGCGCTCGCCCTGATTCCGGCCCTCGGTGGCCAGCGCGTCGGAGAGCCCGTCCGTGAAGAGGAGCAGCATATCCTCTCCCGCGGCCCAGGTCGTACGCGCCTGGTGGTACTCCCGCTCGCTCGTGATCGCAAAGGGCGGGTCCGCGGCCGCGAGCCGCACCGCCGGTCCGCCGCGGCGCACACGGAACGCGTGCGGGTGCCCCGCGTTCGCGTAGACCAGCTCGCCGGCCGCGGGATCCAGCACGCCGTAGAAGAGCGTGAGGTACATCTCCGTGCTTTCCAGCTCGTCGATGAGCGCGGCGTGCATGTGGCTCAGGACCTCGGCCGGCGTGGCGTCACTGTGGGCGTAGATGCCCGCCGCGCTGGTGGCCAGCGCCATGATGAGGGCGGCGCCGAACCCGTGAGTCGAGACGTCGCCGATCATTACGCCGATGCGTCCACCCGCCAGCCGGAAGAGCTGGTAGAAGTCGCCGCCTACCAGCTCCGCGGGCTCGCAGCGGGCCGCGATCTCCGCGCCCCCGATGTGCTCCAGAGACGGAAGCAGCTTCATCTGGAGGTCGTGGGCCAGCTCCATCTCGCGGGAGATGCGCTCCCGGCGCAGACTCTCCCGCACCAGCCGGCTGTTTTCGATGGCCGCCCCGATCTGGCTGGCAATCGCCGACAACAGCTTCTGGTCGGCCGGGGTGAAGCGACCGCCGTTCCGCCGCCCGATGAGGTTCACGACCCCCACGGTGCGTGGCTCGCCCTGCGGCGGTGAGTAGCGGATGGGCACCGAGAGGAACGAATCGGACTCACGCGTGCGCGTCCGCCGCGGCGCGCGCCGCGGGCCCTTGCGCCCGGCCTTCGGCTGCGCCCCTCCCTCATCGGCGCCCGCGTACTCCGGGACCGGCTCCCGGTCCAGGATGAGCGGCGTGCGCTCCCGAAAGACGCGCGCCGTGACCGCCTGCGCATCGTCCGCGGCAAGCGGTCCCTGCAGACCTTCCTCTCCCACCGCGGCCACGAGATGCAGATGTGCGTCCTCGGGCTCGTACACCCAGAGCGCGGCACGGCGGGCCCCCATCACGTCGCTCACCTCGCCCAGGATGGCACGCGCCGCGTCCTTCAACGTCAGGATCGAGCCCAGCGTCTCGCTGATCGAGTACAGCAGATTGATCTCCTCGTACCGCTCCACGAGCTCGCGAGTGAAAAAACGAACCTCGCGGTCGAACGCCAGGATCCGATCTACGGTGGCGGCTAGGAAAGCGAGGACTTGGGGGGCGAGGGGGGACGGTGCGCGCAGCTCGATCTCAAGGGGCGGGCCGTCCCGCGGCGAGACGGCCCGCACCAGGCTGTCCGGGCGCATGTCGCCCGCCGCCGCATCGCGTGGGTAGAGGTGAACGCGCCGAGCGCCGTTCGGCGCGGCCCAGATATGGACGTCCCAGCCGAACTCGCGCCGAAAATCGTCCAGCGCCTCCCGGACCGCCTCCGGGAGCGTCCAGCCCGGGACCGCCTCCCGCCTCATGCATGGGCTCCCGCCGATGCCGACGGATCCAGGGGCGAGAAGCGTAGCACCAGGGTCACGGAGTTGCCCGCCGGGTTGAACTGCACCTCATCCATGAGCGCCCGCATGAGGAAGAGCCCGCGGCCCCCGACCTTCGTGATGTTCGCCGGCGCCGTGGGATCGGGCACGCGCACGGGGTCGAAGCCGGGCCCCTCGTCCGTCACCCGGGTCACCACGCAGCCGCTGACGCAGGAGAACTCGACCAGCACTCGCTTCGCGGGGTCGCGACCGTTGCCGTAGAGCATGGCGTTGGAAAGCGCTTCCGTGAGGCCCACCCGCAGGTTCAGCCGCAGCTTGCGCTCATCCGTCGGGATCCCCCGACACCGCTGCACCACGAACTCCACGGCGCGCCCGATGGCACGCAAATCGTTGGGTAGCTCGAGAACGAGCTCCGGCTCCATGATTCTCTCCCGGCCCTGTCGCGGTCGCACCGGCGGAGCGCCGCCAGCGACGGCCGTGACGCTCCGACGCGCCAGCGGCTCTGCGCCCCGGCTCCCGCCAGCAGCGCCGCGGCGTCGCGCTAGAAGCCTTGCAGTGCCCCCTCGCGGCTGTCTGAGATCTCGAAGAGCGTATCGAGCTTCGTGAGCTCGAAGAGTGTGCGCAGGTCTTCGTTCAGGCCCGAGAGCCGCAGCTCACCGCCGTGCTCGCGGATCTTCTTGGACAGACTGACCAGCACGCCGAGCCCTGAGGAGTCGATATACCCCGTGTTCCCAAAATCGATTACGAACTTGCGTGCGCCGCGCTCGAGCTCCTGGAGCACCCGCTGCTTGAGCTCCTGGCGGTTCCCTACGATAAGCTGCCCGTGGACGTCCACCACGGTCACGTCGCCGAACTTGTCGACCTCGAACCCCATCGTTCCTCCAGCCTGGTCTCCGCGCCGCACGGACCCGCCGCCCTGCGCCCGAAGCGCGGCGGGAATTGTGGAATAATGTCGCCGATCCTGCGGGGTGGCAAGCCGGCCCGCTGCTAGCCCGCTGCTAGCCCGCTGCTAGCCCGCTGCTGGCCCGCCGCTGGCCCGCCGCTGGCCCGCCGCCATCACCGCCGTAATGCACGCGACATGGACGATGTCGTCCGCGCTCGCGCCCCGGGACAGGTCGTTCAGCGGGCGCACGAGCCCCTGGACGATGGGTCCCAGCGCAATGGCCCCGGCCAGCCGCTCCACCAGCTTGTAGGCGATGTTCGCAGCGTCGAGGTTCGGGAAGACGAGCACGTTCGCGCGGCCGCTCACCGGCGAACCTGGCGCCTTGCGGGCGGCCACGGCGAGGACGAGCGCCGCATCCGCCTGGAGCTCGCCGTCGGCGGGCACATCGGGCCGCAGCACGCGGAAGCGGGCCAACGCCTCGCGCACGCGCGAGACACTGGGCCCTTCCGCACTCCCTTTCGTGGAATAGGAGAGGAACGCGACGGCCGGCGCGTCGCCCACGACGAGCCGCCGCGCATCGGCCGCAGCCGCCGCGATCTCGGCAAGCTGCTCGGCGTCCGGGTCCGGGACCACGCCCGCATCGGTGAAGCTCAGCACCTCCTCGGCAGAGCCGCGGAAGTCGCGGACGACCATGTAGAAGGACGCCGAAACGGTGCGAATCCCGGCGGCAGCGCGCACGCACCAGAGTCCAGCCCGCAGCACATCCGACGAGGTGTGCGTCGCGCCCGCGACGCAGCCGTCGACGGCGCCGGTCCCGAGCAGCAGCGCCGCGAAGAAGAGGGGCTCGCGCGCACGGAGCTGCGCCTCCTCCAGCGTCATCGCCCTGTCCCGGCGGACGGCATGCAGCTCGGCGGCAAGCTGCGGAGCGCGCGCGTCGCTGGCGGGGTCGACGATCTCGATCCCCGCGTCGGCGATCCCGCGCTCCGCGAGCGCGCGGGACACCGCGTCCCGCGGGCCCACGAGCACGGGTCGCGCCAGCCTCCCGCGCGCCAGCCGGCGTACCGCGTCGAGGGTGCGCGTATCCAGCGCCTCGGGAAACGCGATGCGGGCGCTCCGTGCCCGCGCCCGGGCGTGCAAGTCGACCAGGAAGCTCAACGCCTGAATCGTTCGTTCAGCCGTCGAAGCACTGGCGCGGACACAAAGCGCGACACATCGCCGCCGAGACTCGCCACCTCGCGCACCAGTGAGGCGGACAGGAACGAGTACGCCAGATCGGGAATCAGGAACAGCGTCTCGATCTGGTTCGACAGCTCCCGGTTCATCTGCGCCATCTGGAACTCGTATTCGAAGTCCGAGACAGCGCGCAGTCCGCGGATCACGAAGCGTGCGCCCCGTGCTCGAGCGAAATCCACGAGCAACCCATCGAAGGTGTCGCACTCGATCCGGTCCTCGCCCGCGAACACCTCCCGCAGCATCTCCAGCCGCTCCTCCACGCTGAAGAGCAGCATCTTCTGATGGGTGGCCCGCCGCGCCACGGCCACAATGACGCGGTCAGCGAAGATCAGGGTGCGCCTCGCAAGATCCTCGTGCCCCACCGTGAGGGGATCGAACGACCCGGGATAGATCGCGATCAGAGCTTGCTCAGAGTTCATTCGCGTGCCGTGACGAAGGTGAGGATGGTGTCTCCGTAGCGGCGCTGGCTCGTACGCGCGCCCCCCGGCACCGGCTCCGACGCGCGGTGCTCGACCCACAGCTCGTGCGCAAACGGGTGCGCCAGGTACGCCGTGATGAGCCGGGCGGCGAGTCCCCGTTCGTACGGCGGGTCCGCCAAGGCGATGTCGAAGGCCAGCGGTTCGAGGCGCGAAACATACCGCAGCGCATCGCGGCGGACCACCCGGACCAGGCCGCCAGCCCCCAGGAGCGCCACGTTCTCCGCCAGCACGCGGAGCGCGGCGCCGTCGCTCTCCACGAACGTCACGTTGGCCGCCCCCCGGGACAGCGCCTCGAGGCCGAGGGCACCGGAGCCCGCGAAGAGGTCCAGCACGCGCGCACCCTCGAGGCGCGCGCCGAGCGCAGCCATCCACGCCTCGCGCACACGGTCGGCCGTCGGCCGGACCCCTCGCCCCTTCGGGACCCTCAGCCTCCGTCCGCGCCAGCGTCCCGCGATGATCCGCACGCCGCCCCATTCCCCTTGGCAGCTCGCCGGAGTTCTTCAGCGACCCGTCAGGTTGGCCCGCGGCCTGGAGGCTGGAGGTCGAGAAGCTTCGCCTGGAGGGTCCGCGCGCCGCGGTGTCGGTTCTCGTGCAAATGGAACACGACGTCCACGGCTCTGCCCGCCGCCGCGGCCGTCATGCCGAGCCGATCCGCGAGACGAAACCCGATCGCGTCCATGCGGCGATCGTCCTGCGCGAGCTCGAGCTTGAGGTGGCCGCGGCCGACGACCCGCGGCGGCACCGCCACCTCCACGGCCCTCGAGATGAAGACCGGCCGCGGATTCCCCAGCCCGAAGGGGCCCATGTAGTGAAGATAGTGGTGCAGATCCTCCGTGAGGTCGCCCAGGATGATCTCCAAGTCGCCCGCGATCTCCGGGCGCAGGTCGAAGCCCCGCAGGCGCTCCGCGGCCTCGCGGTTGAACGCTTCCCGGAACGCCGGCAGCTCACGCCGCCGCACGTCCATCCCTGCCGCGTAGCGGTGACCGCCGAACCGCAACAGGTATCGGCGGCAGGCCACCAGCGCCTCGTAGAGGTGGAAGCCCGGAATCGAGCGAGCGCTTCCGCGGCCGCGTTCGCCCGAGAGCGCCACCAGAACCGTCGGCCGGTGGACCCGCTCCACCACGCGCGACGCGACGATCCCGATGACCCCCGGGTGCCACCGCTCGGAGGCCAGCACGATCCCGAAATGCGACTCTGCATCGAAGTCCCCGGCCAGGAGCTCGAGCGCGTCGTCGAGGGTCCGGCGGTCCTCGTCCTGCCGGCTTCGATTCCAGGCGTCCAGCGTGGCGGCCAGCGCCTCGGCCTCCGCATCGTCGTCCGTCAGCAGAAGCTTGACCGCGGTCCGCGCATTCGCGAGTCGCCCGACTGCGTTGATCCGCGGGGCGAGCACGAAGGCCGCGTGGCCGGCGTCCAGCCGGTGGTTCTGCAGTCCCGTGACCCGGAGGAGCGCACGCAGCCCGGGCTTGCGCGTGCGCTCCAGGACCCGGAGGCCGAAGCGCGTCAGCACACGGTTCTCGCCGGTGAGCGGGACCAGGTCTGCCACGGTGGCGAGGGCAACCAGGTCCAGGTGTGCATACAGCTCGCTGTCGGGCCGATCGAAGCGGCGCGCCAGCGCCTGGCACAACTTGAATGCGACACCCGTGCCGCAGAGGCCCTTCTCCGGGTAGCCGCAGTCCTCGCGGTTCGGGTTCACCACCGCGGCAGCCGGGGGAAGCTGCTCCCCGGGGCGATGATGGTCCGTGACGATCACGTCGATGCCGAGGCTCGCCGCCCTGGCGATGGCGTCCCCCGCCGTGACCCCGCAGTCCACAGTCACCACCAGCGTGGCGCCCGCTGCCGCCGCCGCGGCCAGTCCCGCCTCCCCGAAATCGTAGCCGTCGCGCAGCCGGTGCGGCGCGAACGGCACCGTCCGGCCGCCTAGCTCGCGGAGCCACCGCGTGAGCAGCGCCGTCCCGCACGCACCATCCACGTCGTAGTCGCCATGGACCAGGATCTTCTCACCCTGCTCCACGGCCCGTGCGATCCGCGTCACCGCGCGTTCCGCGTCCGTCAGGAGCTCCGGTGGATGCAGATGGTCGAGCCGCGGCCGCAGGAACGCCTTCGCGGCCTCGGGATCGCCGTAGCCCCGGACAGCGAGGAGCGCGCACATGGGCTCAGGAAGGTGGAGCTCCCCCACCAGCCGCCGCACGACCTCCGGGTCCGGGGGCGCTGCAACGGACCAGCGGGGCTTCGGCGCCGAGACCAGAGTGGCCACGGTCACGGATCCTACGGCGAATCGGGGGGCGCGAGGATCACGCCACAGGCCTCACAGTGAATCAGTGCAGCACCGCGCCGGATCTCCCACTGCCGCTGGAGCGGGACGACGCTGAAGCAATGGCCGCAGGCACCGTCCTCCGTGAGTACCGCCACCGCCATCCGCGTGCGTCCCGAGCGCACACGCTCGTACGCCTCGCGCGCCGCGGCGCCGATGCGAACCGCGTGGTTCGCCCGCCGGTCCCGGAGGATCGCCAACTGCTCCTGGGCGGTCCGCTGCACTTCCAGGAACGCCTGGCGTTGCGGCCCGATCTCCCCCCGAGCGGACTCCAGTTTCCCTTCCAGCTCCTGCAGGCGCACCTCGGTACGGCGAATCTGGTCGAGCAGCTCGAGGGCCTCCTGCTCATCCGTCTCCGCGGCGCGGCGCACCAGGTCGATCTCTGCACGCACCGCCGCTTCCTCCCGCACGTTGCGCACCAGGTTGAGGCGCTCCTCGAGCTGGCGGAGCCGCTGGCGCTTCTCGTCGGCCACGCGCTCGAGGCGGCGCTCGTCCATCCGCATCTCCCGGATGCGCGTGCGCGCGGCCTCCGCCTCGACCTCCAGCGCGTGAGCGGGCGCCTCCAGCTCGGCGAGCCGCGGCTCAATGTCTTCCACGCGCCGCTCCGCGTCGGCGATCTCCGCGTCCAGCCTCTGCAGCGCCTTCAGCGATTCCAGAGTCTCGGAAATGTCCGTGCGCACATCCTCCGCGCCCCGTCGCGATGCCAGGCTCGCGCTCCGTTCAATCCGGCTCCATCCTCTTCGCTCCGTGCCCTCCACCCATCGCCTTCGCCTCGCCCGCGCCCGCACCGCCCGTCCCGTCCTGGCCGGTCGCTGAAGAGCTTCAGCGACCTGGTATGCCTGGCTACGGCTGGAGCCGGGGCAGCCCAGTCTGCGCGTAGCGGCGAGCCGTGGGCCGCCAATCTTCATCAAGTTCCCGATGTGCCCGCGCGAGGTCCTGCTTCTCGAGCACCAGGCGCGAATGCTCAGATTCTGCGGCCTCCGCGAGGCGCCGGTCGACATCGGCGATGCGTGCGTCGATATCCCGGACCAAGATCTTCCTGACCGAGTCGTCGAAGATGCGGTCGGCCTGCGCCAGGATCTCGGGGTCGCCCGTGAGCTCCTCAAACCGCGTCGCCGCCCCCGGGCTCATCCCTGGCGGCGGGTGCTTGAGCTCCGGGTCTGCCACCAGCGCCTCGAAGATCTCGCGCAGCGCTGGATCGCCGAACTGCTCCGGGTGGAGGCGCTCGACCGCACGGTCAATCCAGTCGCGCGCCTTCACGAGGAGCAGCAGGAGCTTGCGCTCCGGGCCGAGTCTAGGCAGCGGACCGATTCTGCCCCGCGGCGCCGCAGCCGGACGACCGCCCCCGCGCGATCCCGCTGCCACGCCCCGCAGGAGCTCCGCCTCGATCGTTTCGCGCCGTACGCCGGTGCGCTCTGCCACTCTCGCCGCATAGATGTCCCGCAGCGCCGCGTCCTTGGTACAGCGGATCGTGGGGAGCAGCCGATCCAGCGCATCCCGAGTCCCCTCGATGGTCGTGAACGCGCCACGCTCCTCCAGAATCTGCAGCTTGCGGTCCAGGACGTCGACCGCCTCCGCGAGATAGCGCCGCAGCGCGTCGACGCCGTGGCGACGCACGACCGAGTCCGGATCGTCGCCGGCCGGCAGCGTCACCACAGAGGGATGAACCCCTGCGGCGAGCAGCGCATCGCCCGCACGAAACGTCGCCCGCAGGCCGGCGAGATCGCTGTCGTAGAGGAGCAAGGCGCGGCTGCAGTAGCGGGCGACGAGCCGGGCATGCTCGTCGGTCATCGCAGTCCCGAGCGTCGCCACCACGGGCTCGATGCCGCGAGCCGCGAGCGAGACCAGGTCCATGTAGCCTTCCACCACGAGCGCTGCGCTTTCGCGCCGGATCGCGACCTTGGCCCACGAGAGACCGTAGAGCACCGTGCCCTTGCGGTAGATCGGGGTCTCGGGGGAATTCAGGTACTTGGGCACTCCCTCATCCGCGGGGCCGATGACGCGCCCGCCGAAGGCGACCACGCGTCCCATCCCGTCCTCGATCGGGAACATCAGCCGGTCACGGAAGCGATCGTACGGCTCCTGCGCACGCTCGCTCTCCTTGAGCAGGCCGGCCCGCAGGAGGAGCGCTTCATCGAGGCCGTGCTTCGCCGCCGCGTTCCGCAGAGCACTCCACTCGGCCGGCGCGAAGCCGAGCCCGAATCGCTCGGCGGCCTCACGCCCGACGCCTCGCCCCTCCAGGTAACGGCGGGCCACGTCGCCCCCCTCGCCTTCCCAGAGTTGGCGGCGGTAGAACTCGCGGGCGAACGCGTTGACCTCATACAGCTCGCGGTACGGATCTTCGCCGCGGTCGCGCACCTCGCGCTCGCGAATGTCCACTCCGCTGCGCTCCGCCACGTACCGGACCGCGGCAGCGAAGTCGAGCCCGAGCTTCTGGCGCACGAAGGCAAAGACATCGCCCGACGCCCCGCAGCCAAAGCACTTATAGAAATCTTTCGAGGGCACCACGTAAAAGGATGGCGTCCGCTCCTCGTGAAACGGGCACAGCGCCTTGTAGTCCTTGCCCGCCCGCTTCAGCGCCACGAGCTCCCCGATGATCGCCACGATATCCGCTCGCTGGCGGACCTCCTCGACCGCGGAGTTCGGAATCACCGCTCAAAGCTCCACGATGGTGACGCCCGCGCCGCCCTCGTTCGCACGGCCCGCGCGGAAGCCGCGGATCCGCGGTTCCACGGCCAGGATCTCGCGCACCCGGTCCCGCAGCGCGCCGGTGCCCTTCCCGTGAATGATGCACACCTCGGGCAGCTCCCCCAGGATCGCCTGGTCGAGGGCGCGCGCAAGCGCGCCTTCGACCTCGTCCACGCGGAGACCGCGCAGGTCCACGTCCGTCGTTGCGTTCACGACCGGCCCGGTCCAGCCGCCACCCGCCCGTTCCAGCGGCACTCGCGGCCGAGCGCCGGCCTCTTCTTCACCGAGCGCCACGACCACCTCCGCCGGCACGTCCGCGCGAATACCACCCATCTCTACCACTGCCCGCCCATCCCGGAGCTCGACGAGTACGCCGGGGGACCCGTCCGGTCCGATGCGGACGCGAGCGCCCGCGCGCAGATCCACAGCCTCGCCCGCCACGGCGGCGGCTCCCCCCTCCGCGTCCACGGCGTGCTCGCGGATCGCCGTCTCGAGTCGGCGCCGCGCCGCGCGCGCGGCCCGCTCCACCGCTTCCGCGTCCTTCGCCGTCCGTACCGCGGCGATCGCGGCCTCCACCTCCGCACGTGCCGCCAGCAGATACCCCCTCGCCTGCTGCCGCCCCTCTCGCCGCAGGGCGGCCTCCCGCTGCCGGAGCTCGGCCTCCCGTGACTCCACTTGGGCCCGCAGCGCCCCGAGCTGCGTGCGCTCCGCCTCCAGGGACGCCACGAGCTCTGCGGCCGCCTTCTCCTTGCGCTCGAGCGCCTCCAGCAGCTCTTCCACCTCACTCTCGCCCGGAGCGCGCTGGCGCTCGGCCGCCTCCAGCACGTGGGCGAGCAGTCCCAGCCGCCGGGCGATGGCCAGGCCATAGCTGCGGCCCGGCCGGCCCTTCACAAGCACGTACGTAGGCTCCATGCGATCGGGGTCGAACTGGAGCGATGCGTTCACGATCCCGGTGCCCGGGCCGGCCAGCCGCTTGAGCGGCCCCAGGTGCGAGGTCACCAGCGACAGCGCGCGCCGGCGAACCAGCTCGAAGACCACTGCGCTCGCGAGCGCCGCGCCCTCCGCGGGATCCGTCCCGGTCCCGATCTCGTCCACCAGCACGAGCGATGCCGGCCCCGCCCGCTCCACGATCTCCTTCAGGTTGGCCACATGCGCGGAGAACGTGGAGAGGCTCCGCGCCACGGACTGTTCGTCTCCGATATCCGCGAAGATCTCGGTGAAGACGGGGAGCTCCGTGCCGGGACCCACGGGCGGGACGACCCCGCTTTGCGCGAGGGCGCTGAGGAGCCCCACGGCCTTGAGGAGCACGCTCTTGCCGCCCGTGTTCGGGCCGGAGACCACCGCGGCGCGCTCCTCGGGCTCGAGCCGCAGGTCGAAGGGCACGACGGGCGAGCCGGCGGCCAACAGCAGCGGGTGCCGCCCCTTCACGACCGTGTACGAAGGCGTTCCGGGCGGCAGCAGGCGAGGCACGTGACCGTCGACCTGGTGGGCATAGCGCGCCCGCCCGCAGAGGGAATCGAACGTGACCAGCGCCTCCTGCGAGGCGACGAGCACCGGACCCGACGGGCGGAAGCGTTCCGTGAGCTCCCGAAGGATGCGCCGGATCTCTCGGGCTTCCGCCGTCTCCAGGTCCGTGAGCTGGTTCATCATCTCGAGGGCGATAGGCGGCTCGACGAAGAGCGTCTGACCGCTCTGCGACTCGCCATGTACGATGCCGCCCACGGCGGCCCGGCCCTCGCGGCGGATCGCGATGACGTACCGACCGTCGCGGACCGAGACGGAGACGTCAGGCACGACCCACGCCTCCGGAAGCGAGCGCAGGTACCTCTCGAGCCGCTGGACCACCGCGAGGCGCAGCCTCGGGATCTCCCGGCGCAGATGGGCCAGCTCGCGGCTCGCGGAATCCAGGACGGTCCCGTCAGCGCCGATCGCCCGCGTGATGGCGCGCTCGCTCCCGCGGTCCTCGTGCAATCGGCCGGCGAGCTGGGTGAGGTGCGAGAGCTCCGCCGCGAACGGGCCGAGGAGCGAGCGCAGCGCCCGCCCTGAGGCCAGAAGCGTGCCCAGCGCGTGAAGCTCCCGAGGCTCCAGCATCGCGCCCGGCGTCGCGAGCCGGCGAAGCGCGGTGCGGGCATCCGGGATCTCCGGCACCACCATCTCCGGCGCCCGCTCCAGGAGGCGCATCGTCTCGGCGACGCGCTCCAGCTCCTGCGTGATCGCGACGGGCAAGCCCCCGGGCGAAAGGGCGAGAATCGCTTCGCGGCCCAGCGGGCTGGTGGCATAGCCAGCCACCTGCTCGAGGCAGGCCCCGAACTCCAGCACCGTCAAGGTGTGACTCGTCATGCTCCCCACTGCGGCGCGTGCGCGGCGGCCACTGCAGAGCGAGTTCCGCGATCCCTCTCGCGGCCTCGGCCACCCGGCGCGCGGCACTCGCGATTCCACCACCCCGTACTCCTCGGGGGCTTCCCGCACACCGACCGGGTCACGAACATTGACCGGCGCACGACCGACCGTTTCATCCGCCCGACGCTTCGCCCGCTGGATCATGCGACGCGGGCGCCAGCCGATCAGCCGACGCCCGCGTCTGTCGCTTCCCGAAATCACGCGAGGGTTGCCGGTTCATCCGTTAAGGACCTCCCGGACGATCCGATTCGCTTCCTTGCCGTCAAACCGGCCGCGGATCACCGGCATGATCTTCCCCATCACCTGGCCGACGCTGGCGCTCCCCGCGGCGCGCGCCTCCCGCGCCAGCCCACGCACATCGTCCTCGGTCAGCCGAGGCGGCAGGAACGCGCCGAGGATCTCCGCCTCTCGCTCCTCCCTCTCCGCCAGCTCCGGGCGCCGCCCCGCCCGCATCTGCTCCGCCGCCTCGCGCCGCTTCTTGATCGCCCGCGCAATAACGCCCCGCACCTCCTCGTCATCCGCCTCGGCACGCAGCTCGATCTCGCGGTTGCGCAACTCCGAGAGGGTCGTCGAAAGTACAAGGGTCCGCAGCCGGTCGCGTGCACGGCGCGCGGCGTTCAGCTCTTCCTGAAGGCGCGCCTTCAGCTGCGATGCCACCGGTCTCTTCTCCCGCGCGCCCTGGGCCCTGCGGCACGCACCCACTGTAGTTCTTCAGCAACTCGCTAAGCTACCGAGAGCCGCAAGGGCGGTCAACGACCCATCAGCCCGGCGGCCAGCGGAGGGAGCGCCCACCCAGCAGATGCATGTGCAGGTGGTGCACAGACTGCCCGGCGTCCGCGCCCGTGTTCACCACCAGCCGGTAACCCCGGCGGTCCAAGCCTTCCGCCACCGCCACCGCCTTCGCCACCAGAAAGAGCTTTCCAACCACCTCCGCATCGCCGGGCTCCACGTCGTTTACAGAGGGGAGGTGCCGGCGGGGAATCAGCAGGATGTGCGTGGGCGCTTTGGGGTTGATATCGCGGAAGGCGACGATGTCCTCATCCTGCCGCACGATCTCCGCCGCCGCTGCGCCACTGGCGATCCTGCAGAACACGCAGTCCGATCCCGCCCCCACGCACTCCTCTCTTCCTCGACGAGTCCAGGCGAGGTCCCGCGACGCGCGCGACGCGGCACGTAGCCGCCCAGAAAGGGAGCGCAAACCCGTGGCGCACGCAAGCCGGCGGCGCGCACGGCGGCGCGCACGGCGGCGCGCACGGCGGCGCGCCCCCCTGCGGCGTCGTGGCTCACCCTGCTATGGTGGCGCGCACCTGCCCCAGGCAGCTTCCGTTCGGAGGGCGCCGAGTCGCGCCAGTCCCGGGACGCGGAGGGTCGGATCGACGTGATGACAGCACGTGCGGCCACGGATGCCATGATCGAGCGAGCGCTCGCACTGGCGGCGCGGCAACCTGGGCGTGCGATCCCACTCGGCGAGCTCGCGGCGGCATTGGTGTGCGAGTTCCCGGGGCTGGTGCGCAGCGACATGCAGCTCGCCAGCTGGCTGGCCCGCCACCCTGCACGGGTGCGCGTGGTGCGAGCCGGGCATGCGAGCTGGGAGGCCTGGGCCGCGTGGCCTGAGGCGCTGCAAGCCCGGTATCAGGAGGCGCTACGCTCGGCGGGGATCCCGCTCACGTTGTACGTCGTCGCGCTGCGGCCACCTGCGGAGGATGCGTCTCGCTCGAGCCGCCCGATCGTGCTCGAGCGGTTGGATGCCACCGTGGCCGCGCTGGCCGGTGAGCTGGACGACGGGGCGTCGCTCGCCGCCGCCCGTTGGGGGCGCCTCAGACTGGAAGCCCATCGTCTGCGGCGAGCGCTGGGCGAACCGGACCGCCAGCGGGCGGTCCATGGCTGATGCCCTCGGCGACTCAGCCGCGGACAAGGAGCCCGCTCCACCACTCTTCCTCTCGAACCTCGTCTTCGCGCCGGAACCCGGCGGTGCCGGTGACCGCGACCAGACCCTCCACTTCCTCGTCGAGGACGCCGCCGAGCACGAGCCAGCCACCGGGCGTCACGGCCCGGCCGAAGCGGGCATGAGCGCGACCAACGTGCGGCTTTCGATGTTCGCGACGATCCCGTCGAATGGGCCCATGGCCGCCACCCCCTCCGCAGCCACGCCTCGCACCGCGATGCCTACCCGCTCCGCAACTCCGTTGTAGCGCACATTCCGTTCGGCCGCCTCAGAGGCAAACGGATCCATCTCGAGCGCAGTGACGGCGGCCGCGCCGAGCTTTGCCGCTGTGATGGCCAGGATCCCGGAGCCCGTCCCCACATCCGCCACCCGCTCTCCGCCGCGGACGGCCAGGTCCAGCAGGCGGAGGCAGCCGCGGGTCGTCGCGTGTTCCGCCATGCCGAACGCCATCCCGGGATCCACCCGGACCACGATCTCGCCCGGCGCAGGCTCGAATGCATCCCAGGTCGGCACCACCACGAGGCGCTCGCTGATGCGGCGCGGGCCGAGCCTCGCTTCCAGAACTTCGCCCAGTCCTCATGGGGGACCCACTCCCACATGAGCTCCAGCGCCGCGCCGCCCGCCGCTCTCTCCAGCACCCCGTGTGCCCGCACGAGGAAGGGAGGCCGGATCGTCGGGGGGCGGCAGCACCGTGGTCAGGCGGTCACCCTCCTCCACGACCGCCCGGCCTCCCAAACGAATCAGCCCCTCGGCCAGATCCGCGACGACCTCATCCGCAGGGGCCCGAACGGCGAGCGCGAGCCACCGCTCGAACATCAGCCGGCGCCGAACGCCTACTTCACTTTCGCCCAGAAGCCCCGCGCCGGCCCCTCATCGCCACGCTCCGGCGGCTTCTCCTCGACGTCCTGAAGCCTCCGGTACAGCGCCTCAGCCTCGGGCGAGAGCTTCAGCGGCGTCCACAGCACGATCCGTACGAGCTGGTCACCCCGCGCCCCACCCTCCAGGGACGGCAGCCCCTTCCCACGGATGCGCAACAGGTCGCCATGCTGAACGCCTCGGGGGATGGTCAGCCGTGCACCCCCACCATTTACCGTCGGCACCTCCACGGTGTCCCCGAGCGCCGCCTGACTGAAGGTGATCGGAAGGTGGTAGATGAGATTCGTGCCATCCCGTACGAAGCGCTCGTCCTCCTCCACCTCCAGCAGGACGATCACGTCGCCCCGCGGCCCGCCATTGACGCCAGCGTGGCCCAACCCTCGGAGCGTGAGAAAGTTCTCCGCTGTGACGCCTCCCGGAATCTCTACCTTCAGCTCCCGTTCGGCGCTCACCCGGCCCTCCCCGTGGCAGGCGGGACAACGCTCCTGGATCCGCCATCCCTCTCCGCCACACGTGCGGCACGGCGTCACGCTCATGAACTGGCCGAACATGAAGCGCAGCGCCCGCCGCACCTCGCCCGTCCCGCCGCAGTTCGGGCAGGCGACCGGCGCCACGCCGCCCTTCGAGCCCGTGCCGGCGCAGGCGTCGCACCCGTCGAGGGCGGGGATTCGAATCCGCTTCTTCGTACCCGTTGCCACTTCGGCCAGGGTCACGGAGATCCGAACCTGGAGGTTCTCCCCGCGCTGCCCGCGACGGCCCTGGCCACGCCGACGGCCTGACCGCGTGAGAACTTCCTCGAAGCCGCCAACGCCGCCGAAGCCGCCGAACTCGCGCATGAAGATGTCGAGGGCCTCCGCGAAGTCGAAGGGATGGAAGCCACCCGCCCCACCCTTCAGACCCGCCTCCCCGTAGCGATCGTACAGCGACCGCTTCTCCGCATCGCGCAGCACCTCGTACGCGGCGGTGATCTCCTTGAACTTCTCCTCGGCCTCCTTGGAGCCTGAGTTCTGATCCGGATGGTACGTCAACGCGAGCCGCCGGTACGCCTTCTTGATCTGCTCCTCCGTGGCGCTCCGCGGCACACCGAGAATCTCGTAGTAATCCGCCATATCTTCCATAACGGTCTGGCTACACCCGCCCCGCGCCCCGGGCGTCAGGCGTGAAACGCGCGCGCGCCCAGCGGGTCGCTGAAACACCCGCGGCGCCCACAGCGGGCCGCGTGGGTGCCGGCTACTTCAGGATCCGACTGACGAGCGAGGAGGTGTAGTCCACGATCGCGATGATCTTCTCATAGGGCATGCGCGTCGGCCCGATCACGCCGATCACACCTTTCAGGCCACCCACATGGTACTCCGCGGTCACCAGCGTGAACCCGGAGAGCTCCTCCGTCCGATGCTCGGCCCCGATCGTGATGACGAGCCCGCCCTGGTGCTCCCGGCTGCCGAGCACCGACGCGATCAGGTCGCGGCGTTCCGTCAGCTCGATGAGGCCCTTCAGGCGCGTACCGGTCGTAAACTCCGGCTGCGACGCCAGCATACTCGCCTGGCCGAGATGCACCTCGCTCCCTCCAGCCAGCGGCCACTCGAAGAGCTCCCCTCCCGACTGGATGAAGATGTTCAGCAACTCCTCCGCAGCCGGATCGTCCATGCGTATGGAGTCGCGCAGCCGCTCCGGAAGCGTCTCCCGAATCTCTCGCAGCGTCAGGCCGGCCAGCCGCTCATTCAGCAGCATGGCCAACGTGATCAGCGCGTCCCGCGGCATCTCGCCGGGCAAGTCCACGTACACCGTGCGCGCCAGCCCGCTGCGGATCGCCAGCACCATCAGGACCTTCGCGCTGGAAACCTGAATGAGGTCGATCCTCTCGAGCACGGCATCATCGAGCCGGGGCGCAATCGCGACGCCGAGCTCGCGGCTGAGCAGGCTCAGCGCGCGGGTGGCGCGTCGGATCAGCCGATCGACCGCCGACGCGTCGCCGGCACGTAGCTCGACCTGGAGCCGCGCCCGCTCCACCTCCGATAGCCGCGCCGGCTCGATGAGCCGGTCCACGAAGAAACGGTACGCGCGATCGGTGGGGATACGACCCGCTGAGGTGTGGGGATGAAAGAGATACCCCTTATCCTCGAGGTCGCTCATCGTGTTCCGGATCGTCGCCGCGGAGACCCCGAGGTCGAACCTGCGCGACACCGTGCGGCTCCCCGCCGGCTCCGCGGTCTCCACGTATGTGCGCACCACGGCGTCCAGAACGCGACGCTCGCGATCCGTCAGCTCAACACCCGTCTGTCGGTCAGTCTCCGGCTTCACGACGGTCCCACTGTCCCCCGAAGAGCTTACCTTGAAGATCGGGCTCGCGGTGGGACAGCGTCAAGGCGCGACCCGAACGAGCCGCGGCACCTCGCCCCGCATCACCACGGTCCTGTACGCCGGCCATTCTTGCAGGTTCCCGATGCGCGAGCCGGCTCGAGCTCGGCTGCGCGCCCACCGGCTCAAGTCCGCGCGGGCGCGAAGGTCGGCGCCCGAGCGTAGCGCTTTCCGGCGTGCTGCACCGCGAACCCCGCCACCTCGAGAGCCGAGAGCGCGGCGAGCACGCGCGAGGCGTTCAGCCGTGCACGGCGCGCCACCTCATCGACGTAGCGGGGGTCCAGGTCAAGCGCCTCCCAGACGCTGCGGGCGTCCTCCCCGCAGGCTGCAGGTAGCATTTCCGGCGGGCGGGCTGCCCGTTCCACCGTCGCGCTCTCCCCGCCGTGGCCCGCGGCGCCCGCGGCCGGATCCGACAGGCCCAGCACATGCGCCACGTCGTCCGGATGGGCTACGATCTGCGCCCCGTCTCGCAGCAGCGCATTGGTCCCGGCGCTCTGAGGACGGTCGATCGCCCCGGGCACCGCGAACACCTCGCGCCCGAGGTCCAGGGCATGCTCCACCGTGATGAGCGCGCCGCTCTTCTCGGACGCCTCGACCACCACCACCGCGCGGGAAAGCGCCGCGATAATCCGGTTCCGCCGCGGAAAGTTGTGGCGCAGCGCCCGCTCGCCGGGCGGGAACTCAGAGACTAGAAGCCCCTCGGCCGCGATGCGCCGCATGAGCCGCCGGTTCGATGACGGGTAGGTCACGTCCGGTCCGGTCCCGAGGACCGCAATCGTCGCGCCACCGGCATCCAGCGTGCCCTCGTGCGCGGCCTGGTCGATCCCGAACGCCAGGCCGCTCACCACCACGACCCCATAGGCGGCGAGCCGGGCGGCGACCGCCGCCGCCGTCCGCACTCCATACTCGGTGGCATGGCGCGAGCCCACGATGGCCACGCACGGTGCGTCGAGAAGAGCTTCGTTCCCCTGAAGGAAGAGAAGCTGCGGCGGATCGTGAAGCTGCGAGAGCGCTGGGGGGTAGCCGCGGTATCCGGCAACCCGCACGCTCAGCCCCCTCTCGCGGATGACGCCGAGCCCGTAGTCCAGGCGCTGCCGCACTACCGGCGAAGCGCGGGCCTCCGCGGCCCTGAGGCCCGCAACGCGGCGGAACGCCTCGGCGTCAGCAGCCACGGCGGCCTCTGCCGATCCGAAGGTCCGGCAGAGTTCGGCGAGCCTGCGGTCGCCTACGCCCGGAAGCAGTGCGAGGTGGAGGCGGGCCCGGAGCTCACCGGGAGATGGGCCCGTCCTCAGACGATCTCCCACTCCTCCTCCTCAGCCCTGTCCTGCTCCACGAGCTCGCGCTGCTCTGCCGCGATGGACGCCCGCGTCCGCTCCCAGAGCGCATCGAGCAGCATCCGCAGCCCGTAGCCGGCCACAGCCGAGATCGCATAGGTGCCCCACGCCGCGGACGCCTCGAGCTTCGGCGGCTCCCGGTCCGCGTCCAGCAGATCCAGCTTCGTGAGCACGACGCAGTGGGGTCTGTCCGCCAGCGCGGGCGAGTAGCTCCGCAGCTCACGCCGCAGGAGCGCGTACTCCGCCTGCGCGTCCGGGGAGTTCACAGGGATCAGGTACGCAAGCGTGCGCGTCCGCTCGACATGCCGCAGGAATTGGAGGCCGAGGCCCCTCCCCGCGTGCGCGCCCTCGATGATCCCCGGGATGTCCGCCACCACGAATGACCGCTGGTCCGAGAGGCGGACGACGCCCAGATTCGGCTTCGTGGTCGTGAACGGATATTCCGCGATCTTCGGGCGTGCGGCCGAGATTGCCGCCAGGAGCGTGGACTTCCCCGCATTCGGCTCGCCCACCAGCCCTACGTCCGCGATGAGCTTCAGCTCCAGCTCGATCCGTCGTGTTTCGCCCGGCTCGCCCGGCTCCCACTCCCTCGGCGCACGGTGGGTGGGTGTCGCGAACCTCGCGTTCCCGCGCCCACCCCGACCGCCCCCTGCCACCACGAGCCGGGCCCCCGGCCTGAGCAACTCGCCCAGGACCTCGGTCGTGTCCGCGTTCCGGACCACCGTGCCGGGCGGCACGCGCAGCACGAGGTCGCTGCCGCCGCGCCCCGTCCGATTCGAGCCTTCGCCGTGCTGACCGCGCTCCGCCCGATAATGCTGCCGATAGCTGTAGTCCAGGAGCGTGGTGAGCTGAGGGTCCACTTCCAGCACCACGTCTCCGCCCTTCCCGCCATCTCCGCCGGACGGGCCGCCGAAGGGCACACCCTTCTCCCGGCGGAACGCCTCCGCGCCGGAGCCGCCACGGCCCCCGCTCACACTGATGACCGCCCGATCAACGAAGAGCGACACGGCTCAAGACCCTCCTGCCGCCAGCCCCTCCCATACCTCCCGCGCACCGGCGCGCTCTCGGTGCCAGCGGCCGCCTGCCCGAGCTCAGCCGCCGGCCGTGCGGCGATCCCGGTCGCGAGCGCCGCGCTCGCGCGCACGAGCGCCAGCTTGGTCGGCTCACGCCGCCAATTCGGATCCGGGAACGCCGCTCCACCGCGCAATCTCCGCCCGCATGCGTCGCTGCACCGGATGCCCGGCCTGGTGATAGCCGGAGGTGGGCCATCCGTGCGCCAGCGCGAGGGCCAGCATTCCAGCGTGCTTCCCCGAGCAGTTGTTGTGGATCGGCTGCGGCTCCTCCCCGCGCGCGGCCAGCGCCAAGGCCGACGCTTCGTGGAGCGGCGCCTGCGCGCCGCACGCCAGCGCTCCCGCGCCCAGGCCGAGCTTGGCGAGGACGGACGAGACGGCTGCCACGTGCGCCGGCTCGCCGCCGTGAGACGCACAGCACACCGCGAGCTCTTCCGCCGTGAGCCCGAATCGAGCGACCACGCCGTCCTCCACGAGGGGTAGCATCTGGAGTGGCTTTGCAGCAGACCGATAGAACGTGACCCGCTGCGGATCGCCCGCCTGCGCCACGATCCGGCCGGCCGCGTCCGCCACGACCACATGCACTCGGTGTACGGATTCCACCGTAGCCCCACGGCTCACCACCACCCTCGCGGTCACTGCCGTCTCCCGGCACCGCCCGGACCGCCTCGGGCGCAACCGTGGTCACCCGCCTCCGGTCCCGGTGGGCACGAATGAAACATCCGGTTCGCGGATCGGAACATGGTTCGATCGGTCGCCCCCTGCGGGAGGCGCCTCCCCTTCAGGAGAGGAGCGGCCGGACGACCACTTCGCGCCGCCGGCTGCGCACGCGGGGGCGGCGCGTCCCAGAGTCCCAGACGATGAGAACAAGCAGGGGCGCGACCTGAGGCAGCCCGGACGGCGGCCGGCGGCGAGACGCGCGCAGAGGACGGGCACGGGGGGCCCCCCCTCCTCCCATTGCGATGGGGCCCGAGGCGAGCCCAGCTATGAACCCAACTGGAGCAGCGACGGCGAGCGCACCGCCCCGCGTCAGCACCGGCCCATCACGGCCGTCGGCTCGCCTCGGCGGCGGCCGCGCCCGGAGCCGCGTCTACGCCGCCGGCAGGCCGTCCCGTACGCTGGGCTGCGATGGCGAAGAGCGCCTCGGGCGAGTTCGCCCGCTGCAGAAGCTCGATCGCGTCCTGGAGCTGGCGGTCGTGACGCGCAGTATGCCGGAACTCCCCCTCCGCGCCCGCCCTCTGAGATGCGATCATCGCTTCGAGATGGTAGTCCAGGTAACGGCTCGCACGGTCCACAACGTCCTGGGTCACCTGGCCGCCCGCCTTCTGCAGCGCCGCGAAGAGCTCGCGTCGCACGGCGTCCGTGACCCGGAACTCCGGCGGCAGATTCGGATTCTCCTGGACGTAGCGAACCGTGAAATTGAAGAGCGTCTCCCAGAACCGCGAGCCCATGCGGTTCAGTTCGCGCACCGCGGTTTCCTCGTCCTGCGTCAGCGTGTCCAAGTAGACGATGAGGTCCGGGGTGATCCCACCGCCGCCGTAGACGAGACGGCCGCTCATCGTCTTGAAGTGCTCGCGTCCGGCCGTGTCCACCCGGGACACGAGGTCGCCCGACACGCTGAAGGTGCCGCCTTCCTCCACCGGCGGCCGCCGCTCCGCCTCCACCGGCACCTGAATCGAGCGGCCTACGGGGGTATACCAGAGGCCCGTGGTGAGCTTGAGCACGTGCCCGCCTGAAAGCGGGAAAAGCGTCTGCACCGACCCTTTCCCGAAGCTCGTCGAACCCACCAGCAACGCGCGATCATGGTCCTGGAGCGCGCCCGCCACGATCTCCGACGCGCTCGCGCTCGCACCGTTCACGAGCACGACGATGGGCATGCCCGCATACGCATCCGGTCGGCTCGTCCGCAGCACCTGGTTCGCGCTGGGGATGCGGCCCCGCGTCTCCACGACGGGGAACTCGCGCCCCAGGAAGAGATCCGTCACCGCCACCCCGCTCTCGAGAAGCCCGCCGGGATTGTCACGCAGGTCCAGAATGATACCGTGCATCCCGCGCTTCTTCAGCGCGGTGAGCGCGGCGTCGAGCTCCTCCGCCGACGTCTCGCTGAACTGGCGCAGCGGCACGTAGCCGATCCCGGGTGCGGCTTCTGAGTAGAACGGGACGGACCGCACGTGGATCTGGTCCCGCACGAGGCGGAACGGGATCGCCTCCTCGAAGCCCAGCCGTTCGATCTTGATCTCGACCGCCGTCCCCCGGGGGCCGCGGAGCACCTGAGCCGCCTTCTCGGTGCTCCAACCCTCGGTGGATTGGCCGCTTACGTCGACGATGCGGTCGCCCGCCCTGAGCCCTGCACGCTCCGCCGGGGTGCCCGGGAGCGGTGTGATCACGGTGATCCAGCCGTTGCGCTCGCCGATCTCGATCCCCAGCCCGCCGTACTCGCCCTCCGTCCGGATCCGCAGGTTCTCCCACTCGTCCGCGCTCAGGAAGCTCGTGTTCGGGTCACCTAGCCCCCGAATCAGCCCCTCGATGGCCAGGTCGTACAGCTCGCCCGGCCGGATCTCCTTGACGTACTTGTCCGCGATGTGGCTCACGACCTCCTGGAGCAGTCGCACCTGGAGATAGACGTTCTGCTCCTGGCGCACCCCCCGCTGGAGGAACCACCCGCCCGTGAGCATCGCCAGCGCCACCACTGCGGCGGGAGCCAACACCGAGCGCCTGACCTTCATACGTCCTCCGAATTGCCATGCCTATTGGGGCCAGCCACCAGACCGCTGACCAGCGCGAGCCTATCTTTCGTCCTAACCCCGGTCCAGCCCGAAGGTTTCGGGGAGGCGGAAACTAGCCCTCTTGGTGACTGGCGATCTCACTCTCAGTCAAGGGCTCAGTACCCATGATCAGCGCCAACTGCTCTTCGGATACCCGGGATCGGGTTCCGTCATTCGCAGCAGCGAAAGCCCTCAACAACTGTTTCGTCCTGTTCACGACAATGCTGTGAACCTCAGCCACGGGTTGGCTGCCGTCAACAGCCTCAATCTTCTCTCCCGCGAGCTGCAGCTGACGAATACACTCCTGGTAGTTTCTCCGAACTTTCTCTAGCATGTGGAGATCTTCGTAGAGCTCCACGTGCCATCGCTGAGATTGCATGCGTTTGACACAAATCGGCGGCGGTACGTCGAAAAAGAACGTCAAGTCTGGTCCTAGCGCATGCTGGTTTATCTCGCGGATCCACTTGTATTCCAGGTCGATCGACTGGTACGCTAGCGAAGACAAGTAGTAGCGATCGGAAATAACGTGGACTCCGTCTCGCAGCTTGGGGACGATCTCATGGTGCAGATGATCGGCCCGGTCCGCTGCAAAAGCTAAAGCCATGGTCGCGGGGTCGAGTGGTCTGTGCTCTCTCTTGTCGGTCGGAGACGTCAAACGATGGGACAGCACCAGCTTCAGGATCGCGCCTACGGGACCGTCGCTCGGCTCTTTCGTATAATACGCCAGTTGGCCGCGCTTGTCCTGGAACCACTTAACCAACAGTTGCGCCTGAGTTGTCTGCCCGGAGCCGTCCAAGCCCTCTAGGACGATCAGCTTGCCGGGGTATGTATTCACGGTCATCCGAGACTCACGGCTGCAGACGAGCGACGAGAACGCTGACTCCAGGACCTTGTAACGGGATCGAACCGATTATCGCTCACTTGGCGTGGCTGCACTCAGCCCCGGCACAGCGCGTTCGTCACCCGTCTCGGCGCCCCATCCCTCCCACCCCCACACTAATCGTAGTACTCGATCCCCAGGTGCGTGATCGGCTGCTCACCGCCCAGCCAGCGAAGCGTGTTCTTCAGCTTCCAGTGCTGAATGAACAGGTCGTGCTCCGGATAGAGGCCGGGCGCCACCATGGGGCTCTTGAAGTAGAAGGATAACCACTCCTGGATCCCCCGCAGACCGGCCCGCTGCGCCAGGTCCAGGAAGAGCTCCTGGTCCAGGACGATCGGCGCCGCCAGGATCGAGTCCCGACACAGGAAATCGATCTTGATCTGCATCGGGTAGCCCAGCCAGCCGAAGATGTCCAGGTTGTCCCAGCCTTCCTTGTTGTCGCCCCGCGGCGGATAGTAGTTGATCCGCACCTTGTGGTAGACGTCCTTGTAGAGATCCGGATACATGTCCGGCTGGAGGATGTACTCGAGCACCCCGAGCTTCGACTCCTCCTTCGTCTTGAAGCTGTAGGGATCGTCCAGCACCTCGCCGTCCCGGTTCCCCAGGATATTCGTGCTGAACCACCCGCGGAGCCCCAGCATCCGCGCTTTGAGCCCCGGCGCGAGGATCGTCTTGAGCAGCGTCTGCCCGGTCTTGAAGTCCTTGCCGGCCACGGGGACCCCGCGCTCCTTCGCCAGCTCCACGAGCGCGGGAATGTCCACCGTGAGGTTCGGGGCCCCGTTGGCGAACGGCACGCCCTCCTGGATCGCCGCCCACGCGTACAGCATGCTGGGTGCGATGGAGGCGTCATTACGATCCATGGCCTTCTCGAACGCCGCCGGGCTCTGATGCGCCGGCCCGGGCTCCAGGTAGATCTCGGTGGAGCCGCACCAGATCATCACGAGACGGCTACACCCCTTCTCCTCGCTGAAGCGCCGGATGTCCTCACGGAGCTGCTCCGCCAGCTCACGCTTGTTCTTCCCGGCTTTCACGTTCGGGCCGTCCAGCCTCCGCACGTAGTGCCGGTCGAAGGCGGCGGGCATGGGGCGAATCGAGTGCAGGAACTCGGCCAGCGGCTCCAGATCCCGGGCGTCCAGCACCCCCGCCTTCACGGCGCTCTCGTACGCGTCATCCGGGATCGGGTCCCACGCGCCGAACACGAGCTGGTCCAGCTCCGCCAGCGGCACGAACTCCTTGATCTTGGGCGTCCGCCCTTCCGTGCGCTTCCCCAGTCGGATCGTGTTCATCTGGGTGAGGCTGCCGATGGGGGTCGCCTGGCCCCGGCGGATCGCCTCCACCCCGCCAATGAAAGTGGTCGCCACCGCACCGAGGCCGGGGGTCAGCACCCCCAGCGAGCCCGCCGGCGGCCTTACTTCAACGGGACGGTTTGCCAACGCCTTCCTCCTCGTAACCCATGCCTGCCTGGGGCGCCGCCCGCTCGCGCAACGGCACACCCGCGGCGTGACGGTATACCCACACGATTCGCTGGAACGCCGTGAGATTCGTCAGGACGGCGAGCAGGAAGATCACGACCTTGAGCACGTAGCCGTTCCACGCCTCGCCGAAGAGGAGCGAGGCGAACCCGATGAGCACCACGCGCTCCGCGCGCTGCATGAGGCCCACGCGGCAGTCCAGCCCCAGGGTCTCCGCCCGCGAGCGCGTGTAGCTGATCATGAGCGAGCCCGCCATCGCCAGCAGGATCAGATAGATCATGCCCACATCGCCCAGCTCGAGCCGATAGTCGTTGTACAGCGACAGGAGCCCGAGGTAGACCACGATCTCGCTGATCCGGTCCAGCGTCGAGTCCAGGAACGCTCCGAACTTGGAGGCGAGCCCACTCTGCCGCGCCACCACCCCGTCGAGGATGTCGAAGGCGCCGCCGAGCAGCACGAGGGCGCCCGCCGTGCGAACATGATGCTGGTGGAAGAAGAATCCGGAACTCACGGTGACCAGGAATCCGATCGTCGTGAGCAGGTTCGGGTGCATACCCAGGCGCACCAGCCAGGCCGTGATCGGCTGGACGAATCGATAGACCGTATCCCGCAACGCCTCCAGGTTGTGCTTCATACGGCACCAAGCCCAGCAGATCGCTCTAGCGCTTCGCCGCGGAGATCTAGGGGAGCAGGACGATCCGGCCCTGCTCTGCGTCCTGCATCCCCCGAGTCATCTGCTCGTTTACGCGGGCGAGCACCCGGTCGAAATTCGCCTGCCCCGCGACGAGCCGCTGGTACGTGGCGTTGGCCTGCAGCCGGCTGAAGACTTCCTCATACTCCGCCACCAGCGCCTCACCCGGTTCCTCACCCCGCCGGAGCACCCCCTCCATCTGCTCTTCGATCCGCGTCAGGCGGTTTCTGAGCTCGACGAGCTCGCGATCGTCGTCGGCCGCAGCCATGGCCTCCTTGAGCGCGCGGTACTCTGCCGTGCGGCCCATCGCGCGGCCCAGCTCGGCGGCCATGTCGAGAATATCGGCCATCGGGGGTATGCCTCCGTTCCAGTGACCAGGCCTGGCGGCCGGCTCCCTCCGACCCCGCCGCCTCAGTCCTCGGCCCGCGTCGCGATGACGACGCGCTCACGGCCCGCCAGGTCCGGGACGGTTCGGCCATCCTGGAACCGGCCAGTCCGCGCGATCCGCTCCGTCACGGCGTCCGCCTGCTCCAGGCCGACCTCGAGGGCCAGGATGCCGCCTGTCCGCAGGTGCGCGGGAGCACCCTCCACCAGGGGCCAGAGGACTTCGAAGCCGCTCGGCCCCGCGAACAGCGCCGCCTCCGGCTCCCAGTCGCGCACTTCCGGCGCCAGCGACGCTCGCGCCGTCGCGGCCACGTACGGCGGATTCGAGACGATGGCGTCGAAGCGTTCGTCCGGAGCGATCACACGGTACAGCGAGCCCCCACGGAATTCCACCGCCCGGGCGACGCCGCACCGTGCCGCGTTCCAGCGGGCGAGGGCGAGGGCTTCGGGGGAGACGTCGGTGGCCACGACACGCGCGAACCGTCCCTCCACCGCCAGCGAGAGGGCGATGGCCCCGGAGCCCGTGCCCAGCTCCAGCACCTCCGGCTCGCCCGTCCGACCCCGCGCCCACTCCAGCACCTCCCCAACGAGGATCTCCGTCTCCGGTCGCGGGATGAGCGCGCGCCGGTCGACCGCGAGCTCCAGCTCCCGAAACACCACGCGCCCCAGAACGTACTGCAGCGGCTCTCGCCGCGCCCGGCGAAGCAGCCGTGCCTTGAAGGCTGCCAGCTCTTCGGAGGTGAGCGGCCGGTCGTACTGGAGGTAGAGCTCCAGGCGCCGGAGCCCCAGCGCATCCGCCAGGAGGAGCTCCGCGTTCAGGCGGGCGTTCTCCACGCCCTTTTCCCGCAGGTAGCGTGCACTCCATTCCACCAGGCGCAGAACCGTCCAGAGCTCGCGCCCCCGGGCGCCCCGGGCGCGCTCCTGCGCCCGCTCACCGCTCACGGCGCCGTCACACGCCGACCGTCGCGAGCCGTTCGCGCTGCTCTTCCAGTCGCAGCGCCTCCAGCAGCTCGTCCAGGTCGCCGTCGAGGATCTCAGCGAGGCGATAGAGCGTGAGCCCGATCCGGTGGTCGGTGACCCGATTCTGCGGGAAGTTGTAGGTGCGAATCTTCGCGGAACGGTCGCCCGTGCCGATCATGAGCTTGCGCTCGCGCGCCCGCTCCGCCTCCCGCTCCGCGATCAGCCGGTCCAGCAGGCGGCTCCGCAGAACCTTGAGCGCACGCGCCTTGTTCTTGTGCTGCGACTTCTCGTCCTGGCAGGTGACCACGATCCCGGTGGGAAGGTGCGTGACGCGCACCGCGGAATCCGTCGTGTTCACGGACTGGCCCCCCGGACCCGAGGAGCGGAAGACATCGATCCGCAGCTCTGCGGAGTCGATCTCCACATCCACTTCGTCCGCCTCCGGGAGCACGGCGACGCTGGCCGCGGAGGTGTGGATACGCCCCTGGCTCTCCGTGGCCGGCACCCGCTGCACGCGGTGCACGCCGGACTCGAAGCGCAGCTCCCCGTACGCCCGGCGGCCGCGAACCACGAAGATCGCCTCCTTCACCCCGCCCAGCACCCCCTCCGATAGGCTCACGAGCTCGACCCTCCACCCCCGCCGCTCCGCCAGGCGCTGGTACATGCGCATGAGGTCCGCCGCGAACAGGCCCGCCTCGTCACCCCCGGTCCCCGCCCGAATCTCCAGCACCGCCGCCCGGTCCTCCAGCGGGTCCCCGGGTACGAGCAACTCCTTGACCCGCTCGACCAGCTCCCCCTCGACGGCCTCCAGCCGCTCCACCTCCTCGGCCGCCAGGCGCCGGAGCTCAGGGTCGTCGGCCGACTCCCTGAGCTCCCTGGCGTCCGCCAGCTCCCGGCGCACGCGCTCCAGCTCGCGCGCCGAATCCACGAGCGCCTCCCGCGCGGCCCGCTCCCGCGCCACCGACCTCACCCGCTCCGGGTCGCGGACCACCTCCGGGTCCGCGAGCTGTGCACTCAACGCCTCGTAGCGCGCCACCTCATCCCTGAGCCGCGCCTCGAGCCGGTCCTCCAAAGCCGGCGTCCGCACTGTCATCAACCCCCGTATCTGCTCAAACGGCCGGGGGGAGGCCCGGCCGTCCGCGACCTAACGCCTGTCACCGTAGCGCTGCCGGAAGCGTTCCACACGCCCGGCCGTGTCCACCAGCTTCTGCTTCCCCGTGAAGAACGGATGGCACACCGAGCAGATCTCCACGTGGATGTCCTCCTGGGTGGACCGCGTCTTGAAGGTGTTGCCGCACGCGCAGTGCACCGTGGCCACCTTGTACTCGGGATGGACCCCTTTCTTCATCCAGACCTCCTCAAGCCCGCAAAAGGAACGGCCCCCAAGGGGCCGTTTACCGATGATCGAATATATCCACGGCCAGCGGTTGCTTCAACCCGGGCGAACGTGCGCACCGCCGCGGTGTCCGCCCGGTAGCGCGGACCAGCTCTCCTCCAGGCTCATGGGCGACGACGTGGAGCCGCGCCGCCCGGTGGACCTCTCCACGCGGATCGTCGACGAGGAGCGGGTGGACGTCTGGCACGACATCGACCGGCTGGCGTTGACGGTGCGAACCGGCGTCGCGGACGTGACCGTCCGCCGGCAGGCGACCACGTGGAGGCTGTCCAGCCTGTTCCCCATCGCCGATCGGTGGGCGCAGTTCAGCCCGTTCGAGCTGGATACCGCGGAAAAGCCCACCAGCGATGCGCTGCGCGTGCTGGCGTACCGCACGGCCGGCGTCGAGCTGGACGCCGTGGTTGCGGCGCGCGGCCGGCCGGACGACTGCTCCGCGGGGCTGCGCGCGCCCATCGATCTGGCCTCGGCGGATGTGTACGCGGCCGCCGGGAAGTTCTGGAACGAGGTGACCGCGTCGAGCGGCGTCGCCTACGTGCTGGACCGGACCAAGCTGCGCGCCGAAGCCGCGCTGCCCTGGCACCTGGACGATGACGAGCCCGACCGGCCGCGCGTGACCGCCGGCGTGGACTGGCTGAGCGGGCGCCTCGTGCTCACCGGCGAGTACCACTACAACGGCATCGGCGCCGGCGGGGCGGGCGGCCACCTGGCGAAGCTCACGGACCCGCGGCTGGCGCGCGGCGAAAGCTACTACCTCGGGCGTTACTACCTCGGCGGCGCCGTGGCATACACCGCCGATGAGGAGGCGCGGCTGTCGCTGTCGCTCAGCGCGCTGTGGAACCTCGCAGATGGCAGCGCGGCGCTCACGCCCCTGGCGTCGTGCGACTTCGGCCAGGAACACGAGCCTCTCCATGGGCTCATTGCAGTCGTTCGGGGCCACGCCGCGCCTCGTGCCGCCGGCCTTGCGCACCGAGTTCGGCACGTACGGCGACCTGTGGTTCACGCGGGTATCGGTGTACTTTTGACCGGCAGCGCCGAGGCCAGGGCCGTTCGGGGCGCATCGACAGCGCACCGGCTTCTCCTGCCTGGAGGCCCCCCGACTGAGGCGCGGGCTGCCGCGGGCGCGGGCTGCCGCGGGCGCGGGCGGCTCCACCCCGCCGTCGTCGAAAACCGTTGCCATGCGCCGCCGCAGCCCTATTATGAAAACAGCCAGCCCCACCGGAGCATGGTGCGCCAGGCCGCCGGCGCGGCTCCGGGCCACACCGTGGGCACATCGGCGCCCACGGGCGCCGTTCGAGAACTGATGCGCTTTGGCGACCTCAGGGAGGCGCGGAAGCGAACGTATAGTCTTTCGTGGGCCGGAGTGCGGCCATTCGCGAACTGCTTCGTCTTGCCGGGGCCGGGCTCGATGCAGTGGGAACGATATCGCATATTCCGCGCGAGCCGCATCGCTTGCGAATCTGGTCGGGTAAGGGGGCGGCCGATCCGATGAGCTACTTGCTGTGGACGAACAAGTCGACGCGGACGCTGGCGCAGGAGCTCGGGCGGCAGGGCTACGAGGTGTCGCATGTCACGGTGGCGCGCTGTTTGCGCGCAATGGGCTACTCGCTGCAGGCCAATGTGAAGACGATCGAAGGGACGCAGCATCCAGATCGGGACGCCCAGTTCCGTTACCTCAATGAACAGGTTCGTCGCTTCGTGCGGAGCCATGACCCTGTGGTGAGCGTGGACACCAAGAAGAAGGAATTGGTGGGGACCTTCGACAATCGGGGCCGGCGTTGGCGGCCGGAGGGGGAGCCCGAGGCCGTCTTCGTTCATGATTTTCCTGGGACGGGTGTGGGCAAGGCGATCCCGTACGGGACGTACGACGTGGCGCGCGATGAAGCCGTGGTGAACGTGGGCATGACCCACGAAACCGCGGAATTCGCCGTGGAGAGCATTCGCCGCTGGTGGCGACTCCTGGGACGGAAAGCGTACCCGCACGCCCGGCGTCTGCTGATCTGCGCCGACGCCGGCGGGAGCAACGGGACGCGTCTGCGCGCGTGGAAGGTGCACCTGCAAGCCCTCACGGATCAGCTGGGGATCCCGGTGACCGTCTGCCCCTATCCGCCGGGGACCAGCAAATGGAACAAGGTCGAACACCGCTTGTTTTCGTTCATCAGTATCAACTGGCGCGGACGACCGCTGCTCAGCTTCGAGGCCGTGGTCAATCTGATTGGCGGGACGACGACCAAAAGCGGGCTCAAGGTCAAAGCCCTGCTGGACCCCACGGAGTACGAACCCGGCCAGAAGATCGCGGACGACCAGATGCGTGCGCTGAAGCTGAAGCCCCATAGGTTTCACGGTGACTGGAACTACACGCTCCAACCGCGAACGACCCAAGAGAGTCGCACAGTGAATCCTTCGTCAAAAAGTCAGAGTCGTTTGTAAACTTTCTTACTTACCAACCCCTAAGTGACGCTACGGACCCATTGGCGGCGGCGCGGGCGAGGCCCTGGTGGAACGCCTTCGAGCGGGTGCGCGCGCGGGAGCGGTTCTTTCATTGGGAGCTCGAGTTCCCCGAGGTGATGCTCAGGGCTGAGCGGCCCGGTTTCGACGTAGTGCTCGGGAACCCGCCGTGGGACAAAGTCCTGCCGAGCAAGAAGGAGTTCTACGCGGAGGTGGATCCGCTGGTCATCGTGTTCAAGGGGAACGAGCTCGACCACCGTATTCGTCGGCTGCACCGGGAGCACGTAGGGCTTGAGCAGCGGTTCGAGGCCGAACGCGAGCGCACTACCACGTTCGCGCGCCTATTGCGCAAAGGGGGCGACTTCCCCCTGGCCAGGCCGAGCATTGAAGAGGACCACGGGGATGACGCGCCGCGCCAACGAAGAAGGAGTGACCATAGCGCGCACGAGGAGCTGTCCAAGTATTTCGTGGATCGATCCCTTCGCTTGGCTCGCGAGGGCGGTGCGATCGGGCTTGTCGTGCCGTCCGTTGTCTACAACGGCGACGGTTGCGTAGGCATCCGGCAGCACCTTCTCAACCAGGCTAACATCCGGGCCTTCTACGCTTTCGAGAACCGGCGGCGCATCTTTCCAATCGACTCACGGTACAAGTTCGCGAATCTGGCGGCGCAACTCCAAGCGGACGGCTCAGGCGCGTTCGACGCTGCGTTCATGCGGCACGATGTCACCGAACTGGAGGCCGATGGTCCAAAGCCCTGGCGGGTGCGAATCACACGGGATGAGCTGGAGCAGCTTTCACCGGAGACACTTGCGTTCCTGGAGTACCGGGGACCGCGCGACCAGGAGATCGTCCGGCGAATGAGCGTCGGGCGGATGACGTTCGGAGGAAAAGGCAACGGTGCGTGGGGGACTCGGCTCATCAGCTGGCGACAACACGAGATTGTCTTCAACGCGAGCGAGGACAGGGACCTCTTCACTGCCCCCAGCACGTCGCGCCTCCACACCCCCGCCTCCGTTCTAGGTGCCGATTCTCCAGCTGATCCAGCCGACCTCGTCGAGGCCATGCGTGCTGAGGGCTACTGGCCGGTCTACGAAGGAAAGCATGTCGAGCAATACCTCGTGGGCGTCAAGCCCATACGGTGGTGGCTCTCAGTGCCGCAAGCGGAGGCCAAGTACGGTCGGCCTCCGCGAAACGCTCCGACACTGGTTTTCCGGGAGACGGCGAGCAACACGAACCAGCGGACCTGCATCGCGGCGGTCCTGCCGGCTGGTGCCGCGGCGTCGCACACCTGCACGGCTGCTGACTTCGAGGGTGTTGACCCCGAGGCCGCGCTAATCGTGCTCAACTCCTTCTGCTTTGACTTCCTTCTGCGTCTGAGGTCCGCCGCCACTCATGTGAGCTTCACCTACATCCTCCCGGTTGCGGTGCCACCCGCCGCAGTGGTCAACACCCTCCCTCGGATTCCCACGCGGTTCGCGCCGTCCGCGGTCATCACGCACGTCAGCGAAGACCAGGAGTCCTGGCCAGCGCTCTGGGCGGCCGACCGGGCCGTGGCGGAAGCCTACGGCCTCCGCCCGGAGGACTTCGTTCACATTCTGGACACCTTCCCGGTCTGGCTCCGTAAGCGGCCGGGGATCGCCGAGTACTACCGAGAGCGCGTCGCGGAGTGGCGCGGTGTCGCAGCCGTACTCGCCTGACAGCTCACTGGCGCAAGGCGTTACCTATCTTCGTGCTACCCCGGACGGTCGTAATGATCAGTTCCCCCCAAACCGCCGCCCGCCCGCGACGGGCGCGATATCGCTATTGCGCTAGATAAAAAGCAAGATTATATTGCAATCATGAAAATGCACGACTACCAGAAGCGCATAGGAATTCGCCTCAAAGCCGCCCGCGAGCGAGCTGGCCTAACCCAGCAGCAACTCGCCGAGGCTCTTGGCCTTGAGCACCGCCAGACACTGGCAAGCATAGAGGCTGGGGACCGCCGCTTGGCCGCAGACGAACTGATCCGCGCGGTTGCCGTTCTCCGCACAGACCTCGACTACTTCACCGACTCCTTCCGGTTGGTAGGCGAGGGCAGGTTCTCCTTCCGGGCTCACGCGGACGTCGCGCCCAACGTACTCGACCAGTTTGAGGACCGAGCCGGACGCTGGATTGCCACGTATCGGGAGCTCAGCGCTCGGGAGGGCGACGAGCCCCAGTGGCTTGAGCAGAAGCTTGCGCTTTCGCCGCGGTCCACATTCGAGGAGGCTCAGGCAGCCGGCGAATCACTAGTAGAGCAGTGGCAGCTGGGCGAGCGCCCGGCGGAGTCACTCCAACGGGCCATGGAGGATCAGCTCCGGGCTCTGGTCTTGTATGTGGACGCGCCCACCAGCATTTCCGGTGCGGCCTCGCAGGTGCCGGGCCTCAGCGCAGTATTGGTGAACCGGTTCGAGCCCGAGGGCCGCCGTCATTATGACCTCGCTCACGAACTGTTTCACCTCCTCACCTGGGACGTGATGCCTCCGGAGCGACTCGAGACCGCCGACGTCCCGCGCGGTGGCAAGGGTAAACGGGTGGAACAGCTCGCGGAAAACTTCGCGGCGGCCGTGCTGATGCCGGCGGCAGGGCTGCGGGAGCGCTGGGAGTCTCGCGACACGTCGACTGACCTGCACGACTGGCTCAATGCCACGGCGGAGGATCTTCGCGTGTCCGCTCTCGCCTGCAAGTGGCGCTGCTACAACCTCGGGTGGCTGTCGAAGGCCGATCTCCTAGACATCAATGACCAGCGACTCGTGGCCAGCGGCCGGGCGCAGGATGCCCTTCCGCCTATTCACCGCTTCAGCGAGCGCTTCGTGCGTCGAATCGCGGGAGGCATGGAAGCCGGGCGACTCTCGGTGAAACGCGCGGCATCGTTGCTCGGCCTCTCCCTGGTGGAGCTGGCAACGTTGCTACAGGACCATGCCATCGAGCCGTTGTTCGAGGCGTGAGGAACGCGCGCCTTGGGGGCTCCTCCGATACTTCTGGTCGACTCGATGATCGTGATTGAAGCGGTGAGGACCCGTTGCTGGAACGCGATCACCGGCCAGCGCCGAGTTGTGACCGTCGAGGAGTGCGCCAATGAGCTGCGCCGTGGCGACACGGGAACCCGGGGATACAGGGGATACATAAGAGTGACGGAACAGGACATCGCAAGGATGACCGTGGCACCGCTTCCGCCCGAAGGCGCCGCGGCGTTCAGGCTCACGTACCCAGCCGCGGACGGGCTGGATCCCGGCGAGCGCGATCTGCTGGCGCACGCGACCACGCGGAACGACGACTTCCAGGTGTGCAGTTGCGACAAGGCGGCCGTGGTTGCCGCTCACGCGCTCGGCTGGCTAGACCGGGTGGTCTCGTTGGAGGCGGTGGCCCTGACTGTAGGCGCACGACCCAACCCGGCGCTCAAAGTCCAGTTCACCGAGGCACGAATGGGTCAGTGGCGCACCTCGCTCACGCTCGGGGGGCCGATCTGATGCCTGCGAGCGTACTGGGGAACGTGCGACACGTGGCGGATGAGTATCGCCGCTTCATCAAGAGCACATACCGCCTCGCCGACCCGGACTTGCGGGCCCAGTTCGAGCGTCACGTGAACGAGACTGAGGTCCTGGTGAAGGGACCGTACGTGACGCTGGCCCGCGAATTCGAGACCGGCGCTACGCTCGCGTCGCTGGTCGCCGAGGGACTTGGACCGGACGCTCTCACGCGGCTGAAGTGGTCGTTTGGTGACGCGCCACTGTACGCCCACCAGGAGCAGGCTTATCGGGCGGTTGTCGGTCGCCGTAACGTGGTCGTCACCACAGGCACGGGAAGCGGGAAGACCGAGGCCTTTCTCCTCCTATCATTACCGAAGTCCTGAGGGCGAAGGCGTCCGGAATCGCAGGGACCAAGGCCCTCCTGCTCTACCCGATGAACGCACTGGCCAACGACAGCTCCTGCGGCTACGTGGGCTCATCGCCGGCAGCGGCGTGCCACTGACGTTCGCCCTGTACACCGGCGAGAGCGAAGAGATAGCTGCAACACTTGGCTCGCCGCTTGAGGGGCACGAACTCACTCGCCGCGAGGACATCCGCCGCACGCCCCCGGACATCATTCTCACGAACTACAAGCAGCTCGAATTCCTCCTGATTCGGCGGATCGACCGGTCGCTGTTCACACCGGCTATGCAGGTTCTCGTGCTGGACGAACTCCACAGCTATCGGGGTGCCCTCGCGACGGAGATCGCGTGTCTCATTCGTCGCCTCAAGGCGCGCTGCGGCGTCGGGCGGCACGCCCTAAGGTGTATTGGGACGTCGGCTACTGTATCTCAGGACGCTGGCGGCGACGCGGCGCTGGCAGTGTTCGCGTCCACGCTGTTCGACGCACCCTTCGAGGTAGCGGACATCATCGGCGAGCGGTACGCGGCTGGTGGCCAACGAACGGATCTATATGAGCCACCCATCACCGTCCCGGATAGGCAACTCCTGACGGCCGCGACTACCGGCGAACCCGCAGCATTGGCACAACTCGTCGAAATGATGACGGGGCGCCGATTGCCGCCCGGCGATGACCTCATCGCGCGAGTCCAGGCTGTCGTGGCAGGGCACGCTCACATTCTCACCGTACGAGATGTTGCGGGGCCGCCGCGGACCTATGAAGAACTGGCCGACGCGTGGCGCGAAGGGTCCGAGGCCGCGGCCCACCTTTCGACGGAAGACGCAGCGCTCGTAGTGGAGGCGTTGGTGCTCCTCGGCAGCATCGGCGACGACCGTCGGCCGCCGTTGCTCCGTCCCAAACTACATTCGTTCTTCCATGGTGTGTACGACGTGGAGCTCTGCGTGAACCGCGAGTGCCGAACTCTTATTCGGGACGGCCAGGAACGGTGCCCTCGCTGCCGGGCGGTCGTGCGGCCCGCAGTCCTGTGCCCGACGTGCGGGCAGGATTTCGTCAAGGTGAAGTGGGACGAGGAGAATCCGTCGAGGACACTGCCGAACGAAGAGTTCCTCAGCGACGAGAACACCGCGTTCATTGCCTCGCGTATCGTTGTCGAGGACAGTGATTCACCCGACGAGGAGGCGGACGCTCCAGCCCCGGGGCCCCCTCGGCGCCGACGGCGCGCCGCGAACCTTCCGAGGTGGGGAGAGGCCCGGCTCGAACACGATACCGGCATCGTGTCCTACGAGCAGCCGCGTGATGTGTCCGGCTGGTCCATTCAGCACGTCCTTCGCGGGAAGGGTAGTTCCTGCCCGGTCTGCAAGGGGCGATTCCCTCGCGGGGACATTCTGACCCTCTTGCGAACGGGGCAGGCTGCGAGCGTATCAGTTCTCACCACGCATCACCTGGACAATCTTGAGACCTCGGAACGGCGGCTGCTGGTCTTTGCGGATAACAGGCAGGAAGCGGCCCACCAGGCGGGGTACACCGGTGACCGGCACCGCCAGTTCGCCGTGCGGCATGCGGTCGAGTCCTTGGTTCGGATTGCCGGAGCGGACGGCGTGACGCTCGACGGCCTCGAGCTGCGATTGCTTGAGGAGTTCCAGCGTTTGAACCTCGCCCGGCATCGCCTCACACAAGATGAGCAACGTCTCTGGCAGCGAGCCCTCCGCTATGAGGTGGCGAGCGAGTTCTGTCGCGCGACGCTCCAGCGTGTATCCCTCGAGAATCTCGCGTTAGTGGCCATAGAGTATGAATTCCTCGAGGACCTCACCGGCTCAGAGCAGTTCGTTGCCGTGTCTCGGAACCTGAACATCCCGCTCGCCACGGGCGCCATCGTCGTGCGCGCCATGTTGGATTATATGCGGCGTCATCGCGCCGTTGCCTTCGACTTCTATCAACAATACATCGATGACCGGCGTGCCCCGTGGTCGTATCTCGCCCAGGAGCCCTACTCCGTCTCGATCCCAGAACACGAACGGGGACCGGTCGCGTACATGTTCGATCGCCCATCAGCCGCTCGCGGTCACGCCGTGTCAGGCTGGGACTTCCACGCCCTGGTCAAGGATACAGAACGGGGAGGGGCCGGCGGCGTGGCGAAGTTGGTTCGCAGGGCCACGGGGCTGGGGAATGAGGTGGACGCCTGGACCCGCGCGGTCGTGGAACTTCTAGTGGCGCACGAGATCCTGGTGATGGCGACGCTGCCGGAGCGGGTACGTCAGCGTGTTGGCGGACAACGCGCCTATCAGATCTCTCCCCGGGTACTACGGGCAGTCCCCGCCGAGGCTGGGTATCGCTGCGCGAAGTGCCAGACCTGGCGTCCCTATCGGGCGCCATGCTGTGTTGGGGGGACGGTATGCTCGGGAACCGGCGATGAGCAACGGCCAACCTCGGTTGATCGGGACCACTACTATGTCCGGCTCTACACGGAAGATCGGCCGCGCCGTCTCATAGCTCGAGAGCACACGGCGCAGATGGACGACGAGGAGCGTGCGAAGCGAGAGACGCAGTTCAAGCAGGGGCATCTAGACGTTCTCGTTTGTAGCCCGACGCTTGAGCTTGGAGTCGACATCGGTCAACTCCCGAGTGTGCTCTTGCGAAACGCGCCACCGACACCGGCTAACTATCTCCAGCGCGCGGGGCGCGCCGGACGCCGACTGCGCATCGGGTACGTATCCACATTCTGTAGCATGGGCCCTCATGACCGGCACTGCTTCGAGGACCCTGCATGGCTGGTTCGAGGGGAGTTTCGCCCACCGACCATACGGCTCAAGAACGAAAGGATCGTAGCGCGTCATGTCCGATCTCTCGCACTTGAGGAGCTGAACCAGGACTTCTCCTGGCTGATGGGCGATCTCCTCCGCGATGAGCTCGACCCCACTGAGCTGGCGCCTGAGAAGCTACATCAGGTGCTCGATGCGCTTTCCTCCACCGAGGCGGCAACACGCGCAAGGGCGGCTGCCGTGTTTCACGACACTCCTGCAGCCGTCGACGCGGTGGGACGCCTCGTCGCCGACTTGCGCGCCACAGTCCAGGCCTGGCACGAGCAAGCCAGACGGCTGCATCGCGAGTTCCAGGAGCTCGAGCGCATCGTGACCACGCGCGAGATCGAGCAGAAACGTCGCGCTCGGCAGCGGGCCTATCGGGAGTTGACCCTCGATCGCAAGACCGCGCACGTTCTGACGTAAGGGGGTATTCGCTTAACTCAAGTGAGTACAACATGTAGTGGTTGGCAAGTTCAGCGACGAGCGCGGCGGGCCCGCCGCCGGCGGCCGCCACTACATCTCGTAGGTACTTGAGTTAAGCAAATACGCCTTCTGACGTATTTGGCGGACACAGGCCTGTTACCGTCCTATCAGTTCCCGACCGATACGTTTGCTCTCGATCCGGGCGTCGCCGACACTCCGACTCTGCGCCGACCCGCCTGGATCGCACTCTTCGAGTTCGCTCCGGGGAATCTGGTGTATGCAAACGGTCACAAGCTCAAGAACATCCGCGCGTTCTTTGCTGGTGGAGGGCGACGGGTTGCTGGCCACGCTGATGCGGGCGGGCAGGTCGAGCAGTTCTGCTTCTGTGATACGTGTGGGTTCGCCTCGCGGACGATCGTGAATAACTGTCCCCGCTGCAACTCGCCGATAGCTCGCACCGCCCAAGTTGCCATGCTCGAGTCGTTCGAGGCAGAGGAGAGCACGCAGATCACGGCCGCAGAGGATGCGCGGCAGCGTGTGATTTTTGACCGCGCCGAGTATGTCCTCGATGAGCCTGGCCGCCCCAGCGTGCTCTATTCCTATGACCTCGTCACTCTCGAGTATCGGGAGCGCGCCCAGCTTCTGGCGACTAATTGGGGAAAGAGTCGCCGGCGCGGTGATCGCGGAGAACGGTTCCTGCTCTGCTCCTCATGTGGCCGGCACCAGCCGAGTGGCCTCACTAACCAGCGGCTCACCAAGTGGAACGAGGATCACGCCCGGTTCTGCAACGGCGCCGTTAGCGACTTTATTCTCGGCTATGAGTTCACGGCGGACGCCCTGGTCGTGCCAGTTCCCGGCGCGTACCTGCCGCCCGACGCAGGCGATCAGGAGAACTTTGCTCGAACCCTGGGCAAGGCGCTTGCGGTCGGTGCTCAGGAACTCCTGGAGACTGAGCCGGATGAAGTGACTTACATGGCCCATCGCGACGGGACCGACGGATGGTCCATCGCCTTGTACGAGACCTCTCCGGGCGGCGCCGGCTATCTCGCGGAGTTGGCGAGTGCGTTGGGACCCTGGGCACGCGCGGCGCATCAACGGCTCTTCGGCCACGGCTGCGACAAAGCGTGCTACCGGTGTCTCAAGAGCTATCGCAATCAGTTTGAACATGGGCGGCTCGACAAGGAACAGGTCAGAGGGTTCCTCTTTGCCCTCGCTGGTGTGCCTGATACACTCGTCACCGCCGATGGGACCGCGGGCGACGGTATGCGCCAGACCCGCACCTGGCTTGACGCCAACGCCGATGGGCGGCAGCCTGCCGGAACTCCCATCGAACACGCGCTCGCGACGGCTATCAGGGTGGACGGGAGGCTTCCGGCTCCGACGGCCCAGTTTGAGATTCACAACGCCGATGGATCACTGCTGACCGTTCCCGACTTCGCCTATCCGGAACGCCGAATCGCCATCTTCTGCGACGGCTTTGCGTTCCACGGCAACCCTGCAACGCTCTCCGAGGACGCCCGCAAGCGGAATCGACTTCAGGCGATGGGTTGGCTAGTCCTCACGTTCTGGGGTCGCCAGATTCTCCGTGACCCAGCACGTTGCGTGGACGAGATTCGAGCGGCGCTGGAACACCGTGAGCTGGTTCGACGTGATGGAGAGGCTGAGAGCTGACCTGAAAAATGGAGCCGCTTCGCAGCTCATGTCCGGAGCCGTTAGGAGCGGGGCTGTCCAGTGAATTGGTGGGATACCCCGAGCGGTACAACCATATGCGTGGAAAGCAGCACGGGACGGATGAAGTCCGGTCACTCAGGTGTTTTCGTCGACATCGCAGTGTCCAGCACCGGTGGCGAGCAGCGTGCTGTCACGGTTTACGTGGATGATCCCGCGTACATTAACGGGCTCCGAAAGGGGAACCAGCTTCCTCCGCTCGACCAGCCAGCCCTCGCCACTGGTGCCCAGCTGGCCGCAATACGCGCCGTCGACGCCAATTCTGATTTCTTCGCTTCGGCTGAGTCTATCCAACTCCAGCTGGGCTACGCAGACTTCGACGAGACTCCATCCACAGGGCGAGTCACTGACCAAGCCCTCCGGCGGTATGTGGCCAGGCGACTCTACCTCACCTGGGAGCATCAGTCGCTTGATGAATACATCACCTTCAGCGAAATGGATGCGTCGCTGACCGGCGCTGGCTCGGATGCCTTCCTCCGCAACCTTCAGCTCCTTGAGCAGGAGGGATACGTGCAGCTCAGCCGTACGATGGGGGCGGGGTTCTCAAGCTTCCGAGCACGGGCAACGGCCAAGTTGATTCGAGACGTGGAGCGGTACGCGGCACCGGCTGCCGACGTCGAGAGCGAGGCCGATTATGTTGCTCGCCTCGAGGGGCACAGTTCACTGTCGCTAGACCGAGACAGTATTCTAGCGGAGCGACGTCGGTACGAAGCTGCTCGCAGCGCCGAGGAGGTGGCCTCCGTCTTCCGCGCGACCGTGCCCGTGCTCGAAGGAGTCGTCCGCAGGTTGCTGAGAGCTCACGGCAGCAAGAAGGACTACTCGTCCCTCGGTCCCATGATCGCGGACCTGCGGAGCCGGAGTATCGGGGGGCTCAGCCTTTGGTCTCAACTCAACGCGGTTCTCACAAATGGCAGAGATATTTCTCTGCACGGTGAAAGGCTGCCTCTGCCCGTTCTGCGAATGGTCACGGAGAGCTGCTTCGAGTTGCTGCCGCAGCTGGGGGCGTTATTCCCAAACCCCTCCTCTTCGACAGGGGGCTGACGTTGACGCAGGTAAGCCCGTGTCAGAAAATAACATTTATATATGGGCATGCGGCCGAATAGTGTAGTTCCACTGGCCGTGGAAGCTGTGAGGGTACAAACGCACGGTCGCGAATTCGGCGTCTGTCACTTTCCTG
>JACQVF010000109.1 GCA_016209885.1 Gemmatimonadota bacterium | reverse complement strand
GTCCCTGGCGTCCTGGGCTACCTGACCCCTCCGCCCGGGTACCTGGAGGAACTGCGGGAGATCTGCCACCGCCACGGTGGACTGCTCATCTTCGACGAGGTTCAGGACCTGCGCCTGAATGAGGGCGGGGCCCAGAAGATGTACGGGATTGACCCGGATCTTACGTCGATGGCCAAGATCATCGGTGGTGGCTTCCCGGTGGGGGCGGTGGGGGGGCGAACGGAGGTGATGTCCGTCTTCGATCCGCGGCAAGGGAAGCCGGCAGTGCCGCATGCGGGGACGTTCAACGCGAATCCGATGACGATGGCGGCCGGGCTCGCCGCGATGCGGCTCATGACTCCAACCAGCTACGACCGCTTGAACGAGCTTGGCGATGCCGCGCGTGCCCACCTCACGTCTGTATTCGAGGAAGAGGGTTTTCCCGCGCAAGTTGGCGGGCGTGGCTCGCTATTAATGTTTCACCTGCACGATCATCCGATCACCGACTATCGCTCGGCGTACCGCAGCGCTGAGGACAAGAAGGCAGTTTCGCGGCTGCACAACCTCCTGCTGAATCACGGAATCCTGATCGCGCCGAACGGCCTCTGCGTCCTGTCAACAGCAACGGGTGAGGTTGAGGTGGATCGACTGGCGCAGGCGGTGCGCTATGCGGTGCGTGAGATGTCGAGTGTAGTTGACGCCGGTATTGGCGATGCGTAAGCACGGGTCTTCGTAGGTGACGGCACCGTGGACAGCCGTTTCATGATCGACGGCCACCCGGAGATGGAGAGCGCCTGGATAGCGGGCGGCGGGTCCGGCCATCCCTTCAAGTCGCTGCGCCAAAGCGAGGCATCGAGGGAGCCTGCCCGTGCGGCAGGAAAGGAGTTCCATACATACAATGCCGCTACACATTGAGACGCCGCTCATCGAGTCGCGGGCCCTTAGCATTTGTGCTGGTCGCTCCATTTGGTTGAAGCTTGATGCGATGCAACCAACAGGTTCCTTCAAGATTCGCGGGATTGGCACAGCCTGTGAACAGTATGCTCGTCGCGGCGCCCGTCGTTTCGTTTCCTCTTCCGGTGGAAACGCAGGTATTGCGGTCGCCTACAGTGGACGTTGCCTGTCAGTACCCGTCACCGTTGTAGTTCCCGAAACCACGTCCGGAAAAGCCAGAGAGCTGATACAGCAGGAAGACGCCGAAGTCATCGTCCATGGTGCCTCATGGCAGGAGGCGAATGCACTGGCTCAGTCGATGGTTGGCGAGTCTGATGCATTTCTGCACCCATTCGACGATCCGCTTCTTTGGCAGGGTCATGCCACCTTGGTTGACGAAGTCGTGCGGTCAGGTCCGAAGCCAGATGCTATCGTTCTCTCTGTAGGTGGGGGTGGTCTGTTGTGTGGTATCGTCGAAGGACTTCGTCGTAACGGCTGGGCCGATGTGCCAATCGTAGCCGTAGAGACAGACGGAGCGTCGTCGTTTGCCCAGTCTATTCGAGCGGGTTATCGAGTTACATTGGAGAAGATCACAAGCGTCGCAACCTCTCTTGGTGCTAAGCAGGTTTGCGAACAAGCCTTTGCATACTCCAAAGAACATCCGATTCGCAGTGCGGTAGTTTCTGACAAGGCCGCGGTATTGGCGTGCGAGCGTTTCCTAATCGATCAACGGATTTTGGTCGAACCGCGTGTGGCGCTGCGCTCGCACTCGCTTATGAGGGCGCCCGTGAGATCGCAGAGTTCAAGACGATCATATTTGTCGTTTGCGGCGGGGCGACCGCAACCGTGGAGCAGTTGAAACAGTGGTCGAAGCAGTCCCGCTCAACGGAGAGACGATGGCTCACCCTGGACCGGAGTGTGACATGAAGCCCAGCAGCAAGGGGGGCCGGGCGGTATGCGGCGCCTCGTTCGTCCTCTGCACCCTGCTCGGCGCGACGCAGGCCTTAGCTTCTCAGGAGACTAGCCGGGGGCAGCTACGGGCCCGCGAGTTGGGTGTACCCTTCGACGGAATGCCTGGGCCCCTTAATGCCATCACTGACGTGCCGGGTGTGGAGGTGGGTCACGTCACACTCGTTTCCGGTAGTGGCAAGCTTGTTATCGGAGAGGGCCCGGTTCGGACCGGGGTCAGCGCGGTGCTTCCGCGGGGCAGAGCGGATCCCGATCCCGTCTTCGCCGCCTGGTTTGCGCTGAACGGCAACGGCGAGATGACCGGTACGATCCGGGTCGAAGACTACGGCATGTTGAAAGGGCCGATCATGCTCACGAACACCCTGAGCGTCGGCATCGTGCACCACGCGGTCATCCGCTGGGGGATCGAGAAGGGCGGCGAGGGTCTTCCCTTTCTGGCCGGGATCCCGATGGTGGCCGAAACCTACGACGGACGGTTGAACGACATTGCGGGTCAGCACGTCACGGAGGCAGACGCGATCCGGGCGATCGAGGGCGCGCGCGGGGGGCCTGTGGCCGAGGGGAACGTGGGCGGGGGTACCGGCATGATCTGCTACGAGTTCAAGGGAGGGATCGGCACCTCGTCCCGCGTCGTGGAGGTAGACGGGGAGCGCTATACGGTCGGCGCCCTGGTGCAATGCAACTACGGTTACCGCCATCAGCTGCGCATCGCGGGGGTCCCAGTGGGGAGGGAGATTCCTGAGCCCATGCCCCAGCACGACGGGAGAGAGCTCGGCACCGGCCCGAGCGGGTCCGAAACGGGTTCCTCGGTGCAGGGAAGCGCTCTGAGCCCGGATTTCGACCGCTCCATCATCGTGGTAATCGGCACCGACGCTGCTCTGCTTCCGAACCAACTCGAACTGCTAGCGAGGCGGGTGTCCCTGGGTCTGGCCCGGCTCGGGGCGATTTCCACGAATACCTCCGGCGACATCTTCGTGGCGTTCTCCACGGCAAATCGTGAGGCTGCGCGCGCCGCGAAGCGAACAGAACTCACAGTGCTGCCCAAGTCCCTCCTGAACCCACTGTTCACTGCTACGGTCGAGGCGACGGAGGAGGCGGTGGTGAACGCCCTGATCGCTGCGGAGACGATGACCGGGGCGGACGGTCTGATGGTTCCCGAGCTGGACGAGGAGCGCCTGCGTTCCATTTTTCGCAGCCACGGACGCCTGGGGGACAAGACTCGTTAACACTGATCCGTTCGTGCCCTGAAACGACAACCAACTGGCAAGGGAGTTAACGATGCGTGCGTACGGTCTCGTCGCCTTGCTGGTTCTGGCCCGGGGAACCCCGCTGGGAGGACAGCAGCCCTCGCTGCGCCAGGACCCGGATGTCGCGACCAGCCTGTCGGTGCTGGAGTCGTGGATCGAGGTTGAGCTAAAGGCCCGGAATATTCCGGGGCTCGCCATGGCCATCGTGCATGACCAGGACGTGCTGTGGAGCAGGGGATTCGGGTTCGCGGACGTGGAGAAGAGGATCCCGACGGATCCCGGGACCACCCTGTACAGGATCGGGTCCCTCACCAAGGTGTTCACGAGCATCGCCGTCATGCAGCTTGTTGAACAGGGCAGGCTCGATCTGGAGGACCCGGTCCAAGCGCACCTTCCGTGGTTCCGCATCAAGGAAAGGTTCCCCGATGCACCGCCCATAACTGTCCGCCAGCTCCTCACCCACACCTCCGGTCTGCCGAAGGAGAGCCCGTTCCCCTATTTCACCACGTTCGAGTTCCCTACCCTGGAGCAGATTCGGCAGGCGCTGGCGCACCAGGAGCCGCTATTCCCTCCCGAAACGACGCATCACTACTCCAACCTCGGCCTGGTGCTTGCGGGGGAGGTGGTGGCGGCGGTCTCCGGCCTTCCGTGGAGAGAATATGTGGACAGGAAGATCCTCAAGCCCCTCGGAATGACGCGGAGCACGGCGCAGCCCGTGGGGCCGGAAGACGGGCTGGCCACGGGGTACGGCTATCGCGGACCGGACGGCAGCCGACGCACCTTCCCGCGCTACGACCTCGGCGGCCTCTCCGCGGCGGGTTCGGTGGCTAGCACGGTGGAGGACCTGGCCAGGTTCGCGGCCTGGCAGTTCCGGCTCCTGCGCCGCGGTCCGGCGGAAGTGCTCGAAGCGGCTACGCTTCGGCGCATGCAGAGGGTGCACTGGATCCAGGACAGCTGGACCGGCGGACAGGGGCTCGGCTTCTTCGTCCGCCCCTGGCGCGCAGGCACGCTCGTGGGCCATGGCGGGGAGATCATGGGCTTCCTGACCGCATTCCAGTTGAGCCCGGACCGGCGGATCGCGGTCATCGCCCTGACGAACGCCAACGATCAGAATCCGAGCGTCTACGTCAATCAGGCTTTCGATCTCGTGGTCCCGGAGATTCTTGAGGCGTTGGAGGGGAAAGACGGCTCCCCGGGGAATCCGGACTGGCAGCCGTATCTGGGGCGCTACAGGGACTTCTGGGGCGAGTACCAGATCGCGGTCCTGGACGGGATGCTCAAGATCTTCCTGCTGAACAGAGACCCGGCCGGCGCCTACTGTGATCTCGAGCCCGTCTCCGCGCACGTGTTTCGCTTCTCGTCGGACGGCTGCGGCCGGTACGGCGAGACGCTGACATTCCAAATGGCTCCCGATGGGTCGGTATCCAGGGTCAAGTACGTGGAAAACCTGCTCGAGCCGCTGCGGTGACTCCGGCCAACCGAGCCCTGCACCCCCGTCATCAGCGACGGGCACAAGGGGCAGAATTGGTCTCTTGAGGTTCAGCGTCCGCGCCTCCTGCTGCGGGGGACGCCGGAGCATCTCGATGCTCGAGGGGCCGATCCCGTCGCTCCGGATTCCGGGCTGCAGCCGCTCCGTCCGTCGGCGCCTGGATGGTACCATCCAGATGCTCAGGTGCTCTGTGTACGGAGCGACTCCTGCGGCAGACGGGCCGTGAGCAAGTTCGAATCGTGGACATTGACCAGCGACCCCGCGTCGCCGTACAAGGGCGAGCGGACGGAGAAGGGCGTCCGATATGTCTGATTCCGATATGGACGGCATCATTTTTCGGCACCTCCAGGGTGACACGACGCCTGAGGAGGAGCGATCCCTCCAGGTGTGGCGGTCTGCGCATCCCGTCCATGAGGAGCAGTTCGAGGAGTTACAGCGGTTGTGGTCGGCTCGGAAGTACCTGCTTCCCAAGCTGTACACCGAGCCTGCGTACACCGCCGAACAGCTCCTCCGGCGGGGAAGGCGCTCAGATAGGAATTCTTTACTCTCCCGATCCGGTGGCGTCCTCGGCTCTGTGGTTCGGTCAAGGGGCGGCAGATTCGCGGCCGCAGCGGCGGCCGTAATCCTGGTCGCAATATTCGGCGGGGATTGGAAGGCGCGTGCCGACCGTGGGATCGTCGAGATCGTTACCGACCCCTCGGAAACGTCGTCGGCGCGTCTGCCGGACGGGACCGTCGTCCGTTTGGCACCGGCGAGCCGACTCCGTTACGTGGATGGGCGAGACGTCCGGCAAGCCTGGCTCAACGGGCGCGGCTATTTCGCGGTCGAACCCGCTGACGGGAAGCCGTTCCGGGTCCGGACTTCTTCGGGGGACGTGCTCGTAAGGGGGACTCGCTTCGACATCGAGTCCCGGAACCGAGAGCTACTCCGAGTCGTGGTGGCAGACGGTAAGGTCCGGGTGTCGGTGGGCGACGAAGAAGTCGATCTGGAGTCTGGGGAGATGAGCGAGTCGAAGAATGGTGGTCCACCGAAGGTCTCTCGTATACCCCAGGTCCACCGTCACCTGCAGTGGCTGGGCTCCTTCGTGGCCTTCAAGTCCACGCCTCTCGCATCCGTGGCCGATGAGCTCGAACAGCGATTCGGCATGCGGGTCGAAATCCTCGCTCCGGAGCTTGCCCGGCACGAGATCACGATCTGGTCCACGAACAAGGGCCCGAGGGAGATCATCTCCGCGGTTTGCGCGGCCATCGATGCGCACTGCGTCATCGGCGATACGCTCGCGACGATCCAGCCATAGGCGGATGCTCCGGGCACGGCAGCCCCGGCATGTCTCGCCCACGGCACGCCAACCCGTGACTGCACGGAGGCCTTCCATGCGTTTCCTCGCCCCCGCCATACTCGCACTTCTTCTTTCGGTTGTGGGGATCGTGCCTGGTGTGGCCCAGGAGCGCCCCTCCCGCACCCGGATCCCTATCGCGATGAACAACGGCCGGGAGGAGCGAGGTACGGGGGTCTCGGTTCTCGACCGACCGGCATACCTCCGGGTCGAACGTGTCTCCCTCGAGAAGAGTCTCGAGATCCTACACTTGATGTCGGGCGTGGATCTCGTCTTCAGCCCCTCGCTGCTGCCGACGAACCACACGGTGGCATGCTCGTGTGACCATCTCTCCGTTCGCCAGGCGCTGGAGGTCCTCCTCGAAGGGACCCACCTGAGCTACACCGATGTCGACGGTCACGTTGTGATAAGCGCGCGACACGAGCCGATTCCGGCGCTTCCCGCTCTCCAGGACATCTCGATCGCGCCTCGCCCTCTCCTGGCCTCCCTCGAGCTCACCCGAGCAATCGTAACCGGCTCGGTTCGGTCCACGCGCTCGGAGCCCACCCGCGGACAGGAGGCATCCGTCATGGGGGTCGTTCTCGAAGAGGGGAGCCTCCGTCCGTTGGTCGGCGCCCAGGTCCAACTCGTGGGAAGCGACCGGGCGGCGATCACCGATCTGAGGGGCCGTTTCCTCATTCTCAACGTCGCCGGCCGCGAGGTCACCGTCGAGGCGACGATGCTGGGATACAGGAGCGTCACGCAAACCGTTCGCGTCGGTGACGCCGATACACAAATCCTGTTGCGTCAAGAGGCCATCCCACTCGAGCAAATCGTGGTAACCGGGACGCCGGGGGGCACGCGATTCCGAGCGGTGGGCAACGCGGTCAGCACTGTAGACGCCGGGGACCTGGTCGACCTGGCACCTCAACCCGATATGCAGCAGCTGCTCAGTTCCCGGGTTCCCGGTCTGAGGCTGCTGAAGAGCCAGGGTGAGGTGGGAACGGGCGGCGTCATGCATATCCGGGGCATCGGCAGTCTTAGCTTGCCCAACGAGCCGCTCCTGTACGTGGACGGCATCAGGGTGGACAACAATCCGGCTGCGGGAGGAGGCAAAGGGCGAGGCGCCGCGTTCTACGAGAATTCTCCGGCGTCCCGAATCAACGATCTCGATCCAGAACAGATCGAGAGCATCGAAGTCATCAAGGGACCTGCCGCCGCCACCCTGTATGGCACCGAGGCGTCAAGGGGGGTCATCCAGATCATCACCAAGAAGGGAAGGCCCGGAAATTCGCGTTTCCACTTCACGATGAAGCAGGGAGCCAACTGGCTCCGGGATCCGCCCGGAACATTCCCGTCCGTCTACGGAAAGGACCCCAAGACCGGCGAGACCGTGCGGTTCAACGTGCTGGAGTCGGAGAAGGCGCAGGGTCGTTCTCCCTTTTCGGCCGGCCATCCGCAGTCCTATCAGCTTGAGGCTGACGGAGGCTCGGACGCGCTCCGTTTCTACTTCTCCGGCGGATTCGACCGGGACGAGGGCGTCCAGTCGATCAACTGGCAGAATAACGGCAATGTGAGGGCAAACCTGACGTTTCAGCCTGTCGAGCAGCTGGAGATCCAGGCGAACCTTGGTCTGCTCCGCAGCAAGAACCGCATCGGCTCGACCCAGCAGGCCATCACTGCGGATATCGTCTGGACGACCCCAGCCACGAAGGACACGCGCACACGAGGATATACCTGGGTCACGCCCGAGCAGCGCAATGACATCGAGGCATTCGAGAACCTGGACCGAGCGACCTTTGGCTTGGAAACCAGGCACCATCCATTCTCGTGGCTCAGGCATCGCCTCATCCTCGGAGGCGATGTCTCGAATCAGAAAACATCCAAGCTGTATCCACGTCGAGCCGATCCTACGTCGGTCATCAGCTTCCTCAACCCTCTGGGCCGGAAGGAGGTCCACAATACGAGGACGACGTACGGGACTTTCGATTACTCGGCGACCGGCACGTATCAGCCAACCTCCGCCTTGAGCTTCGCCACCTCGGTTGGAGTTCAGTATTTCCTGAAACAGATCGAGGAGTCGGGAGCGATCGGCATCACCTTTCCAGCGCCGGGAGTGGAGACGGTGAGCGGCGCCGCCCTCCGTTTCGGCGTGGAGGATTTTCTCGAGAACAAGACGCTCGGAGCCTATGTGCAGGAGCAGATCGGATGGCGCGATCGAATGTTCCTCACGGGGGCGGTTCGAGGAGATGACAACAGCGCGTTCGGCTCGGACTTCGACGTCGTCGTATATCCCAAGCTAAGCGGCACCTGGATCCTCAGCGACGAGCCGTTCTGGAACGTTCCATTCGTGAGTACTCTCAAACTCAGGGCGGCCTGGGGGAAGGCGGGGCGGCAGCCCGATGTGTTCGCCGCGGCACGCCTGTATGAGGCGAGCGTGGGTGCGCAAGGCGTCGCCACGTTCACGCCGGGAAATCTGGGGAACCCGAACCTCAAACCCGAAGTGGGTGAGGAGCTGGAGGTGGGGTTCGACGCCGGAATGGTGGGCGACCGCGTGAAGCTAGAGTTCACCTTCTACGACCAGCGCACGACGGACGGAATCGTCGCCAGACCGGCGCTTCCGTCCCTCGGCTTCCCAGGGACGCAATTCGTGAACCTGGGCGAGGTGAGCAACAGAGGGATCGAGTTGAGAGTCGACGCCGGGATGGTGGACCACCGCAATGTGAGGTTCGATCTCGGGCTCGCGCTCTCCACGAACGAGAATGAGTTGGTGAGCCTCGGAGGCCTGCCCCCGGTCAGCCTCAGCGCAACTCAGTTACACGTGGAGGGCTTTGCCGTGGGCGGGATCTTTTTGAGGAAGGTTGTTAGCGCGGAGTTCGACGGCAAAGGGAATGTCGTGAACCTGCTCTGCGAGGGGGGACCGGACCTCGGGCCTGGCGGTCCTCCGGTACCGTGTGAGCAGGCAGGACGGGTTTTCTGGGGGCGGCCGACGCCAAGTTGGGAGGGAAGCGTCTCGGGAACGCTGAGATTGTTCAACAACCTGAGGCTCTCCGCGCTCGTCGACTACACCGGAGGTCATAAGCTCGTGAGCGGGGACATAGGTGGCCAACACGGTATCTTCAACAACTCCAAGGTGGCCGTGGAACGCAGCGAACCGGTGGTCGAGGCCTATCGCAAGCTCGGACACTGGTACCAGCTCGGTGTCTTCGACGCCGGGTATGCGAAGCTCCGGGACGTCTCCATGAACTACACCTTTCCTTCTCGGCTCGCCCGAAAGATTGGCGCTTCCCGAGCCAGCATCACGGTCTCGGGTCGCAATCTCGCGACAGTCTGGGTCGCCCAACAGGGCATCCACGGGGTAAAGATCATGGATCCGGAGAATCGATGGATTGATCCCAACGGCCGGGGGCTTCAGGCGTACCTCCAGAGTTTGCTGCCCCAGTTCACTCAGTTCCTCACAACGCTTAGGGTATCGTTCTGAGAAGACGCAATCTGCTGATGCATCGGATGAGCGGCGGCGGGGCCACCACCAGTGTGGCGACTTCGTGAACTGGAGCAGAAGATCATGCGCGTTATTCGGAGACCCAGCAGAATGCCCCGGCACTCTCGGACCGCCGGGGTGTGGCTCACCTGCCTGACGGCCCTCGGGGGGCTAACTGGCTGTGAGGGCCTTCTGGATGTCCGGCTTCCCGGACGGATCCCCGTAGAGGCTCTCGACGCCCCCACCCTCGCCAACACACTCGTCGAGAGCGTCGCGGCCGATTTCGCCTGCGCCTTTACGCATTACGTGACGGCCACCGCTCTGCTGGCCGACGAGATGATCCATTCGTCCGCGTCGATCTCCTGGATTCAGTGGGGACGCCGACAGGTCGGGCCTGACAAGCTGGACTACTCGGTGGGCACGTGCCAGACGACAAACGCGTATGGACTCTACACCCCGCTCCAGACTGCACGCTTCCAGGCGGAAGACGTGATGCGGCGGCTCAAAGCGTTCCCCGACGCCGATGTTCCGAGCAAGACTTCCCTGATCGGCACGGCAGCAGCCTACGCAGGTTACTCGTACCTGCTGTTTGGCGAGGGGTTCTGCGCCGCAGCATTCGACGGAGGGCCGCTGAAGACCCGAAAGGATATGCTGGATCTCGCCAAGGCGCAGTTCGACGTCGCCATCGGAGCCACCACGGGCGATGTCCTGCAAATGGCTCGGGTCGGGCGCGCCCGTGCACGCCTCTACGGCGGCGATAAGATCGGCGCGCTGGAGGACGCGAGGCCGGTTCCCGAGGGGTTCCGTTTCTATGCCAGTCGTGGGACCGAGAGCACGAGTCGGTTGAACAGAGTGTACGTGGACAACAACCGAGATCGGAACATCTCCGTCGACGCCAGGTTCCGGGGCCTCACCTGGCAGGGTGTCATCGATCGGCGGGTCGACGTTCGGCCCGCAGGTCGCGGGCAAGATGGTACTGAGCTGTGGGTCCAGACGAAGTACGCCTCGGAGTCGGCACCGATCCCGATTGCGACGTGGGAGGAAGCGCAGCTCATCATGGCCGAGGTGGAGGGGGGTCAGCGCGCTGTGGACATGATCAACCGGCTCCACGCTCGCGCCGGCCTGCCACCGTTTGTTAGCAGCGACCCGGACGAGATCGCCAAGTACGTCCGTCAGGAGCGTAGCCGGGAGCTGTGGCTGGACGGACACCGGCTTGGAGATATGTTGCGATTCGGCCTGCCCTTCGACAGCGGCATCGCCCACGATGGCCAGCCTTATGGGAACACGACCTGCCTGCCGCTACCGGACGTGGAGAGGGATGGGAACCCGAACATCCCGTGAGTAGGCCTACCGGGACGATGCGGTCACGCTCACGGCTCCGACGCTGCCGTGGCCAATTTCGAACCGTGGATGAACTTCGAGTTTGGGCGCGGATCACCGCCGGCCCGGAGCCCGCCTCCCGCGCCGGTCGGACCTGGGTAAGGGTCCGGGCCGCGGGGGCGGCGAGCCTCCTCTTCTTGGTGGCCTGCTCCGGGAGCACGAACGGAGGCGGCACGCCGCAGGCCGCGGACGTCGAGGCGGGTCACGTCTTCGGCGCCTGCAAGAACCCATACTACGGACCCTACGGGACCAGCCCGGTGCGCTCGCTCCACGTGACCATGCGGGATGGGGTCCGGATCGCGCTGGACGTGGTGCTCCCCGACGGCCTTCCCAACGGCGCGAAGGTTCCCGCCGTCCTCACGATGACCCGCTACTGGCGGGCCATGGAGGGGGAGGGGCCGAACGAGATGCAGCGCTTCTTCAGCAGCCACGGCTGGGCCGTGGTATCGGGCGACGTCCGCGGGACCGGGGCTTCCTTCGGCGTGTGGCCGCACCACCGGTCCCGGGACGAGACCCTGGACTTCGGTGAAGTGATCGACTGGATCGCCGGCCGGCCCTGGTCCGACGGTCGGGTCGCGGGTTGGGGCGTCTCCTACACGGCGAATACCGCGGACTGGATGGTCGAGCGGGACCGACCGGCGTTCCGGGGGGCGGTCTCCCGCTTCCCGGACTACGACCCTTACGTCGACCTCTACTTCCCAGGCGGCGTGCCGAACGCGTACATGAGGCGGACCTGGGGGCTGAGGGTCAAGGAGTTGGACCTGAACACGGCGCGCAGAGGCCGCGACGGGGAGCTCCGCGGAGTCCGGCCGGTGGACGGTGATTCGGGAGCCGACCTCCTGCGCAGGGCGATCGAGAGGCGCCGGGACGTGCCCAGCGTCTGGGAGGGGCTCCGGGCGGTGACTTTTAAGGATGACGTGCCGGCGGGCTGGGGTGGGTGGTCCATGGACGACTGGGGGATCCACGCCTGGAGGGAGGCGGTGGAGCGGGCCGGGACCCCGATCATCTCTTGGGGCGGATGGATGGACGCGGGGACCGCGAACGGCGTGCTCCACCGTTTCATGACCCTCTCCAACCCGCAACGCGTGGTCGTCGGGCCCTGGAGCCACGGGGGCGAGCACCACGCCGACCCCTACCGGCCGATGGGTACGCCCACGGACCCGCCCATGGAGGGACAGCGTCTCGAGGACCTCTGTTTCCTCGACCGTTGGGTCCGTGGCCAGGGCGCAGGCGTGGCGGAGAGGCTGCTTGTTTACTACACGATGGGGGAGGAACGCTGGAAGACGACCTCGGAGTGGCCGGTTCCGAAGACCACGTACTGGGACTGGTATTTCGCCGCCGGTGGCGGGCTCGGCCCTGAAGCGCCTTCGGCGCAGGCCGCGGCCGACGAGTACGTCGTCGACTTCGGCGCCACCACCGGCACGGCCAACCGCTGGGCCACGAACAACACCGGCGGGGACGTCGTCTACGGCGACCGGGCCGGGGCCGACGCGCGCCTCCTGACCTACACGAGCGCGCCGCTGCAGGAGGATCTCGAGATCACGGGCCAGCCCGTCGTCACGCTGCACGTGACCTCGACGCACCATGACGGGGCCTTCTTCGTCTACTTCGAGGACGTGGCCCCGGACGGGACAGTCCGCTACGTGACGGAGGGGATGCTCCGAGCGATCCACCGGAAGGTGTCGCCAGCGGAGCAGGCACCGTACGCCGTTCTCGGGCCCTACCACTCGTTCAGGAAGGAGCACGCGCTCCCCCTCGTCCCCGGGCAGCCGGCGGAACTCTCCTTCGAGCTGATGCCCACCTCCGTCCTGATCCGGGCAGGCCACCGGATCCGAGTGGCGCTCGCCGGCGCGGACGCGGACACCTTCCGCCGGATCCCCGAGACGGGCACCCCCTTCATCACGGTCCATCGGAGTCGCGAGCGGCCGTCCCAGATCCGGCTGCCTGTCGTGCTCCGGCCGTGACGGTTGCCGGGGCCCCTGGGGCAGCTCCCACTTGAGGATGGGCTGTCCTCCGCAAAAAGGGGCGGAGAAGAGTCGAGTCGGCGGAGAGGGATCCCGCGCCGTCACCCGAAGGTGCCGCAGCCGGGCGATGATTCTCGAGCCAGGAGGTCACCGATGGGGTCGTACGCCCAGGCTTTGAGCTCGCGCATCGAGAACGCCTACCGGGATCGCACGCCCGGGTCCCGCGCGCTGTACGCCGCGGCGCTGGCCTTCATGCCCGGCGGGGACACGCGCAACTCCACCTTCTTCCGCCCGTACCCTCTGTACATGGAGCGGGGTGAGGGATGCCGGCTCTGGGACGTGGATGGCAACCAGTACCTGGACTTCCAAAACAACTACGCCTCCCTGGTGCACGGCCACGCGCACCCCCAGATCGTCAGGGCGCTCACCGAGCAGGCGGGAAAGGGGACGGTTCACGGGGCGCCGGTAGCGTCGCTGAACGACTTCGCCCGGGACCTGACGGGCCGGGTACCATCACTCGAGCGGGTGCGCTTCACGAACTCGGGGACCGAGGCGGTCATGGGCGAGATCCGGGCAGCCCGGGCGTACACGGGCAAGTCGCGGATCTTGAAGATGGAGGGCGCGTACCACGGTTCCTATGACGGGACGGCGGTGGGCCAGGATCCCGGCGAGCCCCTGCGCACCTTCCCCGAAGGCCGACGCGACGGCACGGGCCTCTCCCCGGGGCTGATGAGGGAGGTGCTGGTGGCCCCGTACAACCACCCGGAGGGAGCTGCCGACTTGGTCCGTCGCCACGCCCATGAGCTGGCGGCGGTGATCGTGGAGCCGATGCTTGGGCGGGGAGCGATCCCCGCGGAGTCCGCATTCCTGGAGGCCCTGCGGGCGGTGAGCCTGGAGACCGGCGTCGTCTTGATCTTCGACGAGATCCAGACGTTCCGGCTCGCCTGGGGCGGCGCCCAGGCTTTGTACGGAGTGACTCCCGACCTGACGACGCTGGGCAAGGTGATCGGCGGCGGGCTTCCGGTGGGGGCCTTCGGTGGCCGGGCGGAGCTGCTAGAGCGCTACGACCCACGCACGCCCGGCCACGTTCCCCATGTCGGGACCTTCAACGGGAACGCGATGACCGTCGCGGCGGGTCTTCGCACTCTCGAGCTTCTGACGGAGGAGGTGATAGTACGGCTCAACGACCTCGGGGAGCGGCTCCGCCGAGGGCTCCAGTCGGTGCTGGACAGGGCCGGAATCACGGGAACGGTCACGGGCCTGGGCTCCTACGCCCACCTGCACTTCCGCGCTCCCCCGATCCGGAGCTACCGGGACGCCCTGCCCGGGCGGACCAGCGTGGCTCCGGCCCTCCACCTCGCCCTCCTGAATCGGGGGATCTTGTCGGCCCACGGCGTGCGCTTTGCGATTTCGACGGTGATGGGGCATGCCGACGTGGACCGTGCCGTCCAGAGCCTGGCGGAGGTGGCCGAGGAGCTCGGGCCCGCTCTCAGGAGACCGTCCGGGCGCGGTACCCTCCACGATGTGAGGATGCGCAGCCGCAGGGAACCGTTCGTCACGATCGTCGTGGGACACGCCGCCAAGCAAGGAGAGATTCCGAGGGCTTCGAGAAGCGGTGCATCGAATCGCGGCAGCATGCGGGAAAACCCGTGGGCTGCCTCTCTGGGCGCAACGATCTTGACCCCTCAGTGGAGGTCATGATGACGATGGCACGCGGCCCCTTCAGCGCCTGTATCTGCTTGCTCCTCACTGTGGCGGCCCCGCTGGCCACGCGAGCCCGGGCCCAGGAGCCGGTCGATTGGGACGTGGTCGCGAAGATCCGCGAGGAGGGCTTTCAGCGCTCCCAGGTCATGGATCTCGTCTGGTACATGACCGACGTCATCGGGCCGCGGGTTACCGGCTCCCCCAACATGCGCCGCGGGCAGCAATGGGCGAAGTCGAAGATGGAAGAGCTGGGCCTCGTCAACGTGGTCATCGAGCCCTACACCCAGCATGGGATCAGCTGGGACAACGAGTACACGTCTCTCCACCTGCTCGAGCCCGACTATCAGCCGCTCATTGGGTATCCCTATGCCTTCACTTCCGGCACCAACGGCAAGCTCACAGGCGAGCCCGTGATCGTGCACCTGCGCACGCGGAAGGACCTCGATGCCTACCGCGGGAAGCTCCGGGGGGCCATCGTCCTGATGTCTCCCCCGCGACCCACTGGCCCACGCTTCACCGCCGACGCGTCCCGCTTTTCCGCCACTCAGCTGAACCGGAAGTCCCGCTCCACCATCAGGTCACCCTACGGTGTGGGTCAGGACGACTACGTCTGGGACGACCAGGCGATGGCCTTCGTGAAGGTTGAAGAAGAGACGGGCACCCGCCGGCAGCCGGAGCTGGCGCCGGAACAGATCTACAGCTTTTTCCGGCAGGAGGGGGTTGGGGTCCTGCTGGACGCCGCTCCGGGCGGCGACGGCACGGTGTTCGTGGAAGGACGACCCGGCAGCCGGCTGGACCGGTCGTACGAGACCGCGGTGAGCTCGCCGCCCATGGTCTCCCTGGCGGCGGAGCACTACAATCGAATTTACCGCCTCGTCCGCCGCGGGATCCCGGTGAAGCTGGAGATAGAGGTGCGGAACGCCGTTGCACGCGGGGTTGGGGAGGAGTACAACGTCCTGGGAGACCTTCCGGGCACCGACCTCGCGAGCGAGCTGGTCATGGTCGGCGGCCACTTCGACTCCTGGCACGCGGGCACCGGCGCCGCCGACGACGCGGCCGGTTGTGCCGTAGCGCTCGAGGCCGTCCGCATCCTCCGGGCCGTCGGCGTCCCGTTGCGCCGCACCATCCGCGTCGCATTCTGGACCCACGAGGAGGGGGGCAGGGTCGGCTCCCGGGCCTACATCCGCAAGCACTACGGCGATCCGCGAACCGCCATTGCGCCGGCTTACGACAGGTTCTCGGTTTACTTCAATATGGATAACGGAACCGGTCGCTTCCGCGGCGTCTATCTCCAGGGCAACGAGCGGGCGCGCCCGATCTTCACCGAGTGGATGAGAGCCTTCGCCGACCTCGAGATGGAGACCCTCACCATCGACCACGCCTTAGGCGTGGATGTCGTGGCCTTCGACATGGTGGGGCTCCCGGCGTTCCAGTTCATTCAGGACCCCCTCGACTACGACACCCGCGTACACCACTCCAACATGGACGTGTACGACAGGCTGGTCGCGGACGACCTGAGGCGGAACGCGGTGATCATCGCCGCCTTCCTGTATCACGCCGCGGTACGGGAGGACCGATTCCCGAGGAAGACCCAGTAGGGGACCGAGCGGCGGGAAAGCTGAGGCGCAAGGGGAGGACGAGGTAACCCGAAGGAGGAGCGCATGGGGCGAAGTCCAGGCGGTCCATCTCTAAGGCCTTCCGAATCCACTTCTTGTTCTTGCGTCTTCGGGCGAAAGCGGGGGAAGGTGAGAAAGCCGCACGTGCTACTATTTGACGAGGTACCATCCGTTGATCGGGGCTCGGGGGTGAGCACCAAGCCCCTGGTAAAGGAGGCCATCGGCGCGACGGCGTTCATCAACGGCGTTACCTCCTTCCCCTCCGGCGCCTCCATCCCGTGGCACACTCATAATCATAACGTCGATGAGTCGGTGACCTTACTGGAAGGCAGCGGGCAGTTCCAGTCCGAAGGCGTTGTCCGGCAGCTGAAGCCTTGCGATACGGTCTTTGTGCCCGCTGGCGTAGCGCACCGGTTCGTCAATACCGGGAGCGGCGTCATGCGCATCCTGTGGGTGTACGGTGGCACCAAGGTGACCCGGACCTTCACCGAGACCGGGATCACGCTGGCGCATCTGTCGGAGGAGGACAAGGCCGCTCCCCAGGGTGGCTAGCTCCTCGACCCGCGCTTTGATCCCTTTGGTCGCCTGGGCATAAGCTTCTCCGGACAAGAAAGGAGGCACCTACGCCCCAAGGTCGACCACTTGCCCCGCTGACATTGGCTCCCGCCGAGCGAGAGCAGCCGGTCTTGTTGGTAGAAGCTCCTCGAAGAACGACGGTCCGGCGACTCAGACGGCTTCCCGACGGTTGCCGACCCGCGCGCGCCGTCTCGCCGCCCAGACTCCGGCCCACGGCAGGACCGCCAAGAATGCACCCGCCGCCGCGCTCTCCATGGTGACCCGGCTCGAAACCTGTCCGTAGCGGAAGAGATCCCAGAGCAGGACCCAATCCTCGCGGTGCAGGCTCAGATTCAGGGGCCCGTACGCGGCATTCATGCGCAGGTAGAATCCCGCGGCGAAAAGCGGAAGCGTCAGAACCCCGGCGATCACGGCGGGAGCACCCGAACGCATCACAGTCCTGGACGGCCCGCTGATGGTGAGGCGGTGCGCGGGCGGGCGTGGCTCCGGACAAGCCGTCGGCCCACGCGGGCGAGGAACCACGCCTGGCCCTCGGGGACGGCGGCGGCCAGCCGCAGGCCGAAGTCGTCGCGGAGCATAGGCACGACGCGCCGTTTCCCGCGCCGGATCGCGGAGACCACTCGCCGGGCGACCTCCTCCGGGGTCTGCGCCCGGCCCCCCACGGAGCTCAGGATCGCCTCCGCGGGGACCGCGTTCGCGCCGAAGAACCCGGTGCGCGTCACCCCGGGCATGACCAGGATCACGCGTACGCCCAGGGGCTCGACCTCGGCCCTGAGCGCGCCCGCGAATCCGTTGACGGCGTGCTTGCTCGCGCAGTAGACGCTCGACCACGGGAACGGGAGCGCGCCGAACCCCGAGGAGATGAAGACGATGGTGCCCGAGCCCCGCTCGAGCATCTCCGGGAGGAACGCCCAGGTACAGTGAAACGCACCGAACAGGTTCACTTCCAGGATCCGACGCGCCCGGTCGGCGGCCAGCTCGACGAAGGGCGACCAGTGGCCGATTCCCGCATTGTTCACGAGGATGTCCACGGGGCCCAGAGCCGCACCCACGCGCACTGCCATCGTCTCGACGGCCCGGGGATCCGCGACATCCGTCGGCACGACCAGCGCCCGCGGGTGCTCGGCCGCGGCGCGGGCGCCACCGTCCCGCGCATCGCTCGTGATCTCCTCGGCGACCTCGCGAAGCTTCTCCTCCGAGCGCGCCACGAGGGCCACGCGGGCGCCCTGCCGCGCTAGGGCCATCGCGGTGGCCCGGCCGATGCCGGACGACGCGCCGGTCACCACCGCCACCCGACCCGCCAGAGATCGTCGCATCGAGAGCCTGGGCGAGCCCAAGGTTCGAATCGAACCGAGGCGCGCCCCGAGGGCGACGCCGCTAACCTTCGGCGGGCTGGAGGTGCGCCGGAACCAGGGGCGTCATCCCCACGTACTTGAGCCCGCTCCCCGTGTTGAAGAGCACCACCTCGTCGTCTGGGCGGAGAATGCCGCGCGCCACAAGCACCTCGGCGGCGGCGGCCGTCGCGCCGCCCTCAGGGCAGGCGAACACGCCTGTGTCGGCCCCGATGCGCGCGACCCACTCCGCCATGGCGGAGTCGGGCACGGCCACACCGCCGCCCCCGGACTCGCGCAGGACCCGCAGCATGAGGAAGTCGCCGATCGCGCGCGGGACGCGGAGCCCCGAGGCGTACGTCTCCGCGTTCTCCCACGGCTCGGCCTCCTCCATGCCCTGTTCCCACGCCCGCACGATGGGCGCGCAGCACTCCGCCTGCACCGAGAACATGCGCGGCCGCTCGCTCCCGATCCACCCCAGGCGCTCCATCTCCTCGAACGCCTTCCACATCCCGATGAGCCCGGTGCCACCGCCCGTCGGATAGACGATGGCGTCCGGCAGGCGGGCATCGAGCTGCTCGTACAGCTCGTAGCCCATCGTCTTCTTCCCCTCGACGCGGTAGGGTTCCTTGAGCGTCGACAGGTCGAACCACCCGTGTGCGTGCACAGCTTCCTGTACGATGCGCCCGCAATCCGTGATGAGCCCGTCGATGAGCTTGAGGTCCGCGCCGAGCGCCCGGATCTCTTCGACGATGGGCGCCGGCGTGTCCGCCGGGACCACCACGTGCACGGGGAGCCCGAGGGCCGCGCCGTAGGCCGCCGCGGCACTGCCCGCGTTTCCGGCGGAAGGAAGCGCGACCTCTTTCGCGCCCAGCTCGGCCGCCCGCGCCACGGCCAGGGCCAGGCCCCGGGCCTTGAAGCTGCCCGTGGGATTCTGGCCCTCCTCCTTGATCCACACGCGACTGAGACCCAGCCGCGCGGCGAGCCGCGGCACAGCGATGAGCGGCGTGAAGCCCTCGCCGAGTCGCGTCTGGAAGCTGGGGTCCCGGACCGGCAAGACTTCTTCATAGCGCCAGAGGTCCGGGCGCCGGCCGTTGAGGTCCGGCGGGCGGAAGTGCGGGCGGATGCGGTCCAGGTCGTACCGTACGAACAGCGGCTTCTCGCAGCAGCCGGAAACGCCGGCCAGGCGCTCGCTCTCTTGCGTCGCCCCGCAGCGCGTGCATTCGAGGTGCGTCGCGCCGCGGGCGGGGGGTGGAATCGTCATCAGGTCTCCTCCGACCTCGCGGATCGTTCGTCTTCGTGTGACTTCGGGAGCGGGAGCGGCTGCGCGAGGGGTCAGCGCCGCGCCCCCATCATCCAAAGCGCTCACGTCTTGCCCCGGGCATCGCCTCTCGTCCGCCCGCCGCCGTGGCCCGGTCCGCCATAATGGCACGGGCCCCGGGGTTCGCACAATCTCGGTGCCCCGCTCCTCACTCGCCGCCGGCTGTTCCGTCCCTCCGCCAGAGAGGCCTTCCGCCCCGTGGCTCACCTGGCCCTCGACCCTCCCGCATATCCCGGCGAGTCCGGCGCGCTCGCACCGGCCAGCAGCCGCGCGCCGGTCCCGAGCGCCAACACCGCCAGCGGCAGAAGATACCACGGTGGCGCGAGCGTTCCGGTTCCGATCCACCGGGAGAGCGCCGGCGTCGAGACGATGATCACGATGAGCCCGTTGTTCACGAAGTGCATGAGCACGCTCGTCCAGATCGAGCCCGTCCGCCAGACCGCCCAGGCGAGGAAGAGGCCGGTCCACGCCGCAGGCAGAAAGCGAATCGCAGACTCGAACGAGAGGTGGAACGCACCGAACGCTGCGGCATTGACGAGCAACGCGCCGGACGCCGTGATGGTGGAGCGCGTCCCGCCCAAGAGCACGCCCCGAAACACCACCTCCTCGCAGATCGCGGGCGTCAGCGCCATGACCAGGAGCAGCCAGAGGAGGCGCCGCGCGTCGCCCGCCGTCAGGACTTTCTCCAGTCCCTCGAGCCATTCGAACGGCACGCGGAGGAAAAACGTCTGGATCCAGGCGATGAACCAGCCCACGGGGGCCGCCCCCACCACCAGGATCAGTGCCGCGGCGAGCTGCCGCCCCGAGGGACGCCGGAGCCCCAGGGTGCTGCCCAGGTCGAAGTCGCCCAGCACCACGAAGAGGAGCACGGGAAGGAAGAGGAACAGCCACTCGGCGGCCAGAATCCCGCGCTCGCCCAACCGGAGCTGCATAGCCACCCCGCCGTAGAAGTAGAGCGTGCCGACGAGCGCCACGAATGGAAAAACGTGCCGCGGGAGCGGCACGCGACGAGCTGCGCGAGAGGGAGGAGGCGCCGCCACCCCGGCCTCCTCAGCTCCACCCCAGCCGCCCGGCGGGCGAGGCACGCCGCCAGCGGCCCGGCGCCGGCCGAGCGCCGTCAGCCGGGCGCCCCAGGCGCGGAGCCCCGCGCCCCGCACGAGCTCCGCGCGCTCCCCGGTCCCGAAGAGCACGTCTTCGCGCCCGAAGGCCCGCGCCGCGAACACAAGCGCCAGGGCGGCGTACGCGCAGGTGGAGACGAGGGCGAGGAGCGAGGCGAGCGGCTCGGCACTCCCGGCCATTAGCTCGCGGAAGAGGAGCGCCACGCCCGCCACCGGCATGACGGCGAGCGCCGGCGTGAACTCGATACCGGGCATGGCCGGGAGCATCGCCGGGACGATGGCCAGGATATAGACCGGGGTGAGCGCGTTCTGCGCCTCCTTGAAGGAGTGGGAGCGCACGGCGATGCCCAGAAACAGCGACCCGAACAGCACGGCCACCGGCACCAGCACGGCCAGGATCACGAGGATGGAGGACGCGGGCAGGGAGAACTCGATCCGCGCGGCAGCCTGGAAGCGAAACAGTCCCGCCTGAAACGTCAGGAGCATGCTCCCGAGGTTGAGCGCAGCGGCCACGAGCCCGACACACGCCACCGTGATGAACTTCCCGGCCACGATACGGCCCGCGGGGACCGGCGCCGTGAGCAGCGTCTCGAGGGTGCCTCGCTCCTTTTCCCCGGCCGCCAGGTCCACCGCCGGATAGAACGCACCCAGGATCGTGATCACGATGAGGAGCATGGGGAGGAAACGGCCGAGTGTGTACCCGCCTAGCTCCTCGGGCCGCGCGACGGAGGAATCGCTGACCAACAGCGGCGTCGCAAACGCCTCGGGTAGCCCTCGCGCCCGGAGCCGCCGAGCGAGAAGGGTGTCGGCCCAGTCGCCGAACGCGTCGCTCAGGACGTCCTCGGCGCGGCGCGACCGCTCGTCCGCTGCGTCGTAGAGCACCGTGACGGTCACCATCGCCTCGGGGCTCGCGAGCCCGCCTGCCGCCCGCGCGGACGAATCCGCGGCGCCCCCGCCGCGCGCATCGACGGTGCCCGCCGCGCTCTCCGGTCGTCGCGCCTCCAACGAGCGCACGACGCCGATCGCCTCGACGCGCCCGCTACGGATCGAATCCGGGACCCAGGACGGATCTGCGTCCAGCAGCGCCAGCTTCTCGCGGCGATCCAGGAACTCCCGTAGCTCCCCACCCACCT
>JACQVF010000108.1 GCA_016209885.1 Gemmatimonadota bacterium | reverse complement strand
CTCTTCCAGGTTCACACCCGCATCTTCGAGGCGAGCTTCTTGACGTTCCGCGAGCTCGCAGCGAACTACACGCTCCCCGAGCGCTGGGTCGGCTCCTTCGGAGCCAACCGGGCCACGTTGCGGGTCGGGATGCGCAACATCCACACATGGACGAAGTTCCCCGGGCTCGATCCGGAGACGCACCGAATGAACTATCTGCATACGCGGTCGGATCAAGACCTGATCCCGCAGCTCCAGCAGTTCGTTACCACGCTGGCCGTCACCTTCTGAGGGACCGGCGAGTCGCTATCGTTGGAAACCGGCTGGGAAGCCCCAGCGAATGCCTGACTTGATGAGAGAGAGCACCATGAGCACGCGTACCGTCGCTACAATCGCTACCCAGAGGATGCGCAGCGCCTCCAAGGCGTTCGGACTCCTCTTCCTCGTCTCCCCGCTGGTTGGATGCCTGGACCAGTTGCTCACGGTCGAGGCGCCGGGCACGGTGCTGGAGGAAGATCTCGGGGAGCCCAGACACGCGGCAGTCCTCGTGAAGAGCAGCGTCGCGGATTTCGAGTGCGCGTTCGGTCACTACATCGTTACGGCTGGTCTGTTCGGCAATGAGTTCGAGGATTCTCAGCAGACGGGCTCACAGTGGGACTATGATCGGCGGGCCCTGGGCACCTATGCCGTGTGGTATGCGACCAACCCCTGCGACGAGCGCCTCGCCACGTACGCGCCGCTGGCCACGGCGCGGTGGACGGCGGACCGGATGCTGACCCGCCTCCAGGAGTGGTCGGACGCGGAGGTGCCCGACAGGACTGCCATGATCGCCACGACGGCGGCCTATTCCGGCTATAGCCATCTGCTGCTGGGGGAGGGGTTCTGCACGTTGGCATTCGACGCCGGGCCGGAGCTTGCCCGCCAACAGGTATTCCAGCGCGCGGAAGAGCGGTTCACCACAGCAATCACAGCGGCCCAGAGCACCGGCAGGGCGGACATCCTCAACATGGTCCGGGTCGGGAGGGCGAGGAGTCGGCTCAACCTCGGCAACAAGGCGGGGGCCGCCGACGATGCTCGCCAGGTGCCGGAAGGCTTCGTCAAGAACGCGGCGTTCTCGGCCGCGTCCATTCGTTCGACGAACCGTGTCTTCCGGGTGAACAATCGGGACGAGCAGGTTTCCGTCGAGGCCCCGTTCAAGAATGTTCAGACCGGGGGCGTTCCGGACGCGCGGGTGCCGGTGGTGAATACCGGCCGTGTCTCCACCAACCAGCGGACGATCATGTGGACGCAAGCGAAGTACGCTGGCGAGGGAACGCCCATCCCGATCGCCAGGTGGGCGGAGGCTCAGCTGATCATCGCCGAGGTCCAGGGCGGGCAGACGGCGGTGGACATCATCAACAAGCTCCGCGCACGGGTGAAACTTCCCTCCTTCGCCAGCAACGATCCCCAGAACATCCTTGCGGAGGTCATCGCGGAGCGCCGGCGGGAGCTCTTCCTCGAGTCGCACCACCTCGGAGACAGGATCCGCCACAACCTGCCTCTCGACCCGCCGGCCGGGACGCCGTACCTGCAGGGCGGGCTCTACGGGGACCAGCGCTGCTTCCCGCTGCCGGATGCGGAGCGGTTGAACAATCCGAGCATCCGCCGCTGAAGGCCTGGGTCCGGTGAGGGCTCGTCAGGGAATGAATACGTCAACGCCGAATGTAGCCGTCATTCCCTGGCGAGCCCTCTCGTCGCTGCCGAAATCGTCCGAGTTCACCTGAAGCCGGGATGGAGGGGCTTCGCGAGCAGCGCGCCTCCGTCGGACGCAAGGCCTACGTGATTGCGGGGGAAGGGTCCAACGCCGGGGGACCTCTGCGACTTCCCTGGCCGGCACGAAGGAAGCGCATCGAGACCATGAAGAGAAGAGAGTTCCTCATGGCCGGCGCCGCCGTCCCCGGTCTGCTGCTCTCCGCATCGAGGAGAGGGGCGGACGGTTTCGGCGCAAGCCGCGCGCGACCCGACGAGCGTTTCGAACGGCTGGCTCGGCTGGTGAGCGAGAGGATGGCGGAGTATGGCGTCCCCGGGGTGGCGTTCGGTGTCCTCAAGGATGGCGAGCCGCTAATGAGGGGGTTCGGGGTGACGAACGTCGAGGAGCCGCTGCCCATCACGGAGAATACGGTTTTCCAGATCGCCTCGCTTTCCAAAACCGTCACCGCCACCGCGATGATGGGGCTCGTCGAACGGGGACAGGTCGATCTCAGGGCCCCCGTCCGGCAATACCTTCCCGACTTCCGCGTCCGCGACGAGCGGGCAGGCCGCGAAGTCACGGTGCTGCATCTTCTGACGCACACCCCCGGATGGGAGGGACAGCTCACCGCAGAGGATCGGGGCACGGAGACGCTCGCTCACTTCGCGCGGTCCATGAGCGGCCTCGAGCAGCTCGCTCCGGCCGGCGCGGTGTGGAGTTACAACAATCCGGGCTACGCCCTGGCGGGCCGTGTGATCGAGGTGGTCACGGGGATGGACATCCACGAGGCATTCCGGAATCTCGTGTTTGGCCCTCTGGGGCTGACCCGTGCTTCCACGCGCCTGGGTGACATCGCCACGTATCGACTGGCGGTCGGGCACCGTACGGCGCAGGGGGGAGCTACGGAGGTCGTCCGGCCCTTCGCCATGGGCTCGAGCATACCGGCGGGTGGGGTGGCGATGAGCATCTCCGACCTGCTGAGCTACGCGGAGTTCCATCTGGGGCGACGGGACGGTGCCGGTGGGGATGTGTTGTCCATCGCCGGGAGAGAGGCCATGCGAGAGCCGCAGGTGCGGAAGAACGCGACCGAGGACGAGATGGGGATCGGCTGGCATCTCCGCAGACTGGACGGGGTGCTCACGGCCTCCCACGGGGGATCGGCCGGAGCAGGGCACCGGCTGCATCTGCAGCTCGTTCCCGAGCGGAATCTGGCCTTCGCCATCCTGACGAATCATGTCGACGGTTGGCGCCTGGTGCAGGACGTCGAGCGGGCTACGCTCGGCATTTACGAGGGCCTGTCCGTGGCGCCGAACCAGGCGATCGCCTACCGGGGAGTGAACGAGTCGATGACCCACGCGTCCCCTCTCCAGGTGCAGCCGCCCCTCGGGCCCTACGTGGGCGCCTACCGTCGCTCGCCGACGGACCTGGTGCGGGTGCGGGACGAGAACGGAACCTTGGTGCTCGCTGGCGAAGGCACGGTCGACACGTCCATCGTTTTCTATGGTCCGGACGTGGCTTACTCCTCGGCGGGAGGATCGATCGGCGCGCCGATCGAGTTCATCCGCGCTCGGGACGGTGAGCTGCGGTGGATGCGGATGAACGGCCGGATCGCCCGCAAGGACCCTGGCTGAGCAGAGGCCACGGAGACCGCCGCGCCGGCTGCGGCGGGTGAGGAGGAGGGCGGCGAGCGGGGGTGTGGAGGGGGACGGACGAGTGAGGGAGAGGAGGAGCGGAAGATGACGCAACATCCTTCGCAGCTGCGTGGAACACCGGGTCTGTTCGTCCTCGCGCTCCACCTTCCAGGTGTGCTCTTCGCCCAGACGCTCGAAGGGGGCGAGGAGGTTCTCCACACCTTCTCCATCGTCGCCATCGACCCGATGACCGGGGAGTCAGGGCTCGCCATCACGACGCGCAACCCGTGCGTCGGGGACCGCGTATACTGGGTCCGGGCCGGCGTGGGGGCTGTGGCCTCGCAGGCGAACCTGCGCATCGAGTACGGCCCGGAGATCCTGGGGCTGCTCGAGCAGGGCGTCGCCCCGGAGGAGGCGCTGCGGCGCGCCATGGCGAACGACGCTCACCCCGAGCTGCGGCAGCTCGGCGCCATCACTCTGGACGGGCGGACCGCCCAGCACACCGGATCCGGCGCCTCGCCGTGGGCTGGCCACCGCGCCGGACGCAACTACGCGACGCAGGGCAACATCCTCGCGGGCCCTCAGGTCATCGACGCGGTGGCGGCCAGCTTCGAGGCCAGCGAAGGGAGCGGGCGGCACCTGGCGGACCGGCTGATCGATGCCATCGCCGCGGGCTACGCCGTGGGAGGCGACCGGCGCATGGGACGCCAGCAGTCGGCGGCCGTGTTCGTCGCCGATCCCCGGCCCGGCGTCGCCCTGCGCCCCGACCGCGTCACCGTGAACATCAGCGTCTGCGAGCACGCCGAGCCGGTGGCGGAGCTGCGCCGCGTGTACGACGCGGTCTCCCAGACGCTGGGCTACCGCACGCTCCAGCGCTTCGACGGTCGCGACGTGCTCCAGCTCCGCGTCATCCTGGACGCGCTCGGCTACCTCACCTTCAAGCGCTCACCGGCCGCGGATCGGCTCGGAAGCGTATATACAGAAGACTTGATCGGCGCCGTGGACGCGTTCCGACGCGACCAGGGCCTCTCGACGGCAGACGCGGGATCGCCCTCCGGCCTGGTGGACCGCCAGACGGTGGAACGCCTGTGGACGGCGCTGGAGCAGGCGGGCAAGGCGAAGGAGGTGCGGGAGCGCATCCACGACCTGGTCCTCGCTTTCCGCCGTGGGTCTCCACCCTGAGCTCGCGGCCGCGCGCGGATGCTCTGCCGGTGGATAGTATGCTGCCCGCCCCTCGCGTGTTTACATGGAGGACGGGGTTGGGTCGCCGGGTTGGATTTCAGCCTTGAACAATGAGATCCTGGCTTCCTGAGGGAGACTTCCCCATGTCCCCCCATTCTTCCCACTGGGAGGTGCGTATGTCTTCGCTCTCACGCCTCACTACAGCGGCACTGGTGACGCTCGCGCTGGCTTTCCCGAGGCTGGCCGAGCCGGCCGTGTCGGTGTCCCGCGACGCCTTCCGATCGCTCCAGGAAGCCACGGTGCGGGGCGTGGTGACGGACGGTCGAACCGGCCAGCCGCTGGAGGGGGCTCAGGTGCACTTCCCGCGGTTGGCGCTCGGAACGCTGACGAATGCCGCGGGCCGCTACACACTCTCGCGCGTTCCTGCCGGCCAGCACGAGCTGCAAGCGGAGTACCTCGGCTACCGGACGGTCACGCAAACCGTCGCGGTCACGCCGGGAGCGGGGGTGGTGGTCGACATTGAGCTAACCGCATCGGCCATCGGGCTGGACGAGATCGTGGTCACCGGGACCCCGGGGGCGGTTTCGCGCCGGGAGCTCGGCGTCGCCGTGGACCAGCTCGCAGTCGATGAGGTCCTGGAGACCGCGCCCGTCCTGGACTTTGGCCAGCTCTTGAACAACCGGTCACCGGGCGTCGTGGTGCTCCAGGCTGGAGGGCAGATCGGAACCGGGTCGGTTCCGCAGATCCGGGGGACCAAGAGCCTCTCCCTGTCGGGCCGACCGATCGTCTACGTGGACGGGATCCGGGTGGACCACACCGAGATCACGGGATTCTGGGGAGGCCAGGCGACGCCATCCCGACTGAACGACATCAACCCGGACGATATCGAGAGCATCGAGATCATCAAGGGGCCTGCCGCCTCAACGATCTATGGCACGGAGGCGTCCAACGGCGTGATCCAGATCCTGACGAAGCAGGGGCGCCCGGGCCAGACCAGGATGACCGTCACCTCACAGCAGGGAGCGAACTGGTTCCGGAACCCTCAGGGGCGCCTTCCGGTCAGCTACTACCGCCAGCCCGACGGCACGATCATCACGCAGGATCTCTACGACGAGGAGAAGGCTGCGGGTCGGGCCCCGTTCAGCACGGGCCATCTCCAGTCCTACGGGATCAACGTGCGCGGCGGCACCACGTCGTTCGGCTACTTCATCTCGGGCGACTACGATGACCACCAGGGGATCACGCCGACGAACTGGGTGAAGAACTTCAGCGCCCGGGCGAACGTGAACGGGCAGCTCTTCGACAACCTGGACCTCACGAGCAGCATGGGCTTCGTCACCAGCGACATGGCGAAGACGCCGGAGGCCTGCTCGTGCAACTACGGCCCGTACCCCAACATTCTGTGGGGGAGCCCGAGCACCCGGAACAAGCCTCTTCGCGGGTACCTGGAGAGCCCGCCCGAGGACGCGTGGACCATCGATGCGGGCCAGGACGTGGACCGCTTCACGTGGAGCATCAAGGCGGAGTACCGCCTCTTCCCGTGGCTGAGCCAGCGTATGACCCTCGGGACCGATGTGGTCCACGAGACGAACCACCAGCTCTACCCACGCCACGCGCTGGGGTCCGCCCACTTCTTTGGCAGCAAGAGCCTCGGCGAGAAGCGGGTCCAGAACGTTGAGCGGGAGAACCGCACCCTGGACTACGCCGCCACCGCGACGTTCGACCTCCGTCAGGACCTGAACGCCGCCACGTCGTTCGGCATCCAGTATTACCAGAGGACCATCTCCCTGACCGAGGCGCTCGGCCAGGTCTTCCCGGCCGAGGGACTCGAGTCGGTGGCCGCCGGCACGGTGCGGTTCGCCGACGAGCAGTTTGTCGAGAACAAGACGTTCGGCCTCTTCGTCCAGGAGCGGCTCGCCTGGAAGGACCGGGTCTTCCTCACCCTCGCCCTGCGCGCGGACGACAACAGCGCCTTCGGCGAGTCCGTGGACCCGGTCTACTACCCGAAGATCAGCGGGGTCTGGGTGATCAGCGACGAGCCCTTCTGGAGCGTGCCGGGGGTCAGCGAGCTGAGGCTGCGGGGAGCTTGGGGAATGGCGGGGCAGCAGCCGGACGCCTTCGCGGCCATCCGTACCTATGTGCCGTCGTTCGGGCCCACGGGCACCCCGGCGATCCTGCCCCGCACTCCTGGGAACCCGAATCTCGAGCCCGAGAAGGGGCAGGAGCTTGAGCTGGGCTTCGACGCGAGCGTCTTCGCCGACCGCCTGGGCATCGAGTTCACGTACTTCAACGAGCGGACGAAGGACGCCATCGTCGAGAAGAACGTCGCGCCGTCCGCCGGCTTCTCCGGCACCCAGTTCGTGAACCTCGGCGAGGTGAAGAACGTGGGGTTCGAGCTCGCCTTGAATGCGGTCCCCGTCAGGGTGCGCCGCCTGTCCTGGGATGTGACCACCACGGTGGCGCACTACAAGAACGAGATCGTGAGCATGGGCGGGCTCCCGCCCATCAACACGGGTGCCGGGCGCCGGACAGTGTGGCACCAGGAGGGCTACCCCATCGGCGGCTTCTGGGACAAGCGCGTGGTCCAGGCGGAAAAGGACGCGAGCGGCAAGATCGTCAACGTGCTGTGCGATGGCGGGCCCGGGAAGCCGCCCACGGACTGTGCCACGGCGCCGCGCATCTTCATTGGCGGCCCGGGCCCGTACTGGGACCTCGTGACCACCACGGGGCTGAGCTTCGGGAACCTGCGCCTGACGGCGCTGGTGGACATGAAGCTCGATCAGCGGAAGATCAACATCACCCAGTACGGCGCGGACTACATCTTCCGCAACAGCGCTCGCGTCGTGGCCCGGGAGGCCGATCCCAAGTACCTGGCCTCCGTGGAGCGCACCATCATCGGGGCCAACGTGCAGCGCATCGACTGGGTGAAGCTCCGGGAGATCGGGGCCAGGTACACGCTTCCCGGCGCTCTGGCGAACCGGTTGTTTGGCGCCTCGGGCATCGCGCTCAGTGTGACCGGACGGAACCTGTGGGACGTCTGGAGGCATCCGGAGGACTCGGACGTGGATTCGGAGGTGCATTCTGATACGCGGGCGTGGGTCCGGCAGACCCAGACGGTGCTCCCGCCCGTGGCGATCATCCTTACGGGCATCAGCGTCACGTTCTAAGTCGTCCTGAGTCGTCACCGGGGCGCGAGCGGGCACGGACCTCGCGCGCCCCGGGGGGCGGCGGAACAGGAGCCAGAGGGAGGTCATGATGTCGAACAGCGCAGCGCACACGTTTGCAGGATCACGGAAGGCGCTCCGGTCCGCGGGGCCTCTGGCCCTCGCGGTCGCGACGATGATGGCTGCCGGGTGCAAGGGACTGCTGGATGTAGAGCTTCCCGGCGCGATCGAGGAGAAAGCGCTCGAGGGCACCCGGTCCGTCAACCTGTTCGTGAATAGCATGATCGGGGCCTACGAGTGCGCCTTCACGAACTATGTGTCGATCGCGGGCGCGGTCTCGGACGAGCTCTACAGCTCCGGGACGCAGCAGGTCGATACCCAGTACGATCAGCTCGTATTCACGGCGGACTACGCTTCCATGGCCACCGACCTCTGCGAGTCGGTGGGTGGGCTGTACACGCCCCTCTCTCAGGCGCGCTACCTGGCCGACGAGGCGACCCGGCGGCTCGAGGCGGCGAGCGACGCCGAGGTGGCAAACCGCACCCGGCTGCTTGCCACCACGCGGGCGTACGCCGGCTACAGCTACGTGCTCTTCGGTGAGGGTTTCTGCTCGGCGGCGTTCGACGAAGGGCCCGAGCTCCAGCCCAAGCAGGTGCTGGAGATCGCCGAGCAGCGGTTCACCACGGCACTCGGGCTGGCCCGGACCGCAGGTGACACGGAGATCGAGATCCTGGCGCGCCTGGGGCGGGCCCGGGCGCGGCTCGGGCTCGGAAACAGGAGCGGGGCTGCCGAGGACGCTCGCCTGGTTCCGAAAGGATACGCGAAGTGGGTGACCCGCGAGCAGGGGATTCTCGTGCGGCAGAACAAGGTCTACTTCATGAACAACCTGGAGAGACGGAACTCGGTTGCCAGGGAGTTCTGGGACCTGAAGTGGCAGGGCGTGCCGGATCCCCGGGTCAAGCTCGTTCACAGCAACACCCTCGCGAGTGACGGCATTACGCCCCTGGTGACGCAGACGAAGTACACGTCTCTGGCGGCGCCGCTTCCCCTCGCGACGTACGACGAAGCGCAGCTCATCGTCGCCGAGGCGGTGGGCGGTCAGACGGCCGTGAACATCATCAACGAGCTGCACGCGGCCGTCGGGCTCCCACCCTTCACCGGGACGGGAGACGAGATCGCGAAGCAGGTCATCGAGGAGCGCAGGCGAGAGCTGTTTCTGGAGGGGCACCGGCTGGGGGACCTCCTCAGGCTCAAGCTGCCGTTCCCGAGCGGGCAGCCGTTCACCGGCCGCTTTTATGGGAAGAGCACCTGCTTCCCGCTCCCGAACGTGGAGCGGAACAACAACCCCAGCATCCAGGGGAAGAGCTAGCAGCAGTTCTTGAGCGACCTGCTAAACCCGAGCCGCGCCCCGGGCCCCAGTGGGGGTCCGGGGCTGGCCGACGGGACTACGGGAGGAGCGACGGCTGTGTGTGACAGGGCGTTACTGCGTTCTCCGGGGAAGTCCACTGGGCGACCCGCTGTAGCATTTCACCGGCCCGCTAGGGGCGTTCACGCCGGGCCCGCGATAGTGGCCGTGTTGGTGCTCCCGGTCCTCTGGGCGGGCGTGCCGGCGGCGACCGCGGCCGTGGCACAGGGGAAGGCGCCGCGCGCGGTGGCGTCGGACCCCGGACTTGGGCGCCTCGAGGCAGAGATTCGCCGACTCGCAGAGGCCGCCGGGGGTGTGGTCGGTGTGGGGGCGATCCACCTGGAGACGGGGCGTTCCGTCTTTTTGAACCCGGACGAGCGGTTCCATACCGCGAGCACGAGGAAGTTCCCTATCGCCGTGGAGCTCCTGAGCCAGGTCGAGCGGGGCATGCTGCGCCTCGATTCCCTGATCTACCTGGAGCCGGACGACATGCACCCCGGGAGCGGGATCATCAACAACCTGTTGAACGACCCGGGCGTCGCGCTCTCGTTGCGGAACCTGATGGACCTCATGCTCCAAGTCAGTGACGGTGCGGCCACCAGCCTGGTCCTCGAGGCGATCGGGGGGCCGGAGGTGGTTTCGGCCAAGATGGGGTCCCTCGGGCTCGAGGAGATCTACCTGGGGAGGAACACGCTCCAGATTCTTGCTGACTTCTACGGCGTCCAGTCCCTGCCTGCCCCTGGACCGCGGTTCCTCGAGCGGTTCCAGGCCCTGGCCGCCGCGGTGCCGAAGGAACGGCGGCTGGCGGCCGAGGAGGCGTACTACCGGGACCGCCGCGAGAGCACCACGCCGGCGGCGATGGCGGAGCTGCTGGCCCGACTGTGGCGAGGCGAACTGCTGAGCCCGGAGAACACGCGCCTCCTCCTCGAGGTGATGTACGGCTGCCAGTCAAGCCCGAACCGGCTGAAAGGGCTCCTGCCGCCCGGTACGCGGGTGGCCCGCAAGGACGGGACCATCGGGAAGGTGACGAACGACGTTGGGGTCATCGACCTGCCGGACGGCGCGGGGCACGTGGTGGCCGCCGTCTACGTGAAGGACTCCGTGCTTCCGGTGCCGGAGCGGGAGCGTGCCATCGCCATGATCGCCCGCGCGCTCTACGACTACTTCCACTTCAATCCGGGAAGCTAGGCTGCCACGCTCTCGGCGCTTGAACGGACCCTTCCGACTCGGGACGCCGGCCGGGCTCTCTCCAGAGAATTCGAGAATCGGAGGATCCATGCGGTGGACAAAGGCGCGGTGCCCAGCGGCCCGCGGTGTGATGCGCTTCTCCGCGCTGACGTTTCTGTTGCTTCTCTTGCTGGCGGCGTGCGGCACATCCGTCCCGGACGCGGAGCCCGGAGCGGGTTCGGATGAGGCCCTGCAGGCGCGGATCCAGGCACGCCTCGACTCCCTCGACGCCCAGTCGTCCGCCTACGCGAAGCACCTCCCGACGGGCCGGGAGATCGCGGTGCGCGCCGACGAGCCCATCAGCACCCACAGCGTCATCAAGATTCCGATCATGGTGCTCGCCTACCGGGACGCGGCGGCGGGGCGCCTCGACCTGGACGAGCGCTACACGATCACGGCCGCCGACCTGCGTGGGGGCGGCCTCCTCAGAACGTTCGGGCCGGGGCTGCGGCCCACATACCGGGATCTCGTGACCCAGATGATCATCACGAGCGACAACACGGCGACGGACATCATGCTGAAGAAGGTCGGTCGGGAGCGGGTGAACGAGATGCTGGAGGAGCTGGGCTACCGGGAGACGCGGGTGCTCACCACGACGGGCGATCTCTTTCGGGCGCGCTGGATCATGGAGGACTCGGCCTTCGTCTCCCTCACGGACCGGCAGGTCTTCGAGATGGGCTCACCCCAGGGAGGTCCGAATCGCTGGGAGAAGGGGCTGCTCTTTGAGGGGACGCACCGGCTCGGCGTGTCCACCGCCCGCGAGATGTCCCGCCTCCTCGAGCAGATCCACAACGCGGCGCTGGTCTCCCGGGAGGCGAGTGACGAGATGATCGACATCCTGCTGGGCCAGCTCTACAGCTCGCGCCTACCCCAGCGCGTCCGGTACCAGGGAGTGCGGGTGGCGCACAAGACGGGCGATGGGCCGCCGTACGCGGGGAACGACGTGGGCCTCCTCTTCTACGACGGCGGGCCGACGATCGTCTCGGTCTTCACCCACCAGCACAGGGGGCGTGACTTCTTCGATCTGGAGGCGAAGATCGGCAGGATCGCCGAGGACCTGGTGGCAAGCTGGAGAGCGCTGCCCGGGATGGCGTCATCGCCCTGAGAACCCCAGAGAACGGACGCCGTGCCGGGCATTCGCGCGGCGACGGCGACGACCGAGGAGTCGGTACCATGCGATCGAGGCTCACGTCTTGCGGCGCGTTCTCGCTGTTCCTCCTGGGACTCTGGGCGTGCGGGGTTCCCTCTGCGCGCCCGGAAGCGGGCGGCGAGGCGGTAGGCGCCGACGTGGAGTCGCGGATCCGGGCCCGGATGGACGCCCTCGATGCCAAGAACTCCCTCTATGCCAAACATCTCCCGACGGGCCGAGAGATCGCGGTGCGTGCCGACGAGCCCATCAGCTCTCACAGCGTCATCAAGATTCCGATCATGGTGCTCGCCTTCCGGGACGCGGAAGCCGGGCGCCTGGACCTGGACGAGCGCCACACCGTCACTGCGGATGAGTTGCGGGGAGGGATGGGGCTTCTCCGGACCTTCGCGCCCGGCCTCCAGCCCACGTATCGGAACATCGTGACGCAGATGATCATCACGAGTGACAACACCGCGACGGACATCATCCTGAGGAAGGTCGGTCGGGAACGGGTGAACGAGATGCTGGAGGAGCTGGGCTACCGGGAGACGCGGGTGCTCACGACGACGGGCGACCTGTTCCGGGCACGCTGGATCATGGAGGACTCGGCCTACGCCTCCCTCACGGATCGGGAGGTGTACGAGCGCGGATTCCCCCGCGGCGGGCCAGAGGTCACCGAGCGGGAGTTCCTCTTCGAAGGAAAGCACTGGTTCGGTCGGACCACGGCTCGAGAGATGTCCCGCCTCCTGGAGCAGATTTACAACGGGGAGCTGGCCTCCCGGCAGGCCAGTGACGAGATGATCGAGATCCTGAGACGGCAGTTCTACAATTCGCGGCTCCCGCAGCGGGTGCGCCACCAGGGGGTCGGCGTCGCGCACAAGACGGGGGATGGTCCTCCCTACGCGGCGAACGACGTGGGCATCCTCTTCTACGAGGGCGGGCCCGCGATCGTTTCGATCTTCACGCACCAGAACCGGGGCGACTTCTTCGAGGTCGAGGCCACGATCGGCAGGATCGCCGAGGACCTGGTGAACAACTGGAAGTGAGGCGGGTGGCGGGGGAAGCCGCCTGCCACGAGTTGAGACCAGAGAGCCAGATGAGCCGGCATGCTGCGGCGGGCCGCCGGTTCGTGGCCTTGCCAGCGTGCTGTGATGCTGTTGCGGCGTCAGCGCTGCGGCGTAGCGAGATAGTAGAACCGCGGCGCCGGGGTGTTGTACGGAGGAAGCCGCGGGTCGGCCGGCCTCGGCCTTGGCGAGGCGCGCCACGCCTGCTGTGGGCCTGGGCCGCGGCGCGCCGCGTCGGGCTTGGACGGCGCTCGGAGCTGGCGAGAGGAATCTCAGGTGGGGACGGGTGGCTCCCCGGGACGTCGCGAATGACCCGAGCGCAGGCGGGCTAGTGGAACCACGCCTCGTGTGTCCGCTCCGATTCCGGTGGCGCGGCATCGCGTTTCTTCTGGGAGGCGTGGCCCTCCTCTCCTCTTGCGGGTCCCCCAGGAATTCAGGAGCTCCAGTCCCTTCCTTGACCTCGGAGGTGCCGGTGTCGGCGCTGAAGGCGCTGCACTGGCGTTCCATCGGTCCCTTCCGGGGCGGGCGTGCGGTGGCGGTGGCGGGGCATCCGACTGATCGCCTCGTCTTCTACCAGGGTTCTACGGGCGGCGGTGTTTGGAAGACGGTGGACGGAGGGTATCGCTGGACGAACGTGACGGACGGGTACGTCGGGACCGGTTCCGTGGGCGCCATCGCGGTCGCGGAGTCGAACCCCGACATCGTCTACGTCGGGATGGGCGAGACGTGCCTGCGGGGCAATCTTTCCCACGGCGACGGCGTATACCGGTCCCCGGATGGTGGAAGGACCTGGACGCGTCTGGGCCTCGAGGAGACGCGCCACATCGGCCGCATCCGCGTCCACCCGCGCAGTCCGGACGTGGTATACGTGGCCGCCCTGGGCCACGCCTGGGGCCCGAACCCCGAGCGCGGCGTCTACCGCTCGAGGGACGGCGGAAAGACGTGGGACAAGGTCCTCTTCGTGAATGACGAGACCGGGGCCGTGGACCTGGTCATCCACCCGGCGGATCCGCGGACGCTCTACGCCACCACCTGGCAGGCCCGTCGCTACCCTTGGGGGCAGCGGATGGCGGGGCCCGGCAGCGGGATCTATAAGAGCACGGACGGTGGGGATACCTGGAGGGAGATCACTCGCAATCCGGGGCTGCCCACGGGCACGAATCGCGGCCGGATCGGGATCGCGCTTTCGCCCGCGAGGCCGGAGCGGGTGTGGGTCGTCATGTCGGCGGAGGGCGAGCAGTCCGGCGTCTACCGCTCGGACGATGGGGGTATCACCTGGCGCCTCACGAGCGACCGGTTCGAGCTCACGGAGCGGCCGTTCTACTACAATCACATCGTAGCCGATCCGCGGGATCCCGAGACCGTCTACGTGCTGGCCACGCAGCTCTGGAAGTCGAGCGACGGGGGGGCGAGCTACCAGACCGTCGCCACGCCACATGGCGACAACCACGATCTCTGGATCGATCCCCGCGATCCCCTTCGCATCGCGGAAGCGAACGACGGCGGCGCGACGGTGAGCTTCGACGGAGGGAAGTCCTGGTCCACGCTCCTGAACCAGCCGACGGCGCAGCTCTATCACGTGGCCGCGGACAACGGGTTTCCCTACCGCGTCTACGCGAACCAGCAGGACAACACCACGATCTCCGTGCCCAGCCGCTCGGACTACGGCGGCATCGGGGCGTCCGAGTGGTACACCGTGGGGGGCCACGAGGACGGGTACACGGTGGTGAGGCCCGACGACCCGAACATCGTTTACTCCGGAGACCACTACTGGCTCACGCGCTACGACCACCGGACCCACCAGGTGAAGTACATCTCGCCGTGGAACGAGATCTACTGGGGTTGGGGCGCCCGCGACCTGAAGTACCGGTTCCAGTGGGTCTTTCCCGTGGTGGTCTCGCCCCATCGCCCAAACGTTCTGTACGCGACCTCGCAGTACGTACACCGCTCCGGGGACGAGGGGGACAGTTGGGAGATCATCAGTCCGGATCTGACCCGGGCGGACCCGAAGACGCTCGAGCCCACGCCGTCGTGGGGCGAGTCCGAGGACACAGGCCCCTACTGGGGACCGCTCCGGCGCGAGAACACGGGGATCGAGTGGTACGCCACCATCTTCGCCTTCGCGGAGTCGCCCGTGCGGGCGGATGTGTTGTGGGCGGGCTCGGATGACGGGCTCATCCACGTGTCCCGCGACGGCGGCAAGCATTGGGAGAATGTGACGCCGCCGGAGCTGGGCGAGTTCGCGCTCGTGAGCATCGTCGAGGCCTCGCCGCACGACGCGGCGAGCGCGTACGTGGCCGCCACGCGCTACAAGCTGG
>JACQVF010000105.1 GCA_016209885.1 Gemmatimonadota bacterium | reverse complement strand
TTGCGAGGCGCACGCATCGACGGTCTCGATACGTGACCGTATTTCCGGCCGGGAGCACTAGCAGGTCGCTGAAGGGGACGCGATGGCCTGGTTCCGCAAGGAGAAGAAGCCGCTGCGAGCCACGGAGCGGCGAGAGCTGCCACCCGACGTCTTCGAGAAGTGCCCCGGGTGCGCGGAGATCCTGTACCGCGAGCGGATTGCCTCCAACTGGAACGTCTGTCCTTCGTGCGGCTGCCATCTGCGGCTCGCGGCGGACGAGTACGTAGCATTGCTCCTGGACGAGGGCACGTTCATGGAGCGCGACGCGGAGCTGCGAAGCGCCGATCCGTTGGGCTTCGTCGACCTCAAGCGGTACCCGGACCGGCTGGCGGCGGCGGAGGAGCAGAGCGCCCACGGCGAGGCGATCATCACGGGTGAGGGGCTCTTGGACGGCGTTCCCGTGTGCCTCGGAGTCATGGACTTCCGCTTCATCGGCGGTTCCATGGGCTCGGTGGTGGGAGAGAAGTTGGCGCGCCTCGGACGCCGGGCGCTCGAGACGAGCCGGCCGCTCATCGTGGTCTGCGCCTCCGGAGGCGCCCGGATGATGGAGGGGATCTTCTCGCTCATGCAGATGGCGAAGACCGCAGCGGTACTCGCGAGGCTACACGAGGCGGGGATCCCGTATATCTCCGTGCTGACGGACCCCACGACAGGCGGTGTGACCGCCTCGTTCGGTATGCTCGGCGATATCAACCTTGCGGAGCCGGGGTCGCTCATCGGCTTCGCCGGGCCGCGCGTCATCGAGGAGACGATCCGGCAGGAGCTGCCCCAGGGATTCCAGCGGGCGGAGTTCCTGCTGGAACACGGGATGCTGGACCAGGTCGTGGACCGCCGGGATCTAAAGGGAACGCTGGCGCTCGTGCTCCGCCACATGCAGGACGGCTGCGAGCCGACTTCGTGAGACTGTTGGGGTGGCTTTGCCGGCGGGGCACTGGCCCTGCAGAGGAGCTGGATCGGGTGAAGCGTGAGCGGCCCGCCCGGGTCGTCCGGCTCGCCGTCGCCACTGGAAGCGAGGGGCAGTGACGGCCATGCCGTTACGGGATGACCTGGTCACTCGCCTTTTCCCGCCGCTCGAGCGTGGGGTCCACTGGGGGCTGGACGTCACGCGGGGACTGCTCGCCGCCGCGGGCGATCCGCACCTCGGGATCCCCAGTATCCACGTGGGCGGCACGAACGGGAAGGGATCGGTGGCGGCCACATGCGCCAGCGTGCTAGCTGCGGCGGGCCGCCGGGTCGGCCTCTACACCTCACCTCATCTGTGCAGCTTCCGCGAGCGCTTCCAGGTCGACGGCAGGCCTGTGGACGAGACCGTGCTCGCCGCGGCCGCCGCGGAGCTGCGCAGCGCCGTCGAGGCGTGGCGGCCGTCCTTCTTCGAGGCCACCACGGCCCTCGCCTTCACGGCCTTTGCGCGCGAGCGGGTGGACATCGCGGTGATCGAGGTGGGGCTCGGCGGCAGACTGGACGCGACCAACGTGATCACGCCGCTGGTCTCCGCCATCACCAACGTCGCTCTGGATCATGCCGAGTACTTGGGCCCGACGCTCGCGGACATCGCCCGCGAGAAGGCGGGGATCATCAAGCCCGCTGTGCCGGCCGTGACCGCCGAGCCGGATGACGCGATCCGGAGCATCCTGGAGGAGATCGCCCGCGAGCGGGGGGCGCCGCTCTGCGGCCTCCATCCCCAAGAGATTCGGGATACCGTCGCGTCTCGGGAGCGGACGGCGTTCACGCTTTCCACGGATGCCTGGGGCGAGTTGCGCGTGTCCACCCCGCTTCTGGGCCCGCATCAGGCGGTGAATGCCGCCGTGGCCGCCCTGTCGCTCGAGAGATTGCCGTCCGGGCTGAGGCCGGCCGCGGACGAGGTGGTCCGGGGTGTCGCCGGCGTACGTTGGCCGGGGCGCCTCCAGGTCGAGCGGCTGGACGCCACCACCTGGGTTTTCGACGTGGCTCACAACACTGCGGGAATGCATGCACTCGCCGATGCTCTCCGGCGCCTGGATTTTCCTCGCCCTCTCGTCGGGGTGGTCGGGATCCTGGGCGACAAGGATTGGCGGGCAATGCTGCCGCCCCTGTTCCGGATCACGGATGCCGCGCTGCTTACCCAGCCGTCGTCCGCGCCGCAGGAGCGGCGATGGGATCCCCACGCAGTGGCGGCGGCCGTGCCGCTTCCGCCGCTGGCCGAGATCGAGATGGACCTGGAGGCGGCCCTGGAGCGGGCCGGGGAGTGGGCCGGCGCCGGGACCGTCGTCGTCACGGGCTCGTGCCACACCGTCGGAGACGCGCTCGCCCTCCTGGACCTGGTCCCCCTTGCGAGTCCTACGAGCCACGAAGCCTTGCCCGCATCCGCGGGCGCCGTCTAGATTCGGCGCCGTGCCTCAATTCGCGAGACTTCCCGGATTCAGGGATTTTCCGCCCGACGAGCTCGGGCTCCGATCCCATGTCCTCGATGCGTGGCGCCGGGTATCCCGGCGCTACGGGTTTGAGGAGTATGACGGCCCGCCGCTAGAGGCGCTGGAGCTGTATGCCGAGAAGAGCGGCGAGGAGATCGTCGAGCAGCTGTACGCCTTCGAGGACAAGGGCGGACGCTGGGTGGCCCTCCGGCCCGAGATGACACCGTCGCTAGCACGCATCCTGGGCGCCCGCGCCCGCGCTCTGCCGAAGCCGATCCGCTGGTTTTCGGTTCCGCAGCTCTTCCGCTACGAGCGGCAGCAGCGTGGCCGGCTGCGCGAGCACTTCCAGTGGAATGTGGACATCGTGGGCGACGCGGGCGTGGGCGCGGATGCGGAAGTCGTGGCCGTGGCCATCGATGGGCTTCGCGGATTCGGGCTCACCGCCGCCGATTTCCAAGCGCGCCTGTCCCACCGCGGGCTGCTGGCCGCGCTCCTGGCGGAGTGCGGCGTGAGTGACGATCGCGTGATGGCGGTGTTCGGCGTCATCGACAAGCTCGGACGTGAGGCGCAGGCGCGGATCGGGGAGCGGTTGGCGAGCGAGGTGGGGCTCGGCGTAGGCGTTGCGGATCGCGTCCTCAGCCTTTTCGAGGGAGCGGACCCCGCGTCCATTGACTCCCATTTCGGCGGAAACGAGGCGGTGGCCCGGGAGTTGGGCGAGGTGCGCCGCTGCCTCGAGGATCTCGGCGCCATGGGGCTCGGGGATTACGTCCAGTTCGATCTCTCCATCGTTCGCGGGCTCGCCTACTACACGGGGATCGTCTTCGAGCTGTTCGACTGCCAGGGCGAGCTCCGGGCGATCTGCGGCGGCGGCCGGTACGACCGGCTCCTGGAACTGGTGGGCGGCGAACCGCTCCCGGCCGTGGGATTCGGGATGGGCGACGTGGTGCTCGGCGAGCTGATCAAGGCGCGGGGGCTGGAACCACGCTATGAGCGAAGTGTGGACTACTACATGGTCGTCATTGACGGCGTTCAGCGGCCGCTGGCCCTGCGCCTCGCGCACCGCCTGCGCGAGCGCGGGCACACCGTGACCTACGCCTTCACGGAGCAGCCGGTGAGGAAGCAGTTCTCGAGCGCGAACGCGGACGGCGCACGGGCGGTCATCATCCTGGGGCCGGACGAGGTCTCGGCCGGCATGGCGCGGCTGCGCGACATGAGGACGGGGGAGGAGCGGACCGTTGCGCTGGAGGAACTGCAGTCGTGAGGCGAGGGGCGAGGCGAGGGGGGAGGCGAGCGGCGCCGGAGGGGCGGAGGGTGCGCGCCAGGGGCTGCGTCGCGGGGCACCGCATCGCGCGGCGCTGGACCCTGCGGCCCGGGGCGGCGCGGTCCGAGGTCGGCGTGCTGCTCGCTCTGGCCGTCGTCGCGGGCTGCGAGCCGGACCGGCGCGATCGCGCCGAGCTCGGGACGATCCGTGAGGGCGCGGCGGCGGGTGCCGGCGCGGTAGGCGAGGCGCGGCCGATCTCGTACCAGATCTTCAACGAGGAGCCGGCAACCTTCGCGCCGGGTCGGCTCACGCTGCATATCCTGGTGCCGGAGGATGCCGGTGAGGAGCAGGTGCGGCAGATGCTCGTGAACGTGCTAACGCAGCGCGGCCAGGCGGACACGACGGTGGTGGTGGCGCGCGCCATCGCCTACAAGCCGGTGTCCCGGTCCTCCCGCGAGGCGGAGCTGGTCCCGGTGGGCTGGGGCGAGTGGTTGCCGCCCGACGGCTGGGCGGACGCGAGCGCGCTTTCCAGGACGGGGATCCATCGGGTGTATACCTACTTCGGGGTGCAGCCCGTGTGGTAGACAGGGAGGCGGAGGCGGAGGCGGCGTCGCGCGTGGCCCGGAGGGCGATCCGCCGGCTGGGGCTCATCTCCGTCGGGCTGGTGCTGGCGGCCGCGGCGCTGGCGGCGGGCGGAGGTTGGCTCGCGGCCTTCCTGCTCACCCGCGTCGTGCAGGTCTCCTTCGGCGCCGCGTGGGTCACGCTCTCGGTGCTCTTCTTCCTGGGCCCGACCGTGGCGGTTGTGCACGCGGAATGGAGGGAGGGACGACGCGGCGCCGGTGATTCGGCAACGGACAGGCAAGAACACGAATGAGTGAAGGGACCGCTCGAGCGAGCGCAGAGAAAGCGTTGACGCCGCGCGCTCAGGATTTCAGCGCGTGGTACAACGAGGTGGTGTTGCGTGCGGAGCTGGCGGACTACTCGCCGGTTCGCGGGAGCATGGTCATCCGTCCGTGGGGCTACGCGATCTGGGAGCACATGCAGCAGGCCCTTGACCGCATGTTCAAGGACACGGGGCACCAGAACGCGTATTTCCCGCTGTTCATTCCCATGAGTTTCATCGAGCGGGAGAAGGAGCACATCGAGGGCTTCGCGCCGGAGCTGGCCGTGGTGACGCACGCGGGCGGAAAGAAGCTCGAGGAGCCGCTGGTCGTGCGGCCAACGTCGGAGACGGTCATCTACGCCATGTTCGCCCGGTGGGTGCAGAGCTACCGCGATCTGCCGCTCCTCATCAACCAATGGGCGAACGTGGTCCGCTGGGAGCTACGCACCCGCCTCTTCCTGCGCACGGCCGAGTTCCTGTGGCAGGAAGGGCACACGGCGCACGCCACGGAGGAGGAGGCGCAGGAGGAGACGCGCCGGATGCTCGGCGTGTATCGGAGGTTCATGGAGGAGTGGCTTGCGATCCCGCCATTGACCGGGCTCAAGACCGAGTCGGAGCGGTTCGCGGGGGCGGTGCGAACGTATGCCTGCGAGGCGCTCGTCCAGGACAACCGCGCGCTCCAGGCGGGGACGTCCCACAACCTCGGACAGAACTTCTCCCGTCAGTTCGACCTGAAGTTCCAGAGCCAGGAGGGCCGCGAGGAGTACGCATGGAATACGTCGTGGGGCGTGTCCACGCGGCTCGTGGGCGCCATGGTGATGGCGCACGGCGACGACGCCGGGATCGTGGTGCCGCCGCTGCTCGCGCCCGTGCAGGTGGTCATCGTCCCCATCTGGCGCGACGAGGGGCAGAAGGCGGCGGTGTTGGACAAGACGCACGAGGTGGCGCGCGCGCTGCGGCGGAAGGCGCGGGTGAAGGTGGACGACCGCGAGCACCTTTCCCCGGGGGCGAAGTTCTACGAGTGGGAGGCGAAGGGCGTGCCGCTGCGCGTCGAGATCGGCCCTAAGGACCTGGCGAAGCAGCAGGTGGTCCTGGTGCCTCGCGTCACGATGGGCGGCGCGCCCCGGAAGGAATCCTTGAAGGAGGTGGTTGCCGTCCAGCAGATTCCGGACCGCCTGGCGGCGCTCCAGCGCGCGCTCCTCGCTGCGGCGTTGCGGCGCCGGGAGGAGAACTCTCACCGCGGCGTTCGCGACCTCGCCCGCTTCCACGAAATCGTCGACGGTCCCGGCGGCTTCGTCTACACGGGATGGTGCGGCTCCACGGAGTGCGAGCTCAAGGCGAAGGAAGAGACGAAGGCTACCATCCGCGTAATCCCGGATATCGAGTTCCGCTCGAAGGACGCGCCGCAGGCGTGCGTGGTCTGCGGTGAGCCCGCTGCGACCGAGGTCGTGTGGGCGAAGGCGTACTGAGCCCGGTGGCGTGCGGGGCGGCGGGTTGCGCCCGGCGACGGCGGTCGGCCGCGTGGGCCGGAGGACGCGGGTGACGGAGCCCTTCCCCCGAGTGGCCGGGGAACTGTGCTGCGGCGGGCTGACGCTTCGGGAGCTGGCCGATCGTTTCGGCACGCCCCTCTATGTCTACAACGGCCCTGCCATCGACGAGCGCTACCTCGCCTTCGAGCGCGCGTTCGCGAGCGTGGACCGTCTCGTCGCGTACTCGGTGAAAGCGAACGCGAACCTGGCGGTTCTGCGGCGTCTCGCTGCTTTGGGCTCCGGTGCCGATATCGTGAGCCGCGGCGAGCTCCACCGGGCGTTGCTCGCCGGGATCGAGCCCCGGAAGATCGTGTTCGCCGGAGTCGGGAAGACAGAGGCCGAGATGCGGGCCGCCCTCGAGGCCGGCATCTACAGCTTCAACGTGGAGAGCGCGGGTGAACTCGACGCGCTCTCGCGGGTCGCGGCAGCACTCGGCGTCGAGGCGTGCTTCGCCCTGCGCGTGAATCCGGATATCGTCTCTCCCACGCCTCACGCCTACACCCGCACGGGCCATCTGGAGACGAAGTTCGGGATCCCCGTGGGGGAGACGCTGGAGCTCTACCGGTGGGCGCGAGGCGTGGTCGGGCTCCGCGCCGCCGGGATCGACGTGCACATCGGGTCGCAGATCGCGGACCCGGAGCCGTATGCGCGCGCGGTGAGCCGGGTGCTGGAGCTGGTCGGCGAGCTCCGCGGGTCAGGGATCGAGCTCGAATACGTGGATATGGGCGGCGGCTTCGCGATCCGCTACGGCGGCGGCGAGGCCATGGACCTGGTGTCGCTGGCGCAGGCGGTGGCGCCGCGGGTGGCAGGGACGGGGCTCAAGCTGGTCGTTGAGCCGGGGCGTTACCTCGTCGGCGAGGCGGGCATGCTCATTACCCGCGTCCTCTACGTGAAGCGCACGGACCGCAAGACATTCGTGGTCACCGACGCCGGGATGAGCGAGCTGCTCAGGCCGAGCCACTACGGGGGCTATCACGAGATCGAGCTGGTGATGGAACAGCGCGATCGTTCCGTTGAGACCGTGGATGTGGTGGGACCCGTCTGCGAGACGGGCGACTTCCTGGCCCTCGATCGCCCGCTGCCGGTCCCGCAGCCCGGCGAGTTGCTCGCCGTGCGCCAGGCGGGCGCGTACGGCTTTACCATGACGATGAACTACAACGGACGGCTGCGGCCGGCGGAGGTGCTGGTGGAGGACGCGCGGGCCTGCGTCGTGCGGCGCCGCGAGACGCTGGACGACCTCGTGCGCGGCGAGGTGGATCTGTGGGTGTAGGCCCTGCGCAGGGGGCTGCGCCTGCCGGCTCCGGCGGAACGACGTTCGCGGCCGGAAGCGGTGGCGCGGGACATCCGGTCGGCTCGCGCCAAGGGGGCGGTTTGCGGGACGCTCTCGGGGTCGAGAGGAGGCCTCCTGCAGGGCCTTTGGGTGGGCGGCGTGCGGGCTGGCGGTCGTCGTGGGCTCCAGCAGATCCCCAGCGGAGGAGTGAGTCGGGGTGCATGACAGGGTCCTGATTCTCGACTACGGGTCGCAGTACACTCAGCTCATCGCGCGGCGCGTGCGCGAGGAGCGGGTATACTGCGAGATCCACCCCCCTACACGCTCCCTGGACTGGGTGCGCGACTGGGAGCCGAAGGGGATCATCCTCTCGGGCGGCCCGGCCTCCGTCTACGACCGCGACGTGCCAACGGCGGACCGGGAGCTGTTCCGCCTGGGGATCCCGATCCTGGGGATCTGCTACGGGATGCAGCTCATCGCCCGTTTGGAGGGCGGCGAGGTGCGGGGCGGTCGACGGGAGTACGGGCGCGCAGAACTGACGATCCGGGAGCCAAATGCGCTCTTCGAGGGGTTTGACCCCGGGGAACCCGTGCCGGTCTGGTGCAGCCATGGCGACCACGTGGACGAGCCGCCGCCGGGTTTTCGTACTCTCGCCTCGACGCAAACGCTCCCTGTGGCGGCGTTCTGCGGCGAGGAGCGTCCGATTTTCGGCGTGCAGTTTCATCCGGAGGTGGCGCACACGCCCCGGGGCGATGAGATCCTCTCGAACTTCCTCTTCCGGATCTGCGGCTGTCAGCCCACCTGGACGGCGGGCACGTTCATCGAGGAGACGGTCCGCGCGGTGGCCGAGCAGGTTGGCGGCGGTACAGCGATCTGCGGGTTGTCCGGCGGCGTGGATTCCGCCGTCGCGGCTACGCTCGTGCACCGGGCCATCGGTGAGCGGCTGACCTGCATCTTCGTGGATACGGGACTGCTCCGGCGGGGCGAGCGGGAAAGCGTCGAGCGCACGTTCCGCAAGCACCTGGGAATCCGGCTCGTCGTAGCGGACGCCTGCGACGAGTTTCTCGGCGCGCTGCGGGGCGTGGAGGATCCGGAGCAGAAGCGGCGGATCATCGGCGAGCGCTTCATCCGGGTGTTCGAGCGGGCGTCCGAGGAGCACGCGCGTGGCGCGGGTTTCCTGGTCCAGGGAACACTCTACCCGGATGTCATCGAGTCGCTGTCCGTGCGCGGGCCGTCCGCCACCATCAAGACGCATCACAACGTGGGCGGGCTCCCCGTGGATATGCGCTTCGAGCTCATCGAGCCGCTTAAGGAGCTGTTCAAGGACGAGGTGCGGCAGGTGGGGCGCGAGCTCGGGCTGCCGGAGGACTTCGTGGCGCGCCATCCATTCCCAGGGCCGGGCCTTGCGGTGCGGATCCTGGGCGAGGTGACGCCGGAGCGGCTGGCGATCCTTCGGGAGGCCGACGCCATCTTCCTCGAGGAGATCCGCGCCGCCGCGCTCTATGACGACATCTGGCAGGCGTTCGCCGTGCTGCTCCCCGTACGCTCCGTGGGCGTCATGGGCGATGCGCGCACGTACGAGCACGTGATCGCGCTGCGGGCGGTGACCTCCAGGGACGGCATGACCGCCGATTGGTACCCCCTCCCCTACGACGTGCTGGCCCGCGTCTCGACGCGGATCATCAACGAGGTGGCCGGTGTGAACCGGGTCTGCTACGACGTGAGCTCGAAGCCGCCAGCGACGATCGAGTGGGAGTAAGGGGGAAGGGGGGATAGGCCCCGCAGGGGATCCTCCTTCCGGCTCCTGCGGAAGGACGTTGGCGGACAGCGCTGTCGTCGCGGAACATCGGGCTGGGTTCGCGGCGAGGATGCTATTCGCGAGACCGTTCTCGGAGCCTTGGCGGAGCACCCCCTGCGGGGCCTCGAGAGCGGAGGGCGCAGGCTGGGGCTGCTTCGAAGCCTTTCCCAGGCCTTCCGTGTGAAGTTGGCTCGCGGACGCTCCCCGAGAGCGCTGGCCGTGGCGGCTCTGCCGCCGTCACGCAGGGGCCGGCGCGCCGATCCAGGAGGGTGCTGTCGGTGAGCGCAGCGCTGGTTCTCGTCCTGGTCGTCGCCGGGGCCTATCTCGCGGCTCACGTGGCGTTCGAGTGGCTCGCCCGCCGGTTCCTCATCGTACCCGGGGCCGAGTACCTGCTCCTGGGTATACTCCTGGGCCCTCAAGTCTCCGGGCTCATCCGGCCAGGCGTCGTGGAAGCGTTCGCCCCCCTGATGACGCTGGCGCTCGGCTGGATCGGCGTCGTGATCGGAGCGCAGTTCTACCTGCCCGGGCTCATGCGCCTCCCCGGGGCTTTCTACCGCGTGGCGTTTCTCGAGGCGCTCGCCTCCCTGGTGCTCGTGGCGACCGGCATGGGCGCCATTCTGGTGTGGCTCTTGTCCGTTGGGATCAACGATGCTGTATTCGCGGCCGTGGCCCTGGGCGCCGTCGCCGTCGTGTCCTCGCCGTCGGGGATCGCTCTGGTGGCGCCCGGCGCGGGCCGCGCCGCGCCGGTGCTGCGGCAGCTCGAGGTGGCGACAGCCGTGGACGCGTTCGTGGCGATCGTGGCGGTCGGCCTGCTCTTCAGCGTGGAGCACCCAGCGCCAGGGGGGGCGTTGCGGCCGCCCACCGCCACGGAATGGGCCGTGATCGCAGTGGGGATCGGTATCGTGGGTGGCGCGCTCTTCCATCTCTTCCTGGGCGACGAGACGAAGCCGGACCGGCTGTTCATCGCGCTCGCGGGCGCGACGATCCTGGCGAGCGGCGCTGCGGCACACCTGGACCTGTCGCCGCTGCTGACTGCAATGCTCATCGGGGTCATCCTCGTCAACACTTCACGCACGCGGGATGAGATCCGGAGGGCGCTCACGAGGGTGGAGCGGCCGTTGTACTTCGTCCTTCTGATCTTCGCGGGCGCAGCCTGGCAACCGGGCGAGCCCGGCTGGCTGCTGCCTGTGGTGCTCTTCCTGGGAGCGCGGGTAGCGGCGAAGCTCGCCGCCTCGTGGCTCGCGGCCTGGTTCGGCGGCATTCTCCCGCGGCTGGGCCGCGGCTGGGGACGAGGGCTTCTCGGCCAGGGTGCGCTCGCGCTGGCCATCGCGTTGAGCTACCGGATCTGGGGCGAGGGGCCGTTCGCGAACATTGTGTTCACGGCCGCCGTCGCATCCGTGCTGCTCACGGACCTGCTATCCGCGCGGCTGGTGGAGTCGGTGGTGCGGCCGTTCCGGCGGGTCGGCCGCCGCGTGGGGGCGCAGCCCGGAAGAGACACCCCGGGGGAGAGGCGCCGCTAGGTGCGCCGCGCGCTGATCCTCGCCCTGCTTTTCGGCGGGATGCAGCTCGTCCTGCCGCTGGGGACCGAGCGCCAGGGTTCCCAGGCGCTCCTCGCCTTCGGGTTCCTGATCCTGGCGGCGTACACGGTCGCGGAGATGGCGACGGCGGCGCGGCTGCCGAAGATCGTGGGCTACGTCGCAGCCGGCGTCCTGTTTGGGCCCTCGGGGCTCGGTACGGTCACGGAGATGGGCGTCCGGCAGCTCGCGCCGGTGAGCCATCTCGCCATCGCGCTCATCGCGTTCCTGGCGGGAGCGGAGCTGCGCTGGGAGGAGGTCCGGGATCACGGCGTGACCCTCTTGAAGATGATGACGTCCGAGCTGGTGGCGGCGTTTCTTGCCCTCTTCGCGCTCCTCTATGGGTTCGGCGACTTCGTCCCGTTCCTGCGGGGTGCTTCAGAGGCCGAGGTGCTGGCGTTCGCGATGCTTTTCGCCGCCATCGCCATCGTTCATTCGCCGGCCGTGACCATGGCCCTGCTCACCGAGACCGGAGCCCGTGGGCCCGTAGCGCGGACCACGCTCGGTATCGTGCTGATCGCCGACGTGGCAGTATTCCTCCTGTTCAGCACGGCGCTGGCTGTGGCGCGTGCGCTCGCGCCGCCCGCGGGCGTCGCTCCCGGCCTGACCGTGGGCATGGCCGTGTGGGAGATCGGGGGCGCGCTCGTCGTGGGGACGCTCCTGGGCAGCGGGGTTGCGCTCTACCTCCGCTTTGTCGGCCGGGAGCTCGTGCTGTTCGCGGTGCTGATCGCCTTTTTCGGCATCGAGATCGCCAGAATCGCGCGCGTCGAGCTGCTGCTCATGTTCCTCACCGCGGGCTTTGTCACGGAGAACGTCTCGTCGCGCGGCGAGACGTTTCGGCAGGCCATGGGGCGTTCCGCAGTGCCCGTCTTTGTGGTCTTCTTCGCGCTGTCAGGAGCCGGGATCGAGCTGGGCAGCGTCGCTCCCTTGCTCCCGCTCGTGCTTCCCATCGGGCTCGTGCGCGCAGGAGCGATCTGGGCAGGGATGCGCGTCGGGGCGTGGTGGGCCGACGTGGGCGACGTGGAGCGGCGGTACGTATGGATGGGGCTGGTCTCCCAGGCGGGCGTCGCCATCGGCCTCGCGACCATCGTGGCGGAGGCGTACGGTGAGCCGGGCCGCAACCTGCGCACTCTGCTCCTCGCCCTCATTGCCGTCAACGAGACGATCGGCCCCGTGCTGTTCCGGCGCGCGCTGGTGGCCGGCGGAGAGGCCGTCGCGGGCGGCGGGATCGCGGGGCAGGCTACGTTTCCAGCGCGGGACGCGGCGCGCTAGGCCGAAGTTACCCGGCTTCCCGGGATAGAGGCACGCGTCACGGACACACCGCATCCGCCTCGACCTCGATGAGCATGTCGGGACGAATGAGGCGCGATACCTCCACCATCGTGGTGGCGGGCGGGTGGGCGCCGAAGAACTCGCGATGGGCACGACCGAAGTCTTCCCAGCGGCTGATGTCCGTGACGAACATGCGGGTGCGCACGACGCAGGCCAACCCGGCGCCGAGATCGGCCAGGGCCCGCTCGATGATCTCGAAGCAACGGCGGGCCTGGGCGTAGGCGTCACCCGCAGCCCAGGTGGATCCGTCCGGCGCCACCGGCGCGGTGCCGGTCACGTAGATGTGGCTCCCGGCGCGCACCGCGCGGCAGTAGCCCACCTGATCTTCCCACGGGGACCGGGAAAACGTGCGGATGAACTCGGGCATCTTCTACTCGCTAAAGGAGCCACGTCCTGCGCTTCAGGATGAGCAGCGTGGTGTACGCGGCTACTCCCAGAACCAGCGCAGTCCACCAGACGCCCGGGAGGACGGGCCGTCTCCCGGCGGCCAGGCGCATCGCGGCCTCCACGAACGCGAATGCGACGAGGAGGGCGAAGAGACCCGAGTTTTCTCGTCGCAGCACGCGTTTCAAAGAGAACCGCCCTTCCGGAGCCCGCCAGCCTCCCAGACCCAGGCGCGGGATGAACGCGGGCGTGTGCGCGGCCCACGTCTGGTAGCGCTCGCCGAACCGGTCGCGCAGAAACACTTCCTCGGCGAGCATGATCCGCTCGTAGTAGAGAAGGAAGGCGAGTCCATAGAGGAGGACGAGCCACCACACGCACAGGGCCAGCGTGAGCCCCAACATCGCCAGGAAGTTCCCCAGGTAAAGCGGGTGGCGCACGATGGAGTACATCCCAGTCTCGTTCAGCGCGCTCGCCTGCATCTCCTGTGTGCTACGTCCCGATGTGCCCGGCGCCACGTAGCCCACCGTCACGCAGCGGATGATGACCCCGACGAACGAGAGCGCGATGCAGCCGGCCTGCCAAACCCCGTGCGCCTGCGGCCCCACCGCGCTTCGAAGTCCCGCGGCTTCGTCCAGCGCCACGATGAGGAACGGAATGAGGGCGAGCGGCCCGTAGCTCCTGCAGCGGAAGAGCCAGCGCCCCTGGGATACGAGCCTATCGATGAGCTGCAGGGTTCACCTCCGGGGCCCCAGAGGTTCGGGCGACCCCGTGCGCGGCGGCCTCCATCGTGCGCTTGTGCGCTGCAGTCCGTTCACCCGCACCAGACGGCACCGGGCGTGCATCTGAGAACCATGAAGATCGAAGGTGCGGACTCGCGCCGGAGGTTCGCGGGCCCGAACGCGATCCCCACGATGTCCACCTGCGTGTTCTGCTCTACCTCCGGGATGCGCACCCGGAATATGAGGGTCGTGTCTGCGGTCCGTGTGAAGAAACTGTTGCCCTCGGCAAGGATCTCGTTGGCGAACGAGCGGCGGACCACGACGCCGACGCCCCGGAGCTGGCCGCCAGGCTCCGAGCCGTGGACGCGCACGGTAACGTCGCGGCCGGCCAGGAGCGGACCTTCGCCCGTCCTGGGCGCGAGAACGGTCGCCGTGAGGCGTGCCGCGAGCTCCGGGCCGAAGGGGAGTGGGCGCTCGCGCTCACCGATGCAGGCGGCGGCGACCGCCGCGCCGACGACGACTGCGGAGCCGAGCAGGCGCGCAAAGCGGTGATCTACCCCATGATAACACGCTCCGTGGACGCTCGTGGTAGCGGCCTCGAAGTATCTATGTGGCGCGATCCGCCACCCCGCCACCCCACCGGGCTGTGCCGCGGCTCCTGGACGCTGTCCGTTGGGAGACGGTGCCCCTCGACCCGCTGCTCGATCGTGTCCCACACCGCCGACATGAACTCGGCGTCCCGGCCGTGGCGTTCCACGAAGCGAAGCAGGTCGTCGGACTCGATGCCGTGCCGGGCCAGAACCCGCTTCCGCTCCGCCGCCTCGACCTCGCCGCCGGGGCTCTTGAGCGCCGCCAGGCGGAGGTCGACGTACGCGGCGATGAAGCGGTCGGCCGGAATGATCCCGGCCTCGGCCTCCGTCCGGCTAACCCGGGCGCAGCCGTGCCCGACCATCGCGAGCGCAAGGACAAGGAGCGCACTGCCCGCTGGCGGTGCAAGTGCCGTGCCCCGCCGGCCCGTCATCCCGCACCGGCCGCACCGGAGCGCCAGCGTCACACCTCTGCCGGGCGCCAGCTTGCAGTTGACGGCTCCCCAAAGGAGGTAGCACAGTCCTCCGAAGATGACCGTGCCCGGCCCGATGTGCGCGGGATGCCGACCGCCGGGGAGTGTCTCGTATGCGTCCCGAAGCAACCTCTTCCCCGTCGGCTCGGAGACGGAGAGCATCGTTACTCCGCTGCTCAAGGGTGGCTGGCGATCGGCCGGTACGTTGCAAGCCGCCTCCCGCGTTGTCAAGAACGCACGACCCCACTGCCAGCCAGTCCAGGCACCCGACGCATGGCGCGATTCTTGATGCATCAGTGCCACGATCAGTTGCGGTGCCCGCCCGCTCGCCGGGTTGGCACCCGCACCACCGCCCCGGCAGCGAGGGTGCTGCCGTTTTGGCATAGGAAGGCGAGGTAGCGACGGGGCACCGAAAAGTGGGGCGGGAAGCGGTTCGCCGGAAGCGCGGGCCAGAGCAACAGCGACCCAGGGGATGTAGAGGACGGAGATGCTGAGTTTTGAGCGACTGACCATCAAAGCGGCGGAGGCGATCCAGGGGGCGACGGAAGAGGCGCGCTCGCGGGGCAACCCGGAGATCGAGGGGGTGCATCTTCTCTCGTCGCTCATTTCCCAGGAGGGCGGGGTCGTGGTGCCGGTGCTGCAGAAGCTGGGTGCGCCGGTGCCGCGGCTGCGGGAGCGGGTGGAGGAGGCGCTCGGACGGCTGCCGAGGATGACGGGCGGTGCGGAGCCGCGGATCGCCCGGCCGCTCCATGTGGCGCTGGACGTGGCGGAAGCGCAGGCCCGGGCGTTCAAGGACGCGTACGTCTCGACGGAGCACCTTGTGCTGGGCCTTGCGCAAGAGAAGGGCGATGCCGGGCAGCTCCTTGCGGAGTTTGGCGTGACGCCGGATGCGCTGCTCCAGTCGCTGACGGCGGTGCGGGGGACGCATCGGGTGACGGATCAGACGCCGGAGGACCAGTACCAGGCATTGGGGCGCTACAGCCGTGATCTGACGGATCTGGCGCGGCGCGGCAAGCTGGACCCGGTGATCGGTCGGGACGAAGAGATCCGGCGGGTGATCCAGGTGCTCTCGCGCCGCACGAAGAACAACCCGGTCCTCATCGGGGAGCCCGGCGTCGGCAAGACGGCGATTGTCGAGGGTCTGGCGCAGCGGATCGTGAACGGCGACGTCCCCGAGTCGCTGAAGAACAAGACGCTCCTTCAGCTCGACATCTCGGCGATGCTTGCGGGCGCCAAGTACCGGGGCGAGTTCGAGGAGCGGTTCAAGGCTGCGCTGAAGGAGATCGTGGAGGGCGAGGGCCGTTATGTCGTCTTCATCGACGAACTGCACACAGTCGTGGGCGCGGGCGCGGCGGAGGGTGCGGTGGATGCGGGGAACATGCTGAAGCCGCCGCTGGCGCGGGGCGAGCTCCGGGTCGTTGGCGCCACGACGCTGGACGAGTATCGCAAGCACGTGGAGAAGGATGCGGCGCTCGAGCGGCGGTTTCAGCCGGTGTACGTGGCGCAGCCGTCGGTCGAGGACACGGTAGCGATCCTCCGGGGCCTGAAGGAGCGCTACGAGCTCCATCACGGGGTGCGGATCACGGACGATGCGATCCTGGAGGCGGCGAAGCTGTCGGATCGCTACATCGGTGGCCGCTTCCTTCCGGACAAGGCCATCGACCTGGTGGACGAGGCGGCGAGCCGGCTGCGGATCGAGATCGACTCGTTGCCGCAGGAGATCGACGAGGTCGAGCGTCGGATCACGCAGCTCGAGATCGAGCGTCAGGCGCTGGCGCGGGAGGAGGAGCGGGCGGCGCGGGAGCGCCTCAAGCGGATCGAGGAGGAGCTGGCGCAGCTCCGGGAGACGAGTTCGGCCATGAAGGTGAAGTGGCAGGCGGAAAAGGAGGTGATCACCCGGATCCGGCAGCTCAAGGAGCGGATCGATCAGTTGAAGGTCGAGGTCGAGCGCGTCACGCGCACGGGCGAGCTTGGGCGCGCGGCGGAGCTCCAGTACGGCGAGATCCCGAAGCTTCACGCGGAGTTGGGGACCGCGGAGGCGCGCCTTGCGGAGATCCAGAGGGAGGGCAAGTTCCTGAAGGAGGAGGTAGACGAGGACGACATCGCCGAGGTGGTCTCGGCGTGGACAGGGATCCCGGTGGCGCGGCTCCTGGAGTCGGAGCGCCAGCGGCTGGCGCACCTGGAGGAGCTCTTGGGGCGGCGAGTCGTCGGCCAGGACGAGGCGATCGCGGCGGTGGCGAACGCGGTACGGCGGAGTCGCGCGGGGCTGCAGGACCCCAATCGTCCCATCGGCTCCTTCATCTTCCTCGGGCCGACGGGCGTGGGGAAGACGGAGGCGGCGCGCGCGCTGGCGCAGTTTCTGTTCAACGATGAGCGGGCCATGGTGCGGATCGACATGTCCGAGTACATGGAGAAGCACGCGGTCTCGCGGCTCATCGGGGCGCCGCCGGGCTACGTAGGTTACGAGGAGGGCGGTCAGCTCACGGAGGCGGTTCGCCGCCGGCCGCACGCCGTGGTGCTCTTCGACGAAATCGAGAAGGCGCACCCGGAGGTGTTTAACATCCTTCTCCAGATCCTGGACGACGGGCGGCTCACGGACGCCCAGGGCCGTACGGTGGACTTCCGCAACGCGGTGATCATCATGACGTCGAACATCGGCAGCCCGTTCATCCTGGAGCGGAGCGGCGCGCTGCCGTGGGAGGCGGTGGAGGCGACGGTGCGCCGCGAGTTGCACAACCACTTTCGGCCCGAGTTCCTGAACCGCATCGATGAGGTGATCGTGTTCAAGCCGCTGGGCGCAGGAGAGCTCAGGCGGATCGTGGATCTGCAGCTCGAGCGGGTGCGGGTGCTGGCGGCGGAGCGCGGGATCGCGGTGCAGATCACGGAAGCGGCGAGGGCGTTCATCGCGGAAGAAGGCCACGACCCTGCGTTCGGGGCGCGGCCGCTCAAGCGGGCGATCCAGCGGCTGGTTCAGGACCCATTGGCGCTCGAGCTTTTGGAGGGCCGCTTCGCCGAGGCCTCGACCGTGGTGATCGACCGGAAGGCGGGCGCGGCTGCACTCACGTTCCGGATCGGGGGGGCGACGGAGGTGGCGACCGCGGACACGGCTTGACCGGGTGGCCGGGCGGGTCTAACGTCGAATGCCGGTCCCACCCGCCGGCTCGGCTCCCGCATGGGGCGTTCGGGCGGGTTGTCGAGTCCCGAGCCCGGGGCATCATGAAGCCGCTCCTCGTGTCCCGTCCCAGAAGTTTCTTGTGCAGCGACGGCGCCGATGCGCCCGCAGCGCAAGGCGCCACCCGGGTCCCCACGCAACGAATGTTGCGTGGGGTGAGGACGACGAAGGAGCAGCAGCGCTATTTCGAGGAGGAGCAACGCAGAGCGATGCGCGATGCAGCGGCGAAGCGAACGCCAAGGAATGTCCGGGACGGGACATTAGCGATCCTGCTTTCCATCACGGCAGTCGCCGCCTGCGTGAGCCGCACGGCGAGCTCCGGAGGCGAGCGCGCCGGAGCCGGCGAGGTTGCCCCGGCGCTCGTGGTCGAGCGATTCCTGCATGCGGCGAACGCCGCCGCGCAGTTGCGGAGCAGGCGGGGCGCAAGTCCCGAGGGCATGAGGGGCGCCCTCGAGGTCATGGCACGCCTGTTCGGCACTCGCGAGGGCGCCATCCTGGAGCTCTACCCGCGGGATGAGGTGGAGAAGCGGATGGACCTGCTGGCGAACATCCTGCGCCATGATGACTACAGCGTGGAGAGCGAACTGGGCGTGCCCGGCCGCACGAGCGAGGCGGTCGAGGTTATGGTGCGCGTGCGCATGGGCGCGCGAGAGGCTTCGATCCCGTTCACCGTGGTGCGCACCCGCAAAGGCGCCTGGCTCGTCGAGCTGGTCGACGTCGAGCGGATCCTGAACCCGCGGGTTCCGTGAGGGTAACCGGTCTGTCCGAAGCGTCCCTACGCCTCGACCAATTCCAGGAGTACGCCGGCGGTGTGGCGGGGGTGGAGGAAGGCAACCCGGTGCCCGCGGGCGCCCCGACGGGGTTCCCGGTCGATGGGCTGGAAGCCCGCGTCCTCCAGGCTGCGGAGGGCTGCCGCCACATCGGGCACACGGAAGGCGATGTGGTGTAGGCCAGGACCACGGCGTTGGAGGAAGCGGACGACGGGTCCGTCCGGGTGGCTCGGCTCCAGGAGCTCGAGCGGCCCGACGAACGCCACGTTGACCCCCTGGTCCGCGAGCGTCTCGATCTCGGAACTCGAATGGCCTGTCAGCCGTTCGAATAAGGGGATGACGTCGCGGAGCGACGGCACCGCGACGGCCACGTGATCCACGGGCAGTCCGCTCATGGGTCTCATCCTTTTGGGGTGGTGGCACGCGGGTTGCCACGTGGGAAGTGCGGCGGCGCCGACGGTTCGGCGGCGATCGTAACATGAACGTTCGGCTGGAACAAGGAGCGTGGAGATGATGGAGAACGGGAAGGTGACGGCGGTGACGGATGAGGATTTCGATGTGGAGGTTCGAGGGTCGAGGGGCCTCGTCATCGTGGATTTCTGGGCCGAGTGGTGCGGTCCGTGTCGGATCGTGTCGCCCATCGTGGAGCAGCTCGCGGGCGAATATCACGACCGCGGCGTCCGGGTGGCGAAGCTGGACGTAGATGACAATCCCAAGGTATCGAGCCGGTTCAGCATCCGATCGATTCCCAGCATCCTGTTCTTCAAGGACGGCGAGCACGTGGACACGGTGATCGGCGCCGTCCCCAAGGGGTATCTGGAGCGGAAGATCCTGGAGCATCTCGGGGAGGAGGTCTAGCCGTCACCGCCGGGGCGGACCCTCGAGTCCTCTCGAGGCCGGACGGTTGCAGGGGCGGAGCGCGGTCGGCGCGCTCGCGCTACTGCGCCGCGGGCGCAGGTCGGGTATGGCGAGCTTCCGAGCATACGGGGCTCGGCAGCGCTTTGTGTCGGCAGCGCGGGCTTGCGCCCTCGTCGCATCCAGCGTAGCCGTTACGGTCTTACGGTCGACTCGTGGCGGCCTGCGCGTCTTCTCCGCAGCCTCCGGCCGGTCCCCGCGGGCCGGGGCGGGAGCGAACGATTCCATGAGCCTCGATCTGGCGAGGGAGCGCGTCTACCTTGAGAAGACGAAGCTCCGCTACGTGAACCTCCCGAACATCCTGAACGACGCCATGTGGGACCGCCGCGCGCGCGTGGACGGTCTGGTGGGCGTGGTCCTGGGGCAGATCCATTACTGGATCTTCATGCGCGACGGCGAGGGGGTGAGCGCGGCGCGGCGCGAGGTGGGCAAGCGGGCTGCCCTGGTGCCCATCGGCGAGGTGGTGCGGGTGGTGGAGCGGGGCGACGACCACGGCCACATCTTCTACTACGGGATGCCGGAGAGCCAGCTCCGGGCGATGTACGCGTCGACGGGGGCGTTGCTGGACGCGGGCGCAGCGCTGAATACCGCGGATCCCGTCGATTTCTTCTTCCAGGTGCGGCAGCTCCAGCTTGACGGTGTGCTCGAGCTGGAGGCGCCCGCGGCTCTTCATTACCTGGTGCTCAGGGGGGGCGAGGTTGCGGAAGCGTACCTGGCGGGGCTGCCGCCGGGTCTCTCCAGGGGCGACTTTCTCAAGTCGCTGCTGAACGCCGAAGGTTGGCGGCGGTGCGGAGTGCGCGCCTACGCCCCGGTGAGCGAGCTTCCCGCCCAGGCGGGTCCCGCGCTCGTGCGGCTGTACGGGGGACTCCTGGAGCAAACGTTGGCGCTGCTGGGAGCGGAGATCGGCGTGGAGCGGGCACGCGAGGCGGTGGTGACGGCTCTCGCCGAGGCCGCCGCCCAGCACGCGTGTCTGGGTGGGCTGGGGTTCGAGGGAGACCGGATCGTGGGCGAGCCGGTCGCCACGGCCCCCGTGCTGACCGCGGGTGTGGCGGATTGGTTCCTGCGCGCGCTGCGCCGGGCGGAGCGCCATGGGCTCCTCTCACCCGCAGAGGTCGCGGATGCGGCCACCGCGCCGGCACGTCTCGCCCTGAATCAGCAGGGGTTCCTGAGTCGGCTCCCCTGGCCGCTCTCCGTCTGATCTCCGGGCAACGGGGTCCCTGGCGCGGCGCGGCGCTTCGCTCATGGCGACGCTCTATCTGGTGAGCACGCCGATCGGCAACCTCGGGGACATCACGTATCGCGCCGTGGAGGTGCTTCGCGGCGTGGGCCGCGTCGTGGCGGAGGACACGCGCCGCACGCGGCTCCTGCTGCGCCATTATGGCATCGGGACGCCGGTCACTTCGGCGCACGCGCACAACGAAGCGAGGCGCGCCCAGTTGGTGAGCCGCTGGCTGGGAGAGGGGCTGGACGTGGCGCTCGTGTCGGATGCGGGAACGCCGCTGGTCTCGGACCCGGGGGCGCGCATCGTGGCCGCCGCATTGAGCGCGGGCCACCGCGTGGCGCCGATCCCCGGGGCATCGGCGGTGCTCGCGGCCCTGGTCGCCTCCGGCCTGCCGTTCGGGCGGTTCAGCTTTCTGGGGTTCCTACCGCGAGGCGGCGCAGCCCGTGCCCGGCTGCTGGATGCAGTCGCCACGACCTCAGAGACTGCGGTACTCTTCGAGGCACCGGACCGGCTGCTGGCGCTGCTTGAAGATTTGGCCGAGCGGTGCGGCGGCGAGCGGTGCGTGGCCGTGGCCCGGGAGCTCACGAAGGTGCATGAAGAGTTCTTTCGCGGAACCTTGGACGGGGCGCGCCGCTACTACGAGGAGGTGGCGCCGCGCGGGGAGGTGACCGTGGTCGTGGAGGGCACGGCGGCAGAACGCGAGCCGGATGCCGCCGACCAGGATGCGGGGTGTGCCCTCGCCCGCGTGCTGCTCGCGCAAGGGAAGCGGCCCAGTGCGGTCGCGCGCGAGCTCACGCGCAGGCTGGGGATTCCTCGGAACCGGGCGTACGAGCTCGTTCATTCACTCCCGGAGGATAGGCCGGTCTAGTGTCCCGTCCCAGAAGTTCCTTGTGCGCCGAGGGCGCCGATGCGCCCGCAGCGCAAGGCGCGACCGGGGTCCCCACGCAACGAAGGTTGCGTGGGGTGAGGGCGACGAAGGAATAGCACCGCTATTTCGAGGGGGAGCAACCGAGCGATGCGGAATGCAGCGGCGGTCGAATGCCAAGGAATTTCGGGGACGGGACACTAGCACGATGCCGTGTGCGCTCATCTCCCTGGTGCTGGTAGCCGCGCCGCTGGCGGCCGGCTCGATGCCGCCGCCTGTTCCGCCGGAGGATACGCTCCTCACGATCGGGCGGCTGCACTACGGCGGCGGCGGCGACTGGTACGCGAATCCTTCTTCGCTACCGAACTTGCTCGCGGCGATCGCGGAGCGCACCGGGCTAGCGGTCGCGCGGGCTGAGGCCGTGGTGACGCCGCTGGACCCGGCGCTCCGGGATTATCCCTACATCTACATGACGGGGCACGGGAACGTGAGCTTCACGCCGGAGGAGCGGCGGGCGCTGCGCGAGTACCTCCTGGGCGGCGGGTTCCTGCACGCGGACGATAACTACGGGATGAACGAGAGCCTCCGGCGTGAGGTGCGGCTCCTCTTTCCGGACAAGGAGCTGGTGGAGTTGCCCGCGGATCACGCCGTCTACAGAGTCTTTTATCCGTTCGCGGACGGACTCCCGAAGATCCACGAACACGACGGGAAGCCGCCTCAGGGGTTCGCGGTTTTCCATTCCGGTCGCATGATCCTCTTTTACAGCTACGAGTCGGATCTGGGCGATGGCTGGGAGGATCCGGAGGTGCACGGGGATCCGCCGCACATTCGCGAGCAGGCGATTCGAATGGGGATCAACCTCTTTGTGTATGCCCTTGCGCAGGTGGCCCCGTGAGCGTGGCCGCACTTCCGGGGCCCGACGTCGTCTTGGGGCGTGTGCGGCGGTACCTGGCCGTGCGCGCACTGTCCGCGTTGACCCTGTGGGCTGGGGCCGCGCTCACGCTCTTCCTGCTCGGCGGCTGGCTCATCGCGGGTGGGGACGGGTGGGGTAGCGGGACAGCCGCGCCGCTGTTGCTGGATGTGGTGGTCGTGGCGCTGGGGGCGACGGGGCTCGCGACCCTGTGGCACGTCTGGACAGCGCGGTTGGCGGAGCCACGCGTGACTGCGGCGGTCGAGCGGTCCGCGGGGCTCGCGGACGGCGCCTTCTTGGGCGCGGTCGAGCTGGCGCGCGCGACGCCGCGCGGCATCTCACCGGGGCTCGCGCGGGCGGCGGAGCGCGAGGTATCCGCGCGCATCGGCGTGACGGCCACCGGCGTATTGGCCGGGGATCTGGGCCGGGTGCTGTTGCGCTGGGAGCGGCTGGGTGCCGCCGCGTTCGGGGCGCTCGCCGTTCTGGTCGCGGTGGCGGCGATCACGGCGCCGCAGCGGGCGCGGACCGCGTGGGGCGGACTCCTCGCACCGCTGCGAGCCTTCTCCGCACCGGCCTATGCGGCCCTCGAGGTCGAGCCCGGTGACGCGGAGGTGCCTCGGGGCGCGAGGGTGGAGATCACGGTGCGTGCGCCCGGACGGGAGCGCGTCACGCTCCGCTGGCAGGCGGCGGGCGAGGTGGCACGGGTTCGGGCGTTGCACGTGGTGGGTGACCGCGCGCACTTCACGTTCGACTCCGTCACTGCGGCCATCGAATACGGGGCGCACGCGCCGGACGGCGCGTTTACGCGGATCTTCCGGATTCGGCCCGTGGACCCGCTGTTCTTGGCCGAGCTGACGGTCGAGGTCCTTTATCCGCAGTACAGCGGAAGGCCCTCCGAGTCGTTCGCGGGCGAGATCCCGCTCCTGGAGATCCCGGCGGGCACGCGCCTGCGCATTGACGGACGCGCGAGCCGCATGGTGTCCACCGCCGCGCTGGTGGGTCCGCGCGGCACCGTCGCGGCTGCGTTTGCAGCGGAGGGTTCCCGCTTCCGCGGCGCATGGACACCGGTGACGAGTGGGCGATACGAGTGGCGGCTCGCGGACGCAGCCGGCGCGGTGCCGGGTGCGCCGATCCCCCCGTTGCAGATCCGGATCGCCGGCGACGCCGCGCCGGAGATCGCGCTACTCTTTCCCGGCCGCGATACCGTCATGCCGCTCTCGCTCCGGCAGCCGCTGGTGATCCGGGCGCGGGACGACTATGGCCTCGAGCGCGTGGAGCTCGTGAGCTACCGGGTGTCCTCGTTCGGTGACCGGGGTGAGCCCGTAGTCGAGAAGTACGCGGCGGACGGGGCGGCCGCCGTGGCGCTGAGTCCGGTGCTGGACGTGAACGGCCGGCGGCTGCTGCCGGGCGACACGGTTCGGTATTACGCCCGGGTCGCGGAGAGCGGGCCGGAAGGGAAGAGCGCGCGCACGCCGGAATTCGCGTTGCGCTTGCCGGACCTGACGGAGCTGAGCTGGGAGGCTCGCCGCGCGGTGGACGACCTCGCGAACGAGATGGCGGCCGCGGCCCGGCGTGCCGAGCAGGCGCAGCGGGCGACGAGCGCGCTGGCGCGCGGTTCGGCCACGAGGGCGAACGCGGCGGCACGTCCGGGTGCCGGGACCCGATCGGGCAGCGAAGAGAGGCCTTCGGGGCTGGACTACCGGCAGTCCGAGGACGTGCGCCGGGCCATCCAGGAACAGAAGGAGCTGCTGGCCCAGCTTGACTCGATCCGTGCCGGGGCCGCCGAGCTCGCGCAGGCGCTGGAGGAGGCCGGGCTCACGGACCCGGAGCTCCGGGCCCGTCTCTCCGAGCTCCAGAAGCTCGCGGAGGAGGTGGTGACCCCCGAGCTGCGCCGGAAGCTACAGGATGTAGCGGACGCGCTGGCGGACCTCGATCCCGAGCGCGTGCGCTCGGCGCTGGAGGCGCTGGCGCGAGAGCAGGACGCGTTGCGCAGCCGGGTGGAGGAGGCGCTCGAGCTGTTCCGCCGTGCCGCGCTCGAGCAGCAGTTCCGGGCCACGTCTCAAGAGGCGGCGGAGCTGGCGCGGCAGGAGGAGGCGCTGGCGGAAGAGATGGCCGGGGAGCGGGACCTGGCCCGGCGGGCGGAGCAGCAGCGCGCCTTGGAGAATCGGGCGGAGGCGCTGCGGGAGGAACTGCGCGAGCTGAGCGAGCGGCTGGCGCAGGCGGGGGAGCAGTCGGAGCGCCCGGCGGCAGAACGTGCGGGCGAACTCGCGGAGCAGGCGCGGGAGGCGATGAGTGCGTCTGCGGAGGGCGCCCGCGGCGGAGACGCGCAGCGCGCGGAGGCAGGCGCGCGGGAGGCAGGAAGCCTCATGCGGCAGGCGGCAGGGACGCTGGAGCAGGCGCGCTCGGATCTGACGGCCGGCTGGCGGCAGGCGGTGCAGACCGCGTTGGACCGCGCCGCCAGCGACGCACTTGCGCTGGCGCGCACTCAGGCCTCCATGATGCAGTCCATGTCGTCGGGCGAGCGGTCGCAGCTCGAGGACGTGCGCGGCACCGAAGCCGCGGTTCTCCAGGGAGTGAAGCAGATGGCGGAGAACCTCGCGCGCGCGTCCCGCACGTCGGCCATGATCGACCGCTCGTTGGGTGCATCTCTTGGCCGGGCGATGGATGCGCTGGAGGACGCGCTCGCCGCCATGACGGGTGATGCCGGACCGGTCCGTGTTCCGCGCGCCGAAGCGGAGGCAGCGCTTGCTGCGCTGAACGAGGTGGCGCTGCGGGCTCTGGCGAACGGATCCCAGGTGGGTCAGTCCCAAGGGGGCACGGGGGTCGAGGAGGCGCTGGAACAGCTCGCGGAGCTGGCAGGTCAGCAGGGCGCGCTCTACCGCCAGTCCGGTGTGCTGGCGCCGCTCCAGCTCGGAGCAGAAGCACTGGCCCAGCAGCTCGAGCAACTTGCGGCGTTGCAGCGGGCGATCGGCCAGGAGCTGGCCCAGCTGGCGGAGCGCCCCGAAACGGCGGAGCAGGTGCTGGGCAACCTTGGGGGTATGGCCCAGGAAGCGGAGGAGCTCGCGCAGCGGCTGCGACGCGGAGATCTGGACCGCGAGACCGTGGAACGGCAGGGCCAGCTGTTCCACCGATTGCTCGACGCCGGACGCACGCTCGAGAGGGACGAGTGGTCGGAGGAGCGCGAGGCGCAGCGACCGGGGCCCTACGATCCACGACGGCCGCCGCCGGTGGAGAAGAGCGCGCTGGGCACCGTTCGCTACGCCGTGCCTGACCCCGTGGAGCTCCTTCGCCTTACGCCGGCCCATCGGCAAATGGTGCTCGAATATTTCGAACGCCTCAACCGGCAGCCCCCCTCAGAGCGATGATGTCCTGCCTTGCACGCCGGCGCCGGTGCGCCGGGCCCGCGGCGTTCCCGGCGCGCCCGGCGCGGATTCTCGCCGCGGCCCTAGCCGCCACGGCGCTGGCGACATCGCCCCTCGCGGCGCAGAGGCCCGGCATCCGCGACGTGACGGACGTGGAGCTGGAGCTGCTGCGGGCGGCGTCCGCGCGGGAGGCGGCGGGCGACCTCCCGGGAGCGGAGCGCGTGCTGCGCCTGCTCCTGGAGCGACGGCCGGCTTCGCCCGCCGGCATCCTGGCGCTGGAGCGGGTGCTGCGCGCGCGAGGCGACCTGCGGGGCATACTGGCGGCTGTGGATGTGCTTCTTTCCGAGGAGCCGCGCTCCGCCGTCGGCCATCTCCTCAAACTTCGGATCATGACGGAGGTGGACAGTGTGGGCGGGATGACGGAAGCGGCGGAGGTGTGGATGCGCGCGGACCCGAGGTCGGAGGAGCCGTACCGCGAGATCGCCCGCGTCTACGGGCGGCGGGGCGGCGCCCGCACTGCGCTGCAGGTGCTGGAGCGGGGACGCGCGGCCGTGGGTGACAGCACCGCCCTCGCCGTGGAGCTCGGCGAGCTGCGCATCCGGGCGAACGAGACGGAGCGCGGCGTCGCGGAATGGAGCCGTGCGCTCGGCGAGGAGGCTCGGGACGTCTCGTCTGTCCTTCGGTCGCTGGCAGGGTTGCGCCAGGAGCATCGCGAGCTGGCCGGCCGGCTCGTAGATGCGCTCGTGGCCGAGCCGACGACGCTGGCGCGCCGCCGCGCGGCGGCGCAGATCGCCGTCGAGACGGCACAGAATGCGCGGGCGATCCAGGTGGCGGAGGCCCTGGCAACCGAGCTGGAGGGCCGCGCGCGCTACGGCTTCTTTGCGGATCTGGCGCGGCGTGCCGAGGAGTCAGGCGCGGTCCAGGCTGCGCTGTGGGCCTACGCGCAGCTCCGTGTGGGGGCGCAGCACGCTGGGGAGCGCCTGGCGCTCGATCAGCGGATCGCCACCATGGCCGAGGCCGCGGGCGACAGGGAGATCGCCGTGGAGGCCTATCGCCGGGTCGCCGGAACATCCGAGCGCGGTTCGGGGGAGCGGCGCCGGGCGCTGGTGGCGATCGTACGGCTGGATCTGGGGCAGGAGGATCTCGAAGCGATGGGCCGGGACCTGGGCACGCTGCGTGGTGAGTTCCCGGAGGCCCCGGAGCTGGATCGCCTGGCCGCGGACATCGCCGGCTGGCTCGTAGCACGCGGGGAGGTGGAGCGCGCCCGCGAGATCCTAGCCGGGTTGGAGGGCCCATGGAGCGCACGGGAGCGTGCGTTCCTGCACCTGGCCATCGGCGACCTCGCCGGCGGGCGGGCCCAGCTTCTGCAGGCGGCTCAGGGGCTGCCGCCGGGGCAGGCCACGAGCGCCATCGCCGTGGCCCGACTCCTCGGCAACGTGGATCCGCCTACGGGGCGCGCGGTGGCGGAGGCCGCGGTGCTCGCTCGCCAGGGCCGAGCCCGCGACGCCGAGGAGCGGCTGACTGAAACGGCCTCCCGCGCGGCGCCGGGCGACCGACCGGCGCTGTTGGCGCTGGCCGCCCAGTTTGCCGAGGATGCGGGACGGGGCGACCGTGCCCTCGAGCTGCGCCGCAGGATCGCGCGCGAGCACGCGGAGGCGCCGGAGGCCCCGGAAGCGATGCTCGAGGCGGCCCAGGCCCTGGCCACGCAACCCGGCGGGTTGACGGAGGCCATCCAGCTCCTGGAGCGGATCATCCTCACACAGCCGCAGAGCGCCGTGGTTCCTCAGGCGCGCCGGGAGCTCGAGCGGCTCAGGGGGCGAATTCCCCGGTCGTGACGAGAGGATGGAGCCTGTGACGGATGGCGGCCCTGTGAATCGAGCTGGACGGCCGGAGCGTCCGCAGGGCGGTCAGCGAAGCGCCGGGGGGTGGGACGCGCGGCGCGGGCTGGTCGTGCCGTCCTTGCTGGCCCTGATTCTCGCCGTATCGCCGCGCTCCGCGTGCGCTCAGGGGCTCCTGGTGGTCATGGACCGTACGCAGACGAACCACCTGAAGGCGTACGGGCTCGCATACTGGGCCCTCCAGCGCGGCGCGCGGGCGGAGTGGCTACTGAACTACCGGAGCGGGTCCTTCCTTCTTCCGGACGAGCCGGCGATCCGCACCGAGGCGGCCCTGCGCGGCGTCACCATCGAGTCGATCAGCGGCGCCGATATCGCGGCGATGCGTGCGCTGATCGCGGACGCAAACATGGAGGCGGTCCCGTTGGAGAAGGCTCCGCGGGTGGCGGTTTACTCACCGCCGAACACCACGCCGTGGGATGATGCGGTCACGCTGGCGCTCACGTACGCGGGGATCCCCTACGAGAAGGTGTGGGACCGGGAAGTGCTCACGAACGATCTCAAGCGCTTCGAGTGGCTGCATCTCCACCACGAGGACTTCACCGGCCAGTACTCGAAGTTCTACATCAGCTACGCCGGTGCGGACTGGCTCGAGGAGGAGGTCGCGCGCAATACGGAGATGGCGCGGGCGCTGGGCTTTGAGAACGTGCCGGCCCTCAAGAGAGCGGTTGCCCAGCGGATCCGCGAGTACGTGGAGGGTGGCGGTTTCCTCTTCGCGATGTGCTCGGCCACCGAGACGCTGGACCTCGAGCTGGGGGCCGCATCCGTCGACATCGCCGCGCCGTTCTCCGACGGAACGCCGCCCGACCCGCAGGCGTCGGAGAAGATGGATTGGAGCCGTACGCTTGCGTTTCGCGCTGCGGTGGTAGAGACGAACCCGGCCATCAGCGCGTTCAGTGACATCGACGGGCACCAGGTGAACACGCCGTGGCGGCAGCCGCTCGGGGCGTTCACGCTCTTCGCATTCAGCGCGAAGTTCGATCCGGTGCCGGCGATGCTGACTCAGAGCCACGAATCCCTGATCGACGATTTCTACGGGCTCACCACGTCATTCCGTCGCGACCGGCTGAAGCCGGGGGTGCTCGTGCTCGCGGAGGAGAAAGGCGCCCCCTGGGTGAAGTACATCCACGGGACGCTGGGTGCCGGAACGTTCACCTTCTTCGCTGGCCACGATCCCGAGGACCCGGAGCACAAGATCGGCGATCCGCCGACGGACCTGGATCTTCACCCGAACTCGCCGGGCTACCGCCTCATTCTGAACAACGTCCTGTTTCCGGCCGCGAAGAAAAAGAAGCTGAAGACATGAGCGCGGGTGGGACCAGCGGGCGCGGGCTCCGCGGGGGCCCGGAGTCGAATTCGGCTTCCGGGCTCCGTCTCACCACAGAGGCCGCGGCGCGGATCCGCGCGGAGATCGAGCGGGCACGCGGCCGTGAGGTCTGCTTCCTGGCCACGGTGACGCCGGACCGCGAGGTCGTGGATCCCCGCGCGGTGGCGCGAGGCAATCGCGAGGCCGTGCTCGCCGCAGCGCGGGACGCGCCCGAGGGCTGCCTCATGATGCACAACCACCCGCTGGGCGGGCTTCAGCCGTCGAATGCCGATCTCGAGGTCGCGTATCGTCTCTACGAGCGCGGGATCGGCACGGCCATCGTGGACAATGCGGCCACGGAGCTATACGTCGTGGTCGAGCCGCCGGCGCCGCGTCAGGTCGAGCGGCTCGACGTGGATGCCCTCGAGGCGTTCGTGGCGCCGGGCGGAGCGCTGGAGGCTATCCATCCGCGCTACGAGGATCGGCCCGCACAGCGGCGGCTGCTCCGCTTCGTCGCCGAGCGCTACAACGCAGGAGGCGTCGGCATTGCGGAGGCCGGCACGGGCACGGGCAAGTCGCTGGCCTATCTGCTCCCCAGCGTGGCGTGGGCGCTCAAGAACGGTGAGCGCACCATCATCTCAACGAACACGATCAATCTCCAGGAGCAGCTTGCCGCCAAGGATCTACCGCTGGTGCGCGATCTCTTGGGTCAGCCGTTTCAGTGGGCGTTGGTGAAGGGGAGGGGCAACTACGTGTCGATTCGCCGGGCCCGGCTTGCGGCTGAGGGGTCAGAGCTCCTCTTCGACGACGCCCGGGGCGCCGAGCTCAGGGCGCTCCTGGAGTGGCTGCGCATGACGGAGGACGGCTCCCTCAGCGATCTCCCGTTCCAACCTACGCCCGAGGTGTGGCAGGAGGTGGAGAGCGACACAGACGTGTGCTTGCGGGCCCGCTGCCCCCACTTTCAGGAGTGCTTCTACCAGCGTGCGCGCCGCGAGGCGGCGGCGGCCGCGGTCCTGATCGTGAATCACCACCTGCTGTTCGCCGACCTCGCGCTCCGGCGGACGGCGGCCAGCTTCGACGGTCCCGGCGTGCTCCCCGGCTACCGCCAGGTTGTCCTGGATGAGGCGCATAACCTGGAAGACGCCGCCACAACGCATTTCGGCGTCGAGGTCACGCGTCTCGGACTCCACCGTGTTCTGGGGCGGGTCGACCGGGAGGGGCGGGGTGTGCTCAGCGCGATCCACGAGCGACTGCGCGCCGGGCGGCGCGGACCGGTGCAGGGCGAGCTGCTCGATCGGATCGAGACCCGGGTGCGGCCAGCGGCGGAGCGGGCGCGCGCCCAGGTGCCGCCGTTCTTCGAGGTGCTGGACGCGCTCCTCACCGCCGCCGGACAGGAGGTCCTGCGCCTCGAGGCACCCGAGCTGTGTTCGCTTCCGGGCGCCGAGCGGCTCCTGGGCCCGTTGACCGCCATCGTCGCAGGGCTGGCCGCGGTCCGTAACGAGCTCGCCGAGCTGCGGACCCGCATCGAACTGGACGAGGAGTGGTATGGCGAACTTGAGGGGCGGGTGCTCGACCTGCGGAGCCTGGAGAACCGGCTGGCCGCAGCACTCGGTGCCCTGCGCCTGGTGCTCACACCCGGAGACGATGCGGCCGCCTACGTCCGGTGGATCGAGCGACGCCCCGGGCCGTCGGGGCGAAGGGAGAACCTGGCGATCGCGGCGGCGCCGGTGGAGGTGGGTCCGATCCTTCGGGAGTCATTCTTCGAGCGGGTTAATACCGCCGTCCTGACGTCCGCGACCCTCACCGTCCGCAAGAGTTTCCACTTCCTCAAGGAGCGCCTTGGACTCGTTGACGCCGAGTTGCGGGTCGAAGAGGCGCTCTTTCCCTCGCCCTTCGACTGGGCAAGCCAGACGCGGCTGTGCGTGCCCACCGATTTCCCGGCGGCGCGCGGCCCCACCGAGCCATTCGACCAGGCTACGGCGAACGCCGTGGCGGACGTGGCGGAAGTAACCGGCGGTGGCGTGTTTGTGCTCTTTACATCGCATCGCGCGTTGCGCCGCGTCGCGGAGCTTCTCGAGGCGTGCGGCGCGAGCCGGCACTGGCCGCTCTTCGTGCAGGGGACCGGCCCCCGCGTGCGCCTGGTGGACCAGTTCACGCGCGCGGGGTGCGGCGTACTCTTAGGGACCACGTCTTTCTGGGAGGGCGTGGACGTGCCGGGGTATCCGCTCCGCGCGCTGATCCTGCAGAAGCTCCCCTTCCGGGTGCCGACCGAGCCGGTCGTCGAAGCGAGAGTCCAGGCCATCGAGGCGAAGGGTCGCAGCGCGTTCTGGAGCTACGTGGTTCCCCTGGCGGCCATTCGCCTGAAGCAGGGCTTCGGGCGGCTCGTTCGCTCCGCCGCTGACCGCGGCGCCGTGGTACTCCTGGACGACCGGATCCTTCGCCGCCGCTACGGTCGCGTCTTCCTCGACTCGCTTCCCGAGGCGCCGCTCGTGCGCGCGCCATGGGCCAGGATCCGCGAGGCACTCCGGACGTTCTACCTACCAGGTCGCTGAAGAGCTACAGTCGGTCGCACGCGCCCCCCAGGCGCCTTCGGGTTGCGGGGGTGGGCGGTGTGCGCACCCGGCGCACCTGGCGCTCGTTGAAGCCACTTGTCCGTCGTCCTTCGCGGACTAGATTCCGTGCGGCGCTGTGGCATGCGGGCTGCCGGCGGGCGAGTGCGACGGGGCGAGCGGGGGAAAGCTGCGGCCGCCGGACGGGACGGCGTTGGCAAGCCGGATGGCGGCGATCGGCTTGCATGCCATGGTCTCCTCCACCGGTCGCCGTCGTGCCGCCGGGCCAAGAACAGGAGACATGGGGGAACTGGAGGGCGAGTGGCGCGAAACCTGAAGCGGGTGGTTGGCGCACTGATCGGCATCTTCTACTTCGGTGTCGCGTCGTTCGCGTTCCGTACGTCGCTGGACGGCTGGAATGCAGGGCAAGCGGACATCGGCTTCTGGTGGGGCGTGATCGGCTCGCTTCTCGCCATCGCCGGGCTGAGTGCTCTCATCGGCACGTGGATCCACACGCGCACGACATGACTCGCCGGGCCAGCAAGATCGTCTGCATCGGCCGCAACTATCGCGGGCACGCTGCAGAGCTCGGCAACGAGGTTCCGGCCGAGCCGCTCATCTTCCTCAAGCCTCCTTCGGCGCTGGTCGGGGACGGCGACGCCATCGTCGTGCCCCAAGGCGTTGGCCGCGTGGATTTTGAGGGTGAGATCGGTGTGGTGATCGGCCGCCGTGCCCGCCGCGTGGGCGAGGCGGAGGCGTTGGCCTACGTGGCCGCGTACGTACCTCTCAATGACGTAACGGCCCGCGATCTGCAGAGGAAGGATGACCAGTGGACGCGGGCGAAGGGCTTCGACACCTTCTGTCCCGTGGGCGCACCGGTGGATGCCGCGGGCCTGGATCCCAGAACGCTCGCAGTGATCACCCGTGTGAACGGCGCCGAGCGCCAGCGGGGTTCCGCCACCGAGCTCGTCTTCGGCATCCCGTTCCTCCTTGCCTACGTTTCGGGAATCATGACGCTGGAGCCAGGTGACATCCTGGCGACGGGGACGCCTGAGGGCATTGCACCGATTCAGCCCGGTGACGTGGTAGAGGTGGAGCTGGTCGGCCTCTCCACGCTTCGCAATCCCGTTGTCGCTGAAGGCGCGGAGGCCCGTGGCGCGTAGGTTCGCCCCGCGCTTCGCCGAGCTTCCGGGTTATCCGCTCGCCGGCGTCCCGGAGCTGCGGCGGCGACTCGAGGCGGAGGGAGTCAATGTCATCGACCTGGGCGCCGGCGATGCGGACCTTGCTCCGCCGCCCGCCGCTGTGGAGGCTTTGCGCGCCGCCACCGCGGATCCGGCGATGTCGCGCTATCCGTTCCAGCTCGGGCTCCCCGCGTTTCGCGAGGCCGTGACGTCGTGGATGAAGCGGCGCTTCGGCGTCGAGCTCGATCCATACCGCGAGGTCCTGCCGCTTCTCGGTTCCAAAGAGGGCATCGCGCACCTGGCGCTCGCCGTCCTCGCACCAGGTGACTGGGCCGTCGTGCCGGACCCGGGCTACCAGGCGTACGTCGGCGGCACGATCCTTTCCGGCGGTCGCGCGCACCTCGTGCCACTGCGCCGGGAGCACAGCTTTCTTGTGCCCTTTGACGGGATTCCGGGGGAGGTGCGCGAGCGGCTGAAGATCGTGTACCTCAACTACCCGAACAATCCGACAGCGGCCTCAGCGCCGCACGAATATCTGGAGGCGGCCGTCGAGTTCTGCGGCCGCCACGATGCGGTTCTCGCTTACGATCATGCGTACAGCGAGATTGCCTTCGACGGCTATCGTCCTCCGAGCGTGCTCGAGATCGCGGGCGCGCGTGATCTGGCCATCGAGTTCCACTCGCTGTCGAAGACCTACAACATGACCGGATGGCGGATCGGGTGGGCCGCGGGGAGCGCGGAACTCATCGCTGCGCTCGCGAAGGTGAAGACGTTCGTGGACACCGGTGTGTTTCTGGCCGTGCAGGCGGCGGGCGCGGCGGCGCTCCAGTGCTACGACGCCTGGGTGCCGGCGAATGTGGAGCGGTTCCGGCAGCGCCGGGACACCGCCGTGGATGCGTTCCGTGCCGCGGGCTTTGCGGTCGAGCGGCCTTCGGCGACGCTGTACCTCTGGATCCCGGTGCCGGGCGGCGAGCCGTCGAGCGCCTTCGCACGACGGGCGCTCGAGGAGCAGGGCGTGATCGTCCTTCCGGGCGTGGCTCTGGGTAGTGGCGGCGAGGGGTACTTTCGGGTGGCGCTGACCGTGCCGCCCGAACGCCTCCGCGAGGCGGCTGCACGGCTGGGCCGGCTGCGCCGCTGAAGTCAGGCGCGCCGGCACCGCCCCCGACGCAGAAAGGCGGCGCGGCGAGCGGGGCTGGGGAGCAGCGGCGCCCTCCGGAACCGCGTGGGTGGCCGAGTTTACAACAGGCAATGACGCCGAGATCGGCCATCCCATCGGGAGCGCCACGGCAGCTCCAGCGCCCGGCGCGCCGCACTCCGGGGCGTCGCCCCTACCTCTTCGGCTTCAGCGTTTCCCTCGTGGTCCACGCCCTCGCCGTTGTCCTCTATCCGGTCGTCATGCGTTCGCTCCGGCCCGCCGTCGGCGTGATCGAAAGGGGCGTGGAGCGGCGGCCTGCGGGGATCCAGGTTGTCGTGCTGCGGGAGCCGTCCGGCGCGCCGGAAGAGGTGGCGCCAACGCCTGAACGGAGGCGCCCCGAGGCCGAGCGGCCAGTCCCCGCGCAGCCGGGTCCTGCGGCTGCCGACCGGCCAGGGCCAGCGGCAGGGGGGCGGGCACCGACGGCTGCCGAACGGCTCCGACCGAGACTCGGTGATCCCCGGCTGTGGCGGCCACCAGACGAGGCGCTCACTCGTTTGACGCCTGAAGAGCGGATGAGAATCCGCCTCTATGTGACGCTCGAGGCGATCAACGACTCTTTGGCTGCCGAGGCGGACGCGGTTGCTCGCGCGACCGATTGGACCATCACGGACAAGGACGGGAACCGGTGGGGCGTCTCTCCCGGGCAGATCCACCTGGGCAAGATCACGCTGCCGCTCCCTGTCGGGTTCGTGGCGCCTCCCGGAAAACGCCAGGAGGCGGAGGCGCGAATGCGGGATGCATCCGACCTCGAACGCGGAGCCGCGGCCGCCCAAGCTCAGGAAGTGTGGAAGGAGCGTGCCAAAGCGATCCGCGAGCGCAAGGACCGGGAGCGGGCCGAACGGGAGCAGGCCGACACGACCGGTGCGCGGCAGCCACCGCCGTGACGCCTGGCCAGTTCTCCCCACTTGCTGGCCCTCATGGACGCGGGCAGGCTGAAGGCGTACAGCCAGGCGGTGTTCCTGCAGGAGCGTGCGTGCGCCATCAACGCGGTGCTGCCCGAGGATGTCTCGCCGCTATCCGGTGATCAGCTCCTGGAGATCTTCGGCGCGCTCATCGACCAGAAGGATCCGTACACGGGGGGCCACTCGCGCCGGGTGGCGGCGCTGGCGGGGCCGGTGGCCGCCGCCCTCTCGCTCCCCGAGCGACTGCAGCGTGATGTGAGGGCCGCGGGCCACCTGCACGACATTGGCAAGGTGAGCGTGCCGCGCCGTATCCTGACGAAGCGCGGGCCGCTCAGCCAGATCGAGTTCCGCCAGGTACAGCGCCACGTGGAGACGGGGGCACGGATCCTCGAGGGCATCCCGAGCTTGCGGCACCTCGCGCCCGCGTGCCGGTACCACCACGAGCACTGGGACGGGGGCGGCTACATCGAAGGGCTCTCCCACGAGCGTATCCCGATCGTGGCCCAGATCCTCGCCGTCTGCGATGCGTATGACGCCATGACGTCATCGCGGGCCTACCGCGAAGCGCGGAACCACGAGTACGCGCTCGGCGAGATCGAGGTGGAGATTGGCTCCCACTTCGCGCCAGCGATCGCGCGATCCTTTCTCAGCCTTTCCGACGACGTGCTTCAGGCGGTGATCGGCGAGCGCCGTGACGTTCTTGCCGCTACGCCCTCCGCGTCGTCTCCGCGCACGCGGGCTCGACGGGCGGTCGCCGAGTAGCGCTGGGGCCGCGGCGGATCCGCAGGTGGGGCGCGAATCGGCGTGCGGGTGAGGCCCGTGTTTGCGGGTGTGCAGCGCTCCAACCCCGCGTGGAAATTGACCTTTCCGGATGACCAGGATAACGTAAGCCCTGGGCCCTGGTGCCGGCGTTGCCGGCCGGGCCAGAGGCGACGGCTTCGACTCTTGCCAGCGCGCCCGCGCAGGGTGGGCGCGCACATTGTATCCGGATGGACGAGCTTTCACCTCGTTTCGAACCGCAGCGGATCGAGAAGGAGCTTTACACCCGCTGGGTCGAGCGCGGCTACTTCCACGCGGATTCGGGCTCCGTGCTGGCGGGCCGGCGGGAGCCGTACGTCATCGTGATCCCGCCGCCAAACGTGACCGATGTGCTCCACATGGGGCACGGGCTCAACAACACGATTCAGGACGTGCTCATCCGCTGGCGGCGCATGCAGGGCTGCGAGTCGCTGTGGGTGCCGGGAACCGACCACGCGGGGATCGCCACCCAGAACGTGGTGGAACGGAGGCTCGCGGAGCGGGGGCTCACCCGCTTCGACCTCGGGCGCGAGGCCTTTGTCGACGAGGTGTGGCGGTTCGTCCGCGAGACGGGCGGGACGATCCTGGAGCAGCTCAAGGCGATCGGCTGCAGTTGCGACTGGGGTCGCACCCGCTTCACGCTGGATCCCGGGCTCAGCCGTGCGGTGCGCGAGGTCTTCGTGCGCCTCTACGAGAAGGGGCTGGTCTACCGGGGCGAGTATATCATCAACTGGTGTCCCCGTTGTTTGACGGCGCTCTCCAACGAGGAGGCGGAGTCCGAGGAGGTGGACGGGCGCCTCTACCGCCTGCTGTACCCCCTGTCCGGGGAGGCGCAGGAGGCGGCGGCGCGGGCGGCGGCGGACGGCGCGGTCGCCGTCGTGCGCCTGGCCGACGGCCGCTGGGCGCTGACCGTGGCCACCACGCGCCCCGAAACCATGCTCGGGGATACGGCGGTGGCGGTGCACCCGCAGGACACGCGTCACCGAACGCTCGTGGGGCGCAGCGTCGAGCTTCCGCTTGCCGGGCGCACAATCCCGATCATCGCGGATGAGGCCGTGGATCCCTCGTTCGGGAGCGGGATGGTGAAGGTCACGCCTGCACACGACGCGAACGATTTCGAGATGGCACGCCGCCACGACCTCCCCTTCGTCGACATCTTCACGGCGGAAGCGCGGACGAACGACAGCGTGCCCGAACGGTTCCGGGGACTCGACCGGCTCGATGCGCGGCAGGCGGTGCTCGCGGCACTGCGCGACGGTGGACTGGTGGTGGGCGAGGAGCCGCACCGGCATGCGGTGCCCCACTGCTATCGCTGCGGTACGATCGTCGAGCCGCGCATCAGCGAGCAGTGGTTCGTACGGATGAAGCCGCTTGCGGAGCCGGCGCTGCGGGCCTCGCGGGACGGGATCATCACCTTCACCCCCGAGCGCTGGAAGCGGGTCTACGAGAACTGGCTCGAGAACATCCGCGACTTGTGCATCTACAGGCAGTTGTGGTGGGGCCACCGCATCCCCGTGTGGTATTGCCGGGCGGGCGGGTGCTCCCAGGAGCCCATCGTAGCGCGGGAGGACCCTACAGCCTGCCCCCGGTGCGGCGCGGCTGAGATCGAGCAGGACTCCGACGTCTTGGACACGTGGTTCAGCTCCTGGCTCTGGCCGTTCAGCGTCTTCGGCTGGCCGGAGGAGACGGAGGACCGCAAGGCGTTTTACCCAACCCACACGCTGTCCACGGCGCCGGAAATCCTCTTCTTTTGGGTCGCGCGCATGATCATGGCGGGGTACGAGTTCCTCGGCCGCGAGCCGTTCACCGAAGTCTACATCCACGGCACGGTGCGCGACACGCTGGGCCGTAAGATGTCCAAGTCGCTGGGGAACGGGATCGACCCACTCGAGGTGGTGGATCGCTTCGGCGCGGATGCGCTCCGCTTCACCGTCCTCTCTGCGGCCGCCGTGGGTACGGATATCTACCTGGATCCCAACGATCTGGAGGCGTCGTTCGTGTCCGGTCGCAACTTCGCGAACAAGGTCTGGAACGCCGGCCGATTCACGCTGATGAACGTAGGCGCGGAGCCGGTACGCCCGCTTCGCCAGGTCGCGGACTCCCTGGAGCTGGCGGACCGCTGGATCCTCTCGCGCCTCTCCCGCACGAGCCGGGAGATGACGGCACATCTGGAGGGGTTCCGGCTTCACGAGGTCGCTGGCGCGGCGTATCGCTTCTTCTGGGGCGAGTTCGCGGACTGGTACCTGGAGTTGGTGAAGCCGCGGCTCAAGGGCGAAGCGGGTGAGGCTCTGGATGTGTCAGCGCGCAGCCGCGAGGCGGCCAGGACGACGCTCGTGACCGTGCTCGACGGGATCTGCCGGCTCCTGCACCCGCTCATCCCGTTCGTCACGGAGGCGTTGTGGCTGAGGCTCCCGTGGCGAGAGGGCGAGGAGCGTCCCGAGTCGCTGGTCACCGCGCCGTGGCCGGAGCCTGTCCCGGCGTTGGAGGACGAGGAGGCGGAAGCGCGGATGGCGGCAGTCCAGGAGCTCATCGGGACGGTGCGCAGCTTGCGCAAGGAGTACGGGGTGAAGGAGGGTCAGCGAGTCCGCGTTCAGGTCTCGGGCGCTTCCCCGGAGCTCAAGGCGACGCTCGGGGCCGAGGCCCGGGCGCTCGAGCGCCTTGCGTGGATCGACGCCGTGAGCTTCGACGGCGCGGGCGGCGGCGCCGGTGCGCACGCGGTGCTCCCGGGCGGCGTCGAGCTGTTCATCCCGCTGGAAGGTGTGATCGATCTGGATCGCGAGCGCGAGCGGTTGCGCGGCGAGATCGTGCGTCTCGAGGAGCAACTCGCCCGGAGCGAGGCGCAGCTCGCGAACCCCGAGTTCGTGGCGCGGGCGCCCGTCGAGGTGGTCGAGCGCGAACGAGAGAAGGCGAAGGGCGCCCGCGAGCAGCGGCACAAGCTGCTGGAGAAGCTCGCAACGCTCGAGGCGACTTGAGGCGTCGTCTCCCCCTCACGGGGTTGCTCCTCGCCCTGGGGTGTGCGCGCCCAGGCATTCCGCCCGGGGGCCCCGAGGACCGCATGCCGCCGCGCGTCGTCGCTACGGAGCCGGATACCTTCAGTGTAGTTCCGGGCTTCCACCGGCCGGTGGTTATTCGCTTCAACGAGCGCATCAGCGAGCGAGCGGCGGGCGGTGGGCTGGAGGATGCCGTGGTTGTCTCCCCTCGCACCGGTGCGGTGCGCGTGCAGCATGGGCGGGCGAGCCTGGAGGTGGAGCTGGCGGGCGGCTTCCGCGACGGCCTCGTCTACCGGGTAACCCTGCTCCCTCGCATTCAGGACATGTTCGGCAATGCGCTCGCCGAGCCGTTCGAGCTTGTCTTCTCGACGGGCGCCCAAGTCTCGCCCGCGGCACTCGCGGGGTACGTGGCGGAACGGGTCACCGGGCGGGCGGCGGCGGACGTCACGGTGGACGCCGCAGCGTCCGCGGGCGGCACGGTGTACACCGCGCGGAGCGACACGGCCGGGATCTTCGCCCTGCGGTTCCTGCCGCCCGGTGACTACCGGGTGGCGGCCTATCAGGACCGGAACCGGAACGGCGAGCTCGACGCGTTCGAGGCACGTGATACAGCGCTCGCGCGCATCGGACCCACGGACACGGTGCTCGTGGCTCTAGCGCTTCTCGAGGCGGACAGCACGCCGGCCGTGCTTGCCCGGCTCGAGATCAGCGACTCGGTGACGCTGCGCCTGCTGTTCGACGACTACATCGCCCCGGACGACTCGCTCCGCGACGTCACCGTGCGACTGGCCGCGCTCGATGGTGGATCCGCACCGCAGGTGCGGGAGATCCTGCACGCGCACCGGTTCGAGGCCATGCGCCGGGCCAGAGCCGCGACGCGCGCTCGGGCCGACACGTCCGCGCCTGCGGCCCTGGACACGACGCCACGGCCGGCGGCGGAGTCCGAGCGGCCGCAGCCGGGACGCGCGGCGCCCCGGCGCGAGGAAGCCGGACCTGCGGTGCAGCAGGCCGCGGACACTGCTGGTGGCGGCAAGGCCGCCGCGCCGCTTCCGGCGCGAGAGATCGTGGCGCTCCTCGATTCGGCGCTCCGCGTCGGTGCAACGTATCAGGTGGAGATTTCCGGACTCCGGAATCTCAACGGCGTGCCCGGCGGGGGCGGACGTGCTGCCGTGGAAGTGCCGCGGCCGGCGCGGGCGGACAGCGTGGCGGCGCCGCGCGACAGCGCGAGGGTAGCGCCGGACGCGCGGAAGCCGCCGGATACGGCGACCCTCCCGCCGCGTGCCATGGGCGCTCGGCTCGACGCGGTGAAGTTGCCGCGGGCGAGCGTGGCGCCACGGCGGTACGCGGCAGAGCCGGCGCGGAAGCGCGACTCCCGGCTGCCATGACCGACCCTCGACGTGAGATCCCCGGCGTGGACACGCTCCTCGCTTCGCGTCCCTTCGCGCTGCTCTTGGGTCGCTACCCACGGGGACGTGTGGTCGCTGCACTGCGGGACGTGCTGGTGGAGGTGCGGGAGTCCGCCGCGGACGGCAGTGTGCTGGGCGGGCCTGAGGGTCCGGAGCGGTACGCGGACGCTGTGGCGACGCGCCTCGCAGCCGCCGATGTGCCCTCTCTTCGCCGCGTCATCAACGCCACGGGCGTGGTCCTGCACACCAACCTGGGAAGGGCGCCCCTGGGCGATGGCGCGGTGGAAGCCCTCACGGCGATCGCCCGCGGCTACTCGAACCTGGAGTATGACCTCGCGGCGGGGAGCCGCGGATCCCGCTATATCCACTGCGTCGAGCTCCTGCGTGAGATGACGGGCGCGGAAGATGCCGTGGTGGTCAACAACAACGCTGCTGCCGTCGTTCTTGCCCTTAACACTCTGGCGGAGGGTGCGGGCGTCCTCGTGTCCCGGGGCGAGCTTGTGGAGATCGGCGGCGGCTTCCGCATTCCGGAGATCCTGGAGCGAAGCGGCGCCCGCCTGGTGGAGGTCGGGACCACGAACCGCACGAGGGCGGACGACTACGAGCGGGCGCTCGGACAAGGGATCGCCGGCATCCTCAAGGTCCACCGCTCGAACTTCCGCATCACGGGCTTCACCGAGGAAGCCTCCGTCGCCGAGTTGGCGGAGCTTGCCTCTCGTCACGGGGTCGCCCTGGTCCACGACCTCGGCTCGGGGCTGCTCCTGGATCCTGCGCTCCTGGGACTCCCGGACGAGCCGCAGCCCCGGACATCCCTGGAGGCCGGCGCGCACGTGGTGACGATGAGCGGCGACAAACTCCTGGGCGGCCCACAAGCGGGGATCGTGCTGGGAACGCGCGACGTGGTTGCGCGGATGCGAGGGAACCCTCTGTGCCGGGCCCTGCGCGTGGACAAGCTGATCCTGGCGGCCCTCGAGGCGACGCTGCGTCTCTACCGCGACCGCGACAGCGCCGTCCGGGAGATTCCGGGGCTACGCATGCTCGCAGCCACGCCGTCCGAGCTCGAGAACCGGGCTCGCAGCCTCGCGCAGAAGCTCGGGGCCGCGGGCATGACCTGCGAACTCTGGCCCGGCAGCTCCGCCGTGGGCGGTGGCGCGTTTCCGGAGGTGGCGCTGCCCACGACGCTAGTGGTGCTCCGCTCTCCTGAACGGCCGCCGGACCAGGTCCTGGCCCAACTCCGGGAAGGCGAGCCACCGGTGATCGCCCGCATCCAGGACGAAGCCGTGGTCATCGACCCGCGGACCGTGGGCAAGAACGAGGAGACCGAGCTCGTGCGGCGCCTCACCGAGGTCCTCGCCGCAGCTCGCGCTTGAGGCCGGAGGGTGGACTGATTGGCAGGCAACCGGCTCCGCGATCGCGACGCCGCCGGGCGACGTACGGCCCGCCGGGGCGTCTTCCTCGATCGGGACGGCACCATCATCGAGGAGCGGGAGTACCTGGCCGACCCGGAGCGAGTCAGCCTGGTACGGGGGGCTCTGGAGGCGCTCCGGGCGCTGCGAGAGGCGGGGCTCGCCCTGGTGGTGGTGACGAACCAGTCGGGAATCGCGCGCGGCTATTACCGGGAAGAGGATTACCGGGCCGTGGCCGCGCGGCTGGACCGGATCCTGGCCGCCGGGGGTGCACTCCCGGACGGCACCTACCACTGCCCACACCACCCGGACTTCACAGGCCCCTGCGAGTGCCGCAAGCCTGCGACGGGCCTGTTTCACCGCGCGGCCCAGGAACTCGAGCTGGACCTGGCGGCATCGTTCTACGTGGGGGACCGGGTCAAGGACGTGATCCCGGCGCTCGAGCTCGGGGGGACGGGAATCCTCGTGCGGACCGGTTTCGGCGCGGAGGAGGCGGCCGTTGTCCCCCCGGCCGTGGAGGTGGCCGATGACCTGGCCGACGCCGCCCGCTTGATCCTCGAGCGACTCCGAGGTGCGCGGTGATATTCGGGATCCGCTGGCAGGCCTGGCCAGCGCCCGCAAGTCCCTGGGAATGCTGTGGAAGGGTGCGCCGAGGCCTCGGGGAAGCCGGACGCCCGAAGGCGTCGACGGCCGACGGCGCCGACGGCCCCCGGCGGCTTGACCCCGCGTGGCGTCGCCCGTTAGCTTAGGCTAGCAGTTCCGGATCCGGCTCTCAGGACGGAAGTCGGGGGGGAAACTTCGGTTGGTCCCGGGGGGTAGTTCATCCCGCCGGGAAAGGATGATCAAGAAACGCCAGGAGAAGCCGCAGCAATGATCACTCTGACGCCGATCGCGGTCGAGACTGTGCAGAAGTTCCTGGTGGAGCAAGGCGCCATGGAGGGAGCGGGTCTCAGAGTCGCCGTGCTCCCGGGCGGGTGCTCCGGCTTCCAGTACGGTCTCAACATCGAGGACACGCCGGAACAGGATGACGAGGTCATCCAGATGGATGGGCTGCGCCTGTTCGTGGACCCGTTCAGCGCCCAATACCTGGAGGGTGTCCAGATCGACTACGTCACCACCATGATGGGGTCCGGGTTCACGTTCAAGAACCCAAACGCCACGGGCGGGTGCGGCTGCGGCAGCTCCTTCACGGTATAGGGCCCGCAGGCTTGAGCGGACGGGGCCCGCGGGAACGCTGATCTCGCGGGCTTTGCTTTGTCCATCCAGTGACGACGATGATTCGTACCAGGAACCGGGGCTCGGGGCCCGCGACAGTGGTTGCCCGACCCCCTGCGCGAGCCGCCTGGAGGGGGCCGCGGCCCGCGACCAATGCGCTGCCGTCTACCCTCGACTACGCAGCGCTGCCGGCCGCGGAGCTTCGCCGTCGCATCGTGAGGCGTAAGAAGCAGCTCCATGCCGTACTTCTCGGGCACAACTACCAGCGGGTCGAGATCCAGGACCTGAGTGATTACGTCGGCGACTCCCTCGGCCTATCCCAGCAGGCCGCGGCGACGGACGCCGACGTGATCGTGTTTTGCGGCGTCCATTTCATGGCAGAGACCGCGAAGATCCTCGCGCCGCAGAAGACCGTGCTCATGCCGGACCTGCACGCCGGCTGCCCCATGGCCGACTTCGTGACCGCACAGGCGCTGCGGCGGCTCAAGGCGGACTACCCGGATGCCGCCGTAGTCGCGTACGTAAACTCAAGCGCCGAGGTGAAGGCGGAGTCGGATATCTGCTGCACGAGCTCGAACGCTGTCCGGGTCGTGGAGTCGATCCCCCGCGAGCGACCCATCATCTTCGTTCCGGACAAGAATCTGGCCCGCTACGTCCAGGAGAGGACCGGGCGCGACAACATCATCGCCTGGGAAGGCTACTGTTACGTCCACGATGACCTCGTGCTCGACGAGCTGGAGAAGGCGAAGCGCGCTTACCCCCACGCGAAGGTGGTCATCCATCCCGAAGCCCGGAAGGACCTGCTGGAGCGGGCGGACTACGTGGCGTCCACCTCCCAGATGGTGGAGCTGACCGAGAAGCACGACGCGCTCATCATCGGCACGGAGCGCGGACTCGTGGACCGCCTGCGCCAGCGCTTCCCGCAGAAGACGCTCATCCCGCTCTCCGGCGCCGCGATCTGTGGAAACATGAAGCTCAATACGCTGGCCAAGCTGACGTGGTGCCTCGACCACGTGGAGCACGAGATCGTCCTGGACGAGGACGTGCGCCGGCGGGCGGAGCGGGCGCTGCGCCGGATGCTCGAGCTTTCCGGCGGCTGGCGTGTGCCCACGAAGGCCGAAGAGGAGATGGATCTGGCCGGCGCGCGGCCCCGTGGATGCGGGTGCGCGTAGCCGCTGCCGAGGCGGCGGAAAGGCTGGGATGACGGTGGGGCTGCGGCGGTGATCGAGGTTCACACCTTCACCGGCCCCGGCTTCGGCGAGAACACGTATCTTGCGGTTTGTGGCGGCTCCCCCGACGCGGTGGTCATCGACCCGGGCGCTGCCGCTGCGGAGGTCGTCCGGCAGATCGAGCACGAGCGGCTCCGCGTCCACGCCATCCTGATCACCCACGCACACCTCGACCACGTGGAAGGAATTTCGCTCCTGGCGCGGCACACCCGCGCGCCCGTGGCGCTCCACCCGGCGGATCGGCCTCTCTATGACCGGGCCGCGGATCAGGCGGCCACGTTCGGCGTAACCATCGAGGCGCCGCCCGCGCCCGACCGCGCGCTCGCCCACGGTGATCGTATCGAGTTCGGCGGCTGCGCGCTGGAGGTGCGCCACGCTCCCGGCCACTCCCCCGGCCATGTCATCTTCCACGCACCAGAGTGCCGACTCGCCTTTGTGGCAGACGTGGTGTTCGCGGGCTCTATCGGCCGCACCGACCTGCCGGGCGGCGATTACCGCCGGCTCATGCGCTCCATCCGCGAGCAGGTCCTCACGCTCCCGGACGATACGCGGCTCTTTCCGGGGCACGGCCCCGAGACCACGGTGTGCCGGGAGCGCGTGGGCAACCCGTTCCTCATCCCTCACTATGGCGGAGAGCTGGCGTGAGCGTCCGCCTCTCGCTTTCCGGCGCGCCGGAGCCGTCCGGCGCCCCGGTGGAGCGCGGGACGGAGCGTGGCCATGGCTGACGGGACGGACAGGAAGGCGCACGCATGAGTGTGCGGATCGCGGTCCTCGCCTCCGGGCGCGGCACCAACCTGCAGGCGCTCATCGACCATTTTCGTGGCGGGGGGCGACGGGTGGGCACCGTCGCGGTGGCCGTCAGTGACAATCCGGAGGCCGGCGCTCTGCAGCGCGCCGCCCAGGCCGGTATCCCTACGCGGGTGATCCCGGTCTCGGGGCGCTCCATGGGCGAGGTGGCGGCGGAAACGCTCGAGGTACTGCGCGGCGCCGCCGTCCACCTGGTGGCGCTGGCCGGATACCTCAGGCTCGTGCCCGCCGAGGTGGTGGCTGCGTACAGAGGTCGCATCGTCAACGTGCACCCGGCGCTGCTGCCGGGATTCGGAGGCAAGGGGATGTACGGCTGCCGCGTCCACGAGGCCGTGCTTGCCGCCGGCGCCCGCGTTTCGGGCGCCACCGTGCACATCGTGGACGAGGAGTACGACCGCGGCTCCATCGTCGCCCAGTGGCCGGTCCCCGTATGGCCCGATGATACTCCAGAGAGCCTGGCCGCCCGCGTGCTCACCGTCGAACACGAGATCTACCCGGCCGCCGTGGAGGCGCTCGCCCGCGCCGTCGCGGAAGGCCGCGCGGTGGAGCCGTTCCGAGCGCCCGGCGTGGCGTTCACGACCACGGGCGCCGACGCCGCAAAGGTTCGCCGGCAGATTCGCGCGGCGCTGCAACTGCCATGACCGGAGTGGGCGGCGTCCGGGGTATGCTGGCATCGCCTGCTGGGACCGCAACAGGCTTGCGGCCCGTGGCATTCCGCGGCGGTTGCGATCCCCTGATGTTGCACCGTGGGCGCGCCCGATGTCGTGCGGTGCAGGCCATCTCCCGAGGCCAGCTTGTCCGGCGTCTCCCGCCAGAGCCTCTATGAGCCCATGAATCGGTCCACTGCGTTGCTCTCCGTGTCCGCCAAGGCTGGACTCGTGGAGTTCGCTCGCTCGCTGGTAGCGCGGGACTGGGAGATCGTCTCTACGGGCGGGACCGCCCGCGCCCTGAAGCAGGCCGGGGTGCCGGTCACCGAGGTGAGCGAGCTGACCGGCCACCCCGAGATGATGGAAGGGCGGGTGAAGACGCTGCACCCGGCGATCCATGCCGGGCTTCTGGCGCGCCGTGACCGCGTGGGCGACATGGACGCTCTGCTCGCCCGCGGGTACCGGGCCATCGACCTGGTGGCGGTGAATCTCTACCCCTTCGTGGAGACGGTGACCCGGGGCGGCGTGCAGCTAGATGAGGCGATGGAGCAGGTCGACATCGGCGGGCCCACGCTGCTCCGCGCGGCGGCCAAGAACCACCGCTTCGTCTGGGCGCTCGTCGATCCTGCGGACTATCCGCAGGTGATCCGCGCACTCGACGGCGAGGCGGACCGCCTCGCCCTGCGCCGGCGGCTCGCCGCGAAGGTCTTCCGCCACGTCAGCGGCTATGACGCCGCCATCGCCGCGCATCTGCGCGCCGAGGGCGAAGGGACGACCGGAACCGAGGAGCTGCCCGCGGTCGTCGTGGAAGCGCAGGAGCGAATCCAGGGCCTGCGCTACGGCGAGAACCCGGATCAGGAGGCAGGGTTCTACGCGCCCGCGGGACTCCCACGCCACGGGATCCCGGCGCTCACGCAGCTCCACGGGAAGGAGCTATCCTACAACAACATCCTGGACACGGACGGCGCGCTCCTGGCCCTCGCGCCCTTCGCGTTCTGCCGACGGCCCGCGGTGGTCATCATCAAGCACACGACGCCCTGCGGGCTCGCGCTCGGCGCCAGCGTCGAGGAGGCCTTCCGCCGGGCGCTGCGCACGGACTCGGTGAGCGCCTACGGCTCCGTGATCGCCACGACGCGTGCCGTGGATGGGGTCGCCGCCGCGGCCATTGCCGAGCTGTTCGTGGAGTGCCTGGTCGCGCCGGCGTTCGCGGACGAAGCGCTGGCGCGGCTTGCGCAGAAGAAGAGCCTTCGACTCCTGGCGTTTCCCCGAGACGAGTCGGCGCGGCCACAGGTGCATTTCGAGGACGAGCGCACAGCGACCTGGTGGCGCGAGCAGGATGCGGACGAGGAGCGCACGCAGGTCGCCGCGTTTCTTGCGCTCCACGGCCGGGCGCCACGGGGGTGGAGCGCCCGCGGCGTGTACGGCGGGACCCTGGTGCAGACCCCGCCGCTACCGCCGTTCTACGGCGTCCCGGAGGCAGCAGGGTGGACTGTGGTCACGAAGCGGGCGCCGGACCAGCGGGAATGGGATGACCTGCGCTTCGCCTGGGCCACCGTGTTCAGCGTCAAGTCGAACGCCATCGTGCTCGCCCGCGATGGCGCCACGGTCGGCATCGGCGCCGGCCAGATGAGCCGTGTGGACTCCTCGCGCCTGGCCGTGATGAAGGCGCGAGACGCCGGGCTTGAAGTTGGCGGCACGGTCCTCGCGTCCGATGCCTTCTTCCCGTTCCGCGACGGCGTCGAGGCTGCCGCCGACGCCGGCGTCACCGCCATCGTCCAGCCGGGCGGCTCCGTGCGCGACCGCGAGGTCATCGCGGCAGCGGACGAGCACGGGATCGCCATGGTCTTTACGGGCCGGCGGCTTTTCCGGCACTGACGGGATTGTCCGGAGGTGCTTCGGGGAGTGCGCCACCGGCAGTGCGCGATCCTGGTCGTTCCTGCCATCGCACCGGGTCTTGCCATTGAAGCCGTGGCGCCGCACGGCGATACTTACAGCGGGAGGGGTGTCCGAATCGGCTAAGGAGACCGCCTTGAAAGCGGTTGCCCGCAAGGGCTTGTGGGTTCGAGTCCCACCCCCTCCGCCTCCGAGATCGGTGACGCCCGAGAGTCGTGAGGCTCAGAAGGTGACGCGGCGGTCGACGGCATCTGCCGGCGGCCGCCGCACGGCTTTCTCGCGCGGCCTTTGTGCACGGCGCTCAGCACGGACCTGCCGGTGCGCCCTCTGGCGCCGCGTTCGGCCGGGGAGCCATCTGGTCTCCGAGCTGCGCATCCAAGCGGGCCCTGCCGGTCCATGCTCCGGTGCTTGGCGCCAAGCCAGGTCAGATTCGGGGATCGGCTGCGGACCCAGGCTCGCGCGGAGTAGTGGTGGGGACACGGGCGGGGTGGCCGAGGGCCAGGGCCGTGGCGAGTGCCAGGGCCTGCCCGCTGACGGTGAAGGCGATGTCGAGGGCGCTGAAGCCGCTTCCGCCGATGGGGATGGGGCCGATCATCCGCGGGATGAAACCGTCGTAGAGCTCTTTGACGAGGGCCAGGAGGGTGACGGCGGCCCATTGCAGGCCTCGAAGCATGGAGTTCTCGGGATGGCGGTACGCGAGGGCGGAGAATCCGACCTGCAGGACGAAGCCGATGAAGAGGTGGGCTACGGTCTGGGAGACGTCGAGCCGTCCGCCGGGCACCCAGACGCACACGTCATACGTGAACGCCTCGCAATAGGCGTCGGGACGGAAGTTCAGGAAGAAGGTGAACGGCTCGTGGGACTCGAGGAAGCGCCAGTGCACGGTGTCGGCTTCCGGCTCAGTGGGGCCGCCTGGCCACCCTTGTGAGTTCCGGTGCGAAGCCGGTTCCCGTGAGCAGCTTGGTTGCGTAGACGATCTGTCCCGTATGATAGCCGAAGTGGGTGAGCACGTGCTGCAAGAGTTCCTGGACCGATGGGTACTCAGTTGCGTGGGGCGAGCGGATCAGGTCGTCGGGCCCGAGCCCCAGCAGGATGCGGCTCGCGCCCTCTATGCTCTCGTCGAGGCGGCGCCGGAGCTCCTCCCGGGGTACGGGTCCGCGCTCGGCGAACTCGGCGGGCCGGTCGCGGGCGTAGTCGAGGCCACCAACCCCTCGCCAGACGTAGTGGCGGATGTTGCCGCAGAGGTGGAGGATCAGGTTCCCGATGGCGTTGGCTTCCTCGTGGGGCCGCCACCACACCTGCTCGTCCGTGAGCCGGTCGAGGCAGGTGCGAATGTGCTGGGGGTAGTCCTCCACGAGGCGGCGGTGGACCGCGTCGACGATGGCGCGGAACAGGGTGTTGTCCATGCTGGCAACCGCCCTCGCCTCAGCGCGACACCGCGTGCACGCGTGACGCCTTCTCTCGCGCCGCCGCGGCTTCCGCTACGATGCCGTCCGCCGTCGCAAGCACCGTGCGGAACAGGAAGCTTGACTGGCGGAGCGCGGCCTCCATGTCGAACGGGTCGAGGGCCGAGAGCGCGTTCACGGGATGGATCGTCCGGTACCAGCGCAGCCCGGCGCTCGCCGCCGTGTAGTGGACGCAGATGCTCGCCACGGTGCCGCAGATGACGAGCGTGTCGATCCCGCGGAGTCGCAGCTCGTGGTCCAGAGCTGTCCCGTAGAACGCATCGTAGCGGGCCTTTTCGACGACGACGTCGCCCGGCTGTGGCGCCAGCTCCTCGACGATCTCCCACCCGTGCGTTCCGCGCTCGCAGTGCTTGCCCCAGATCTCCCACTCGGGATCACCCTGCCGATGGGTATCCTGGGAGTAGAAGACCGGGATCCCGCTCGCGCGGGCGAAGTCGATGAGGCGGCGGATGACCGGAACCGTGTCCTTCGCGCCGGGCACCGGGAGCGCCCCGTTCCGATCCACGAAGTCGTGCTGCATGTCGATGATGAGGAGCGCGGTGCGCTCGGGGTCCACCGCGACCCTCTCGTGGATCTCGTAGCCAGGGACTGCGACCTGCTTCGCCATGACGTTCCTCCTGCTTCGGTACAGCCAGGGCTGCACGAAGGGCCGCGGAGCGCGGACCCCCTCGGATCGGGCCCGCGACCCGCGCGGCACGCGGCCCTCCTGGCAGGGAAAGTTGTGCTTCCGCGACCCTGGAGGAAAGTGCCGGGATGATGGCACGCGGACGGCCGATCCTCCCGGGCGGCGCACTCGCAGCCCGGACCGTCGGGGATCCGACCTTTTGTCCCTCCGGGGCTGTACCTAGATTTCGGGGGTTTCAGGCGCGTAGCGGCGTGCGGCCCGGTACCTGAACGGATGTAGCATCGAAAAGAGCATCGGGAAACGGCGGCCTGTCTGGATGAGCGACTGGCAACGTAGAGCGACCGTGGTCGTGGACGTGGGCGGCGTCAAGGTCGGCGGGCGCCACCCGGTCGTGATCCAATCCATGACGAACACGGATACCGCGGATGTGGGGGCGACGATCGAGCAGGTCAGCGCCCTGGCATCGGTGGGGAGCGAGTTGGTTCGCGTGACGGTCAACACGGAGGAGGCGGCGGAAGCAGTTCCGCGAATAGTGGATGGGCTTCGCGACCGTGGCATCGGTGTGCCCGTGATCGGCGACTTCCACTACAATGGCCACATCCTGCTGACCCGCTACCCGGGGTGCGCCCAGGCGCTCGCGAAGTACCGGATCAATCCGGGGAACGTAGGGACCAGGCACCGGGACGAGAACTTTCGGACGATCATCGAGGTGGCCATCGACCACGGTAAGCCTGTCCGCATCGGCGTGAACTGGGGCTCGCTGGACCAGAGCCTCCTGACGGAGCTCATGGATCGAAACGCGCGGCGTCCCGATCCGCTGGATGCCCGGGGCGTGCTCATGGAGGCGATGGTGGAGAGCGCGATGCGCTCTGCCGAGCTGGCCGAGGAAACGGGGCTCCCCCACGACGATGTGATCCTGAGCGCGAAGGTCTCCCACGTGCCGGACCTGGTGGCGGTCTACCGCAAGCTCGCGCCGGTGAGCGACTATCCGCTGCACCTCGGGCTCACGGAGGCCGGGATGGAAACGAAAGGCATCGTTGCCACTACGGCCGGCCTCGCGATCCTCATGTCCGAAGGGATCGGCGATACGATCCGCGTTTCGCTCACGCCGCGGCCCGGCGGCGATCGCGCGGAGGAGGTGCGCGTCGCGCAGCAGATTCTCCAGTCTCTGGGGATCCGGAGCTTCGAGCCGCAGGTGAGCTCGTGCCCCGGGTGCGGCCGCACCACGAGCACGTTCTTCCAGCAGATGGCCGCCGAGATCCACTCCTACATTCGGAGCCAGATGCCGGTGTGGCGGCAGCGCTACCCGGGCGTCGAGGAGCTCACGGTGGCGGTCATGGGGTGTGTCGTAAACGGCCCCGGCGAGTCGAAGCACGCCGACATCGGCATCTCGTTGCCCGGGACGTTCGAGGAGCCGAAGGCGCCGGTCTACGTGGACGGTCGCCACCACACGACGCTCCGCGGCGAAGGGCTGGTGGAGGAATTCAAGGCGATTCTCGAGGAGTACGTGGCGAGCCGCTACAGGGCGTCCGCCGCAGAGCCGGTCGGCTGAGCTCATCGCGTCGCCGCCGGGTCCGCCTGGCGTTTCCGTAGTCGTTCTCCTCTCGTACACGGCACGAGCGGCCCGCGGACTCCGGCCGATCGGATCGCGGCGGGTGTCAGCGCGTGTTCCGGGTTGCCGGGACTACTTCCACCAGGACCGGCTGCTCCTGCAATACTACGAGCGGTTGCGCCGGTGCACGGCTCCGCCAGCGCTGCGCGAGCTCCTGTTCAGCACACTGGCGCGCGAGCGGGCGAGATCGTGCAGCTCATCGACGCCGGGATGATCGCGTACGCGGCCTGGCACGCCCTCGAGGGGCGGGTCCAGTGGCCGCTCACCTTCCAGGTCCCGCGCATGCTCCGCGCGCTCCTGGTGGATGCGGGGGACACCTACGTACTGTGCTGGAACGCGGAGCGCCTCCGCAAGCGCGAGCGCTGGCCGGCCTACCGCAACCGTCCCGAGATCTGGGACCACGCAGGGCACGCCGACTTCGCCGCGATGATCCGGGTGCTGGCTGCCCTCGGCGCCGTGCAGTACCGGGCTGATGGGTGGGAGGCCGACGAGGTCATCGCCGCGCTGGTCCACCGGTTCGAGGGCGATGAGAAGCTCGTGATTCGCTCCGACGACAAGGACTTCATGCAGCTCCTCTCAAAGACGACCTGGATGGAAGGAAAGAGGCGCGGCAAGGTGCGGTTCGACGACGTGGAGGAGGTCCTCGGAGTTCCGGCAAAGTTCGTGGCCGACTTCCTGGCCCTGGCCGGCGATGACGCGGACGGGATCCCCCGCATCGTCACCCCGGCCTCGGCGCGCAAGCTGATCCGTGAACAACGGCACGTCCTCGACTGGATCGGCAAACCGCTTGAGCGGCTGGACGTGGACGAAAAACTCATGCGGACGCTGGAGTCGAGCCGCGAGCAGCTTCGCCTCAACCTCGAGCTCGCGGACCTCTCTGCGGAGGCGGTGGGCGAGCCGCCGGATCCGCTGCTGGAAGGGTGGGGCGATCTCGCTGTGGCGCGGAGCGTGGGCGAGCTCACGGGGATCGGCTACCTGAGCGGTAAGGATCTGGCCGACGAGTTCCTTGCGCTGCGTGAGTGGGGCGGGAGAACCAGGGAGCGGCTCGGCGTGTGACAGCACCTCCCGCGTGCATGCACGCCCGAGGGCCGCGGATCTGGCTGAGTGTGCGTTCCAGCCCGCCCCGCCTGCACGCTACGTCCCCGCGTCGGCACTTCCTCCGTCAGCAGGCGCTGAGCTGAAGCGATCGCCCTCAGTGCGCCCAAACCGACATTGTGTGCGACCGTCCGCAAGAGTATAGCTTCGACGGCCCTCCCAGGACTCGCGTCCCCCGGCGCATCATGATCTCCACGACGCGCCTGCTCGTGTCCGCCACGGCCGTGACTTTGGTGGCGACGCTCGCCGTTGGCATCTACATGCGCGTGCGATCCTCGGGCGGGCGCGATTCTCGTCCGTTGCCGGATGCGCCCGAAGCCTCTCCCGTCTCGGCTGCCCGGGAGTTCGCCACGGATGTGGCGATTGCCGTTGAGGGCGCAAGGGTCACGCGCGACACGCTCGTCCTGAGCGTGACCGCCGCTGGACAGGCGGAAGCGTGGCGGCGCGTGACGGCGACGGCCCCGATGGCGGGACGCGTCATGAGTCTGGCGGTGCGGGAGAGCGACGCCGTGGGGGAGGGCGGGACGCTTCTGCGCATCGACACGGCGGAGTATGCGCTGGGGGTGGCGAGAGCGCGAAGCGACCATCGCAGCGCCGAGGCTCGCTTCCTCGAGCTTACGCTCTTCGACGACGAGATCGAGGATCGCGAGCTGCAGGAGCAGCGGGCTCGTCTCGCGCGCTCGCGCAGCGGGCTCGACCAGGCCGAGGTCGCGCTACGGGAGGCGGAGCTCAACCTGGCGCGGACCCACGTGCGTGCCCCGTTCGCGGGACGGGTGGCGAATCTCCGGGTCGTGGAAGGCCAGTACGTTCGGGCCGGCGAGGAGCTGGCGACCGTCGTGGACCTGGATCCCATCAAGGTTGAGGTCCAGGTACTGGAGGGCGAGATCGGGCACCTGGCACCGGGCCGGCGGGCGGCGGTCAGCTTCGCGGCGTTCCAGGGGGAGACGTTCGCTGGACGCATCCAGACGATCACCCCGGTGGTCGATCCGCAGACGCGCACCGCCCGCGTCACTGTCGTTCTCCCGAACCCGGCAGCGCGGATCAAGCCCGGCATGTACGCTGCGGTGTCGCTCGAGGCACGCCGCCTCCCGGACCGCATCCTGGTGCCACGGGTCGCCATCCTGGAGCGGGACCGGAGGACGATGCTCTTCGTCTACGAGGGCGCCGGGCGGCAGGGGCGCGCGAGATGGCGCTACGTAACGACCGGGCTCGAGAACGATTCGCTGGTCGAGATCGTGCCGGGCGAAGAGACGGAGATGCTCGCGCCCGGCGAGATGGTGTTGGTGGACGGACACTATGCGCTGGTGCACGACGCGGTTGTGCGCCTGGTCGAGAGCGCACAGCGGCGGGGCGGGAGGCCGCGCTGAGCGGCACCGCGGATGCTTCGCGCGCGCTGCGCACCCTGGCGCGGAGCCGCGCCATCGCGGAGCCGTCAACCTGACGCTCGAGATGTCGATCCCCGCTGTAGCGGTTCGCCGTCCCGTGGCCGTAGCGATGCTCGTGCTGGGCGTCGTGCTCCTCGGCGGTATGTCGTTGCAGCGACTCCCCATCGATCTCCTCCCGGACGTGAGCTTCCCGCGCCTGGTCATCTACACGAGCTATACGAACGTCGCCCCCTCGGAAGTCGAGCGGCTGATCACCGGGCGGGTCGAGGCGGTCGCCGCGGCGATCCCGCGCGTCGAGCGGGTCTCCAGCGTCTCGCGCGACGGCCTCAGCCTGGTGACGTTGCGGTTCGCCTGGGGCACCGACATGGAGTTTGCCACGGTGAACGTGCGGGAGGCGCTGGACAATCTGCGGGACGAGCTCCCGGAGAGCGCCGCGCGCCCACGCATTCTCAAGGTCGACCCCGAGGCGGAGCCGATCATGGTCGTCAGCATCGAGGGCGGGCGCGACCTCTGGGGAACGAAGGAGCTGGTGGAGACCGTGTTCAAGCGGCGCCTCGAGCAGCTCGACGGGGTCGCCGAGGCCGCCGTGGGTGGCGGCCTCGAGCGCGAGATCCGGGTAGAGGTGAGTCCGCGGCTCGTGGAGGCCTACGACCTCACCATGGAACAGATCGCCGCCGCCCTCGCCCGGGCGAACTTCAGCGCGCCGGGCGGCACGATCCTGCGGAGACGCCACCGCTATCCGCTGCGTACGCTTGGCGAGTTCCAGACGGTGGCGGAGATCGGTGAGGTGGTGGTGGGGACGCAGCGGATGCGCAGCACGGGAAGCCTGGCGCGCGAGGGCCGAGCGACAGCCGGCGACGGTGCCATGCAGGCGGACCGAGAGCCGGGGTTCCGCCTTGTGCGGCTCAGCGACGTCGCCACGATCAAGGACGGGTTCGCCGAGCGGGAGGCGATCACGCGCCACAACGGCCGCGACGCGCTGGGCCTCCTGGTCTTCAAGGAGGCGGGCGCGAACACGGTCGCCGTGGATCGCGCGGTGCGGCGGGTGCTCGACGAGCTGCGGGAGCAGTACCCCGAAGCGGCCGTCGACGTGGCGGCGAGCCAGGCCACGTTCGTCGCCGAGGCGATCGGCAACGTGGAGCAGGCCCTGGTGCTCGGGGGACTGCTCGCGTTCCTGGTGCTCTTCCTGTTCCTTCGCGACCCCCGCTATCCGGTGGTCGTTTCACTGGCCATCCCCATCTCTGTGTTCGCGGCCCTCACGCTCCTCGAGGCTGTCGGGGCCTCGCTGAACCTCATGAGCCTGGGCGGCCTGGCGCTCGGCGTGGGGATGCTCGTGGACAACTCGATCGTCGTCCTGGAGAGCATCTTCCGCCACCGTGAGCTCGGGGTGCGCAGTGCGCCCGCTGCGGCCAGTGGGGCCGAGGAGGTGCAGGGCGCGATCACGGCTTCGACGCTGACGACGATCGCGGTCTTCGTGCCCGTCATCTATGTGCGGGGTGTGGTCGGTGAGCTGTGCTCCGACCTGTCGTTAGCGGTCTCATTCTCGCTGCTGGCGAGCCTGGTGGTCGCGATCACGCTGGTCCCGACGATGGCGGCGCGGTGGGGCCGCGAGCGGGCGGACGGGGCCACGGGCGCCGGGATAGCGCCGTCACCACCCCGGGCCGTGGCTCGCTGGTTCGCACCGGCACTCGACGCCTTCCAGCGCCGGTTCGACGCCTTCGCTGCGTGGTATCACGGCACGCTCGCCTGGGCGCTCGAGCATCGCGGGCGCGTAGTGGGCATGGCCGGCGTCGCGCTGGCGGTGGCTGCTCCCCTGGCTGTGGCGCTGGAGCGCGACCTGCTGCCTGAGGTCGATCAGGGTGCGTTCAGGATCCGGCTCGATCTGCCGGCAGCCACGGTGCTCGAGGCCACGGCGCGCGCAGCGGCGCGGCTCGAGGACGCACTACTCACGGATCCCGATGTCGAGGCCGTGTTCTCGAGAATCGGCCGCGACCCACGCGCCGTGGCGTGGGACGAGTGGGAGACGGGCCTCCACACGGCGATCCTCGACGCGCGGCTGAAGGACGGCGTCGCGACGGACGATGTGCTCGAGCGCGTCCAGGGCCTTGCGGACCTGTACCCGGCGGGGACCCTCGCGTTCGAGACGGGGCAGGCCACGGCCTTGGGCAGGATCCTCGGCGGTGCAGATGCGGAGATCGCCGTGCGGGTGCGGGGCGAGGACCTGGACGCGGCGTTCGCGTACGCGGAATCGGTACGGGCGCGGCTCGCGGCTCTTCCCGCCCTCGGCAACGTGCGCGTGGCGCAGGAGCGGAGGCAGCCGCAGATCCAGGTGGAGATCGATCGGGAGCGCGCCGCGGCGTACGGGATCGACCCGCAGGAGGTGGCGGAGACCATTGAGGCGTACATGCGCGGGCGGCGCGCCACGGAGTTCGTGGACTTCGATCGCGCGATCGGTGTGATCGTCCGGTTGCCCGACGAGCTCCGCTACTCGCTCGAAACGCTCCACGAGCTGCGGACCCGCGGCGTGCCGCTGCGCGAGCTGATGCGCGTGCGCCCCGGCATGGGGCCGGCGGAGATTCGGCGCGAGGATCAGGGGCGTGTCGTGCTCGTCTATGCGGACGTCGAGTCCGGCGGTCTCGGCGGCGCGATCCGCTCGGTGGAAGCTGCGCTGGCCGCTGCGCCGCCGCCGCGCGGGCTCCGCGCCGACGTCGGCGGCGAAAACGAGGAGATGCACGGCTTGTTCCGCGACCTGGCGTTCGCCTTTGGGCTCGCGCTCGCCCTGGTCTACATGATCCTGGCCGCGCAGTTCGAGTCCTTCGTCCACCCGTTCACGATCCTCACGGCCGTGCCGCTCGCCCTGGTGGGCGCCGTGACGGCGCTTGCGCTTACGGGTCAGGGGTTCAACAGCATGAGCCTGATCGGGATCGTGATCCTCGTGGGGATCGTGGTGAACGACGCCATCGTGAAGGTGGACTTCATCAATCAGATGCGCGAGCAGGGCATGAGCGCACGGGAGGCGATCCTGGAGGCGGGCCGCGTGCGCCTGCGGCCCATCCTCATGACGACGGTCACGACGGTGCTGGGGTTGCTCCCCATGGGGCTCGGGATCGGGGCCGGAGCGGAGCTGAGGGCGCCGCTCGCGATCGCCGTGATCGGCGGGCTCACGGCCGCGACGGGCCTCACGCTCGTCGTCGTGCCCGTGGTTTACGATCTGCTCGAGAGCGCACGGAGGCGGATCTTCTCCCGCCCATGATTCGCCTCAGCATCCGCCGGCCCGTCGCTGTGGCGATGGCGTACCTGGCCGTCGCGCTCCTCGGCGTCGCCGCCTGGCGGCACATCCCTATCGAGATGCTGCCGGAGACGCAGCTCCCGAAGCTCACCGTGAGGGGGCAGTGGTATGGCGCGTCGCCGGAGACCGTCGAGGCGTTCCTCACCTCGCCGGTGGAGGCCGAGGTCCAGCAGGTGCGCGGTGTCGAGAAGGTGCGCTCCGAGTCGTACCAGCAGTACGGCACGGGAATCGCGCGCATCGATGCGGAGTTCGCTCGCGGCACGGACATGGACTTCGTGCGGCTCGAGCTGTCCGAGCGGCTGGCCGCGCTCGAGGATGAGCTACCCCCGGGGGCGCGGCTGCTTGCCATCGAGCGCTACGTGCCCGAGGAGTTCCGCGAGCAGGACCGGCCGTTCCTCGAGTACACGCTCACGGGCCCCTACGCCGTCGAGGCGCTGCGCGGCCACGTGGACGAGGCTATCGGCCCGGAGCTTGCTGAGGTGGAGGGCGTCGCGCTGGTGCGGGCGCAGGGCGGCCGCGGCCGCGTCATCGAGATCGAGCTGGACGAGCGGCGGATCGACGCCCTGGGGCTGAGCGCCGCTCTTGTCCACGAGCGCCTTCGCGACATCGACCTCGTCCGCGAGGCAGGGGCAGTCCGAAGCGGCGCGTTCCGGCGCATCATCACGATCCGCAACCGCACCGCCTCCCTTGCCGATATCCGCCGCACGGTCCTCACCTCGGCGGGCGGCCGGCTGATCCGTCTCGAGGCCGTCGCGACGGTGCGGGACACGTACGAGGATCCGATCCAACACTACCGGATCGACGGCCGGCCCGCTGTGTCGTTCAGCGTGCATCGCCAGATTGGCACGAACGCAGTAGAAGTGGCCGACCGCGTGAAGGAACGGGTGGCGGTGCTGTCGGCGCGGAAGCCGGCGGGCATGCACCTCATTCTCGACCACGACGAGAGCCAGCTCATCCGCCGCCAGTTCTCCGACCTGGGCTGCCGTGCACTCGTCTCCACGGGCGCCATTTTTCTTGTTCTGCTGGCGTTCCTCCGGTCGTTCCGCTTCGCAGGCCTGGTGTTCGCCACGATCGTGTTCTCCGTGCTGATCGCCCTGAACTTTATCTACTTCGGCGGCTTCACCCTGAACCTGCTCACGCTCATGGGCCTGGCCACGGGTTTCGGGCTCGTCGTGGACAACTCCATCGTGGTGCTGGAGAACATCTATCGGCGCTGGCAGCGAGGGGACGCGCCCGCGGCCGCCGCGCAGAGCGGGGCTGTGGAGGTGGTGCTGCCCGTGCTGGCCGCGACGGCGACGACGCTCATCGTCCTCATCCCGTTCGTCTACCTGCAGGGCGAGCTGCGCGTCTACTACGCGCCGTTGGCGATGGTCGTGGGTCTCACGCTGCTCGCCTCGCTGTTCGTGGCGTTCACGTTCATCCCATCCCTCGCCGCACGGGTTCTCGCCCCGGGGACGACGTGGGGTGCCCCAGCGGCCTCGGCTGGCGCCAGCGGGCCGCCAGTCTACGCGCGGATCTATTCGGCCGTCGTGAGCTTCACACTCCGGCACCCGTGGCTCACGATGGTGGCCACGGCTGCCTGCTTCGCCGGCTCGTACTACCTCTTCGACAGCTACGTGACGCGAGGCAGGCTCTGGCGCGCGTGGTGGGACGAGCAGACCTACATCGACATCCGCATCAACTTCCCTGGCGGCTCCGAGTTCGAGCGCACGGACGAGCTTGCGCGCCATTTCGAGGCGAAGCTCGCCTCGATGGCGAAGATCGAGCGGGTGGTCACCCGGGTCACGGGCACGTACGCGCACATCCGCGTGACGTTCCCGGATTCCATCGAGCGCACATTCATTCCCGCGGGAATCAAAGAGCAGATGCTCGCCTATAGCCACCAGTTCGGCGGCAGCGAGGTGCAGGTGTATGGGCACGGCCCATCCTTCTACGGTGGCGGCAGTTCGCCGCCCAGCTACGCGATTCAGGTGTTGGGCTACAACTACGAGGAAGTGCGCACGATCGCCGAGGACATCGGGCGCCGGCTGGCCCGCTTCTCCAGGATCCGCGATGTGGACACGAACGCCACGGGCTTGTGGTACGAGCGGGACCGGGCGATCCAGTACGTCGTCGAGATCGACCGCGACGCGCTTGCCCGCCACCATCTCACCGTGGCGGACCTGACGCACCGGCTGAGCTTCGCCCTGTCCGGCGAGACGCACCAGGACCTGGTTCGTCTGGGCGACGACGAGGTGCGCTTCGAGGTCAAGCTCGCCGGCTACCGCGAGATGGACGTTCAGGCACTCCGGGAGCTCCTCATTCCCACGCCCGTGGGCAGCGCCGTGCGCGTGGACGACGTGGTGGCGATCCGGCCCCAGGAGGTGCTCTCTCGCATCCGCCGCGAGGACCAGCAGTACGAACGCACTGTGGCCTACGAATTCCGCGGGCCCGCGAAGCTGGGCGACCTCGTCCACGAGGCGGTCATCAAGAGCACGGCGGTGCCGCCGGGATACACGGTGAAGGCTGCCGAGCGCTGGCGGTGGCCGGACGAGGAGCGCCGGCAAATCTACGGGGTGCTCGCGCTCTCTCTCGTGCTCGTCTACATGGTCAATGCCGCGCTCTTCGAGTCGCTCCGCCAGCCCCTGTGCGTGCTCCTCACGGTGCCTATGGCCCTCATCGGCGTGTTCCTGATCTTCTTCTATGCGGATGCGACCTTCACACGCGAGGCGTACATCGGCGTAGTCATGATGGGCGGGATCGTCGTGAACAACGCGATTCTGCTCGTGGACCGCGTCAACCGGCTGCGCCGGCAGCCGGGACTGGGGCTCCACGAGGCGATCGTGCGCGGGACGGTCGAGCGCGTGCGGCCGATCCTCATGACCACCGCCACCACGGTGTTGGGGCTGCTCCCGCTGGTCCTCTTCGGCGAGTCGGTCGATGCGAACCTCTGGAACGCGCTGGGCTACGCTCTCATCGGCGGGCTGCTGTCGTCTAGCGCCTTCGTGCTCACGACGACGCCGGCAGTCTATCTTGTGTTCGAACGAGGGGCGGTGCGGGCTGCCCCGAGCCCCAACAGCGGCCCGACGATCGCCTCGACGCGCCCAGCCGCTCCGACCTGACGCGTCCGCGGCAGTTCTTCAGCGAGCTGCTGGACGGTCCCTGGAGATGGAGCGGGTGTGGTCCCTTTACAGCGCTCGCGCGGAGCGGTTATCTGTACCTGCCGGGAGTGGCAGGTCGCTGTAGTTCCGCCGCGACCTGCCAAGACGATCTGCGACACCGTTCGGTTCGTCCGGGATCGATATGGCGATTCGCGTCCGTTTCGCCCCGTCGCCTACGGGCTACCTCCACGTGGGGGGCGCCCGCACGGCGCTGTTCAACTGGCTTCTGGCCCGCAAGCAGCGGGGCGTCTTCATTCTCCGGATCGAGGATACGGACAAAGAGCGGTCCAGCGAGGCTATGACCCGGGCTATCGTGGAAGGGCTCCGCTGGCTGGGACTCGACTGGGACGAGGGGCCGCACCACCAGGCGGACGGGATCGAGCGGCACCGGGCGGATGCCCGTCAGCTCCTGGAGAGCGGGGCCGCCTACCGTTGCTTCTGCACGCCGGAGGAGCTGGCGGCGAAACGAGCGGAGGCGGAGGCGCGCAAGGAGCGCTATGGCTACGACCGGAGGTGTCTGCGGGAGCTGACGCCGGAGCGGTCGGCGGCGCGCGCGGCGGCGGGCGAGCGGTGCGCGATCCGGTTCCGGGTGCCGGAGGGCGTCACGGAGTGGAACGATCTGGTCCATGGGCCCACGCGGTTCGTGAACGCGGAGATCGATGACTTCATCGTCCTGCGGAGCGACGGCACCCCGACCTACAACCTGGCCGTGGTGTCGGACGACAGCTGGATGCGGGTCACGCACGTGATCCGTGGGGACGACCACCTCTCGAACACGCCGAAGCAGATCCTGCTGTACCGGACCCTGGGCCGACCGCTGCCGGAGTTCGCGCACGTGCCAATGATCCTCGGTCCCGATGGCAGGCGGCTCTCGAAGCGTCACGGTGCGACGTCCATCGCCGACCACGAGGCGCGTGGGATCCTGCCCTGGGCGATGGTCAACTTCCTTGCGCTCCTGGGTTGGTCACCGGGCACGGACGAGGAGGTGATGGACGTGCCGGAGCTCATTACGAAGTTCTCGATCGACCGGGTGCTCAAGAAAAGCTCGGTCTTCGATCTGAAGAAGCTCGAGTGGCTGAACGCACAGCACATGGCGCGGGCGGACGCGCAGCTGCTGGAGCCCTTGGTGGCGCCGCGCCTCGCGGCCCGCGGCCTGGCTTCCGCGGAGGAGCTCCAGGCGCGACGCGAGTGGTATCTGGCGCTCATCGACCTGCTTAAGGGGCGGGCGCGGGACCTGGAGGAGCTGGCGGAGCGGGTACGCCCGTACGTGGCGGGGGTGATCCGCTACGAAGAGGAGGCCGTCGGCAGGCACTGGCGTGATGGCCCCCAGGTGGCCCTGCGTCTCGAGCGGCTCACCGAGCTTCTTGCGGACGCGCCGTGGGAGGCGGCGCCGCTGGAGGACCGGCTGCGTGCGTTCGCCGCGGAGTTGGGCATTCCGGCGGGGAAGCTCATCCATCCGCTGCGTGTGGCGCTTACGGGGCAGGCCGTGAGCCCAGGGATCTTCGATGTGCTCGTAGCGATGGGGCGCGAGCGTGCGCTCGGCCGCATCCGCGATGCGGTCTGCTACCTCCGCGACCGCTTCGCGGCGGGTGCGAGCGCGCCAGAACCCTAGATTTTGTTATCTGTTCGATCAACTTTCTTGACACCCGCCGATGCGCCGCATTACGATAGCGCTTCCGCGCATCTGTGCAGCACGGGCAGGAACATTTTATCTTTGAGAACATGACCCCGGCTCCCCAGCGCACAGAGTCCACGTCGCCCCTCGCGCTCACCGAGATCGAGCAGAAGATCCTCGAGTACATGGTCGAGTTCCTGCGGGCGAACACGTACCAGCCATCCATCCGGGACATCGCTCAGCGCTTTGGGATCAAGAGCACGAAGACGGTGTCGGAGCATCTCCAGTCGCTGGCGGACAAGGGTTACCTGGAGCGGGATCCCTCGCGTTCGCGCGGCGTGCGAATCCTGGGCGTGGAGCTCAGCACCCACGCCATCTCGGTTCCGTGCTACCGTGACCTTCCGGATGGCAATCGCGGGCTGATGAGCGAGCAGGTGGAGATGAAGGTTGCGGTGGACCGGCGGCTGGCGGGCTCCGCAGGCTCCTTTTTCCTGCGTGTGCGCGACGAGGGGCTCACGGCGCTGGGCTTCTGCGACGGCGACCTGATCCTGGTAGAGCCCGCGTTCATGAAGGAGCTCCAGGATGGTGACGTGGTCGCGGCCCGGGTGACCGGCGACGCGGTGGTCGGACGGTTCTACCGGCGCGAGGGCCGGATCGTGCTGGACACCCTGCACCCGGCAGACCACCCCCAGGTCGTGGACGATGCCGCGGACTTCGTGCTGCTGGGCCGCGTGACGGCGCTGTTTCGTCGGCTGGACCGGGTGCCGGCGGTCGCCGCGGTCGCCGCGGTCGCCGCGGTCGGCGGAGTCGCCGCGGTGGCCGAGGTCGCCGCGGTCACGGCGCACTGATCGCCCGCGGAGGTACTGCGGAGCGCGAAGCCGCCGTTCCCGCCTCTCTTTCCTCAATGTCCAATTCCGACTATTCGGCGCCGACCGCGGAAGCCGACCGGCGGTGGATGGCGCGCGCCCTGGAGATGGCGCGCGCAGCGGCGGCGATCGGCGAGGTCCCGGTGGGCGCCGTGATGGTGCGTGAAGGTCGGCTTCTGGCGGAGGGGCACAACCTGACGCTTTCCGCGTGCGATCCCACGGCGCACGCCGAGGTGGTGGTGATCCGTAGCGCGGCGCGGCGGCTGGGCGACTGGCGCCTGCTCGATACGACGCTCTACGTCACCATCGAGCCGTGCGCCCTGTGTGCGGGCGCCATCGTGCTGGCGCGGGTTCCGCGACTTGTCTACGGGGCCGCGGACCCGAAGGCAGGAATGTGCGGTACGCTGGGCAACCTGGTCCAGGATTCCAGGCTGAATCACCGGGCGGAGCTTGCCACGGGAGTCCTAGCCGACGAGGCCGCGGAGCTACTGCGCCGCTTCTTCGAGGAGCGACGGTGAGCCGGCGCGAATGATCCAGAGGCTCGTTCCCCTGGTGCCCGCGATGCTCGCCGCGGGTTGCCGGCTGGTCGGCGTGGCGCCGCCGCCGGAGGCCGCCGTGCCCGGCGCGCCGCCTCGGTCCGCCGAAGTGCGGGCGCTCTGGGTGGTGCGCACGACCCTCGTGGACGCGGATTCTCTGCGCGCCATGGTCCGGCGCGCCGATGGGGCCGGGTTCAATGCGCTGATGATCCAGGTGCGCGGCCGTGGCGACGCTTACTACCGCAGCCGCTGGGAGCCGCCGCCGGACGCACTGCAAGGGCGTATCCGCGACTTCGATCCCCTCGCGCTCGTGATCCGCGAGGCGCACGCGCGCGGACTGCGGATCCACGCCTGGGTCAACACGCACCTGGTCACCGACCTGGACAGGTTGCCGGCGGACGCGAACCACCTCTACCACGCGCGTCCGGATCTGCTTGCGGTCCCGCGGCCGCTCGCCCGGGAGCTCTTCGGGCGGGACCCGCAGGATCCCGGCTATCGCGAGGCCCTGGTGCGTTACGCCCGGGGGAACCGTGAGCACGTAGAGGGGCTGTATACGATCCCGTCGCACCCGGAAGTCAAGGAGCACGTCTACTCGATCTGGATGGACATCCTGGAGCGGTACGACGTGGACGGCCTTCACTTCGATTACGTCCGCCTCCCTGGGCGGGATTACGACTATTCGCGCTTTGCCCTCGAGCGCTTCCGCGGTTGGGTCGAGCCGCGCCTGGAGGCGGGGCGGCGGGCCGAGCTGGAGGAGGCGTACGCGCGAGACCCGCTCGCCTATGCGGACGGGCTGCCCGAGCTCTGGGACGCGTTCCGCCGCGAGGAGATCACGGAGCTGGTGGAGCGCATCTACTACGGGGTCAAGAAGCGGAAGCCTCGCGTGGTCGTCTCCGCCGCCGTGTTCGCGAACGCGGAGGACGCGTACCGCAGCCGTTTCCAGGACTGGCGGGAATGGCTGCGCCAGAGAATCCTGGACGTCGTCGTTCCCATGGCCTACACACCGGACAGCGAGCTTTTTCGGCGGCAGGTCGCGGACGCGGTGCGGGCCGCCGCTCGGGTCCAGGTCTGGGCAGGGATCGGTGCGTATCAGAACACGGTGGAGGGCACGGTGGAGAAGATCGACATCGCGCGGGCCCTGGGGGCGAACGGGATCGCCCTGTTCTCCTACGACTGGGCCGTGCGGCCCGGGGACGGGAACCCGGAGGGCCGCTACCTCTTCGAAGTCGCGCGCGATGCGTTCGGCGCTCGGCGGCGTTGACGCAGCCGCGTGCCCGCTGGCCCGCTCGCCCGCTCACCGACGTTGACAAACTTGACGTCCTGCCGGCAAACTTCCGCGGCCCTAGGGTTGGCCTAGCAGGTCGCTCAAGAACTACAGTGGGTCGCGCGCTTGGGGCTGGCGCACCGGAGACCAGGAGCGAGGAGGAGTCGATGTCGGAGCCATCGGCGACGACGAGCGACGCAGGATCGGGTGCGCAACCCCCAAGCGCCCTTCGGGTTGCGGCGGCGTGGGGGCATGGGCTGCGTTGGCGCTCCTTGACGATGCAGGCTGGCATCGCCGGCGCCCTCTCCCCACGCAAACGTGCGTTTGCGTGGGGACCCCGCGTCGCGCCGCCTTGCCGCTGCCCCCACGGCGCTCGCAACGCGACCCGCTGTAGTTCTTCAGCGACCTGGTAAACCTCACGCCCAATGCTCGATTCAGACCGCATACCCATCATGGACGAGCGGGCCGTCCTGCGCACGGTGGCGCGGATGGCCCGGGAGATCGTCGAGCTGAACGCCGGCACGGACTACCTGGTGCTGGTGGGGGTCGAGCGCCGCGGCACCCAGCTTGCCGAGATGATCGGGCGCGAGATCGAGAAGGCGGAGGGCGTGCGGGTACCCAGCGGTTACCTCGACATCACGCTCTATCGGGATGATCTCCGCACCATCGGGCCGCGTCCCGTGGTGGGCGCCACCAAGCTGCCGCCGGGCGGCATCGACGACAAGGCGGTGGTCATCGTGGACGACGTGCTCTACACGGGCCGCACCGTGCGGGCGGCTCTCAATGAGCTCATGGACTTCGGGCGCCCCGGTCGGATCTACCTCTGCGTGCTCGTGGACCGGGGCGGGCGCGAGCTGCCGATCCAGCCGGATATCGTGGGTCGGCAGGTGGAGGTCATGCCGGACCAGAGCGTGGAGGTCCTGGTCCCCGAGCTGGACGACCGGCTGGGCGTGGATATCGTCACGGTCCCCAGGGAGGCGGCGTGACCCGGGCGGCGTTGGCCCTGGGGAAGGACCTGGTCGGGCTCGAGCGGCTGACCGACGCACAGATCCGCGCCATCCTGGACACGGCCGAGCCATTCAAAGAGATCAGCGAGCGCCCAATCAAGAAGGTGCCGGTGCTCCGCGGCAAGACGATCGTCAACCTCTTCTTCGAGCCGTCCACGCGGACGCGCATCTCCTTCGAGTTCGCCGAGAAGCGCCTCTCCGCCGACACGGTGAACATCGCGACGTCAGCCTCCAGCGTAGTCAAGGGCGAGACGCTCGTGGACACGGCGCGCAACCTGGAGGCCATGCGGATCGACATGGTGGTGATCCGGCACTGGGCGTCGGGTGCGGCCCAGTTCCTGGCCGAGCGGATCCGCTCGAACGTCATCAACGCGGGCGACGGCGCGCACGAGCACCCGACGCAGGCGCTCCTGGATCTCCTGACGATCCGCGACCACCGGGGGCGGATCGAGGGGCTCAACGTCTGCATCGTGGGCGACATCCTGCATTCGCGCGTCGCCCGCTCGAACATCTGGGGGCTGCTCAAGCTGGGGGCGAATGTGGCCGTTTGTGGGCCGAAGACCCTGCTACCCCTGGGGATCGAGAGCCTGGGCGTCACCGTTTTCAAGCACATCGAGGAGTCCATGGAGTGGGCCGATGTGCTCAACGTGCTGCGGCTCCAGCTCGAACGCATGCAGACCGGGTACGTGCCGAGCCTTCGGGAGTACAACCGCGTGTTCGGGGTGACCAGCGCGCGGCTCTGCGAGCTCGACAAAGAGCTCCTGATCCTCCATCCCGGGCCGGTGAACCGCGGGGTCGAAATCGACAGCGATGTGGTGGATGGGCCCCACTCGGTGGTCCTTCAGCAGGTGACGAACGGGGTGGCGGTGCGGATGGCGGTGCTCTATCTCCTGGCGGGAGGGCAGCCGGAGCAGGCGGAGGCCGCGAAGCGGGCGGACGAGGCATGAGGCCGATCCTGCTGCAGGGCGGCCGGGTGATCGATCCGTCCCGCGAGCTGGACGCCGTCCTCGATGTGCTGCTGGCCGATGGCGTCGTAGCAGCCCTGGGCGCCGGGCTCTCGCCGCCCGAGGGGGCAGAGGTCCAGGACGTGGGTGGGCTCACGGTCAGCCCGGGCCTTATCGACGTACACGTGCACCTGCGGGAGCCCGGGGGCGAGCACAGGGAGACGATCGCCACGGGCGCGCGCGCGGCGGCGGCCGGCGGCTTCACGGCGATCTGCGCCATGCCGAATACCGATCCGCCCATCGACGATCCGGCGGGAGTCGGATTCGTGCTGGCGGAGGGTGCCCGTGCGGGCGGCGCCCGGGTCTACCCGGTGGGCGCCATCTCCGTGGGCCAGAAAGGCGAGCGGCTCACGCCCGTGGGCGAACTCGTGCAGGCTGGCGCCGTTGCCATCACGGACGACGGGAACCCGGTCATGGACTCGGGGCTCATGCGCATCGCCCTGGAGTATGCGCAGACGTTCGGCATCCCCGTCGCGGACCACCCCGAGGACCTCGCCCTCTCCCGCGGCGGCGTGATGAACGAGGGGATCGTCGCGGCGCGCCTGGGGCTGCGCGGTATCCCGGCCGCAGCCGAGAACGTGATGGTCGTCCGCGACTTGCTTCTGGCCGAGCTCACCGGCGGGCAGATCCACATCCAGCATGTCTCCACTGCGCTGGGCGTGGAAGCCATCCGGCTGGCGAAGGCGCGGGGGCTCCGCGTCACCGCCGAGGCCACGCCCCACCACGTGATCCTCACGGAGGACGCCGTGGACGGCTACCGCACGGACGCGAAGATGAAGCCGCCGCTGCGGACGCAGGCGGACGTGCAGGCTCTCCGGGAAGGGCTGGCCGACGGTACCATCGACTGCGTGGCCACGGACCACGCCCCGCACCACTACGACGAGAAAGAGCAGGCGTTCGACGACGCGCCCTTCGGCATCGTGGGGCTGGAAACCGCGCTGGCACTCCTGCTCACGGAACTGGTCAGACCCGGGATCATCGGCCTGGCGCCCCTGATCGAGCGCATGAGCTGCGGACCTGCCCGCGCGTTCTCACTCCCCGGTGGCACGCTGCGGCCCGGCTCCGTGGCCGACGTCACCGTGTTTGACCCGGACGAGGAGTGGATCGTGGACCCCACCCGATTCCGATCCAAGAGCCGGAACTCGCCCTTCACCGGATGGCGTGTCACCGGACGGACAAAGCTCACGCTCGTCCGCGGAAAGGTTGTATGGCGCGACGGGCCGACGCACGCTGGAGAGGTAGCACGTTAGCGGGTCAGCGGGCGAATGGCAAGGCGGCTGGCGTGCGAATGGGTCTGTCAGCGGAGGCAATACCGGCCTCGCGGCCAACCGCAACCCGATTGCTCCCGGGACGGCCGTCGGCCCGCTCACCCGCTCACCCGCTCACCCGCTGCAGGTGACGCGCGAGCTGGCCCTTCAGGCGCGCAGCCCGGTTCGGGTGGATGATACGAGTGCGGGCCGCCCGATCGATGAAGGAGACGGCCGCCCGGAATTCCGCCAGCGCCGCCTGTGGTTCGGTGGCTTGGCGCACCCGCTTGACCAGCGTCTTCAGACGGGAGCGCTGCGCCTTGTTGCGCGACGCGCGGATCTCGCTGGTGCGGATCCGTTTCTTGGCACTCTTGATGTTGGCCATTCGCCCAGAATCGTGTCGAGACGGAAG
>JACQVF010000110.1 GCA_016209885.1 Gemmatimonadota bacterium | reverse complement strand
GCGCCAGATGGTGGATTCCCGTGAGATCTTCCACCCGTTGCGGTGGACGGTGGGTGAGGCGCATCGCTTCCTGCAGGATGTGCCCGAGCTTGAGCGCGCGGGTGTGATCGTCCGCATGCCGTCGAACTGGTCGGCCGTGGCGGCCGGTCCCTGGCTCGCGGAGACGTTGCGGCGGCTTCGCTCCCCCGACGATGAGCTCGCGTGCGAAGAGGCGGTCCACGAACTGCGCGGCACGCTGCGCACGCATCAGCGAGCGGGAGTCCGCTGGTTGAATCTTCTTCAGCACCTGGTCGCCCGCGTGGACCTCGTCATCACGAGCTACGCTTCGCTGTTGCGGCTCCCCTGGCTCGCGAGCACTTCCTGGGACTTCGTGATCCTGGACGAGGCTCAGGCCATCAAGAATCCGAACGCGAAGCAGACGCGCGCCGCGAAGCCTTCTCGGCCGTGGCGATGTCGAAGCTGCCTGTCCTGCGGTACACCCTGAAACCGCCGAACAGATCCGCCCGGATCCGATAGAACTCATAGATCGCAGGCGGTGTGTTCAGTTCAGCCTATCTTCGATCCCGAATCAACGCGGCCGAGTGGCGAGCGTTCCTTGCCGCCCCGAGGCGTTTGGCGGTTCGCCAACCTCAAGGCTCGCAAGGAGGTCCAGCAGCCCGGCCGCCTCCCACGAGCGGTTCCGTTTCGATTGGGAGAGCGGCAGGAGGACGCCGGCATCCTCCAGTTCGGCGATGGCCTGGTGGATCGCCGACTTGGCGCGTCCGGTCGCAGCTGCGGCTGCGGGTGCGCTGATGACCGGGTGAGCGGGGAGCATGTCGATTACTGCCCACGCGGCGGCATCGGCCCGCGGCGCTCGAGCGGCAGCCAGTTGTTCGCGCCAGCGGTCGATCAGACCCCTGACCGCTTCGAGGTAGGCCGCAGCGAGTTGCGCGGAACGCGCCGCCGCGGCGGCGAAATGCTCGAGCCAGAGCCCCAGCTCGCCTGCCCGGTAACGGGTCAGCCCCTCGATGTACCTGTCCCGCTGAGATGCCAACACGACGCTGATCGGTGGGACGTACAGCGGCGCGATGCCACGGCGCCGCACCACTACGTGGATGAGTGCGCGGCCGGTGCGCCCGTTCCCGTCGTCGAACGGGTGGATCGTCTCGAATTGCGCGTGGACCAGCGCGGCCTGGACCAGCGGCGAGAGCGTATCATCGTTGATCGCGTTGCAAAGGTCCTCCAGAAGCGCATCGAGGTGCTCGGATGGCGGCGGCACGAAGTCGGCGCCGCACGGGTTGTAGTCGTTGCCGCCGATCCAGTTCTGGACGGTCCGGATCCGCCCCGCCGTATGTGCGTTCGGGGCCTTCTCCATGAGCCTTCGGTGGATCGCGAGGATCTCCTCGACGGAGAACCGCTCCACGGCCGCCGCCTGGTGGATGGCGAGTTCCATCGCGTCAATGTTTGCCAGGATCTCCAGGGCCGTCGAACCCACCTGGCCGCCCGACTCGACACGGACCTCGGCGCGCGCGAGGTCGCGGACGCCGAGCTGCACACCCTCGACCTTGGAGGACGCGATGGATTCCGTGCGCAGCAGGAGCCTCGCCAGCGGCGCGAGCGCGGACTGGGAGACCGCGTTCAGGTCGCGGATAGCGTTTTCGGCATCGGAGACCACGCCCGCGATCCGGGCGTCGAGCGAGATGTCCATCCCGGCGATCGGCTCCGGGATGAAAGCCTCGTACTTGCACGCTCGGCGGTACTTCGGGGGCGCGTAGAGGGTCGGGTTGTGCTCCCAGACCAGAGTAATGAATCGTCCGCGGGTCCTAATCTGGCGTACCATCGTAATTCAGGTTATCTGCTATCCTGAATTAACATACCCTCCTGGTTTAGGAAGGGCAAGTGCTGGACGCCCGGAGTGGGCGTGGCGTGGTGCGGGCTAAGTCAATGGGCGAACACTCTGCGAAGCTTGACGTCCATGTGCAGGGCCGAACGGAATGAACGGAATGAACGGAATGGCTGGCGTTGTCTTTGGCCGGCGCCAAGATTAGCAGGGCGGCGGAACGGGAGGCGGCGAAGCGGGTCGGGCCAGGGGATGCGTCGAGTCTTACGGGCTGAGGAGGATTACATGCACCGGGCGCAGATCCACTGCTGCTGGCTGCTGTTCGCGGCAGGGTGTTCGGCGCAGGCTACAGACCAAGCGCCGCAGACTACAGGGACCGTAACGTTCTTCGAAGGTGCGCGGCTGATTGTGGGCGATGAGAGCGCGCCCATCGAGAACTCCGCGTTCCTTGTGGAGAACGATCGGTTCACCAGGGTCGGCAGAAAGGGGGAGCTTGAGGCCCCGCCGGGGGCGGCGCGCGTGGATCTGACGGGGAAGACCGTCATGCCGGCGCTCGTCGAGCTTCACGCTCACGTCGGGTACAGGAAGAACATGACGAACACGGTCGAGAACTTCACGCGAGAGAACATCATCGACCACCTCGAGCGCTTCGCGTATCACGGGGTCGCGGCGGTTCTCAGCCTGGGCACCGATCGCAGGGAGATGGCGTACGAGCTGCGAGACGAGCTGCGGAGGGCGCCGCCGCCCAATACGGCGCTGTATTTCACGGGTGGCCAGGGGCTGGCCATGCCGGACGGCGGGCCGGGCGTTCCGATGCGGTACGCGGCCTATGGGGTCACGACCGAAGGGGAGGCCCGCGAGGCCGTCCAGGAGATGGCTGCCAGGAAAGTGGACTTCATCAAGATCTGGGTGGACGACCGAGGCGGCGCGGTGTCGAAGCTGCCGGCGCCGCTGTATTGGGCGGCCATCGATGAGGCGCACAAGCACAACATCCGCACCATGACCCATACCCGCGAGCTGGCGGATGCCAAGGATCTGGTGCGAGCGGACATCGACGGCTTCGCTCACCCGCCGTGGCGGGAACGGGACGTCGATGACGAATTGATCGGGTTGCTCAAGGAGCGGCCGAACGTCTTCATCCTGATGACGTTGTGGGCGTCGCGAAACGAGATCTACGGTGGACGACCGGCGTGGCTCGACGAGCCGCTGCTGCGTGAGACGTTTCCTCCTGAAGAGATCAAGCAGTTGGAGAGGTCGGACACGGACGAGGGCGCGCGGGCGGCCTGGAAGGCGGGGCCGGTGCCGCGCAATGTGGCGAAGCTCAAGGCGGCGGGCGTGCGGTTCGGCCTCGGGGGCGACATCGGGGGAATAAGCGGGGGGCAGTTCTTCGGCTGGAGCTCGCACATGGAGATGGCCAGCATGGTGGAGGCCGGGTTGACCCCGGCCGAGGCGATCACGGCGGCCACGCGCAACTCCGCTGAATTCCTGGGGCTCGACCGGCTGGGTACAGTGGCGCCGGGCAAGAGCGCCGACTTCATGGTGCTCGACGCGAACCCCCTGGACAACATCGCCAACACCCGGCGGATCGCCCGGGTCTACCTCCGGGGGAAGGAAGTCGACCGCGCGGCATTGAGGGCCAAGTGGACGGGCGGGTCGTCGAATTGAAGGGTCACATCTCCTTGCACGACTCTTTGTACGAGCTTTGCACGACGGCACTCGTATTCGTCGTGCCGCGGAACTTGAGTTGGACATCAGGTACTCGTTCTGAGCTGTCTCACGTATTGTCGCGTTGTCGCGACTTGTCACGACTCTTCACGCTGCCGCACGAACCGGGAGGAGCGGTATGGATAAGGCATCACGGCGAAAGTTCATACAGCGGACGGGGACACTGGCGGGCGGCGCCTTCGCCATCGGGCTGACACCGGCATCTGCGGCTGCACCCGCGCAGGAGGTGTCACGGTCTGTGCCGTCGCTGTCGAAGACCCAGAAGCTTCGAGCCCTCCTGCGAAGACCGGGAATCGTGATGGCGCCGGAAGCCTATACCGTGATCGCTGCCAAGCTCGCGGAGGCCCACGGCTTCGAGGCCATCTACATCGGCGGCAACATGATGTCCGGGACGTACCTCGGGGTCCCGGACTGGGGTGTGATCACGACGACGGACATGGCCGCGATCGCCGGGCGCATCGCCCGCGAGGTCTCCATCCCCGCGATCGTGGACGCCGACCAGGCGGGCGAGACGGCGCTCAACGTGTATCGCACGGTGCAGCAGTATGAAAGGGCGGGGATCGCGGCCCTGCACATCGAAGACTCGGTCAACCCGAAGAAGATAGAAACCGGAGCGCCGGGAGCGCCGGCGGCGAGCCATCTCCAATCCCTCGAGCGGATGGTGACACGCATCCGTGCGGCGCTCGACGGACGATCGGACCCCGACTTCGTGATCATCGCCCGCACCGAGGAATCGGACATCGACGCGATCATCCGGAGAGGCAACGCCCTCGCCAAAGCGGGAGCGGACGTTCTCATGGCCGGGGCGCTGGGCACCATGGAGCCCGAGCAGATCGACCGGCTCGCGCGCGAGGTACCGATCCCGCTCCTGGGCATCAACCTGCGGATGCACAACGTGCGCGACACAAAGCTCAAGGTGAACGTCTACGCCAACCTCGTCTCGGGTCCGGCGATGGCGCTCTGCGACACCCTGCTCCGCGAGCTCAAGGAGCGCGGGGAGGTCTCGAGCCGCCCGGAGTACCGCGTCGCAGAGGACGTGATGGGTCAGTTGACCAGCGAGGCCGCGTACCGCCGCCTCGCAGAGATGTGGACGGCGACACCCTGACGTTCTTCGCGGGCGTCGGTCCCGGTGATGAACCGCGGCGGGAGCGCGGGCGGCCGGCGGACCTGAGGCCGGGCCGTAGCGGCGGGGCCCGGTCCTTCCTCACTTCGACGTCCGCGGCAGATTCACGTACCCGATCCCGTTCCGGGAATCGACGGAGGTGCCGTACGGCTCGGAGAGCTTCGCGAGGCGCTCCAGGATCACCTGGCTCTCTTCGCGCGTGGCCAGGATCGGTGTGCCGCGCTCGTAGCGGGGCTCCTTCTGTCCGAGAACGACCGGATGGAGCTGGATCTCCACCACCTGACCGTTCTCGAAGGTGATGTGCGGGACCACGCTCTCCCAGTACACGCTCTCCTGAGGGAAAAAGAACTTGTCGTAGGAGAGCGAGGGGTCCAGCGTGTTCACGTCCAGATCGTTGGCGGCGAACACCTCCGCCGGGATCTGCTTCAGCGTGGCATACTGGAAGAAGAAGTTTCCCAGGCTGTAGAAGATCGGCTTGCCCTGGTAGATCTCGACGCCCCGCAATAGGTGTGGACCCGTCCCGAAGAACGCGTCGGCCCCCGCGTCGATTGACGCCCGGGCGAAGGGCTGCAAGAACAGGGCGGGAACCCCACGGTCCGTGTACGACTCGTGGGCGTGAATCGTGACGATCACGATCCGGGCGTTCCGACGCGCGACGGCGACCGCGTCCGTGATCCGCTTCATGTCCTCGGGCCGGGCTGCGCTCAACACGTCCGGCGTCTGTCCGGGAACGAACTTCCGGCCCTGGAACACGAGCTCGTTCGGCGGCGAGGGCTTCTCGGGCGGACGCCTCGCCGTCTTCTGGCCGATCATCTCGTCGATCTTTTTCAGCGCCTCGAAATGCGGGGGCTGGATCTGATACGTCCAGTCGACCCGCAGCGGGTTGAGCCCCGGGCGGCCGTTCGAGTGGGGTGTGGCGTAAGCCGCCAGCGACCACTCGGGAAACGTGGAGGCGCAGTTGACCTGGGCCACCCGGCCCCCAAGCGTGTCGCCATAGCCCGGCCGCGAGGCCTCCTGGAGATCCGGCCCGGTTCCCGCGCTCGCGATCCCAACTCGCCGCAGGTTCTCCAGATTCCCCAGGAGCCCCTCGTTGCCGTAGTCCTTCGTGTGGTTGTTGGCGCACCCCACCATGTCGAAGCCCATCCAGGCGAGTTCATCGGCGCCCCAGGGCTCGCAGACGAGGTTCTGATCCCGCCCCTTCGGCGTGGGATAGCCCTTCCGTGCATCGAAGAACGTCATCTCGCAGTTCCCCCAGGTGCAGTCTGAGCGCCGGAGCAACTCGACCAGCCCAAGGAAGCGGTCATCCTTGATCTTGGAAACCTGCCGGGTCAGGATGCAGTCGCCAACCGCTGCAAGCGTGATCCGCGCCGGCGCCGCCGCTCCCACCTCCGGTACGACCGGTACGAGATGGGCAGCACTCAGTGCCGCGGCAGCCTGACCCGCCCTCTCGAGAAAGCTGCGCCGGTCCATCATGGCCGTCCCTCCACTCGCGTCATCCCGCCCCCACGACGAAAAACTGGCGAGGCCGTTGCGCCCGAGCCGGCGGCCTGCGTGGAATGCACGAGGGCGTGCGCCTCCACCGCGTCATAGCGGTCCGCGCGCCGCCAATAAGCGCACTATTTTGGATGCGTTAATGAACACACATACGGCGGCGTGCACCTCCTTCGCAATAGGGATGTCCGTGGATTGCTGCTCGCGGGCCGGGCGATCCTCGAGCGCCAGGGTTCACGCCACGCGCCGGCACTCGCGATCCTGAGCGTGCATGCCGTGATCGCGTTGACCGATGCGCTCTCTATCCAGCGGCGGCCGGAAATCGATCAGCCCTGATCACGAGGCGGCAGCCCGGCTGTTGCGGGGGATCATGGGAACGAGGCTTTCTCGGGATGGAACGGACGTTGTCGCGCGTGGTGGGCGAAAAGGATCGTGTGAACGCATCCGCGCTCAGGGGTGGGCGGAGTGCTCGAATCGCGGCAGAGTGGTCCGAGTGGTCCGCGGTTGCTCTCCGGGGGCTGCTCTCCGGGGGCGCCCTCGGGGGCGGAGATCTCGATCTTCGCGGTCGGGCTCTGCCTCGCCGTCGGCGTCGCTTTCCTGCCGCGGGGGCATCGCCGCGGGGGCATCATGGGGCCGTTCTGGCGGAAAACCAGCGCTCCCGCGGCTGCGTCGCCCTCCCTATTCGACGGCTCGCCCGGCTAGCGCATCATGGGATCGTATCGCGGCGTGCTCCGGGTCGCGGGCCGGCGAGCTCGGTGCGGATGAGGGGGAACGCGGGACTGCGGGTGCGATTGTGGTCCTCAAAAACATCGTTGTCCGCGACGCGACTCTCGCCGATGCCGGATAGCGCCAGGTTCTGGATGACGTTCTGCCCTAAGGCGCCAGCGCCGGGCACAAGCGCCACGCTCTCCGCCATTCGCGCTGGGTCGTAGCCTGCCAGACGCTCGGGCGAGAACACCTCCGCAGCGTCCTCAAGCAGACCGGCGGGTGGAACGCGTAGTTAGACGTCTTGCCTCGCTGGCGACTGGTAACGCGCTGATCGGCGTAGACTCGTCGAGTAACCTGGTGAACAAATCCAATCGCCGTTCAACGTTGCCCGGCGGGCACATCCAGAATCGGACACCCGCAAGAGCTCTGTCGTGGTCTGTGTAATAGGGAACGAGGAGGAGATGCTGTGAACCTGAGCGCCAGACCCCGAAGTGTTCACCACGATTGATGGTATCGGCTTGTTCCTTAAAATTCCGACGAACAAAACCGCAGAAATAAGTCACCCTCCTGTCGTCAATCTCCGACGGCTTCGTGTTTGCCTTGTTGAGCCGGTTATGTAGCTGCTGGTGCGCCTCGATTATAGCCCCGAAATGTCGATCTTTCTCGTCCTCGCCAGTCAACATGAAGACTCGCCGAACTCTGACGCCCCGCTTCGCGATCTCGAGGTTCATCGTATAGAAGCGACCCATGATTCCGATGTTGTCAGGGCGCCAGAACAAGGGCACTGTGACTGCAAGGTAGACGTCGCCCGGGCGAAGCACTGCCAAGGCCTGGGAGAAGCTGGTTATGATCGCGTTATGATCTCCCGCCACGTGGAACAGGCCGCGCGTCATGTCACGAAGCTCTCGGACAGTCGCTCGCAAGCGAACGCTCGCGATCGACGCGTACAGGGAACCGGGGTCCTCCTGGAGTCTTGTGGCGGTGCTTCTAAGGTCGGCAGCCGTTTTCACCAAAGGGCGGCGTTTCGGTGGGAAGAATGTCTCCAGGTCCTGCAGAACTGCCTCCGGACTCTGGCTACGTTCCTGCGGGCCACCGCGAAGGCACCGGCCGATGATGTGCGCGATCCCCTCGTTCTGGGTGAGCAGTCTGTTGTTGTTGTGTTTCAGCGCCTTCACCGTCGCTCGATGCACGTCATCAAGATCGAATATCGGCTTCGGCCAGGGGTCCCTGGCGGTCGCCAGAAAAAGGAGAACCCCGCCGAGAGCGTAGATGTCGGCACCGTAGTGCCATCTGCCATGCGGCGACCGGCGCTCGGGCGCGCAGTACGGGAAATCGAAGCCCTTCGCACCCGCTTGGTCGAACGCAAAATCAACGAGCACGGACTGGCCAAAATCGATGAGCACTGGATTGTTGCCGCTCAGGATGACGTTGGGTGGCCAAAGATCGCCGTGGACAACGCCGCGCGCGTGCACCTCGGCAAGGGCCTGAGTGAGCTTCGTCGCCAACCGCGACCAGTCGTTCACATTGGTACAGGGCCCGCATTTGTCCACGTGGTCACGCAGGGTCGGCCCCCGGATGTACTGCTGCACAATGAAGGGGACCGGGTAGCTCCGGGGCCCGACCTTGGTCGCAGTCGTGATGCCAAGGTCGCGGACCGCCGCGGCACACCTAAGGCCTTGGAGGTTTTGCCACGCCTGAAACTCTGCGGTGAAGGTGTCGTAAATCTGTGTGAGGCGTTTCGTTATCTCGTCGTGCGGCCGCGAGATATCGATATTCGGCGTCTTGATGATGACCTTACGGCCCGACGCAAGAGCTTCATAGGTAACGCCTTGGTCGCTGAACTGGCCGATGCGCTTCTGGATCGTGTAAGTGCCTTTATCACCCTTCAACATCGTGTCTCGGGCAAGTAGGAGTAGCCACGAAGTTCTCTTAGTTGTAGTCAATTGCCGTTGTCAACTCATTGGTTTTAGTCAATTGCCGTTGTCAACTCATTGGAGTACAAAGAGATAACCGCACTATCCGGGCTGAGGATCGCGTACCTAATGCCCAGCGCTGCCAGGCAACGTAATCGACGATGCCGCCTAATGTCAAGGAAAATCTGTGCTAAATCTCGATTAGATTCGAAGTTTTGATAAGTAGATCTAGCATGATCAGAGAATTCATGCAGATGTTTTGAATCTATTTCCATATCTTCTCCGTTGTTTTTAGCCAAAGGTGCGAATAAATTGTTAGGGTGGGCGGTGGTAGCCGTCTGCCCGTTCCAATCCTTTTGGGGGCGCCGAGATGACGCGCGAGTCCATACTCCCCTGGATGGAAGTTGCGTCGCAGCGACTGGAAGCCATGGAACGGTCCACGTCCGAGTCGGCGTCGGGAGCGGGCCGCCAGCGCGCTCGGAGAAAGCTCGCGCTGGTTCTTGCCACGCGGTTCCGGGACCCAGCGCTCGCCCAGGCCGGTTTTCTCTCGGCGTGGAACAGCGATAGCGTCCAGGTGGCGCTCTCCGGCCAATTAACGGCGGGTGTAGCGGAGATCCTCCGGGGCCGCGAGCGGCTCATTGCCTTGGATCCGCGAGACCCGAAGGTCACGCATCAGCTAGCAGCCCAGGTACTCCCGTCCCTTCCGGACGGCCGTGCGGGGATACTCCTGGTGATGGATCAGCTCCTGGCCCTCGATCCCGCAGGCGCCTTTACGACCTGGAGCCGCCGCTTCCACTTGATGGCCCAGCCCCTGGGTAAGGGCATCCGGGCGGCCATGCGCCGCCGGGCTCACCCGGATCTTGACCGCTTGAACTGGACCGCGTTCCTGGAGCGCGTCGCTGCACCGACGGCTCTGTTCTTTTCCCTCTGGTCGGAGCGCGACGCGCTTGAGGACGCGGTGCTGCTGCTCTCCGACGAGTCGCGTTTCGATCAACTGGTGCGTTTCGCGCTCAGGGCCGGCGCCCCCCGCGGGGACTGCGAGGGATGGGTCCGTGCGGTCCGGCACGCGTTGCGCCGCGAGCGCGAGCTTGAGATACGCTGGGAGTGGCGGCATCTGGCCTCGATGCACCGCGCAGTCCGGCAGGACGGGGAGGGGGACGATATTGGGCGTGAACACCTCCACCACTGCGGGTTTGTGACCGTGATCTGTCCAGACGACCGGCACTGCTACGCGGCGCTAGGCAAGCTTCATCACAACATGCCCTACGATGTTTCGCTCACCAGTGACCTGATGGGTCAGGGCCGGCGCACCGGCTACCAAGCGATTCACACCACAGTGCTTCACGTGACCGGAGGGGAGCACAAGCGACCTCGCCCGATCTCGGTGCGGATCATTCCGCGGTCGGCGGACGGGCGGCGTTTCGCGAGCTCGGGGCACCGCGTACTTGCGACTTTCCCCCGGTCGACCGGCCAGGCGCTAGGTCTTCCGGATGTCGAGGTCTTTACGCCGAATGGCCAGCTGGTACGGCTGCCCACGGGTTCGACGATTCTCAACTTCGCCGCGGAGATCCATCGGGATTTCGTCGCGCTGGCGCGGGGAGCGCGGATCAACCGCCAGCCGGTCGGACTTCTCGATCCACTCAGCCCCGGCGACGTCATCTGGCTCGACATCGGAGACACACCGCGCCCACTTCCGAGGGGGTGGCAGGAGCGCGTTCCCAGGGCCACCATACGCAAGATCCGCTACGCGTTCCTCCGGAGCTACTACTCTGTTCTCGTGCGTGAAGGCCGGGGCTGGCTGCGGCAGCAGCTCGTGGCTCAGGGCCTCGGGGAACTGCCGGATGAGGAAGGTCTCCACCGTCTGGTTGCCAAAGCGGAGTCGCGCCTGCTGGCCGAGGGCCGCATATCGAGTGCCAAACGGGATCCGCACTACTGGGTAGCGCAACTTGGCCTCTGGTGCGCGATCGAGCGCGGGGAGCAGCTACTCAAGGATCCTGACGTAGACAAGGCACTGCGGAGTCAGATGCTCAAGGCGATTCTCCGCGAGGTCGAGAACGAGAGGATCCTGGCCTCCCTCGGGATCGAGTTGACGGGCAGCAGTACGCCCGAGGTGCGGAAGTGCCAACTCTGCGGGCCCTCGCCGGATGACCGACTGGTCGGCGAGTCCGGCGACTCGACTCTGACGCTCCACCGCGCCGGCGCTGCGTGCGCGGGCGAGGCGACAGCCGTGCGGTGGGAGCGGCATTACCCGAAGGCGCAATACGTCGTGCTCGAGCTCAGCGATCGTACGGGGATCGCGGCCGATGTGCTCACCGTCTTTCATGGGCATGAGGTAGGGATCTCCGACCTGGCTGCCCTTCGCTACCATGCTGGCAAGGGGATCATGCGGGTTCGGCTGGACCCCGTGGGCCCCGGCAGGCTATCCGCCATCATCGAGCAACTTGGCGAGATTGCGGGGGTCGTGCAGGTCTACGCTCCCGCTGATGAGGCGCCTGAAGCCGAGCTGAAGTTCCTGAGCCCGCGCATGCACGAGCCGCTTCCAGCCCAGGCGCGCCCGTCTCCGTACAACCCTGGGCTGGTGATCACTCGGGAGGAGGAGTTCTACGACCGAGAGATCGAGCGCGCATGCCTCCATGAGGCCTACCAACGGCTGAGCCGCCAGGGCCGCGTTGGCGGAGAAGTGCTCTTCGTGCGGGGCCCGAAGAAGATCGGCAAGAGCTCATTGGTGCAGGCCTTCTTCCGGGACCTGGACCGGCGGGAACACCCGCCGCTCATGGTCCACCGCTTTGCGACCGTTGGCGACTCGTGGTCCCGGTTCTCTGCGGATCTTGTACAGGCTCTTTCACACGCGGCTCGGACACACGTCGGTTCGCGTGCCGCGGCACTCCCGGCGGACCTCCATGAACGTCCTCTCATCGACGTTCTCTCGACGTTGCAGCAGCACCTCGGCCACCCCGTGGTTCTGGCCATCGACGAAGCACCGGTACTGCTGTGGGAGTCAGCACGAGCCCACGAGGAGAACCAGGTGCTCGCGTTCTGGAGGTTCGTGCAGCATTGCTCGCACATCCTGGTGCTGTGGATCGGCCCAACGGCGGGCGTCCGCCTCCTTCCGGAGACGATGCGGCAGATCCTGGCTGCCGCTTTTCCCATCGATCTGCATCCGTTCGATGAGGGAAGTACCCGTGCGCTCCTTGTGGCGCAGAAGTATGGGGCCAGGTATGCGATTTCGTGTCCCGTGAACGTAGCGCGCGCCGTTCGGAGGGAGACCGGAGGCAATCCCTATTGGATTCAGGCACTCGCCCTGAGGCTCTTCACACCGAAGCGTAACGCGTTGGATGGTCCGATCCGCTATTCGCGGTACGTTGTCCATCACGCCATGCAGGAACTGGCAGCGGACGCGAGCCTGTTCATGGACCGCTACCGGGAAGACGCCTGGCCAAGGAGCCGGCGCGAGCAGGCGACGGGCATCCTGGATGTACTGGCTGGCGACCACGACGTGCGTGAGTGCCCTGCACTCTCGGCACGGGAGATTCAAGCCGCGCTGGGATCCAGGCAACCCCGGACCTCGGTTGCGGACATCCTCGATTTGATGGAGGAGCTTGAAGAACGTGGGGCGGTCGTGCCCGCCGCTGCGGGCCACGCCGGAGAGTGGCGATGGTGTCTGGCCGCCCCGGCATTGGCCCAGCATGTCCGCACGCTTCGCACGCGAAGCCCGCGGTGGAAGGGGCTATGAGCTCAGTGCCACAGCAGGTTTCGATAGGACGCGATCTCTGGCCCTTCTTCCTTTGGCCGGCACTGCTCGAACTCAAGACCAATATCACCCAGAAGGGCCTACGAGCGATCCTGGTGATGGGCGGTAGGCGACTCGGCAAGTCGACCCTGTTGCGCGCCCTCTATGATGTACGCGACCACGTCTTTCCCGCCGGGTCAGAGACCGTACTTGTGAGGGGATCAGGACGAGAGCTCCCGCTCGTGAAACTTGATCAGCGCCTGGGCGCGATGGAGAGTGGCTTCCCAACCGCCTCGTCCACCGTCCTGATGGACGACATCGACCGGCTCCTGGCCGCGGATGGCGGACAGGAGCCCCATGCTGAGCTGGCGGTGGCCCGCCTGCTGCAGAGCGCCCTATCACCCGATAGCCGGTCTGTCCTGATCTTGTCCGCGACTCGCGAGCCGACCAGGCCCGTGACCGGTCTCCTTTCCGATGTCTTCAACCTTCCCTGCGTCACGTTGAGCCCCTGGGACAACGCCGACGAAGCGATCCGCGCCGAGCTCCGAAGGGAGTTCCAGGAGACAGAAGACGTGGGCCCACGCGTGTCCGTCTGGGGCGTCTGGCTACCGGTGGGTCCGAGGCTGCTGGATACCTGGGCAGAAGCCGTGGTAAGAGTAACCGGCGGCCATCCAGCGCTGGCCGGACCGGCCTGTCTCGCTCTCCGGTCGCTAGTCCTGCAGTCCGTGATGTCTGTCGAGGCACCCCGGACAGCGGCGGGGTCCGAGGTCAAGCCCCAGGAACTCGGCGCACGCGTTTGCGCCTATTTGGGCGACACCTTGCGGCGAAGGCACTTGGGCCACGCACGCCGGATTGCGAAGTTGCGGGAGGGCACCGATGACGCCCGCATGGCCTACGACTGCCTCGTTGAGCTGGCGTATCGTGGCGGGCGATTGGGTGATTTTGATCCGCCTCCCAGCGTCCAGAAGGTCCTTGAGGAGGAAGGGCTCGCGTATCGCGACCCAAGGACCGGGGACTACGTGCTGCCCGGCTCGCTTCTGCGGGACGCCGTGATCGCGGGAACGGAGCCAGCGCCGGACGTTCCGCCCGGCGAGATCGAAATCCGGCCTGATCCGCAATACCCACGGAAGAAGGGGACGATCCGCTATCGCGTGCGTGGCGAGACGAAGGTCTTGGAGATCGGGGGCACTTCCTGGCCGCTCTTATCCGCCCTATGCGAGGCCCAGGGCGAAGTCCTGTCGATCGATGGGCTCGGAAGCCTTCTGCACGTGAAGACCGAGAAGGGCATTCGATCCGCTGTTGGCCGGCTTATGGCTCAGCTCCGCAAGCACTCGCTCGAATTCCTGGTGGAGAACGTCTGGGGCAAGGGCTATCGCATCCGGCTGCGAGCATTCTCCCATTAGAATCCCGCTTCCCAGGTACTGCCCCTCATCCCTCTCTCGGAGCGAGCGGCGGAATGCCCGTTCGGATGTCCGATGATGGAACAGCGGTACCCCACGGGGGCCCGGCCCCTGCCAGGCCGCCACCCAGGACCTGACGAGGGGAATCTGACCACACGAGCTAGCCCCGACCCTGCGAGTCCGAAGGCGCATCTCAGAGATCGGATCACCTGCCAGACGAATCGCTCCGGAGTCGGTCAGCACCAATCCAGTCTGGGGCACGATCCCCGCGCGCTCTCGCTCGGGGTTGGGGGGAGAGGGGTTCATTGCGGCCGGGCGGGAGGCGGAGGAACCGGCTTGCCGCTTCGGCCCGGGGACGCCTATGTTGCTTCTATCCGCCAGCACCCATGCTCGCCCGTGGCCCCTTCAGGGGCTGTCCGGGGACGACACCGCTGTGGACTCCGTCTGTTCCCTCTGTGGGGATGGCAGCCGCAAAGTGAGCAACGCGCCGTCGGAATTGGACGCCAGGGCGAATCAGCACATCGCGCCCATGCTTCCTGGGCCACAGAGGGAGCTGCGAGAGCGGTCTGTCCGAGTGTTCAGCGTGCTCGGCCCGACGGAGGTTGGTCCATGAAGAAGGAATTGCCTGCTTCGTCCAGGCGGGTATCCGTCCTGCTTGCTGCACTCGTCTTCTGCGCGTTGTCCGCATGTCGGCTTTTTCTTTCCGGTCCGCCGACTACCGAGCTGGTCGAGAATCGGCATCCTTTCCGTGCGAACTGGATTCTCCTGCCGGAGCCTCAGATCGGAGCGGGTGTCGACCTCGGCGCCGCGTTCACCGGGCAGGGTGCCGTGACCATGGGATGCTACCTGCCGAGTGTGGGCCATGTCCCCGATTCGACGCTGACGGGCTCCTCCGCGGATCGCTACCGTGTCGCCTGGACCGAAAAGACTGCCGGGAATCTCCACGTCGAGGTCGCGGACGTATTCGGTGTGGAAAGTGCGGCCACTCTCGCGGCCAGGGGTGAAATCGGCTTCGATACCGTTGTCATCCGGCGGGCTACGGGCTTTCAGCCGGTCGTAGGAGGCGGTTGTCTCCAGGTCTTCGAAGGCCTGCCCAGTGCGCCCGGGATCACGGTGCTTATCGGAGCCAGAGCCTTGACTCTCGAGCTGTGGGACTCCGCGGGGCTCACGGTGAACAACGAGGTAAAGGCTCACGTAAAGGACGGTGCGCTGGACGCGGGCGCCGCATACGCCCGGGACCGGGCTGGCAGGATCGAGATCGGCTTCGGCTCGCTGCGCTGGATCGGTGCTCAGTACGCGGGCTACGAACTTTCCGGGATCGATCCCTTCGTTCTGCGGGACGTCCCGCTGGGAAGTCCCCGCCGGTTGCCGTGGAACTATGAAATCACTGTTTCGGATCGCCAGAATCGATACCTCGTCGTGACCCGTTCAACCCTGGGGCGCGCCGCCGCTGACTCGCAGCTCGTCGCGGCCGAGGCGACTTTCTTCTTCGGGATTCCGCAGGGCGCTGTGGTGGGCACGGGAGAGTTCTTCCGGGGCGCTGTGGTCCCGAACGCGACGGGCAGCGGCATACTCCGGCTGACGGCGGACCGGATACGATTCCGGGAATGCAGGTGGGGCGTTCACGCCGAGGCGAACGCGATGAGAGAGTGGGCGGAGCGGCGGCGGTTAGGGACGGTGCAGCCGGGCTACACCTGTGGCACGCCCGAGTGAGCAGGCCGGAGGTCATGAGAGTGGCTGAGGCACGGGGTGATACCGGAACACGCATGGAAGTTGCCGGGCGACGGCACCAGCGACTCATCGGCGGCGCCGTGGGAGCGGCGGGGACGACCGTCGCCCTGGGTGCCTCTCTGCTCGCGTATGTCGGCCTCGGGGAAGTCTCCTTCCTGGTCTCGGAGGCGGACCTCGAGGCGAGGGCGGCGGTGTCGATTCAGGACAGGCTGCGCTCGCTTCCGATCGCCGGTGAGGGTCCGCCCGTGCCTCCCCTGCTGCAGCCCACCGACACGAGTACCGACACGAGTGCCTTCCGTTCCGGCCCGACACCGAACGGATCGCTGAACGCGCTCTTGAACTGTGCCGGTTTCGAAAGCGGCTACGTGCGCGGAATCATCAAAGGCCGGTTCGAGGACGAAGAGCCGTTCGACGTGGTCCCCATGGCCTCAGCGGTCGTCCTGCTCGAGATAAGGGACCTGAACGACGCGCCCCTGCTGAAGTCGTGGACGCGGACGGGGTCGTACGGTGAGTTCCTTTTCAGGAACGTGCCGGACGGCGTCTACCGCCTGTTCGCCGTCCACGGGGCCATTCGCGGGTTTGTCCACGAGTTCGCTCCGGGCCGGGTGGCGGATACCAGCAACAGGTGCCTGACCCCGGATGACCTGCAGCACGCTCCTCTGTTGTGGCGCAACTGGCGGGCATTGAGAGGAGCGGGTTTAGCGGAGGAGTAGCGTCCGCTTCCGGCGCAAAGTCCTGGCCGCCGCCTGTCCGTTCCGGATCGGGACCTCGACGCCGGTACGTCCACGCCCGCGCAGCCTGATGGTTGAGCAGGTCGGAATCAGGATGTAGAGCGGGCGGCGCAGCCCCGGATGGTGACGTGCGGGGAAGAGAACACGCGGTGGTCGCCGCGTGGCTCGTGCTCATGAAGCATCTTGGGAATCCAATCTGTTCCTGAACCTGCCCCTGTCGTCAGGGAGCTCCGGGACGTGTTCCTGAGGCTGGCGCCGGAGGATATCGGGGTCGGTTCCTCGGCAGAGCACGGGGACGTCTGGGGCATCCTCATGGAGATGGGGTATCGCGAAGGCCTGGCGACGCTCCTGGTCCTGGCGGACGGCACCACCAGCCTCTATTGGGCGCACGGCCGGGGTGTGATCGGTGCTGGCGGACAGGAGGGCGTGCGGCGGGCCGCTCTCGCATTCCTCGCCGCCTCGGAAAGACACCGCGCTAGCCTGCAGCCCGTGGAGGAGTGCCCTCTTCCCAAAGTGGGTCGGGTCCGATTCTACTGCCGGATCCTGGCAGGCACGTTGAGCGCGGACGCCGCCGAGGAGGATCTTGCCGCCGGCGCGCACCCGCTCTCTGAGCTCTTCTATGCGGCGCACGCGGTGATCACGGAGATCAGGCTCGTTGCCGAACGAGCACCAACTGCAGAGTAGGGATCAGGAACGTGCCGCGTGACGAGCGGAAGGATCCCCGGGCTCCGCCACGCGGATGGCGAAGTCGAGCTCCTTGTCCTGTTCGAAGCCCTCGCTCCCCAGGTGGGTGAAGGAGTCGCCCCCGTAGGAGAGCGCAGCCGCGCGGACCGGGCGCCCTCCGGGATGGTCCCTGAGAACGCCGTGGCGACGGCGCTCGGCGCCGTCGCCGCTATAGCTGCGTGCCGGGTGCCCCGAGCCGCCGACATCGCCGCCGGACATACGGACATTATGGCACCGTGGTCCTTGACGAGGGTGGGCGCCGCGAACAGCATGACAGCGAGGATGGCGACACCCCGCGCCGCGGGAGCGCTCGCCGCGTGGTCAGTGGAGACGACCGTCGGGTCAGAGAGCGGCATCCCGACCGGAGATCGATGGAGAGGCGCCGAGTCGTGGTCCCCGCCGTAGCGGCGAGCCTGGTGGCGGTGGCGGTGCTGGTGTGGCTGCGTGCGCGCGATGGCGACGAGGCCGGCGGCCCGGGCGAGGTGGTAACGGTCGCGCCGCGAGCGTTCGCGGCTACGGTTGCCGCCATCGGCGCGGTGAAGCCGCAAATCGGGGCCGAGGTGCGGGTCGGCTCCCGCATTTCGGGCCGCGTGCGGCGGTTGCGGGCGAACATCGGCGACCGCATCGCCAAGGGCCAGGTCATCGCGGAACTGGAAACCGCGGAGCTGGACGCGGTGACCGCGCAGCGCCGCGCGGAGCTGAAGCTCGCCGAGGCGAAGCTTGCGGCGTTCGAGACGCTGTCGCCTGAAGAGGTTGCGCGGGCGGAAGCCGACGTCGCGCGCTTCGAGGCGACGGCGAAGCTAGCGGCCGAGCACTGGGAGCGGCAGCAGACGCTTTTCCGGGAGCGGGTCGCGACGCGTGCGGAAGCCGACGCGGCGCGTGAACAGCACATGGTCGCGCAGGCGCAGCTCGAATCGGCGCGCCGTGACCTCGAGCTCGTGCGCACGGGGAGCGCCGAGCTTCGCAAACAGGCCGAAGCCGACCACGAGCGAGCGCGAGCGGCGCTGCAGAGCGCCCTGGTAGATCGGTCCTTTACGGTGCTCACGTCGCCGATCTCGGGGATCATCGCCTCCGTCTCGACGCAGGAGGGCGAGACGGTGGCCGCAGGGCTCAGTGCGCCGACGTTCGTCACCATCGTCGATCTCGATCGGCTGCAGGTGGACGCGTTCGTGGATGAGGTGGATATCGGTAAAGTGAAGGCTGGCCAGCCTGCCGTCTTCACCGTCGATGCCTTCCCGGCGCGAGATTTCACAGGCCGCGTCAGGGCGATCTATCCCACGGCGACGATCCAGGACAACGTGGTGAAGTACGTCGTGGTGATCGACATCGCCGACGAGTACGGAGGGCTGCTCCGTCCCGAGATGACGGCGAGCGTACGCATCGAGCTGGAGCCGCGGAAGGTGCTGGCGGTGCCGACGGCAGCGATCCGGCGGCAGGACGGCCGGAGCGTGGTTTACGTGTTGAACGATGGCCGGGCGGCGGTGCGCAACGTCCGCGTGGGCTGGCGCGATGGGCCGTGGGTCGAGATCGTGGAAGGGCTCGTGGCGGGGGAGCGCGTTCTGTTGGATGCGCCCGCAACGGGCGGCGAGGAGGCGCGATGAGTCGATCGCAGCGTATTGCAAGGGATGTCGTCGTCTCGCTGCTGGCGAACAAGGCGCGTGCGTTCCTGATGATGCTCGGGCTCGCGGTGGGCGTGGCCGTGCTCTCCGCGGTGATCGCGGTCGGCCAGGGCGCGCACGAGCGGATCATGGGGCTGGTGCGCAAGCACGGCCTGGACATGCTCATGGTCCGGGCCGGCGGCGAAGTGCAGGTATTCGCACCCCGAGCCGACCGCGGGCTGGGGGTGCTCTTCGACGCCGACGCGCGCGCCATCGAGGCCGAGGTTCCCCACGTACAGATGGTGAGCGCGGTCCAGAATCAGCGCGGCATCCCTGTGGTCTTCGAGGACCGCTCCGTGACGACGCGCGCCTTCGGCGTCGAATCCGACTGGATGGAGATCCGCGGCTGGGGCATGGCGGAGGGCGAGTTCGTCTCCGAGGCCGACATGGCGGGGATGGCGCGCGTGGTCATGCTGGGGGCCAAGGTGGCCCGCGATCTGTTTCCGGAAGGCGGAGCCGTCGGGCGCCCGGTGCGCGTTGCGAACGATCCGTACACGGTGAAGGGGGTGTTCATCGAGATGGGCGCAAGCGCCGGCGGCGACGACTGGGACGACCGCATCGTCGTCCCCTTCACGACATCGTCGCGGCGCCTCTTCAACCGCCCGTCCCTGGAGCAGATCGTGATTCGCGTGGCAGACGTGCGGCGTCTGCCCGAAACCGCGGAACGGGTCCGCGCGCTGCTGCGCGTTCGGCATTCCATCGGGCCGGGTGAGCAGGACGACTTTTTCGTGCGGGAGCCCGAGGACGTCGAGGGCGCGGCGCTCGAGACTTCGTCCACGCTGACGGCGCTGTTGCTCGCGATCTCGATGGCTGCGCTGATCGCGGGCGGCCTGGTCATCATGAACCTGATGCTGGCCGCGGTCTCGCAGCGCTCGCAGGAGATCGGATTGCGCCGGGCGATGGGGGCGCGGGCATCGGACATTGCGGGCCAGTTTCTGCTCGAGTCCCTGTTCGTGGCGCTGGCGGGCGGGCTCGTAGGCGTGGCCGCGGGCGTTGCCGTGGCGACGGCCCTGTCGGCGGCGGGAGTCGCGAGCAGCCGCGTGTCGTGGGCGCCGTTCGCCGTCGCGGTGGCGTCGTGCGTGGTGATCGGCCTGGCCTTCGGCGTATATCCCGCGCGGAAGGCGGCGCGCCTGGACCCTGCGACGACCATCCACGAGCGCGGGATCTGATGCTTTCGGGGAAGCGGAGGTCGCCGTGATCGATGTGGAGGGCCTGACCAAGAGCTACCGCAAAGGCACGATGGTGACGGAGGTGCTGAAGGGCGTCACCTTCCGCGTGAGTCAGGGCGAGTTCGTGGCCATCATGGGGCCGTCCGGCTCGGGAAAATCGACGCTGCTCAACATTCTGGGGCTTCTGGACCAGCCTGATGCCGGGCGCTACCGCCTGGAGGGCGCCGATCTCTCGGGCGCCGATGACGACACCCTTTCGGCCGCGCGCAACCGGAAGATCGGGTTCGTCTTTCAGCAGTTCCACCTTCTCGAGCGCGCCTCGGCGCTGCGCAACGTCACGTTGCCGCTGCTCTATGCCGAGAGCGACTCGGACGACGGCACGGCGCGAGCGGAGCGAGCCCTCGAGGCCGTGGGGCTGTCGCAGCGGGCGCACCATCTTCCGAGTGAGCTGTCCGGCGGCGAGCAGCAGCGTGTGGCCATCGCGCGGGCTCTCATCAACGACCCGGCGGTGATTCTGGCGGACGAGCCGACGGGCAACCTCGATGCGCGAAGCGGCGCGGAGATTCTGGACACCTTTCGGCGCCTGGCCGACGCGGGCCGGACGATCGTGCTCGTCACCCATGATCGGGGCGTAGCAGAGCGCGCGGATCGGATCCTGGTGCTCGAGGATGGCCGCATCACCGCGGACGAAACGGTTGGGCGTCCCTCGCGCGGGTCCGCGGCACGCGACGGCGCGGCGGCGGTGGGTCCGGCGTGACCGGCATGGCGGGCAGGCGCAGCAAGCTTGCGCGCAGCCTGCTTCTCTCGATCCAGCTTCTGGTCGCCCACCGACTGCGTACTGCGCTCAGCGTCTCCGGCCTTGTCATCGGCGTAGCTGCCGTCATGGTGATGGTCGCCGTGGGTGAAGGCGCGGAGCGGCGCGTGCTCGAGCGCGTGCGGGCGATGGGAACGGACCTGCTGGTCGTGAGCGCGGCGCCCGCGCCGCGCGTGGCGGGCCGACAACGCCAGGTGGCCATCCACACTACGCTCCGCGCAGCGGATGCCGCCGCCATCGTGGAGGGGAGCGTCCTCGCCGTCGCAGCGGCGCCAGCCGTGATCCGGTCCGTCGTCGCGCGTTGGGAGGGCCGGAACACGACGACGACCCTTACCGGTACGACGACCGACGGTCTGCGCATCCGGAACATCCGGGCCGAATGGGGTCGCGTGTTCGACGATGTCGAGGACCGCGAGCAGCGACGGCTCGCCCTCCTGGGGCCGACCGTCGTGCGCAACCTCTTCGGCGACGTCGATCCCGTCGGCCGCGACCTCCGCGTGGGAAGCGTGCCCTTCGAAGTGATCGGCGTGACGCGGTCGCGGGGTATGGACGCGGGAGGCAGCGACCTGGACAACGTGGTCGTGATCCCCCTGGAAACGGCCATGCGCCGGGTGCTCAACATTCCGTACGTCCACGCCCTCTTCGTTCAGGCGCGGAGCAGCGCGGATCTCGAGGGGCTGGAGGCCGAAGTCCGTGAGATCCTAGAGCGGCGTCATCTGCTGCGCGCGGGCATGCCCGAGCCGTTCATCATTCAGAACCAGGCGGTGCTGCTGCGCACCGAGCGTGGCGCCGCGCGCGCCATGAATCGGCTCATTGTCAGCGTGGCCATCCTCGCGCTCTTGGTCGGCGGCATCGGGATCCTGGCCATCATGCTGATCTCCGTGCGCGAGCGCACCCGCGAGATCGGGCTGCGCCGCGCGGTGGGCGCGAAGCGGAAGGACATCCAGCTCCAGTTCGTCCTGGAATCCGCGATGCTGGCCGCGGCCGGCGGCACGGCGGGCGTGATCGCGGGGCTCGCGGCGGCCGGCATGGCGGCCGCCCTCGGACCGTGGGAACTGGTTCTCTCCTGGCGCGCGGCCTTCCTGGGACTCGGTTGCTCGACGCTGCTCGGAGTTGCCGTTGGCTCGATCCCGGCTGCCCGCGCCGCGCGCCTCGAGCCGATCGACGCGCTGCGGGCGGAGTAGGCGCGAGAGAGGCCTTCTACGGAGTCCTCGTCCGAAAACAGCGCCGCGAACCTCTCCGGCAGAGTGCCTCGCAGAAGCTCGCGGCGTCGAAGAGCCGCTCGACCGGCAGCGACGTTCCCGATCCGCTGGCTACCGCCCCCGGCCTTCGGAGGCTTGCCTGCCGGGGCGGCCGGGACCGTCCTTGTCGGGCGAGAGCAGTTGCCCGGGCAGCTCCCAGGTGAACGCGCCGCCGTCCACGACGAGGACTCCGTTCACCATCACGTATGGAATCCCGTCCGGGTACTGATGCGGCTCGAAGTAGGTGGAGCGCTCGCGGATGGTCTTCAGGTCGATGAGCGCCAGGTCCGCCGCGAATCCCTCCCGCACCATCCCGCGGTCCCGGAGGCCCAGGATCTGGGCGGGCAGGGAGGTCATGGAACGGACGGCATGGGGGACGGTCACCACCTTCCTCTCGAGAGCATAGCGGCGGATCATGTGGGGGAAGACCCCGTAGGAGCGGGGGTGCTCGAGGCCATCGCTCGGGAGGGAGGGCCCGGCGTCGGAGGCCGTCCCCATCCACGGCTGGGGCGCGAAGAGCTCGATGTCGATCTCCGAGATGGAGAAGCCGCGGAGCACCGCGCCGCCCTCGCGATCGAAGCCCCTGGTGTTCGCGGGCTTTTCGTAGCCCTCCTGCGTGAGGATGATGCCCATCTCCACGGGGGTCACCCCGCGCATCCTCGCTACCTCGAGGAGCGTCTTCCCGACGTAGGCCTGGTCGGGGTAGTCCAGGATCAGGATGTTCTCGGCCCCGCCCCTGCGTTCGATCTCGTAGGCGATGTCCATCCGCAGGTCCGCCGCCTTCTTCGGGTCGGCCAGCACCTGCCGCAGAGCGGTCTTCGTAGTCTCGCCCTTCACCCACTCGGGGATGAGCAGCATGACGCCGTCACTGTGGGTGGTCGGGTAGGCGTACTGTTCGGACCAGACGTTCACGCCCCGATCCCGGGCCCGCTCGATCAGGTTGATCACGGCGCGCCCCGCACCCCAGAAGTTGGCGCCCCGCACCTTCATGTGGGACATGACGACGGTGGCTCCCGTCCGCTCGGAGATCTCGATGGACTCCTCCACCGAGCCGAGGATCCCGACCGGACCTGGCGGGTATCGGCTGGGAAGGTACCAGGTCGGGCTGAGGCCGCTGCCCCGCTCGTGCTCGCTGAAGATCCCCCCGTAGGGGACGATCTCGGAGACGAGCGCCACCATCTCGTCGGTGTCCGAGAATCGCCCGCTTTCGACGGTGTGCTCGAGGTTTGCCGACAGCCCCCAGGCCCCCTCCGCCATCCCCTGGCGCACGAGCGCCCTCATCTTCTCGATCTCCGCGGGAGTGGCCTTCCGCTCGTAGTTCTCTCCCAGCACCATGTTCCGGATCGTGTGATGTCCGACGAGGCTGATCGTGTTCATGCCGATGGCGCCGCGGATCGACGCCCGCCACTCCCGGATGGGCCAGCCGCTGCGGCCATCGATCCCCGTCACCACGGTGGTGATCCCCTGGCTCACAAGGTTGGGGGCCGCCCAGCGCTGCCTGGCCTCGGGATCGGGGTCGGGGTCGGGGCGGGTGAAGTTCCAGGCGTGGGAGTGCAGATCGACGATCCCGGGGATGACGGTCAAGCCCGAGGCGTCGATGACCCGGTCAGCCGTGGCCTCTCTCCTGAGGCGGTCCACGCGGGCGATCTTCCCGTCCCGGACTGCGACGTCCGCGTAGAACCACGGGTTTCCGGTCCCGTCCAGCACGTGGGCCCCGCGGATGAGGACATCGAAATGCTCGGGGGTCTGGGGGCGCGCCGCCGGCGGTCGGCCGAAGAGCGCGAGACCGAGCGCTGCGAGCAACAACGGGGCCGTCCGGGGAGCGCCATTCATTTCTGGCCTCCGATTTCGTCCAGTGAAAAGTCGGGCGTCCGCTCCTCGACCTCCGCGGCGGCCCCGGGCGCGGCGGCTGGCTGTGCTCCGCCGGGTGGCGCCCACGACGGTTGAGGCGAATGCCCAGCAACTTGGCTCATCGCGAATTCAGGTGCAACGAGTCCGTAGCGCGCTAGGATTTCTGGAAGGGGGCACCAGGTTGGGCGAACCACGTTCGCTCAAGCGGGTCACATGCACCCGAAGCACCCGAAGGCCGGTCCTTGCGCCTGGGACCTCACGCCCGCAACGTAACGCCCGCGCGTGGCCCGGGCGTCGTGCCGCTGGGCCGCTCGAGGCCCCCCAGGCGCTGAGGGGATCCACACGAGAGCGAGAAACCCGATGTCCGAAACCGTGAAGTACGTCCTGTCCGAAGGCCGCATTCCCGAGGCCTGGTACAATATCGCCGCGGATCTTCCGGAGCCGCTCCCACCGGTCCTTCACCCCGGGACGGGGCAGCCCGTGGGGCCCGACGATCTGACGCCGCTTTTCCCCATGGCACTCATCGGGCAGGAGGTGAGCAGCGAGCGCTGGATCGGCATCCCGGGGCCGGTGCGGGATGTGTACCGCCAGTGGCGGCCTTCGCCGCTCCATCGCGCCCGCCGCCTGGAGACGGCGCTCGACACCCCTGCGCGGATCTACTACAAGTATGAGGGCGTGAGCCCGCCGGGGAGCCACAAGCCCAACACGGCAGTGGCCCAGGCCTTCTATAACAAGGAGGAGGGCGTGGCCCGGCTCACGACCGAGACCGGAGCCGGGCAGTGGGGCTCGGCCCTCGCCTTCGCCGGGGCCCTCTTCGGGCTCGAGGTCAAGGTGTTCATGGTCCGGGTGAGCTACGAGCAGAAGCCCTACCGGAAGGCGCTCATGCAGGCGTACGGGGCGAACTGCGTTCCCAGCCCCAGCACGGAGACGGAGGCGGGACGCACGATCCTGGCGAGAGACCCGAACACGACGGGCAGCCTGGGCATTGCCATCAGCGAGGCGGTGGAGGTGGCCGCCCAGAACAAGGACACGAAGTACTCGCTGGGCAGTGTCCTGAACCATGTGCTCCTGCACCAGACCGTAGTGGGTCTCGAGGCGCTGGAGCAGCTCGAGATGGCCGGGGACTATCCGGACATCCTCATTGGCTGCACGGGCGGCGGGAGCAACTTCGCCGGGCTCGTCACCCCCTTCCTGGGTCGGCAGCTCCGGGGCGAGGGGGAGCGGGTGCGGGCGATCGCGAGTGAACCCACTGCCTGTCCAAGCCTCACGCGCGGGCTGTACGCCTACGACTTCGGCGACACCGGGCACCTGACGCCCCTGGTCAAGATGCACACTTTGGGATCGGCCTTCGTGCCTCCGGGCTTCCACGCGGGTGGCCTCCGCTATCACGGGATGGCCCCGCTGGTGAGCCATTTGCAGGAGCTGCGGCTCATCGAGTCACGGGCCTACCACCAGAACGAGTGCTTCGAGGCCGGGGTGGCTTTCGCCAGGGCGGAGGGGATCGTGCCGGCGCCGGAGGCGAACCACGCCATCAAGGGGGCCATCGACGAGGCCGTGCGCTGCCGTGAGGAGGGAACGGCCCGGACGATTCTGTTCAACCTCTCCGGTCACGGGCACTTCGACATGGCCGCCTACGTCGAGTACTTCGCCGGCACGCTGGAGGACCGCTACTACGACGAGGCGGCGCTGGCGGAGGCCCTGGCGGCGCTCCCGCAGGTCTAGCAGGTCGCTCGAGGGCTACAGCAGCGCGCTGCAGTCTCGGTGACGCCAGCGGCGGCAGCGGCGGGTAACCCGGAAGCGAGAGGCGGGCCGATGCGGCTCGAGGCGGGGCGCGGGCGTACCGGTAGTCCGGCCGCGGAGCGTGGCTCCGGGGTCTCGGTTCGTCCCGTGCCGCGGGCATTGGTTCCTCGGGACCCGGAGTCGGCCCGGCGCATCAGCGCCCCCAACTACGACGAGTTCCAGAGCGATCTCGAGGTTCTGGAGCTCATCCGGTCCCAGCCGCAAAGCGTCCTCCGGATCACTATGCCACACTGCGACGTTCGCTCGCCCGAGGAGCTTCTCACGGAGGATTCCGATGAGGCCCTGGGCCGGGCGGCCGCGAACCTGGCGACCCTGGCCGGGAGCGATCTGGTGCGCACGGTCCGGGACATCCTCTGGGTTTACGAGATCGAGGACCGGCGGCGCCCGGCGGTGAGGCAGATCGGCCTGGGCGGCCTGGTCCCCGTATCCGATATCCGGTCGGAACCTAACCCCCGTGGCCCCATCATCCGGAACGAGCGGATCCGGGAGGCGAAGGCTCGGGGCCGCGCCCGCCTCATCGAAAGGACCCGGGCGATCATGGACAGCGTGAACCTGGCGGTCGAGGACGGGGAAGGGAAGCTGGCGGAGGCCCTGGCAGCATATGCCGACGCGCGACCGCCCGATTACGACGCCGGGGACGACCGGGGGAATCGGCACCACATCTGGCTGGTGGAGGACGGCGAGCCCATCGAGGAGCTGTCGGCGTTGCTGGCCACCGAGCCGCACGCGTTCGTCGCCGACGGGAACCACCGGAGCGCGGCCGCGGCGATGGTGGGGATCGAGGGCTTCCTGGGCGTCTTCTTTCCGGCGGACACCATGGGGATCGCGCCGTACAACCGGCTGGTGCGGGTTCTCGATGTGCCGGTCCCCGACCTGGAGGCGGCCCTGAAGCCGGCCTTTCACGTGGAGCCGCTCGAGGGGGTCGCCGCCTACCAGCCGACGCGGAGCCACGAGATCGGCCTCTACGCCGGGGGTCGCTGGCTCAGGCTCGAGCCGCGACCCGGAACCTGGGATCCCGCCGATGCCGCCGGGTCCATCGACGCCGACATCGTTCAGCGTCACCTCTTCGCCGGGGTCTTCGGCATCAGCGATCCCTCGGACGAAAGGCTCACCTTTGTGGGCGGGAACCGGGACGCCCGCTACCTGCGCCGCCAGGTGGACGCGGGCGAGTACCGGTGCGCGGTGACCGTCCCCGCGGTAACCATGGAGCAGTTCATCGCCGTGTGCCGGCAGGGGCGCCTCATGCCGCCGAAGTCCACCTGGTTCGAACCCAAGATCCGGAGCGGGCTCGTCATCGCGTTGCTGCACTAGTACTAGTACTAGTGCTCGCGACCGGGAGCCCTTGGGGCTCAAGCTACGACCCCATCGCCTGACCGTCGGTCAGGTAAAGGTGGGGCGGTATGGATAGCGAGTTCGAGGTTGCCGGCAGCCTCGGCAGCGGCTCGCACGCCGTCGTCGAAGGTCGGCGAAGCTGGTCGCCGACGAGGTCAGAGCCCCAGCCAGTAATTCACCTTCAGGATGAAGATGTTTTCGGCGTCCGCTCGGAAGAGCTCGCCCATGTCGGACCCCAGGGCGAAAGTCCCGTCGTTCACTTCGCTCCTGCGGCTTTGCTGCCAGACGAGGAAGAGGGTCGAGCCGGGGCGGTACTCCCAGCGGAGGACCGCGTTACCCCTGAGGGAGCGGATGTTGAAGTCCTGGTCGTCGAAAGAGAAATCCGCCACGCCGTCTCCGCCGAAGTCCACGTAGCGCTCGCCGTTCACGGCGCAGGTGCGGCCGCCGGCGCAGCGCCAGGCGCCGCTCGCCTCGCGAGCGGTCCCTTCGGCGAACACGTCGAACTCGAAGGACCGCGGGCGCATGAGCTGCTTGTACGTGAGGTAGTCGCCCGCGGAGAAGAGGGGCTGAGTGTAGACCTGGAGGCTGAGCTTCGGCGAGAACGCCACGTTGAGCCGAGTCTGGAGCGAGAAAGACCGGCGCTCCAGGTCCGCGAAGAGGTAGCGGCGCCCGAACGTTGGCCGGTACCCCGCGTCCGCCGCGGTGCCCGCGTACTGGGCGGGGTCCACCTCGCGGGAGTACTCGGGTTCGAGCTCCAGCTGGACACTCGGCGATGGCCGGATGGAGATCTCCAGCCCCGTCTCGAACCGGCTCCCCCTGCCGAACCCTTCCTGATAGTCGAGCGACGGCTCCAGGCTGACCACGGCCCTGCGATCGCTGCTTCCCCGGATCGAGTAGGCCAACCTCCTGGGCTCCAGCATGAGGGGTCCGCCCCGGGTACTGCTCGGGCTCATGAGCTCGGGGGTGTAGCGGACGGAGAGGTCGAGGCTCCAGTAGTTGAGAAACATGAAGTCGCCGTTGAGGTTGAAGCTACCCGCCTTGTGCGCTCTCTCCCAGGAGGCGGAGGAGAAGGGGTCATCGAGCCACTCGTGGCTCCAGTTTTGGAAGGTGGAGGCGTTGACCCGGAAGCCCCGGAAGAGCCTGCCGGGCGTGATCTCGTGGTAGCCGATGCGGGCTCCTCCATCGAGGCGCTCGGCCGACCGCGAGAACCCCAGGTCATTGATCTCGAAGCCGGGGCTCACCTCGGCGGCCCAGACGGACCAGGTCCAGTGCTCGGCGCTCCTGCGCTCGAACTGGAGACGCCACTCGTAGCCCGCGAGGCTGGTAGCCATCGAGTCCAGCGACAGCCGCGTGGCGTCCGGACGTTGGAAGTAGTGGTTGCTTGCTTCCTGGATCCGGATGAGGGCCTCCGGCGGTCCCTTCACCAGGCTCCCCGCGAAGAAGCCCCAGAGCGCCCAGTCCCGACCCCGCGGCCCGCCCCAGTTGTGCTCGAAGTCGATCCCGGCGTTGTAGGCGCTGGAGGTGAGGAAGTCGAAGGAGCGATCGCTGGGGAGGTCCCGGTGCATGCCGGTGAAGATCGCCCCGACCTGGGAGCTCCCGCCCCGGAAATCCTGCTGGAGCCGCACGACCCCGTGCTGGGCCCGGGGCTGGACGAGGAACGACTCCGTGCGGCCCGGATCCGCGAAGTGGGCGCGCCCGCGTTCCCGGTCGGTCAGCGCAGCCAGCACCCCGGTGGAAAGCCCGCCGGAGGTCCTGCCCGTGAGCTTCGCCGCGCCCAGGATCGTGCTCTGAGAGGGCGAATCCTCGAAGTCGCTGTCTTCCGGGGCCTCGCCCTGCGGCTCGCGGCCGACGCGGCGGCTGTAGAACAAACGGTTCTCGTGCCCCGAGAGCGTGAACTGGAAGATCTGGGCGTCCTCGACGAAGAAGGGGCGCTTCTCCGGGAAGAACGTCTCGAAGGCCGTGAGGTTGATCACCGCCGGATCGACCTCGACCTGGCCGAAGTCGGGGTTCAATGTGGCGTCCAGGGTGAAGGCCGCGCCGAGGCCGTAGCGGAGGTCCAGGCCGGCGCGGGTCTCGCCGTCGGAGCCATCGAAGAACGGGTTCCCCTCCGTCGCCGGCGCCGTCCTCGCCCCGGCGAGGGCATAGGGGCGGAACTCGAAGCGCCGGGCGCCCCGATGGATACTCATCCCGTCCAGCCTGCCGAACGCGCTCACCCTGCCGTGTTGCCGCCGCGACTCCAGGGCGAAGAACGTGCGCTCGTTGCTGGCGAGGCGCCGCCGCGAGAAGTTGACGCCCCAGGTCTGTGTCGTATGGGCGGCCTCGTAGCGGATCTGAGACAGCGGAATGCGGATCTCGGCGGTCCAGCCCAACGAGTCGCGAGCCACGGCGGACTGCCAGACGGCGTCCCAGCTATCGTCGCTGCGGACGTCATCATAGAGGTAGGCATCCGCCTGCACCCCGGCGGCGCTCACCCGGAACTGGTACCCCGTCCTGCGGTCCTGATTCGGGTCCAGCGAGACCTCGAAGTAGTCGTACTGTCCCCACTCGTCCCGGCGCACGAGCTGGTCGGCGATGCGGTGCGGTTCGCTGTCGTACATGCGCGCGCCCACGTAGAGCGCCTGGCCATCGTAGAGGACCCGAACCTCGGTGGGTTCTGCGGCCGGCATCCCCTCGAAAGGCTCCTGCTGAATGAAGTCTTGGGCGGCCGTCGCCGTGACCCACGCCTCCTCTTCCAGGTAGCCGTCGATGCGGATCTCCCCGTTCCGGGGGGCGGCCACGGCCGTGGGCAGCGAAACTGCTTCTCCACTGCCGCCGCCCGTCGATTGCGGGCGGGCGCTCCGCTCCGGGAGCTGCACCAGAGCAGGAGCTGCGGTAGCCGCAAGGGAGGGGACGAGAAGAACGAGCAGGACGACCGCAGGTGCCGCTGCTGGAATCGGGGACCGCACGTCGATATTCGTCAGGATTGCACCACTCGGCCTCGTTGGGGCGTGGAAGGCCCGATGCTGTGCTCAGCTCTCGCTCAGAGGTCCCGTGGGGACTATCCGAAAGGTACTGTGTGATCCGGCGCCGTCAACGGCCCGCCCTCCGCAGCCTCCGCAGGCTCCGCAGGCTCCGCGAACTTGGCGCCTTGGGGGGCAGCGATCAGAGGGCCGCACTGCGAGAAAGGTGATGCGATCAATTCGCCACCACGTACTCGTGGAAGCGTCCGTCCTTCCAGTAGTGGAGGACGGCGGCGAGTCCTTCGATCGCCTCGACGAAAGCGTCCGTGGTGAGCTTTGGGCGGCGGCTCTCGCGAAGCGATCGAGAGCGGTACGTGCAACTGCCCAGGTCGCACGAGCTCGAGGTAGCTGAGAATCTTCTCCGTGCCGCGCGGACGTCTTCGCAGCTCGATCACGCGGAAGGCGCCCGCGGCTTCCGACAGGATTACGAAGAACAGCTCGTCGCCCGCGTCGTGACCCTGTAGTGCGACATCGGTAACGCCGTCACCGCTGAAATCGCCTGCGACGCCGAACAGCGCGAGCTTGCGCGGCGTCGTCGATTTCTCAATCACCCGCGTATCGTAATCCTCGAGCCGCCACGGTTCGTATTCCTGCGAGTACTCCGCGAGCGCCGCGCCCATCGCTGGCGGCAGCTCGAGAATCGCTCCCGTGTCGGCCATCCCGAGCCTCAGCTCAGAGTCCCGCTCGAGTGCGGCGGGTGTGCGCTCCCTCGCGGCCGCAGGCGGAATTTGCGAACCCGGCTGCGCAGCATTCCGGTCGGATTCACGGCTGCACGCGATCGCGATCGCCCAGCACGCAGCGGATAGAACGATGAGTACGCGCGTCATTGCCGAATCGTAAACACGATCCGGTCGGTGTCGATCGCCGTGCGTGTGGTGCCCGGCACCAGGCCCGAGATGGAGGTGATGAGCACGTTCTTGCCCAGGACCAGCGGCGATGATCCTGCCCGAAACAGCGCGACGCGATCGGCCCCGTCCGGTGGGCCCGGGAAGAAACTGGCGGTAACGTCTACGCCGTTCAATTCGGCCCGGAAGGTAGAAAGGTAGACGGTCTCACCGTTGATCGCGAACTTGATCGCGATGGGGGCGGGGTCCAGCAGCTCTGCGCCCGTCGCCAGATTCATGAATGCCAGGAAACCGTCGACCGCGGGCCGCCGGTTGCCATCCGTCGTGATCGCGGTGTAGCGGGTCGGCCCGAGGCTCCAGCCTCTCTGCGCGTTCATGGTGTCGTCGGGCGTATTTGTCGGTTCCGACCAATCGACCGGCAGGAACGGCACGCCTGCATACCCCTCAACATACGTGCGCGCGTAGCCGGGCGGATAGGCGCTTTCGACGACGAACCCGCTCAACGTGGCGCCCGGCAAGATGGCCGCAGGCGGCCTCGCGGGGGTAGGGCCGTAAGGTGTTTCGATGAACGCTTCGGATCCCCCCGCCGCGAGCGCGGCTCCCGGGATCCCGTTCGGGGCATCGACGAATACAATTCCCCACCAGCCCGCCGGGAACTGGACCCGCACGGCGGGAGCGTTGAAGGCGAGATCGAACGTCTCAATCGGCTGCTCGGCTGAGGCACCGTTCGCCACGGTGTACGCGTAGCGCCAGAGCGCCGTGGCTGCATCATATCATACTGCACGTCCGTAACGATGGCCGGGCGTACGCGGTCCGACGGCACCCAGCCGGGATAGTTGATCTGCGGCAGCACGCCCACCTGCGCAAGCGCGCGGGAGGCAAACGAGCACCATGCGATCATCGCGACCGCGGAGCCCACCCGTCTCGCGGGGAATCCTCTGACCCGTGACATAGAACACCTCAATAGAGCAGAGCGTAGCAGTGGACGTGGTTCTGGAAGTGAACCTCGCATTTCTTGAAGCCGCCGCCGCGAACGCCCGCGCGAATCAGCTTCTGCCATACCCGCCAATTGTCCGCGGGACCATCCATGTCGACGTCCGTGCCGATCCCGTGCGTCTGGTGCGGTGGCCGCCAGTTGAAGTTGATGTCGTTGAGCCCGCCGAACACGAGGGACGCAGCGGTGACGATGAAGGGCGACCCGGTGAGCTGGCTGTAGAAGGAGGATGTAGCCTTCGTGCGGGTGGCGACCGCCGGCGTCGCATAAAAGACGCTGTTGTGATTGGACG
>JACQVF010000104.1 GCA_016209885.1 Gemmatimonadota bacterium | reverse complement strand
CCCATCATCTGGCGGTTCACGAACGCGAAGTTCGCTGCCGCCCGCATGGCGCCCAGGTATCTCTTCGCTTCGGGCGAATCGAGGGGTGCGCAGCAGAGCTGCTTGTCCGGGAGCTCTATCCCGTATTTCGCCGACGCCTTCAGCATCAGGTCGAGATAGTCGTCACAGACCTGATAGCCGAGCCCCCGCGAGCCCGAGTGGATGAAGACGGTGACGGTGCCGGGTCTCAGACCGAGCCGCGCAGCGACGATCTCGTCGTAGACCTCGGAGACGCAGCCCACCTCGATGAAATGGTTGCCGCTGCCCACGGTGCCGACCTGGTCGCGCCCCCGCTCGATGGCGCGCTGGCTCACCTCGTCCGGCTGCGCGCCGGCGATGGTGCCCCGATCCTCGATGTGGTCGAGGTCGGACGCATCGCCGAAGCCCTCCTCCACCGCCCAGGCGGCGCCACGTTCCAGGATCTGGCGGATCGCCCGCGGGGCCAGCACGAACTTCTTGTAGCCGCGGCCGACGCCGGCCGGAACGGTGCGGTAGAGTTCGTCCATGAGCGCGGCGAGCTTCGCCTTCACCTCCTCCGCCGTGAGGTTCGAGCGCAGGAGCCGGACCCCGCAGTTGATATCGTAGCCGACGCCGCCGGGCGAGATGACGCCGCCCTCCTTTTCGTCGAACGCCGCCACGCCGCCGATGGCGAAGCCATAGCCCCAGTGGATGTCCGGCATACCGATAGAGCGGCCGACGATCCCCGGAAGCTCGGCCACGTTGGCGACCTGTTGCAGCGCCTGGTCGCCGCGGATGTCAGTCATGAGGGTCTCATCCGCGAAGATGAGTCCCTCGACCCGCATCTTCCCCTGCTTGGGAATGAGCCAGCGATACGCGTCCAACTGTACGACTTCCATCGGCGTCCCCTCCTCACCGATTCCGCGGCCCGCGGCGGCCCGCCGAGGGCATCCCTGCACGCCCCTTCCCCAGGCGGCGAGGCATCCCGCGAGCGGTGAGACCGGTGAGGCTCGCGCGCGCCGAGTCCGCTGCCCGGGCCTCGTCACACGTCAAATATAACGCGAGCGTACCAGAGGTTGGGGCGCCGTTCCGCGATGAGGCCGTGGTAGGTAACGCCTTTGATCTCCCGGACCGGCGGGGTCGGGTCGGGTCCGCCGCGCACGGCGGCCTCGAGGCCCGTATCGGAGAGGGCGCCGAACGTGGCGTCGGCGAACGCGAAGCCGTCGACCTCGTGCCAGTACAGGAGCTCGCGCAGCCAGGCGACCAGGAGGGACGGTACGTCGGCCGCGTCCAGGCAGAGCTCCCGCTGCACCGTGGGCTCCGGGGGCGGCGCCTCCAGGATGAGCGCCGTCATGGCGAGCGCCGCGCGCCGGAACAGCTCCGCCGGGTCCGGTGCCTCGACCTCGAAGCCCACGTCCGCCGTGTGCTCGAGGCCACGTGCGCCAGGCACGCTCAGGTCGGAGACGGGCTCCGGCATCGTCCCGCGCACTCCTGACTGGCTCAGCCGGGGATCACCCGTACGCCGCCCGGATGGCCTGCGCCACGTCCGGGATGAGGCTCGCCCAGTCCGCCGACGGCGTCTTGATCACCGTGATGAAGTTGTCGGCGAAAAAGAGGCTGGCGACGCCCTCGATGGCCAGGAGCCGCTCGGCCAGAGGATCGCCCGCGGCCTCCGCCCGGTTCATCACCGATTTCCGATCGGCACCCTGAAGGGAGGGGCGGTCCAATACGAACTTGCCCGCGTTCGGATTGGGGGTGGGCTGGAACTGCACGGTGAGTTCGCTCATGGAGTCCAGGCTAGGCTAGTGTCGCTGAGCAGCTACACCGGGTCGCCCTGCCCCCCGAAACGAACGCGGACGGCCAGGCCTGACGGCCCCACGCCCGGCGACCCATGCGGTTAGCGGCGGTCGGGAAGGAGGGTGCCGGGCTCGATGGCAGCCCGGTAGATCTCCTCGGCGAGCCAGCCGATGCGCTCGCCCGCCGACGCCAGCTCCTCCTGCGTCATAAGGGAGTGTTTCCGCGTCAGCGTCCGCGCCACCGTCATCAGCTCGTCCAGGAGTTGCCGGAGCTCGTGATTGCGCCGGCGCTCCGCGTGCGAAGGCTGCGAATCACCCAATGCGACCTCCCCGAGGGCTCCCGCGTACGGGCTTCCCTCGAAGTTTAGCCACACCCCGGAGTCGCGACAACGGCAGCTTCAAAGCCATGAGAGCCGCAGGCGGCTCGCCCAACCCAGGTCGCGGAAGGACTGCAACGCCGCTGCCATGGCGGAGGGCCCGCGATGGCCGGCGGCAGCCGTCAAGCGGGCCACGTCACTCCATGGCCACCCACTCGCCCTGAAGGTACTGCTGCGCAGCCCGCTCGAACGTGAGCTCAGGGCGCGACTCCCGCGCCCTGAGGAAGGCGCGGATGAAGTCCCAGGTGCGGCCCCGGGCCAGGTCGATGCCGAACAGCTTGCGCCGGTCGAAGGGGACACCGCTCGCCTTGAGCGCCATCGCCGACTTGACCACATCGCCCACGTTGCCGCCGGCAAGATACTGCGCCTCCAGCTCCCCGACCGTGATCTCCAGCCCGCTCTTGTGCGCCGCGCGGATCGCCGCCACGACCTCCGGCTTGAGGCTCCGCCGGAGACTCATGCGGAAGGCCCGCACAAGGCTGATCTCGACCCCGGCGAACCGCAGGAGCAACCAGGCGCGGATCATGGACGGATCATCTCATCCCGTCAATCCCTTGCCGCCGCCCTCTCGGGCTCCTCGATGAGCCAGTGGACGAACCAGGTGCGAATCCGCTCGAGCCGGTCCACCAACAGCCACGGCTCGCCCGTGCGCGAGAGGCCGTGGGATGAGCGCGGGTAGCGCACCAGCTCGACGGGCACCTTCCGCCTCCTCAGCGCCATGAACCACTGCTCGCCGTCGCCGATCGGGGTGCGATAGTCGTTCTCGCTGTGGATGATGAGCACCGGGATCTTCACGTTCTCCACAAACGTGATGGGCGACAGCTTCCTGTAGAGCTCGCGCTGCTCCCAGGGCGGGCCGAAGAACTCGTACTCCGTGAGCCGCTGAGCATCCGAGCTGCCGTACCAGCTCTCCCAGTTCACGATGGAGCGACTGGTGACGGCGGCGGCGAAGCGGTCCGTGGTGGCGGAGAGCCAGTTCGTCATGAAGCCGCCGTAACTGCCGCCCGACACGCCGACCCGCTGCGGGTCCATGTCCGGGTATCTGGCGAGCGCCGCATCCACGCCCCTCAGGTAGTCCTCGCGGTCCACGATCCCCCACTGACCACGGGTCGCATACTGGAACCTGTGCCCGTAGCCCGAGGAGCCGCGAGGATTCGTATAGAGGACGAAGAATCCGGCGGCGGAGAGCACGTGGAACGCCTGAAAGAAGGTGTTCCCGTAGGCGCTATGGGGCCCGCCGTGGATCTTGAGGATCATGGGGTACTTCCTGCCGGGCTGGTAGTCCACGGGCTCGATCACCCACCCTTCGACCTCGGTTCCGTCAGCGACGGTCCAGGTGAGGCGCTGCGCCGGCCTCAGCGCGACCTCCGCGAGCCACGAGTCGTTGAAGGAGGTGATGCGCCGCTCCCCCGAGGCGTCGCCGCGGGCCACGAAGACCTCCGGCGGCGCGACCGGATCGTTGCCCGTGTACGCGAGCACCTTCTCATCGCGCGACGACGAGAACGAGCCGAGCTGCCGCGCGCCCTGGGTCACCTGTCGCACGGGGCCGCCCGCGGCGGGCACCTCGAAGAGATGGTAGTCGCCGCGGATCTGCGCCTCGAAGCGGATGGCCCGGCCATCCGGTGTCCAACTCGGCGCGTCGGGCTCGAGGTCCCAGTCCGCCGTGAGGTTCCGCGGCGCACCCCGGAATGCGCCATCCGCCGCCACATCCACCACCAGGATCTCGGTCTCGGCGCCCCGCTTGGGCGTGCTCAGGAATGCGAGCTTCGCGCCGTCGGCCGAGAACACGGGCGCGCGCTCGGAGCCCGGATTCGCGGTCAGCCGCCGCGGCTCGCCGCCATCCACGGGAACCGCGTAGATGTCCGCGGTGAGGTCCGCGTTGTACTCGTCGTCCTCGAGCTCGTCGCCGGTGAAGAGGAGGGTGCGCCCGTCCTTCGACCAGACAGCGCCCCCAACGTCGAAGGGCACGCGAGTGAGCTGCCGCGGCTGCCCGCCCGCCGCCGTCACGATGAAGAGCTGGCTCTTCTCACGCGCCGAGTAGTGCGGCCGCAGCGTCAGCACGCCGTCGCGTTTGTAGCGCATCGACGTGATCACTCGCCCATCGAAGCGCTCGGCGTCGCGTGTGCGCGAGATGGCGTCCGGCGCGATCCAGCCTTTGCGCTTCTTCGCGCCCTCCCCCTCCCCCTCCCCCTCCTCCTCGTCCTCGTCCCCGCCCGGCGCCTTCGCGTAGACGACCCACCTGCCGTCCACCGACCACACGGGCCGCGCCTCAACCCCCTCGACGTGGTACGCCTCGCCGCCCGGAGCCGCCACCCGTGCGAACCAGGTGGCGTTCCGGTCCTTCCCGCGCCGCGACTGGAAGCTCAGCACCTGGCCATCCGGCGACCATGACGGCGCGGAGGATTCCTCGGTGGGATCCGTGAACCGGAACGGAGCGCCCACCGGCGCGCCGTTCGCCAGGCGCTGCATCCATATCTCGCGGTGCCGCTTGTTCTCCTTCTCCACCACGGTCGTGACCGTGAACGCCACGAGGTCGCCATTCGGTGACACCTCCACCTCGCCCGGCATCACGAACCGATAATAGTCGTGCGGCAGCATTCCCCGCTTCTGCGCGGATGCCGGCGCCGCGACGATGAGGACGAAGAGCAACGGGATGAGTACGCGTCGCATGGGAGCCTCCAGATCCGACATGACGCTTCTCTCGGAGCGCCGCGCGCTGGTCCGCGGCGCAACCTGATCCGCTGTCCGCGCACCGGACCAGGCTGTCCGCCAAGGGGCGCCCTCCCCGCAGCGCGGAGCGCGCGGCTGCGAGGCCCGGCGGCTCCGCAGCCCTCGCGGGCGCCGGCCGCGAGAACCTTTTTAAGATAGATGGCGCCGTCTATGCCCTCAACCCACAAGCTTTTCCGGAGACGAGGCCCTCACCGCGAGGCCGCTCGGCGCCCCCGTATCAGGCCGGCCGCTGGGGACCGCCGCAGCGGGACGCCGCAGCGGGAGGCCGCAGCCAGCCGCCGTGGCCCAGTGTTTCGTGGTGGAGATCCGCGTGCATTCGAGCGCCGCTGCATCCACTCCAGCGCCGCCCGGGATGGGCCGCGGTGGGCGAGCGTCTTGCGTCCCCACCGATCCTCGCGGAGCTTAGCGCCCGTATGCCCGCCGGAACACCGTGTGTTGCGCGGCCCCTCGGCTTGCGTGGGGCCGCTGAGAGGTTACACGAGCACTCGAGCCCGGCGTCCCCTGCGTCGGGCACGAATCGACCGGAAGGAGTGATCCAGGATGGCGCGATATCCTGAACGAACCCCGTGGGTTGGAGCCGGGCACGCCTTGCTTGCGGCGCTCACGCTCACCGTCGGCGCCTCCGCCCCGGCCTCCGGCCGGGCCCAGGAGGCCGCCATGGCAGACCCTGTCTTCCACACCTTCTCCATCGCCGCCCGGGATCCGGAGACGGGCGAGGTGGGTGTGGCGGTGACGACCCGGAACCCGTGCGTAGGCAACCGCGTGCCGTGGCTACGCGCCGGCGTCGGCGCCGTCGCGACGCAGGCGGCGACCAGCACGGAATACGGGACGGACATCCTCGCGTTGCTCGCCCAGGGAGTCTCTCCGGAGGAGGCGCTGCGGCGCGAGCTCGCGACGGACAGCCTGCGCGAGCGTCGCCAGGTAGGGGTGATCGCCGCGGACGGACGGTCTGCGCAACACACCGGCACCGGCACGAATCCGTGGTCCGGCCACCGGGCGGGGCCGAACTACGTGACCCAGGGCAACCTCCTGGTCGGGCCGGAGGTTCTCGCCGCCGTGGCCCGGAGCTTCGAGGGTACGGCGGGCTCTGGCCGCCCGCTCCTGGACCGGCTCATCGCGGCGATCGAGACGGGACACGCGGTCGGCGGCGATGCTCGTAAGGGGCGGATCCAGTCCGCGGCCGCCGTGGTGGCGGACCCTCGGCCCGGGCGCTCCCGGCGGCCCGACGGCATCACCGCGGACGTCCAGGTTTGCGAGCACCCGGAGCCCGTGGCCGAGATTCGCCGCCAGTACGATGCAGTCTCCGAGACGGTCGGCTACCGAACGCTCATGCAGTTTCAGGGACGGGACGTCTGGCAGCTCAAGCTCATGCTTCACGCCGCGGGGTACTTCCGCCCCGGCACGCCGGAGCTCGTCCGCGACGAACAGGCCGACCTGTACACCCAGGAGACCGTCGACGCGGTCAACGCGTTCCGGGTGGCCGAGCGTCTCTCCACACCGGAGACGGGATCGCCGCCTGGACTCGTGGACCGAGAGACGGTGGCGCGACTCTGGCAAGCGCTCGAGCGGGCGGGCAAGGCGGCCGCGGTGCGGGCGCGGCAGCGCGAGTTCATGACGATCCGCTAGTTCCGATGCGTGCCCCCGCCCTCGCCGCCCTGTGCGCCGTGCTGTCCGCCTTCGGGGCAGCCGGCCCGCTCACTGCTCAGCCCCCGAGCGCGGACAGCATCACCCCCATCTCCCTGGCTCCCATCACCGTCACCGTGCTGCGCACGCCGTTCGAGCTGAATCTCGCGCCGTACTCGGTGGCGGTCGCCACGCGCGAGCGCATCCGCCTGGCCCGCCCCGGGCTCGCTCTTGACGAGGCGCTGCGCGGCGTCCCCGGCGTGCAGGTGGACAACCGCTTCAACTACGCGCTGGGCGAGCGCATCTCCATTCGCGGCTTCGGCGCGCGCGCCCAGTTCGGCGTGCGCGGCGTCAGGGTGCTGCTGGACGGGATTCCCGCGACGATGCCGGACGGGCAGACGACCCTGAACCACGTGAATCCCAGTGCCCTCGGCCGGATCGAGGTCATCCGCGGCCCCGCGTCGACCCTGTATGGCAACGCGGCCGGCGGCGTCATCCAGCTCCGCTCCGCGCCGCCGCCGCCGGTGCCATTCCTGCAGGGGATCCGCGTCCTCGCCGGCGGGGACGGGCTCACCCGCCTGGAGAGCACGAGCGCCGGAACGAGCGGACGCACCTCGTACCTCCTCAGCCTGAACCGTCTCCACTATGACGGCTACCGCGAGTATGGCGCCGCCGAGAACGTGCAGGCCAGCGCGCACCTGGGGCACGAAGGGGAGAGCAGCGACCTCAGCGCATGGCTTCACTTCGTGGATTACGATGGGCAGAACCCTGGCTCCCTCTCGGACTCGCTCCTGCGCGTGGATCGAACACGCGCCTTTCCGTTCAACGTGCGCCAGCAGACGCGGGAGGAAGGGCGCCACGCCCAGATCGGCGCGTCCTGGCGGCAGCGCCTCGCGCACGGCGAGCTGGAGCTCGCTGGCTACGCGCTCACCCGTGAGCTCGACAACCCGATTCCGCCGCGGATCATCGATCTGGAGCGCCAGGCTGCGGGCGTGCGCGTGGTCTACGCCGCCGATGTGCGGACGGCCGGGCGCAGCGCGCGCCTGGCCCTGGGCGCGGAGGCGGACGGCCAGTTCGACGATCGTCGGAACTTCGTGAACCAGAGCGGCGAACGGGGCGCCCTCACTCTCGATCAGGAGGAGAGGGTACGGGCCACTGGAATGTTCGGGCAGCTCGCCGGTCAGCCGGGGGCGCGCACGGAGCTCATGGCCGGGCTGCGCTACGACCGGGCGAGCTTCCGCGTCGCGGACCGCCTGATCACCGCAGCGAACCCCGACGATTCGGGAGAGCGCACGATGCACGCCGTGAGCCCATCGCTCGGCGTGCTCGTGGCGGTCGCCGAGCCGCTCCACCTCTACGGGAACGCGTCCACGTCCTTCGAGACGCCCACGACCACCGAGCTCGCCAACCGCCCCAGCGGCGCCGGCGGGTTCAACCCGGACCTCGAGCCGCAGCGCACGCGCTCCATCGAGCTGGGCGCCAAGGGGCGCCTGGGCGGCCGGGCCGCCTACCACCTGGCTTTCTATCACGCCCGCGTGCGTGACCAGCTCATCCCGTTCGAGGTGCCGGACGTCCCCGGGCGGCAGTTCTTCCGCAATGCGGGCTCGGCGACCCACCGCGGCATCGAGCTCGGGGCGAGCGTGGCCGTTGCCAGCGGCGCCACGGCGGAGCTCGCGTACGCATACACGGACGCGAGGTTCAGCTCCTATCGCACGGCGCAAGCTTCGTTCGACGGCAAGCACGTGCCCGGCGTGGCGCCCCAGCGCCTGAACCTCCTGCTGGCGCTCCGCGGCTCGGGCGGCGCGTTCGCGGACGTGGAGGCGCGCTACGCATCGCGTATGGCTGCTGATGACGCGAACCGGAGCTTCTCGCCCTCCCACGTGGTCACCGACCTGAGGGCCGGCCTGCGGGAGAGGCGGATTCGCACCCTCGAGCTTTCGCCCTTCCTCGGAATCACGAACCTCTTCGACGTGGAGTACAACACCTCGGTGGTCGTGAACGCGGCCGGCGGGCGCTACTACGAGCCGGGTCCGGGACGGCGCTTCTACGCCGGGATGGACGCCCGCTTCCCCGCCCGCTGACGTCCGGTTTGCCCCGAGGGCCGCGAGCGAAGTGGGACCGATCCGTTCTCCTGGATCAGCACGCCCCGGGCTCACGGCGACGTCGCCAGAACGCGGCGAGCAGTGGGCCGGTGAGGTTGTGCCAGACGCTGAACAGCGCGCCCGGGATCGCCGCCTGCGCGGCGTTGAGTCCCAGCGCGCTGAAGCCCTGAGTCAGCGCCACGGGGAGCCCGGAGTTCTGCATCCCGACCTCGATGGCGATGACGCGCCGGCGCCGCAAAGACCCGCCTGCGAGCCAGCTCCCCCAGTACCCCCCGCGCGGAGCCCACGGAGGTCCTCCTTCGTGAGCGTCAGGCCCATGCCCAACATGATCACGGCGAGCGCCTCCGGGATCCACGGGCTACCGCGGGAGGCCACCTCTGGAAGGGTATACCCCCACGCAGCCCCGCCGAGCATGAGGAGGACGAAGCGCGAATCTCTCCCGTCGCCGACGTCCGCATCGCGAAGCTCCTCTTTGTATCGCTCAACCGTTGCCGGGTCAACCCGCTGGCGCACCGCCGCGAGACGCGGCAACATTTGCCGTCTGTGACCGCCTGCAGGTCCGCGCCGCGCCGCACCACACCACACGGTGTGGCAGTCGCGGCAGTCGCGACAGACCTCGACGCGACGCGGATACAAGGGACACGTGGGAACGGAGAGGCACTCCAGGGTGCGCCGACGACCAACGCGAATCGTCTTGCGCTTGATCCTCCTCACCATCACCGCGGCGGGTCCAACCCGTGCAAACGCGGCGGGCGCTGCACAGGTCCACGATCGGCAGCACGATGCCGTTCCCACCCGTGCCGGCGCGGCGAGCGTCCAACTGGCGCGCGCCATCGCGACCGCCGACAGCCTCATCTCCGTCTGGGTGGAGGCCGAACGCATTCCCGGTGCGGTGCTCCTCGTCACCAGGGGCGGCGAGGTCGTGCACGAGCGCGCCTTCGGCCACGCGCAGCTCTACGATCACGGCATGAGGCGGTTGGAGAATCCGCCGCCCATGACCCGCGCTCACCTCTTCGACCTCGCCTCCGTCACCAAGGTGATGGCCACGACCTTCGCCATCATGATCCTCGTGGACCGCGGGCAGCTCGAGCTCGACGCCCCGGTGCACCGCTATCTGGCTGAGTTCCGCGGGACGAACAAGGACAGTGTGACGGTGCGTCACCTCCTCACCCACACCGCCGGCCTCTACGAATGGCAACCGATCTACTATCACGCGCGGACCAGCCCCGAGGCGTACGCGTATATCTGCCGGTTGCCGCTCGCCTACGGCGTGGGCGACGCGCGCCACTACAGCGACCTGGGCTTCATGCTCCTGGGCCACCTGGTGGAGCGCGTGGGCGGGCGTCCCCTCGACGTCTTCCTCCACGAGAACCTGTACGGGCCCCTGCGCCTCACGACGACCGGGTTCAACCCCAGGGCCCGCGGGCTCCACCCCTTCGCCGCCACCTCGCACGGGAACCCGTTCGAGCGGCGCATGGTCTACGACTCCACGTTCGGATACCGCTACCACGGCGATCCCACCGCGTGGGACGGCTGGCGCCCCTACACGCTGGCGGGTGAGGTGAACGACGGGAACGCGTACTACGCCCACGGCGGCGTAGCGGGCCACGCGGGTCTCTTCTCTACGGCTCGCGACCTTGCCGTTCTCCTGGATCTCCTGCTGAACCGCGGATCGTACGCCGGGCGCGTCTACATCGGCCCCGCAGTCATCGACAGCTTCCTTACACGGCATCGCCCCGGACAGGGACTCGGGTGGTGGCTGCCGGAGGACGCGCCAGGGCGCATCTTCGAGCACACGGGGTTCACGGGCACCTACCTGGTGGGCGTACCCGAGCACCGCCTCGGGATCGTGCTGCTCACGAACCGACAGAACGTGGGTGTGGGTCCCGACGGCCGCTACCCGGACGTGGATCCCCTCCGGCGGGCGGTGCGGGACACGATTCTCCAGGCGATCCGGCAGGAGTAGCGAGAGGAGTGCGCTGGACCTGCGGGCCGCGCCACAACCCTCCCTTTTCCCACTTCCGCGTCTGCGCTATTCTTCGCTCGGCGACAGGGGTGCTGGGGCATCTCCCGGCTGAGATCACACCCTTCGAACCTGATCCGGATAATGCCGGCGCAGGGAGTCGGTCTGGTCCCGCCAGGTCCCGGCTTCCTCGCTGCACGCGCGGCGTGCTGTCGCGAGCCTCCTGTTCGCCGTTGACACCCACGGCCATCCGGCCGACGCCCGGACCAGGGGTCGCGAGCGCCAGCATCCACCGCGGTGCCCGGCGCGGGATGCGCCGCACCGCAGGAGCACAGGAGGTCCGTTCATGAGAGCCGTACGGTACCACGGCCCCCGCGCGCCGTTTCAACTCGAGGATGTCCCCGCCCCGGAGCCGGGCCCGGGCGAGGTGCGGGTGCGGATCCTGGCCGCGGGCGTGTGCCACACCGAGCTGCACTTCCAGTCCGGGCTGCTCGACCTGGGTGTGGCACCCCTCACCATGGGCCACGAGATCGCCGGCGAGATCGACCGCGTCGGGCCCGGCGTGCGCAGCGTGCGGCCGGGCGACCGCGTCATCCTCTACTATTACGCCGGCTGCGGCCAGTGCGAATGGTGCCGACGCGGAGACGAGAATCTCTGCGGCCGCCTCAAGGCCGAGCTGGGATTCCTCAGCGACGGCGGCTACGCCGAGCACGTCTGCGTCCCGGAGCGGAACGCCGTGCCGCTGCCCGCCCAGGTCTCCTTCGAAGACGCGGCACCCATCCCCTGCGGCGTCACCACGGCGATCCACGCGTCCCGCATCGCCGGCGTTCGAGAGGGGGACGTCGCCGTGGTCTACGGAGTCGGCGCCGTCGGCTACGGGCTGATTCAGCTCGCCCGGCTCAGGGGCGCGCGGGTCATCGGTATCGGCCGATCGCCCGCCAAGCTCGAGCTGGCCCGCACGCTGGGCGCGGACCACGTGGTGAACGGGGCCGAGACGGCGGACGTGGCCGCGGCGGTCCGGGACTGGACGGGCGGACGCGGTGCCGACGTCGTCTTCGAGCTGGTCGCCACGGAGGCGACGATGACGGACTCCACCCGCATGCTGGCCCGGCGCGGACGCCTCGTGTTCATCGGCTACTCCGAGGACCGCTTCAGCATCCACCCGATCCAGCTCGTCGTCAACGAGACGGTCGTGACCGCCTCCGTCGGCAACGCGCTGGGCGAACTCGAGGAGGCCGTCCGCCTCGTGGGCGAGGGCAAGGTGCGGACCCTGGTGGACCGGGTGCTCCCGCTGGAACGCTGGCAGGAAGGCCTGGACGCCCTCGCGCAGCGGGAGGTCGTGGGCCGGGTCATCCTCGCGCCCCACGCCCCCAACACGTCTGAACCGCGGAGGTGACCATGGACTTCGTTGCCGAGCAGCTCGCCCGCGTGAAGGCCCTCTGGGACCGCATGCTGGACCACCGCTTCCTCAGGGACACGCGGGACGGCACCATCGCCTTCGACACGTTCGCCACCTGGATGCGCCAGGACTACCTCTTCGTCGAGGCCGCCATCCCGTTCATCGCCGCCCTCATCCCCAAGGCACCACCCCAGCACCGGGATCCACACTCCAACGTGATCGCCGCGCTGCAGAAGGAGCTCAAGCTCTTCGAGGAGCGGGCCGGCGCCGCGGGCGTGGACCTGCGCGGCGCGCCGCCGTCCTTCACCTGCCACGCCTACATCCAGTTCCTCCTGGCCACGGCGTACCGCGCAAGCTACGCGGAGGCATACTGCGTGCTGTACGCCGCGGAGAAGGCCTACCACGACTCGTGGTCCGTGGTCAGGAAAGGGATCGACCCGAGGTCGCCCTGGTATCCCTTCGTCGAGAACTGGGCGGGCGACGCCTTCGCCCAGTACGTGGCGCACCTCGAGGGCGAGCTGGACAAGCTGGCGCAGGCGGCCGGGCCCGCCGAGCGTGCCCGCATGGCGGAGTACTTCGAGCTCACCACGAAGTACGAGATCGCCTTCTGGGAGATGGCCGTGACGGGCGAGGGCTGGCCGGGAATCCCGGATGAGCACGCGTGACGGCGCACCGGCCGTCGGAGAGACATGACGGACCGGCGTGCGCTCCAGGCGCAGGACGGCGCCTTCGCGCAAGACGTGTCGGCGCGGAGCCGGCGGCAAGCAGCCAGCGGGGGTCCCGACGCACAAGAATCCGAGCAGGAAGCCTGAGCGAGAGGAATCCGTGGATCATGGCGTTCACCGATGAGCTCTACGCGGCCGCGAGGCCGATCTGGGACAAGCAGCTCGAGCACCCCTTCGTGGAGGGAATCGCGAATGGGTCGCTCGAGGAGGAGCGCTTCAAGCGTTGGGTGCTCCAGGACTACCGCTATCTCATCGAGTTCTCGCGCATCTTCGCCTGGGCGGCCGCCAAGGCGGACCGCCTCGAGTCCATGAGCTGGTACGCGGCGGTGCTCAATCTGACGCTCAACACGGAGATGGAGCTCCACCGCCAGTACGCGGCTCGTTTCGGCCTCACCCCCGAGGACCTGGAGGCGGAGCCCCTATGGCCCACCAACCGCGCCTACACGGATTTCCTGGTCCGCACCGCCGCGGACGGCGATATGGCGGACTTGGTGGCAGCGCTCCTGCCGTGCGCGTGGGGCTACGTCCACATCGCCCGCGAGCTCGCGAAGCGTGAACCCCCCGGCGACCAACGGTATGCGGACTGGATCCAGCAGTACGCGTCCGAGGAGTTCGCCCAGGCCGTGGACTGGCTCAAGGGCGAGATGAACCGGCTCGCCGAGGGCGCGACGCCGGAGAAGAAGAAACGTCTCACCGAGCTCTTCGTTCTCTCCAGCCGCTACGAGTGGCAGTTCTGGGAGACGTGCTGGAAGGGTGAGGAGTGGCCGGTGTGACAGAGCTCATCATCCGCGCCGATGAGTCACTCGAACGGCTCGGCGTGCGTTCCCGTGCGCACGAACACGATCTCATCGCTCTCGACCCGACGGATCAACAGTCCATCTCCACCGCGACGTACTCGCAGCAGTCGTCGTAGCCTGCGGGTCCCTGCAGGAAACGGCTCCCGAATGGTCCCCCCCCATCAAGAGACAGTCTTGATAGGACCGGGTGCTCCGGCGAGGGCCGAACGCTTGACGGCCCGAGCGTGGCTCAGCGCAGCCAGCGTGGCTCAGCGCAGCCAGCGTGGCTCAGCGCAGCCAGCGCAGGCCAGCGCTTGACGGCAAGCGAGGCCAAAGTTAGGTTAACCTAAAATGTACCCACACCGCCCAACCTCGGGACGGCGAGGCACGTCGATAGCGGACTGCTCACGCGTAACGGATCCATGGCCGGAATCTGGCTCTTGATCATCGGAGGGGTGCTTCTCCTCCTGTTTCTACCGCGGTACGGGCTCGTGCCGCGAGGCCGGCGCTGGCGGAAGCTCCACTCCCGGATCCTTGTGGAGGATGCGCTGAAGCATCTGCTGAGGTGCCAGCACGCTGGGGAGCGAGCGACACTGGAGTCTCTGGCGGGTGCGTTGAGGATGGGTCGCACGCGGCTCCCGTCCTTCGTGGCGCGGATGGAGGCCTCCGGTCTCCTCCGCTCCCGGGCCGGCGGGCTCGTGCTCACGGGCGAAGGGGAGCGGCTGGCGGTGCACGTGGTTCGTGCGCACCGCCTCTGGGAGCGCTACCTGGCGGACGAAGCGGGCCTGCCCCTCGACCAACTGCACCGAGCCGCCGAGCGGGAAGAGCATCGGATCTCGGCGGACCAACTGGAGGTCCTGGACGCGCACCTGGGTCATCCCCGAAGCGATCCGCACGGGGACCCCATCCCCACGGCGGAGGGGGAGATGATCCCCCACCGGGGCGTGCCCCTCACGGACTGGCCTCTGGACGAAGTGGCGGAGGTTGTCCACGTGGAGGACGAGCCCGAGCCGGTCTTCCATCAGGTTATCGCTGCGGGGTTTCGGCCGGGAACCGTGGTGCGCGTGCTGGAGCGGTCGAGGGAGCGCCTGGTGGTGAGCGACGGCGAGGCGGAGCACTTCCTGGCGCCCGTGGTGGCGGCCAACGTGCACGTGGGCCCGGTAGCGGCGAGGGCGGGGCCGCCGGTTGGGGCTGTCCCGCTGGCGGAGTTGCCGGAAGCCGAAGTCGGTGAGGTGGTAGGGATCGACCCGGCGGTGCGGGGCCTCGTGCGGCGTCGGCTCCTGGACCTGGGGCTCACGCCGGGCGCCAGGGTTCGGTGCGAGCTCACTCCCACGTTCGGCGAGCCCCGTGCGTTCCGGGTACGGGGGACTCTCGTCGCCCTGCGCAGGGAGCAGGCGGCACAGGTGTGGGTCCGGCCCGCCGGCGAGCCGGAGCCGAGCGCGGACGCGGTCCGCGGCGAGGGGTGATGGGCAAACGGGACCCGGAGCGCGCAGGAGTGCGGGAATTGATGCGCAAGGAGCGGAGGAAGATGAAGCCTCAGCCCGCGGCTCAGCCCGCGGCGGGCTGCGCGGCGTGTCCGCTGTACGACCCCCTCCAGGCGATGGGCATCTCCATGGCGAGGTTCGACCGGGTGGTGGCCCTGGCCGGGAACCCCAACACGGGCAAGTCGACGGTGTTCAACGCGCTCACGGGGCTCAGGCAGCACACGGGCAACTGGCCGGGCAAGACGGTGACCCGCGCCGAGGGCGGCTTCCGCTATCGAGACCTCGACTACAAGCTGGTGGATCTTCCCGGCACCTACTCGCTCCTCAGCGCCTCCCAGGACGAGGAGATCGCGCGGAACTTCCTCCTCTTCGGCCGCCCTGACTGCACGGTGGTGGTGGCCGACGCCACGGCCCTCGAGCGGAACCTCAACCTGGTCCTGCAGGTGCTCGAGGTGACGGAGCGGGCGGTCATCTGCGTCAACCTCATGGACGAGGCGCGCCGCAAGGGGATCCACGTGGACGTCGGAGTGCTCTCCGACGAGCTGGGTGTCCCCGCCGTGGGAACGGTGGCCCGGACCGGGGAGGGGCTGCCAGAGCTCGCGGGCGCCATCTGGGAGGTCACGGAAGGCCAGGTGCGGACGTGCCCGCGCCGGCCCGATCCGCCGCGCGAGCTACGTCGCGCCCTCGAGGAGCTGGTCCCCATGATCGAGCGGCTGGCTCCGGGGCTGCCCAACGCCCGCTGGGTCGCGTACCGCCTCCTGGACGGCGACCACCGGGTGCGGCAGGCCCTTCTCTCCGGCGAGCTCGCGGAGCTCGTGGCGAGCGCCGAGGCTCGCGCGGCCCCCAGGCGGAGCCGGAAGATCGCGCTCCAGGGGGCTCAGTGAGCGACCGCGCCCTCACGCTGACTCCCGAGCTTGTCCTGGCCCGGGCCGAGGCGCTTCAGCGGAGCCTCGGCGACCGCTTTCGCGACGACGTCGTGGAAGGCCTCTACCGTGAGTCGGAAGCCATCGTGAGGCGCGCTGTCGCGGTGCGGGCGGGCGCGAAGTCGGACCTCGACCGGACCATCGACCGCCTCGTCACCTCCCCGGTCCTGGGCCTCCCCATCATGGTCCTGCTCCTCGCCCTGGTCTTCTGGATCACCGTCGTGGCGGCCAACGCCCCCTCCGAGCTCCTGGCCGCCGCGCTCTTCGGGATGGAGGCGAAGGGCTCGGAGCTCTTCGCCGCCCTCGGCGCCCCATGGTGGCTCACCGGCTTCATCTGGAATGGCGTCTTCCGGTGTCTCGCCTGGGTGGTGTCGGTCATGCTCCCGCCCATGGCCATCTTCTTCCCGCTCTTCACGCTCCTGGAGGATCTCGGCTACCTCCCGCGCGTGGCCTTCAACCTGGACTGGCTCTTCAAGCGGGCCGGCGCCCACGGTAAACAAGCCTTAACGATGACCATGGGCTTCGGCTGCAACGCCGCGGGCGTGATCGCGACGCGGGTCATCGATTCCCCCAGGGAGCGCATCATCGCGATCCTCACCAATACCTTCGTGCCCTGCAACGGCCGCTATCCGACCCTCATCATGCTGGCCACGATCTTCGTGGCCGCAGCCTTCCCGCCGGCCTTCGCCTCGCTCGCGGCCGCCGGAGCGGTGGTGGCGGTGATCCTCCTCGGTGTCGTGTTCACGCTGCTGGTGTCGTGGGGGCTGTCGCGCACCGTCCTCAAGGGCGAGGCCTCGGCCTTCACCCTGGAGCTGCCCCCGTACCGGCGCCCGAGCGTGCTGCGGATCCTCTACACCTCCGTCATCGACCGGACGATCTTCGTCCTCTGGCGCGCCGTCATGGTGGCAGCTCCCGCTGGCGCGGTGATCTGGATCCTCGGCAACGTGTGGGTCGGCGAACGGACGGTCGCCCACCACATCGCCGCCCTGCTGGATCCCCTGGGACGTGGGGTGGGGCTCGACGGCGTGATCCTCCTCGCCTACGTGATCGCGATCCCCGCGAACGAGATCGTGGTGCCGACCATCCTCATGGTCTACGCTGGCGCTGGTATGATGTTCGAGCTCGAGTCCTTCGAGGCCCTCCGGAGCTTGCTGGTGGTCGAGCACGAGTGGACGCTCCTCACCGCCGTGAACCTCATGCTCTTCTCGCTTCTCCATAACCCGTGCGCCACCACGATCCTGACCACGTGGAAGGAGACGCGGAGCGCCAGGTGGACCGCCGTGGGAGCCCTCATGCCGCTGGGACTCGCCTTCCTGGTGACCTTCGTCGTGGCATCCGTGGTGAGGCTGGTCGGATAGGCGGGGCAGAAGTGGCGACCTCAGGACACTCGAGAAGGGCGTGATCCTCTATCTAACGACCGGCCGACGTACCCGAAGACGAACGCTGGCGCCACTGCATCGAGGGTCTCGAGCCCGTCGCGTAGCTCACGATCGAGGACCGTCGTCCCGAGTATCACGAGTATCAGGTCGCGGTTGATATGTAGCTACCGTAGCTACATATTTCCCCCTATTTCCCCCCATGAGGGCAGCGGGGATCCGAGAGGTCAAAAACAAGCTCAGCGAGTTCCTTCGCCTCGTGCGGCACGGCGAGGTGGTGCTGGTTACGGACCGGGGGCGGGTCGTGGCGCAGCTCGCTCCTCCGCCCGTCTTCGTGACGAGCTCGGTATCCGAGGAGGCGGCGCTCGCGGAGCTGGCGGCCGCGGGCAAGGTGCGTCCGGCCACCCGTTCGCTGGAGAGCGCGACGGCGCCTCCGCTGCCGAAGCCGCGCGGACGCATCGACCTCGCCGCTGCGCTCGACGAGACGCGGTCGGATCGGCTTGCCGCGGGACGCGGCCGGTGATCTACCTCGATTCGAGCGTCCTGCTCGAGGTCTATCTGGGGCGGTCCCGGGCGGACGAGGGGCGTGCGGTTCTGCGTCGCCCGGAATCGTCGAGATCGAGACCTGCCGCGCCTTCCGGTCGTTTCCGGACGTGACGTTGTGGTAGACGCGGCTGGTCTCGCAGAGCAGGATGTCATGGACAACGTCCACCGCGGTCAGGCGCCCATAGCCCGCGAGATCTCGCTGCCCGCTCCGGCAGATCCGACAACGCATCGCCTGGCGGCGGCGCGCATCCGGCTATTCCCCGGGCCCGCGGCACGGGGTATAGTTGAACTATGGCTCGTCCCGCGACTCCGCGCCGACTGCCGAGCGTCGAGGAATATCTTCGGTGCGAGCAGGCGAGCGACGTCCGTCACGAATACGTCGCGGGCGGTCCTTACGCCCTCGCCGACGCGAGCCGGCGGCACAACCGCATCGCCCTCAACATCGCGACCCGGCTGGTCGCTGCGGCCCGCGGCGGCTCCTGCCGGGTCTACGCCGGCGACGTGAAGCTCCGGGCCGCCCAGGATATCATCTACTACCCAGACGTCATGGTCGCCTGCGGACCCGCCGGCCGCGACCCGCTCGTCGAGGATGCGCCCTGCCTGGTGATCGAGGTGACCTCCCCGTCCACGGATGCCATCGACCGGCGGGAGAAACTCGTCGTCTACAAGCAGATCCCCAGCCTTGAGGGGTACGTCATCGTAGACCAGGACCGGCGGCGAGTCGAGCGGCACTGGCGGGACGAGGCCGGCCACTGGATCCACGCGGAGGCGGCGGACACTGGGACGATACCCTTGCCGTGCCCCGAGGTCGGGCTGTCGCTGGACGACATCTACGAGGGCACCGACGTCGAGGGCCCACCGGAACCCTCCTGAGGCTGCCCTACCGGGGCGAGCACGACCCCGCGCAACTGCCGGGAGCCCCTGCGCGCGCTTCCCTTCGAACCTCTGTTCGCTCCACCCGCCGGCTCTCCCTGCCCGCGGCGGCCGGGGCTGCGTAGGGACGGCGGCAGGTTTGGCTCCGGCGGGCCGATTGACTTAGTCTATGAGCTAGTTTATTAGTTCTTCTATGCAGAGGGAGATCGGCGTCCACGAGGCCAAAACCAAGCTCTCGCAGCTTCTCCGCCGCGTGGCGGCCGGCGAGGAGGTGATCATCTCCAATCGAGGGCGTCCGGTGGCCCGTCTCGTGCCGTACGAGAAAGGCCGCCGTCGTGAGCTGGGGATCGACCGCGGGGTCTTCGATGTCCCCGAGGATTTCGACGCTCCCCTGCCCCCCGGGGTCCTGGCGGAGTTCGAGTCCTGAGGGTCCTTCTCGACACTCAGTGCTGGCTCTGGATGCAGGTTTCTCCGGAGCGTCTGGGCCGGAAGGCCCTCGACCTAGTGGAGGATCCTGACAACGTCCTGTACCTGTCCGCAGCCAGTGCATGGGAGATCGCCATCAAGTTCGCGCTGGGGAGGCTTCCGCTCCCCGCTCCGCCGGAGCAGTACGTTCCGGCGCGGATCCAAGTGAGCGGCGTCGAACCTCTCTTCGTGACCGTGGTCCACGCGCTTCGTGTGGCGACTCTCCCCTTTCATCACCGGGATCCGTTCGACCGGCTCCTGGTAGCCCAGGCGCAGTTGGAGGGGCTGCCTATCCTGACGGCTGACGACCAATTCGAAGCCTACCACGTGGAACTCCTGAGGGTGGCGGGAACGCGGCAGTAGTTCTACACCCCCTTTCCTGCGAGCCTCTGTTCGCTCCACCCGCCGGCTCTCCCTTGCCCGTGGCGGCCGGAGCGGGCGCCCTCAGTGTCACAGCTCGAAGTGCAGGAAGCGGTCGAAGAGGTCGGTCCTGCGGTAGAGGCGGCGCGGCCGCCGCGGGTGCTCGCCCGGCTCCTCGCGACGCTCGGCCAGGCCGAACCCGTTCAGCGGATCGAGGAACCGCCACTCGAGCACGTCGGGGAGCGGGTCGTACTCGAAGGAGTCCGGTCCGTAGCCGAAGTGACGGATCGGCACCTCTTCGCGGAGCGAAGGCAGCGGCGCCTCGGCTGCGAGCTCCTCCGCGCTCTTCCAGGTGGCGGCGAGCCGGCCGAAGCGGTAGAGAGTGAACGGAAGGGTGTGCTGGAAGCCGGGAGCTTCGGGGTTCCGGTCGAGCAGGGCCAGGTTCAGCTCCGCGAAGTGCGTCCGGAAGAGCAGGGTATAGAGCTCACCGGCGCGCTCGGCGTCCGCCAGCTCACGGCCCTTCCGCGTGATCCGGAACGAACCCTTAACCCGCCGGAGCAGCCCCGCCAGCGTCAGCAGGATCCGCAGCACGTGCAGCGGAGGGACATCCTGCTCGTTCACTCTCTTGCTATACCGGAGCAGCAACTCCATGTAATCGGCTGGCCAGTTCAGCCGCGCGAGTAGCTCGGCGACGACGGTGCGGTTCAGGTTACCGGCGCTCGTGGCCCGGAACCCGCCGCCCTCCGCGAGCAGGGCGAGGAACGCGCGAGCGTTGGCCAGCGTGCGGGCGGCGGCCAGGTCCGCGACATGCAGCGTCGAGGTCAGCCGGATGGGACCCCGGCCGTCCAGGCGGTCCGCAAGCAGTCGTTGCACCTGCACCGGGGAGAGCCCGCCCAGCTCCCGCTGCGGCCGGCGGTTGTAGGCGTCGACGCGGGCAGCGAGTGCCGCGTTCAGATCTTCGAGCGTGGCTTCGGGGTTGGCAGCGAGCACCTCGTGCACCACCCGCTCGGCCATACGCCGCGCGTCGGCAAGCGGGTCATCCCCGTCCGAAACCGAACCGCTGGCGCTGCGGACATCGCCGTCCGGCGCCTCGAACCCGTTCGCGTCCATGTCGAAAGGATCCGGCACTCCGACCTCCGGTATCAAGGGGATCCGCGACGGCCAGGGGCGCGCCCGCGAAGCGCCTGGGCGGCGATACGCACGTGCGCTCGTCGATGTACAGGGCCGGGCCGCCGCACCCGAGCACTTCCTGCCACCTGTCGGTGCCTCGCCAGAATACGAGGGCACCCCGGGGCTGGCCAGGGGGCCGGGGCGACGCGGCCGTGGCCTGCTGGTTGTCTCTAGTGAATGCTCGCAGCGTCCCGCCCCGCTATGGACCCCCGCCGAAAGGCGAGGCTATAATGGGCCCGTGGACGACGCGGAACTGCGGGCTCACTTCGAGCGGATCGACGCGCGGTTCCAACAAATCGACGCGCGGTTCGAACAGATCGATGCGCGGTTCGACCGCATGATGGCCGCCATCGCCGGCCACTTCGAGGCGATGGACGGCCGTTTTGCTCGGCTCGAGACGCGCATGGACCGGCTCGAGCAGCGCGTCGACGCCATGCACGTGGAATTCACCGAGAGGTTCCTCTCGGTCGACGAACGCTTCCGTACCCTGGAGCTGCGCATCGAGCAGTTCGAAGCCCGGGTCACGAGCGCGCTCGATGGACTGCGCGAGGAAACCGCGCTCCTGTCCCAGCGAGTCGACGTGCTGGGGAACCGCGTCGCGGCGCTGGAAAACCGGGTGGAGAAGGTAGAAGACGGCCTGCTGGTGCTCAGCGGCCGTGTCGACGTGCTCGCCGACGACATGCGGTAGCGTTTTCGCAGCGTCAGCGATCGCCTGGTGGCGGTCGAGCAGCGACTCGTCGCGTAGTTCTTCGCGGATCGACATCGTGCCGCGTCGACTCGCCGGCCGCGTTATCGCCATGCCAGCCCGCAGACCCGTGCCATCAGTACCGCAGCGTGTACTGGACCTTGGCGAGAAGCTGACTCGACTCGAACGCCCAGCGGTCGAAGCGGTCGCGAAGGTTGTGATTGTAGACGATGAAGAGGTCGCCCAGCGGGTGGAAGGTCCAGCGCAGGCGCGTGTTGGAGCCGAGCGAGCGGCTCTGCGTATCGTACTGGATGTAGCTGGCGAGCTGGAAGTCCGGCGACAGATTCAGCTTCACGCGCGTGCCCACGAGGTTCACGGTGAAGTAGCCCTCGGGCAGATCCCCGACGTCGCGCTCGCCCGTCACCTCGATGGTAAAGAGCGGCGACGGGTTCCACGCGCTCCGAAGCTGGATCTGGTGGAGCGAGCCGCTGTAGAAGCCGCCGAACCACCACGTGAGCTGGCCGGAGAGCTTCCGCTTCGCCGCGAACTCGCCCTCCAGCCGGTAGCGCGTGAAGTGGTAGGCGCCCGCCGGGATACGAAGGCCTTCCGCCACTTCGAAGGGCGCGCGGAGCCGCTCGCCCTGGGGCACCCAATTCAGCTCGAAGCGGTCGCCGCTCTCGAGCCGCCAGTTCAAGGGCGCCGTGAACACGCGGTAGCTCTCCCAGCGACCCGTCAGGTCGAGGACGACATTGGGCCGCAGCTCGTAGTACAGCGTGCGAAAGACGCCGCCATTCGGCCGGTGTCGGTAGTTGATCCCGCCATCGGCCATCTGAACGCCGGTACGCGGCACGAAGCCCAGGGGCGGAAGGAAGCTCTCGCCGAGCCGCTTGTAGGTAAGCGCGATGTCCCAGTCGTCGTTCGGGTAGTCGATCTTGAGGCCCCACGCGCGCCGGTCCCCCTCGGCATCGTCACGGTCGAGGGCAAGCGCCCAGGCGCCCACCAGGAAGTTCTTGCCGCCGCGGAAGCGCGAGGTCTGGTACGTGAGATCGACGCCGGCCATCCAGCTCCCGCCGCGACCCTGGGGATCGCCGAACGTGGCGATCACGCCCACCGACGATTCCGCCAGCACGTCCTGCTTGATGCGGACGACACCCATGGTCGCGTCCGGCGCGAGACCGGTCACGTCATTGGTGCGGGCGACGAGGGCCCCCACGCTCGTGCGCCCGAGTCGGCCGTTCAGCTTGCCGCCCGCCACGATCGGCACCTCGCGGCCCTGCAGAAGCCCGATGCGGCGGCTGAAGAAGGGGACGAGGTCCGTCTGATTGAAGGTCCGTAGCCCGAGCCCGAAGTCGAAGATCTCGGCGCCCTCGAGGAAGAAGGTACGCTTCTCCGGAAAGAAGAGCGGGAATCGGGTCAGGTTGGTGCGCCGCGTGTCGACCTCGGTCTCGGCGAAGTCGGTGTTCACCGTGAGGGACGCCAGCAGGTTCGCGCCCACGCGCTGGGTCACGTCCAGGCTCAAATCCGCGGTCCCGTCCGCCGATTCCCCGGGCTCCGGCCGCTCGACGCCGCCGGTCAGTGACGGCCGCACGCTCGTGCCCAGCCCGAGGTCGAAGCGGGGCAGGTCCGTGAGCAGTCCGGCGCGGCTCGTCTGCCCCACGCGGTAGTCGCGCCGCGCACCCGACCAGCGGCTCGTTTCCTGGAGCCGCTGAATACGCCGCTCGATGTTGAAGCCCCAGGCCTCGAGGCCCTCCCGGAAGATCAGGCTCTTGACCGGGATCCGGATCTCGGCGGACCACCCCGTCGGCGTGCGCGCGGTCCTCGCCTCCCAGACCGCGTCCCAGTTGGAGTTCTCACCCTCGCCGCGGTCGGCGACCAGCGCATCGTAGCGCGCGCCCCCGGCATTCACCGCGAAGATGTAGCCGGAGCGGCCGTCGAGGAACGTGTCAAGCACCAGCTTGATGTGGTCCTCGCTCCGCAACTCCGTGTCCCGCGCCTTCGCGTAGCTCACGATCCCATCCGGCCGCGGATCGTCCGCGAGAACACCGATCACCAGCGCGTCGGCGCCCGTCAGAACCTTGACCACCGTCCGACCCGCCGGCACGCCGCCCTCGTCGGGCTCGATCTCCGTGAGGCCCACGATGGAGTCCGCGGCGGCCCACGCCACATCGTCCAGCCGCCCATCTATGCGAAGCTCGCCCCGGAGCGAAGCGGCCCGCAGGCTGGGGGGCACCGGCGGGGACTGGCCGCTCGCGGCTGACCCCGCGCCCGCGAGGACGAAAGCCAGCCATACGGCCGGGCGCAGGTACGAGGTCATCTCACACGCTGGGGCCGAGCTCAGCCACCTCCGGTTTCTCACGGGACGATCATTCTCAGGGCAGCACAGCCATCCGGCAGTATGCGTATAGCGCGTCGTAGACGATGAACTCGCGTTCCAGGACCTCGTGGTCGTTGGCGAGGCCCAGATGGCGGAAACCCTCCGCGACCGCCTTCAGCCCCGGCGCCTCCGGCCGGCCGTAGAGGTCGGGGGAAACATCGGCGCCGTGCACAATCTGCGCCAGAAGGGCGACCGCCGGATCCTCGATCCCGTACTTCTCCACGATGGCTTCGAAGCTGCACCTTCCCCCGTGGTGGCCGAACTCGACCCCCGGTACGTCGAACGGGATCGCGCCCTCGCGCTCCGCGACCGCGAGCACTTCGGCGGCCGGCACGAAGATGAACTCCGCCTCGGGATCGATGAACTTGCGGATCAGCCACGGACAGGCGACCCGGTCCACCTTCACGCGCTCTCGCGTGATCCATCTCATGGGCTCACCGTCCTTCGAGACCAAGCCCCACGGGCCCGGCGACAAGGATGAGCGCTAGCTCGCACAAGCCTGCGGACTCGCCGCCCTCAGCGAGCTGCGTCCACCGCAGCCCTCAGCCCGCGCAGCACATCGGGTAATCGCCCATCCGCCCAGAAGTGGATGTAGTAGAGCGCTGGCGACTCGCTGATGAGGTGACTGTGGACCGCGGTCGCCGTGATGTCATGGGCCGCCAGCGCATCCAGGATGGGATCCACGCGATCGCCGAGCACCGCGAAGTCCCCGGTGGCCACCGCGCGCGAGGCGTCCACCCTCTGGATGTTGATGGGGCTCCCGTACCCCAGCGCGGGCGTCACCTCGCGACCCTGCAGGGTCACCGGCCGCGGCACCAGGATGAGCGAAACCTGCGCGACATCTCCTTGCGCCCGCCCCGAGCGGCCGAGCGTCCGGAACACCGCCGCAGTGTCGATGGCGACGGGCTGGCCGGGCCCTTGCGCGACCGGCAGCGGCGTCGCCGTGCGCGCGACCACGCGGGCCAGTCGACCTGCCAGGTCAAAGGCCTCGCCCTTCGCGTGAAAGTGGACATAGGTGAGCTGCGGCGTCTCGCCCACCAGATGATTGTGGATCGCGGTGACCTCGATCCACTGGCGCGCAAGCTCGCCGAGCACCGGCCGAAGCTCCGCGGCGGTGACCACGAGGTCGCCCATCATCGTCGCGGCGTCCCCTGGACCGCTGAAGCCGGCCCACGCGCCCAGCGCCAGCGCCGGCGCGACCGTGACATCGCCGAGCTTCACCGTCAGGTCGCGCCGCGGCATGCTGAAGCGGTAGTAGTCGCCGGTCGGCATGCCGGGCGCCCTGAGGATCCGCGCGACGGAGTCCCACGGCGCGCCCATGGGCTGCTGCGCGAGCGCTGGAGCGGGCGCGGCGGCGAGGACAGCCGCGAGAAGCAAGGAGTACAGCCAGCGTTCCATGACGCACCTCTCACGAGCGGGTCGATCCCGAGGCAGCTCTCACCTCCGGGATGCGCAGCTGTTCGGCTTCCGTGAAGAACAGCCGGCGGTACCAGAGAGCGACGAGCGCGGCGGTAGCGGCGCTCGCGGCGGCCAGCATGAACACGACCACGATCTGGTAGCGCACGGCGCCGACGGGCGAGGCCCCGGCCAGGATCTGACCCGTCATCATCCCCGGGAGCGAGACGATTCCCACCACCGCCAGGCCGCTCGCCGTCGGGATGAGGGCGGCACGCAGCGCCGCCCGAACGGCCGCGTGGGACGCGGCCCTGGGGCTCGCTCCCAGCGCGAGGTAGGCCTCGATCTCCGCCTGCCGCGCCGCCATCTCGCCCGAAAGGCGCTCGGCGGCCAGGGCAGCGGCGTTCATGGCGTTGCCCACGATCATCCCGAAAAGCGGAATCAGGTAGCGCGGGTTGTACCAGGGTTCGGCGCGCACGACCGCGGCACCGACGTAGGCCAGGGTGAGGCCAGCGCCCAGGAACAGCGCGGCCCCGGTGATCCCCAGGAGACGCCTCCGGTCGCTGGCCGCCTGCCGGTCCACCGCGGCCTTGGTGGCAGTCAGCACCATGAGCACCAGCGCGGCCACGACGAGATACCACCGGTCCAGCGCGAAGATATAGACCAGGACGTAGCCGACTAGGAGGAGCTGGACGGCGCCTCGCAGGGCGCCGATCGCAAGGGGGCGCGCCAGTCCGAGCCGCTGCCAGCTCGAGATCCCGAGGGCGACCAGGATCAGCCCGGCGGCCAGGCAGAGCTCCGGCCAGGAAATGGATTCGATCGGCGCGTCAAGAATCCGCATCGACTCCTCCTCGTCCCTGGTCTCGGGCGTGCAAGCCCCAGGCGCGCGACGCACTGAAGCTCTTGAACGACCTGCTAAAGCTAAAGCCCGCGCTCGAGAAACGCCCGCGTCCGGACTTCGAGTGGACGCCGGAACATCTCCGGAACGGAACCCGCCTCGACCACCCGGCCCCTGTCCAGCAGCACCGCGAAATCCCCTGCGCGCCTCGCTTCGGCCAGGCGATGCGTGACCATCACGATCGTGAGGCCGCGCTTCTCGACCAGGTGCCGGATCGTGTCCAGCAGCCGCTCCGCCGTCTCCGGGTCGAGGGCCGCCGTGGGTTCGTCCATGAGGAGCGCCTCAGGCGCGCTCACGAGCGCCCGCGCAATGGTGACCCGTTGCTTCTCTCCCACCGACAGCCGGTCGCCGGGCCGGTCCGCAACGGAGGCGTCCAGCTCCGCTAACGCCAGCGCTTCCCTCGCCCGCTCCTCAAACTCGCGGCCCTCTAACCCCGCCAGCTCCGCCGCCACCCACAAGTTGTCGCGCACCGTGCCGGCGAAAAGCAGCGGGACCTGGAACACGAAGGCGACCCGGCAACGCAGCTCCCGTACGGGGTAACTGTCCACGCGCCGCCCGTGGTAGAAGATATCGCCGGCAACCGGGTCATCGAGGCGGTTGAGGAGCCGAAGGAGCGAGGTCTTCCCCGCACCCGAGGGCCCGACCAGAACCGTGATGCACCCGGGCGGGATCTCAAGGCTGACTCCGTCGAGGACCGCCGCGCCGTCTTTCTCCTGGCGCACGCCACGCAACCCGAACGCCGCCGCAGAGCCCGCTGCCAAGCTCCGCAGCATCTCCACTTCCCGGTTTGCCATCAGGGGCCACGCTCCCTCGCGGCACCGCCCTGCCCGTACGCCGCGTAGAGATCGTCGAACAGCATCACCCCGCGCGAAAGGCGCGCCTCATCATCCACCTGCGCTACCTGCATCCCCGTAATCAGCCGCTCTATCCCGGGCGTCTCCGCCCGCCCGAACTTCGCATCCTTCAGGTCGATGTCGTGCACGATCTCGGCGATGGCCCGGAGCCCGGGATCCTCCAACCCGACCCGCTCCAGCAGGATCTCGAAGGTGCAGCGGTCACCCTGGTGCGTGAAATCGGCCTCGAACATGTCGAACCGGATCTCCCCCCTTTCGGCCCGATAGCCGCGACCGACCACGAACTTGAAGCGTGCCTCCGGGTCGATGAAGCGCAGGATGAGCCACGCGCTCGCCATCCGGTCCACCTGGATCCCGCGTCGCGTCACCCACACGCGGCCGCGTAGCTGCTCGGACTCCACGCCCGCGCCGCCAGGACGCGGCTCGCTTACGCCCCCGAGCAACCGCCGCTCCACGGCCGCCAGCAACTCCTCCGCAGACTCACGCCCCGGAGCACCGCAGAAATCGATGGCGACGACCTCCGCGAGGCGCCGCCTCAGACGGACGACGTCGCTGTCCACCTGCCCACGAAGGGCGTCCGGGATCCGCTCGCCGGCCGAACCCGAGCTCAGGATCGCCCGGGCGTCCTCGGCGATCCGGGCATAGTCCGCATCCCGGGCAGCGCGGAAGAGCGCCTCGACTTCCTGGTCAGAAAGCCCGCCCACAAACGCCACCTCGCAGATCGACGCTCCACCACCACCCTCCACGATCTCCCGGAGCATCCACTCGAAGTCCTCCCGCGCTTGCTCGCTCGCGGGCAGCACGTAAACCGAGTTCTTGAGCGCCACAGACCCGAGTCGCTGGAGCCGGCGCCAGACCTTCACCCGGAAATAGCCCGGCTTCGGCGGGATCTGATGGATCAGCAGGAGCCAGCGGGCTCCGGGCGCGTCTTCCACGAGGTCTCTCTATAACAGATGAAGCAATAATATAGCAGATGTATCTTCGCGCAATACGCGAGACGTACCCAGCCCGAGTCCTCCTCCGCCGCCGAGCCGAGCCTCCGGGGCGGCGACGCCGGGATCAGGTCTCGTCCGCTCTGCCCTGGGGCGTCGGGGGAAGGCCGCCCCTCACAGGGGCCAGCTCCTTCACCGCGGCCACGACCTGCCCGAGGCTTACGGGCCGGCGGAGCACAGCGTCCCACGTCCCCGGCGGTAGCGCGGCCGTGCCCCGGGCAAGGAGGAGCACGCGCGCTTCGCGGTGCATCTGCCGCAGGCGATCCAGGAGCTCGAGCGCAGCCTGTTCCCCCTCTTCCGCGCCCTCGACGGCACCCTGCTCCACGATGAGCAGACGCACCGGCCCGCGCAGGGCTTCCACCGGCGGGTATCGCAGCGCCGCCGACAGGCTTCGCGTGCCGACGGCATCGTAGCCCGCGCCCTCGAGCTCGGCACGGAGGAGCGCCCGCGGCCACTGGGCCGGCGACACGATCAACACCCGCGCACTCTCCGGCTCCCCCGCTCGCTCCGACATCTTGCCTCCCGGCCGCGGAGCCGCCCGCTTTCGGTTCCCCAAGCGCCTACGCTAGCCGGGGAGCCCGCTGTCGTCCACCCGGTCACGCCGGGTTGTTCACGCCCCTGCTCCCCGCTAGCTTTCGGCCGGCCAGGAACCCGGCGGTGGAGTAGAGGAGTAGAGGACGCTCTCGAACCCGGGGTCGTGGGTTCGATCCCCTCCTGGCCGGATGTTTCCCCGTCCTCCCGTCGAACCGGCGCCGCTGCTCGTTGGAGAGCTCAGTCCTCCGTCTTCACCTTTGGCGACATGACCGAAGGGACATCCGCGAAGAAACGCATCGCCATGCGCAGCGCGTGGCGGGAGGCGCGCGCGCTGGTGTGGGCCCAGCGCCGGCCCCTGGCCATCGGACTGGTGCTGATGGTCATCAACCGGCTGTCCGGCTTTGTGCTGCCGGCCAGCTCGAAGTTCCTGATCGACGAGGTCATCGGGCAGCAGCGCGGGGAGCTGCTGCTGCCGCTCGCGGGCGCCGCGCTGGCCGCCACCCTCGTGCAGGCGGGCACATCCTTCGAGCTCGCGCGCGTGGTGAGTATTGCCGCGCAGCGCGCCATCGCGCGCACCCGGCAGGCGATGCAAGCGCACGTATTGCACCTGCCCGTGGGCTACTTCGACAATACCAAGACGGGCGCGCTCATTTCCCGCATCATGAACGACCCGGAGGGGATCCGGAACCTGGTGGGGACCGGAATCGTGCAGCTCGTTGGCGGCCTGTTCACGGCGGCGATCGCGTTGCTCGTGCTGCTGTACCTGAACTGGCAGCTCACGCTCGGCGCGCTCGTCCTGCTGGGCGCGTTCGCCGCCGCCATGACCATCGCCTTCAAGCGGCTGCGCCCGATCTTCCGGGAACGCTGGCGGATCGAGGCGGATGTGACCGGCCGGCTGGGCGAGGCGCTGGGTGGCGTGCGGCTGGTGAAGGTGTACGTGGCCGAAGAGCGGGAAGAGGGCGTCTTCGGCGCGGGCGTCGAGCGGCTGCTCCAGAACATCGCCAGCACGATCACCGGCACCTCCGCGGTCACAGCACTGTCCACAGTCATTGTGGGCGGTGTGGGTGTCCTCATCATCGTGGTGGGCGGGCGCGCGATCCTGGCGGGGACGATGACGCTGGGCGACCTGGTCATGTACATCTTCTTCGTGGGCATGATGGTGTTGCCGCTCGTGAACATCGCTTCCATCGGCACGCAGCTCACGGAAGCGATCGCCGGGCTGGACCGGCTGCAGGAGGTGCGGGAGCTGAGCACGGAGGACGAAGAGGACGCGGCGCGCGCGGCGCTGGGCGAGGTCACGGGCGACGTTGCCTTCGAGAACGTCAGCTTCGAGTACCTCCCCGGCGTGCCCGTGCTGCGCCAGGTGTCCTTCACCGCCCCGGCGGGCACGACCACCGCGCTGGTGGGGCCGAGCGGCGCCGGCAAGAGCACGCTCATCGGCCTGATCATGGGGTTCCACCGTCCCACGGCGGGGCGCATCCTGGTCGCTGAGCGAGACCTCGCCACGCTCCGCCTGCGCGAGTACCGAGCGCAGCTCGGCGTGGTCATGCAGGACAACTTCCTCTTCGATGGCACCATCCGCGAGAACATCGCGTACGCGCGGCCGAACGCGACGGACGTGGAGATCCGCGCGGCGGGCCGCATCGCGCACTGCGACGAGTTCGTCAAGCGCTTCGAGCAGCACTACGACACGGTGGTCGGCGAGCGAGGCGTGAAGCTGTCGGGCGGACAGCGCCAGCGCGTGGCCATCGCGCGGGCGATCCTCGCCGATCCGCGCCTGCTCATCCTCGACGAGGCTACCTCGAGCCTGGACAGCGAGAGCGAAGCGCTGATCCGCGATGGTCTGCGCTCGCTGCGGCGCGGGCGCACGACCTTCGTCATCGCCCACCGCCTCTCCACGATCCGCAGCGCGGACCACATCCTGGTGCTGGACCACGGTGAAATCGTCGAGCGCGGCACACACCACGAACTGCTCCGCCAGGGCGGCCTCTACCGACGGCTCTACGAGAAGCAGCGCGGGCTGGAGACCGACCTGTTCATCAATCCAGGCGAGGACCCGGTGCCGGAGGAGCTGCCCACGCGCGAAGAGTTCGAGAGGCTCGCGCGCGCTGCCCGGCCGCTCTGAGGGAGCCGCTCTCCTGCGGCCAACAGCAGCGCCAACCGCGCGGCCGACTACCGGGCCGAGCTCCCGGAACCCGCGAGGGGGGACGATGATTTCCGGCCGACATGGAGTGGCAACGGGCGAGGCTTCCGCGACCGCGGTCTACCTCAGCTCGAACGTGACCGGCACGCGGATCAGGTCGCGATCGAGGCCCCGGTTCCAGCGCACGTAGTAGAGATGGGGTGTGCGGCCGGTCCGCTCAAAGTTGATCGTCTCATCGGCGTGATCGATCAATGACGGATAGACGTCGGAGCCGGCGCCCGCCGTGCCACCCTGACAGGGTGGGAAAGGCAGGGCTCCCTGCCTCAAGAGCTGCGCCTTGCTCCAGCGGATCAGGTCAGGCGACAGCGCGAAGAAGAAGCCGCACCTGGATGTGCCGCCCGGCCCCGACTCGGCGCTCGCACCAACCAGGAGGTAGCGCTTCAGGTAGGTATTGTACGTGAGGCTGCCGCGTAGATCCCCAATCTGCTGAGGCGCGATGAAGACACACGCGCGCCGATCATCGCCGCTCCCGTATGGACTGCCCATCCGGATGTTGAATCCGATCCCGTCCCACGCGCGCCAGCTCGACGGCTGGGCGAGCGTCTCCGTCCGCATCAGGCAGGTACCGCGATTCGTCTGCTGATCCTTGAACGGAATCGCGAAAAACACGCTGTAGTACGCGCTGTCGGGGCCGCGGATGATGTTCGAGGGCTCGAAGTAGCCGTACGGCCCGGGAGCCCCGCGCAGCGTCGAGGCGTCCCACCGCTGCGGCGGCGCAGCCACCACGTGCAGTGGACCCGCCGGCTGCTGGAAGCTCCGCCCGCCATCCGTCGAGAACGCGTACGTGATCGCATTGTACCAGCATGGATTCGCGGGACTCGTATCGCCGATCTTGCAGTTGGACGCGACAGGATCGTGATACTCGTTGTGCACGAGCGCGTGAATCACGTTTCCCTCGCGGTAGACGGACGTGATCCACTCATGATTGTCGAAGCTCTGCGCTGTCGGGTCGTCACCCGAGACGAGAACGGGGCGGCAGCTCCTCGCCAGGGAGTTGAAGCCGCTGCCAAACGACCAGAAGTTGCGCGGCGCGTTGCCTGAGACCAGGATCAGAATCCCGTCCGGAGCGCGCACGGCGTGCGCGTAGACGTCCGGCACATCGAACGCCTCGCATGCCGCGCGCGAGTAATCGAGGACGATCCCCGGCGCACCCAGCGTGACGGTGACCACGCCGGGCGATACGGCCGTGTCCGGCGACGGCTGCGTTGGCGGCGGCTCGCTCACCGTCGGCGGCCCCGTCTGCGAATCGCAGCCCGCAATCGCGGTAAGCAGAAGAACGAGCGGTACAACGTATTGCACCAGCGCACTCGACCGCGAGGCGACCCGCATCGGCCTCAGGTCACTCGGTAGTCGTAGGAAGAGGAGGCGGCGGCACATTGCTCGCCGCGATCTCAGCGCGTCCCGCGTCAACGGCCGTACGGCCCCCTCTCCCTTCTCGCCGCCGCCGGCAGAGACGGGGCATGGTACCAGCGTACGGGCGATTCGGCGCGGCCGGGCATTTGAGTAGTCGCCCACGCCCCGGGGCGGGTCCAGCCCCGGAGGGCGGGCGGCTGAGCGGCGCGCCGCTATTGCGGCGGTGGCATCTGGCAGAGTGTCTCGTCCTCGTAGAGCACGAGCGCGTTGGCGACGGGGTTCTCGCCCTCCGGATCCGACGGGCGACTCACGGTGCGGCCGCCGATGACCATTACGGAAGAGCCGCCGCCATCCAGGTTGAGCGCCTCAGTGGCCCCGAGCGCCTCGAAGAGTCCCGCGAGCTCGGGGAGCGACATTCCCGCGGAGTACCCGCGCCGCCGCCCGTCGACGACAACGAGCCAGAGCCGCTGGCTCGCGGGGTTGAATCCCACCGCCGTCCGCGGGTGCCGGCCGGCAGCGAAGCCCTCGTGCGTGCGTCCGCCCAGCTCGCCCACGCGTGAGCCGGCGTCCAGCATCTCGGGGAAGCCGCTGACAACCTCGGTCCGCCCGTCCGGCTCGCCGAGCCGTACGGGCCAACCCACTACGAGGGTGCTGTCGCTGCTTCGCGTGGGTGCGCCGATCCAGGGCGTATGGCCCGGCTGCCAGGCGAAGGCCGGGCGCCCGCGGACGGTGCGGACGACGCCACCGGCGATCTCCGTGCCCAGCGGCAGCCCCTCAGGGGTGAAGAAGTCTCCGTTGACCGCAGCGATGCCGTGGGGACCCGCCTCACGGAACAGCTCCGTCACTCGCTTGCGCGCCGCCCCCCGCCCGTTGGCCTCTGGCCGCGGCGAGCGGACCGCGAATCCGATCTCGCAGCGCGAGAGATCCACGTCAAGGATATGCACGGCCCACGGCCCGCCCGGCGACCAGACGTAACGGTACCCGATCCCGGGCCGGATTCTGGTGGCGCGCATCGTGTCGGGGGTCAGGTGCGCCACCAGGTGGTCGGATGAAGCCGCATCCTCGGAGCGGCAGGCCGTCGCGGCAACCGCCGCCAGGGACGCGACCACGAGCGGGAGGAGGCCCCGCCCCGAGGGATGCTGCGAAGTCGCCCGCGCGCGCTGCACCGCGGTCCTCCGGTGCGCGAGCCGCCAGCGCTCAGGGCTACGGCGTACCGCTCGCAGGCGCAGCCGGCCCGCGCGGCAGAGCCTCACGCTCCCGCGGGTCCCGAGGGGCGCCCGTGGCCTTCACCTCCAGCTCCACAAGGCGCACGCTGCTGCGCCCCGCGTTGCGCACCGAGTGCGTCTCCGCCGGACGCCACACGGTCTGGCCCGCGGTGAGATCGAGGCGCGTGACCGTGCCGTCCGCCGCAGTGAGCTCGAGCGTACCGCCGTCCACCACGTAGGCGACGCGGGCGTAGTCGTGCGTGTGCCGGGGCCCCTGCGCGAGCGGGTCGTACAGGATCTCCGCGACCCGGACGTACTCGTTCTCGAGCAGGAGGCGCTCGCGCACCCCCGGGGTGGGCGCCTTCACCTCCTGGGCAGCGGCACCGGACGCAGCCAGGAGGGATGCCATCAGGCAACCAAGCGTCGTCGCGCGCATCAGCCCCCCATGATCATCTTGGTGAGTGCCGGTACCCGTCCGAGGAGCCGCGCGTACAGCGCGAGCTGGCCTCGATGATACTCTTCGTGACCGATCCCGTGGTGCATCCAGGTCAGACGCGTGGCGGGGACCCCGTTGAACTGCCGGATGAACTGGAGGAGGAGCAGCTCGCCGCCCTCGCGGAAGCGCTTCACACCCTCCGCGTATGAGGCCTTGAGCAGCTTCACCAGCTCCCGCTTCGCGGTCGTCGTGTAGACCTCCTGGGGCGCGTGCTCCGCGATGAGCTTATCGTACGATTTCCTGCGGAAGTCGCCCTTGGGGTTCGTGAGCTCGCCCACCATGAGATAGCCCGACTCGACGATGTGCTGGACTAGCTCGGCGACGCTGCGGTTCGCCGGGGTCGGCCGGAACTCGAACCGATCGGCCGGCAGATTCTGCACCTCGTCGACCACGCCATCGCGGGCGTAACCCCAGGCCTGGAGCGCCTCCTCGAGCAGGGACGTGGACGCGGAACTCATGGGCCTCCTCCATGGAGCGGGGAATCCAGGTGGCTGGTAACAACCAAGCTACGCGCCCGGGGCCGAGTCGTCCACGGCCTCGCTGGTGGATCTTGGTGGATCTCGAGGCCGGGCGCCGCCGGGCGAGGACCAGATCCCGACTCGCGAATCGCGACTCGCAGTCGCAGCGGTGAAGCCAGGAATGCGGCCAGCTCGCCGGCCACCGCTCCCTGGCCCCACGGTGCTCCCAGAACTACGTTGGCGTCCGATCATGAGCGTCCGTGTCCGCCTCCTGTCGCTCGCGCTCGCCCTCGCGGCGTGGCACCAGTTCGCGGCCCGGGCGGCCCGGGCGGCCCCGGCATCACCGGCCGACTCGCCCGAGGAGCCCGGGCGGCTCCGCGTCGGCATCTCCCTCGGAGGCACTCACCGGTTGGGGCTCGCGGTGGAAGTGCTCGACGGCTCGAACGCCGTGGAATTCAGCCTCGGCACCTTCCGCTTCGACGTGATCACCCTGTCCGTCACGGCGCGGCGATACTCGGGCAGCGGGCCGACGCGCCCGTACGTGGGCGCCGGGCTCTGGACGATCCTGGCCTTCCCGGGCGATGACTTCGGCTATCTCGCGCTCGCGCGCCTGGCCCCCGGCATCGACTGGAAGCTTGGGAGCGAGCACTACGCGGGCCTGGAGGCGAGCCTGAGCTATGCGTTGGCGGTCAAGCGCCCGGACCCCCAAGACAAGAGCCCTCTCAGACGACATTTCCTCCCGCTGCCGGCCGCTTACTACAAGTTCCGGCCACGCGGCTAGTGCTACGGTGTCACAAGACTCGAAGGCGGCTGCGGCACATGGCCTCTCGAGGCATCCGAACTGCACGCGCTTTCGCGGGGAATGCGTTGTGCGACAAGGACTCGCAGCGTTTTCATGACACAGTAGTACCAGCCGTCGGGTCTCATGCATACGCGGCGAAAGCTATGAGGAAGTGAGCGACGTTGCAGCGCGCACAGCGCGGGACCTACATTCGCGCAGGCGTCCCATTGTGCGGTTGGTTGCGCCGGCCGTTTCGGCCCTGGGGAGAGGGGGGACCGTGACTCGCGACTCCGATCACGACGGACGGGGCGAGAAGATGCCCCGCACCATCTCGCGGCGACAGGTCCTCACGGGTCTCGGCGGGCTCGCGGGTCTCTCCGCCCTCGGCTGGCGGCCGCGCTTCGAGGGCACCCGATCCACGGCTTCAGTGGTGGGCGTCGCCCGCGGACGCACCACGGAGGAGGCGCTGCGCACCGCGGTGGAGCTGGGCGCCGGGCTCGAGTTCATCCGGCCCGGCCAGACCGTGCTCATCAAGCCCAACTTCTGCAGCCCGGTTCCGCACCCGGCTACCACGAGCCCTGAGATGCTGGTGGCCCTGCTCAACATGGTGTGGGAGCGCGATCCCCGCCGGGTGATCGTGGGCGATCAGACCTTCTACGTGCAGAACACGCTCGCCAACGTGCGCCGCAACCGCCTCGACCAGGCAGTCCGCGAGGGCCGCGGCGAGCTGGTGCCGTTCGACGATGTGCCGCGCCGGCAGATCCGGCCGCCCGCAGCCCGCTACTGGCCGGAAGGCTATCGCGTGCCGGCGCTGCTCGCCGAGGTCGATCACCTGATCAACCTGGCATGCGTGAAAACGCACAGCCTCGCGCGCTTCACGATGTCCATGAAGAACGTCATCGGCGTGATCGACGCGGAGAGCCGCCGCTACTACCACGGGCGGCGGCGCGAGCAGGGATACGAGTTCTTCGCGGCCATGATCGCGCAGATGTGCCTGGCGATCCAGCCGTCTCTCAACATCCTGGAGGGCACGAAGGCGTTCGTGACGGGCGGGCCGTCGGACGGCGATCTGGTGGAGCCGCGCCTCGTCATCGCCTCCCGCGACCGCATCGCCGCCGACGTCACCGGCCTCGCCGTCCTGCGCCACCACGGCGCCGAGCCGGCGGTCCAAGACATCTCCCCGTGGGGCCAGCCGAAGATCCGCGAGGGAATCGCCCTTGGCCTCGGCGCCGCGGATCGGTCGCAGGTAGAGGTGCGATCGAGGGGCGTGGAGGAGATCCAGTCCATCGAGCGCTGGATGGCCTAGACTCCTGGTCGGGGCTAACGCCCGCGCGGCCCGGTTTTCCCTCGCGAAGGTTTTCCGCTTCAAATGCTCGGATGGGCAGATGGAAACAGGGAGTACCGCGTGGGAAGGGGTTGATCGGGGACGAGAGGCTGGCTGTGGTTGGTCACGAGTGATAGACCTTGGCTCCGCCGCCGGCGTTGCTTCCCACCCTCTCGGTCTTCTCACCCCAATCTGCAGAATGGTACCCTGCCGCGGGTCACGTGCTCTTAGGCATGGCGCGGAGGTCAAAGCATAGGGGCCTGAGACCGGACCACGTGGAACACCTTCAGGCAGCCCCGGCACGCTTGAGACGGAACAGGAGGTCCAGGCGGTGAGCGGCCACGTCCAGGAGCGAGTGGAGGGGATTCCGCTGGACAGGCACAAGGTGGATGCCCTCCTGTTCGAGCGGGTGGTCAACGGGGATTCGGCGGCCGTCAACACGCTGCTCCAGGAGTACTGGTCGCCAGTCGTGGTCTACGTCGCGGAGTTGATCGAAGATCGAGAGGCAGCCAAGGACGTGGCCCAGGATACCTTTCTGTACGTCTTCCAGCGGGCAGAGGCACTGACCCCGTCCGGGTCGATCCGTGCGCTACTATATCGAATCGCCAGGCATCGAGCGTTGAACTACGCCCGTCACCGCCGTGTGCGAATCGAGAAGCAGTGGTTCCTCCGCTCCGCGGAGGAGCGGCGTGGCGGGCACCCAACCCCGATCCAGGCTCTCGAGCATGCCGAGCTTGCAGCCGCGATCGAGGAGGCGATTGATGCGCTACCTCCCCGGCGGAAGGAGATCTTCAGCCTCGCGTACCTCCACGGACTCTCGCACCGCGAGATAGCCGAAACAATGGGAATCACCTTGCGCACCGTGAAGAATCAGATGAGCTCGGCTCTAGCCGAGCTCCGCCGCTCCCTGAAGCCCTTCCTCTCCTGAGCATGCGGTCTACGGCCGGTGCTTCCCCTTGGGTGAAGACTCGGCCCCAATTCACCTGGGCCACCCCCTGCGAACCATGAAACGCGCCTTAGCCCTCGGGTTGTCCTGCGTCGCCGCGCTGATGAGCGGTTGTCCGAGGTCTCTCTCCGAAGAACGAGCACGAGACGAATCCTACGATGTTGTCATCGAGGGTGGGCAGCTCGTCGATGGAACGGGGAACCCGTGGTACTACGGCGATCTGGCGATAGGCGGTGACCGGATCGTAAGGATCGCTCCGCCTGGAGTGCTGGCGGAGGCACGCGCCCAGGAGCGGATCGACGCCCGGGGCCTGGTCGTGGCCCCCGGATTCATCGATATCCAAAGCCAGTCCGGAGGCCGGTTTCTCAGCGGCGACGGGCGATCGGTGAGCAAGATCACTCAGGGGGTCACCACGGAGATCCTCGGAGAGGGCTGGACATACGCGCCGACGAACGAGAAGACGCGGCGTTTCCTGGAGGGTTCTCGACGCGGCTCCAGACCGGAGTTCGCGGGGCGGCACGGGTTCGACGCCTGGCTTCGCGCAATGGAAGAGCGTGGGATCTCCCCGAACGTCGGCTCCTTCCTCGGTGGGCGGACGATTCGGGTGTACGCGATGGGAGAGGCCGAGCGGCCAGCGACCGCGGCCGAGCTGGACAGCATGAAGGCGATCACGAGGTGGGCCATGGAGGATGGGGCCTTCGGGATCGCCCCTGCACTCGTCTACCCACCCGAGGGGTTCTTCACCATCGACGAACTGGTCGAGGTCGCGGCGGCGATGGCACCGCTCGGCGGGGTGTACATCTCGCACATTCGCTCCGAAGGCGATCGAGTTCTCGAAGCCGTGGACGAGGCGATCGAGATCGGTCGGCGTGCGAACGTCCCGGTGGAGATCTTCCACCTCAAGGCTGCGGGTCGGCGAAACTGGTCGAAGGGCCCCCTGATCATCGAGAAGATCGATTCCGCCCGGGCGGCCGGTTTGGACGTCCAGGCGAACATGTACCCGTACGTGGCGGGGTCCACCCAGTTCACCGCCATCCTGCCGCCGTGGGCATCCGCGGACGGGAAGCTCTTGGAGAATCTCCGCTCGGCCGAGGTGAGGAAGAGGATCCATGACGAGGTGCTGAGGCCGCAGAGCGACTGGGAGAACTTCGGCCAGCTCGCCACCCCCGAGGGAGTATACATCGACGCGGCTCAGGGACCGGATGCCGGACGCTGGATCGGCAAGACCCTTTCGAAGATCGCGGGAGAACTCAGCGTGGACTGGGTGGACGCGGCCATCGAGGTCGTTCTCTCCACGGAGACCAGGGTGAGCATGGTCCTCTTCCTCATGAGCCCCGAGAACGTGCGTTCCAATCTCCAACAGCCGTGGATCAAGTTCGGTACCGACGCCGCCGGTTGGGATCCGGATGAGGCGACCACACTCGAACACCCCCGGGCCTACGGGACGTATCCGAGGATCCTGGGTAGGTACGTACGGGAGGAAGGTGTGGTCCCTCTCGAGGATGCCGTCCGGAAGATGACCTCGGCCGTGGCTGCTCGCCTCTCGATCCAGGATCGGGGGATTCTTCGGGAAGGCATGTTTGCCGACGTCGTGGTCTTCAATCCGCGGACTATCGTGGACCGCGCGACGTTCGAGGATCCCCATCAACTTTCCGTGGGCGTCGAGTACGTGTTCGTGAATGGCGTGAAGGTTGTGAACGCGGGACGGCCAACCGGCGTCAAGCCCGGACGCGCGCTCAGAGGGCCGGGATTCAATTGATATTCAGCTCCGAGGACTCAGCTACCGCACCCGGCACCACCAGAAAAAGGAGAAAAACTCAGAACCGTCTCACGAAACCCCTGGTGCCAGAATTTCCGGAACCCACAGGTTTTGCATGCGCGTACGATGCATAAGGCGACTCAATCGATCGGGAGGGAAACGGTGATCATCCGGACTTCAGGGCGCCGTGGTCGGCTGCGGTACCGCTCCGCATTCACCGCTGTTGTTGGCCTCGCCCTCAGCGTCTGGTTTCAGGCGAGTCTCATAGCCGCAGCTGGTGCGCTCCAGGCTCCGTATTCGTTTGCTGCGTGCGGGGAGCAGTTTGAAGGAGCGTTGGGGGCCACCCCTGTTCGCTCGCTATACGTACCGATGCGGGACGGCGTTCGGATTGCGCTAGACGTCGTGTTGCCGGATCCGTTGCCGCCGGAGGGCAGAGTACCGGCCGTCCTCACCATGACGCGCTATTGGCGTTCGGGTGAGAGTGCAGCCCAGATCGTACGTTTCTTTGCCACTCACGGATATGCGGTGGTGAATGGCGATGTTCGGGGAACGGGTGCCTCGTTCGGTGTCTGGCTTCATCACCGCTCGCGTGACGAGACGTTGGACTTCAGCGACGTGATGGATTGGATCCAGAAACAACCCTGGTCGGACGGGCGGGTTGCGGGATGGGGCGTGTCCTACACCGCCAACACCGTGGACTGGATGGTGGAGCGAAACCATCCGAGCTTCAGAGCAGCGGTTTCGCGGTTCCCCGACTACGACCCCTATGCGGATGAGTACTTTCCCGGTGGCGTGCCGAACATCATTTTCTCTCGGCCCTGGAGCGTATGGGTCAAAAACTTGGACTTGAACCGTAACATCAGGGCCCCGAGCGGAGAGCCCGCTCGGGGCGTTCGTCCAGTGGATGAAGACCCGGACGGCCGAACGTTGGCGCTGGCCATTGCGCGCCGCCGTGACGTTCCTGACGTGGGGCCGGGGCTCGAGAAGATCGTCTTCAAAGACGATCGTCCGGACACTTGGGGCGGATGGTCCATGGATGATTGGGGGATTCACTCGTGGAGCAAACGTGTCGAGTCGTCCGGGACCCCAATCCAATCGTGGGGTGGTTGGATGGATGCAGGGACGGCCAACGGGGTGCTACGACGCTTCATGACTCTTTCAAACCCACAGCGGGTCCTTGTCGGGCCGTGGAGTCACGCCGGCTTGCACCATGTGAGTCAGTATCGCCCTGCGGCAGCACCCACGGACCCCCCGATGGAGCAGCAACACCTGGAAGATTTGTGTTTCTTGAAAGGCTGGTTGTGGGGCAAGGATTCCGTGACGAACGAGAACAAAGAAGGCAAATTCCTCATTTACTATACAATGGGGGAGGAGCGTTGGAAGACGAGCACAGCATGGCCCATCCCGGGAACCGGGCACCATCGGTGGTATTTCCACTCTAGCAATGGACTAAGTCACGAAGTTCCAGCCGCGCAATCTGGAGCTGACAGGTACAAGGTGGACTTCGATGCTACGACCGGGACGTCAAATCGTTGGGCCACTCCGGGCACATCAGGAGACGTGATCTACGCAGATCGTGCGGAGCAGGACAAACGACTGCTCACGTACACCAGTGCACCTTTGGAAGCGGACCTCGAGATCACCGGACATCCGGTGGTTACCCTGTACCTGACGTCCACCCACCAGGACGGTGCGTTCTTTGTCTATTTAGAAGATGTAGCTCCGGACGGCACGGTGTACTACGTGACCGAGGGAATCCTTCGGGCAATTCACCGCAAAGTATCCGAGGAAACACCGCCGTACCGCGTGCTGGGGCCATACCACTCCTACAAGCGAAACGACACGCTGCCTTTGGTTCCCGGAGAGCTCGCGGAGATCACGTTCGAGCTCCACCCCACGTCCGTGCTCGTCCGCCAGGGCCATCGCCTGCGCGTGGCGATCGCAGGTGCTGACAAGGGCACGTTTTCGCGCCTTCCAGAAGTCGGTGACCCGGTCCTCACAGTTGAGCGAAACCGTGAGCATCCGTCTTACATCGAGTTGCCCATCATCCCCCGTCGGTAGCAGACCCGAGGAGCACTGATACTCATGTATCCTGATCCCAGTTCTGCATCTGCACGCCTGTTCGAGCGGGCATGCAAGGTTCTGCCAGGCGGAAACACCCGGACCACGGTTTTTCTCTCGCCATATCCGCTCTACGCGGTCCGTGGCCATGGCTGCCAAATCATCGATGCCGAGGGCATCGAGCGGATCGACTTTCTGAATAACTATACCTCGCTTGTTCACGGGCACGCGCACCCCGCAATCGTGGCAGCAGTGCGGGAACAACTCGAGTTGGGTACCTGCTTCCCGCTGCCCACGGAATCGGAGATCCTGCTCGCAGAGCTGCTATGCGACCGCGTGCCGTCGGTGGAACGGGTGCGGTTTACCAATTCGGGTTCCGAAGCAGTGATGATGGCGATCAAGGCTGCCCGAGCTTTCAGCGGCCGGCCAAGGATCGCGAAGTGCGAGGGCGCTTACCACGGAAGCTACGATTTCGTGGAAGTCAGTCTAGATGCTTCACCGGAAGACTGGGGCGAAGCCGATCACCCCCGGGCGGTCAGATACTCGAAAGGGACGCCGGACGCGGTATTGAGCGCTGTGACGGTCATCCCGTTCAATCACGTCAGCGCGGCGGAGCGAATCCTGAGCGAGCACGCGGATACGCTCGCGGCCGTGATCGTGGATCCGATGCCCAATCGTGTCGGGCTCATTCCGGCTACACGCGAATTTCTCTCGATGCTCAGGCGATTTACTTCGGAGCACGGGATTCTCCTCATCTTCGACGAAGTGATCACCTTTCGGCTCGGCTATGAAGGTGCGCAGCAGGAGTTCGGCGTGATTCCGGATATGACCACCATGGGCAAGATCATCGGTGGTGGCTTCCCGGTGGGGGCGGTGG
>JACQVF010000107.1 GCA_016209885.1 Gemmatimonadota bacterium | reverse complement strand
TCGATGTCTTTCGCTGGGAGGCGCCGGATGGCACCTCCGTCCTCGCGTACATTCCCTACCGCTACAACGACAACCTGGAGCCTGAGCGGCTGGCGCGGGAGCTCGGGGAGTACAAGCAGAAGACCGGCGGGCTGAGCCACCAGCTCATCCTCTACGGCGTGGGCGACCACGGTGGCGGCCCGACTCTCGAGATGCTCGAGCGCTGGCAGGAGATGCAGCGGGTCGAGACGTTCCCCGCCATGCGCCATACGAGTCCCGAGGCCGTCCTGGACCGGATCCCCGCGAGCCGTTCGGAACTCCCCACGTGGCGCGACGAGCTGTACCTCGAGTACCACCGCGGCACCTACACGACGCACGCGGACATGAAGAGGCGGAACCGCAGCCTCGAGGCCCGGCTCGAGGCTGCGGAGAAGCTGGCCGTGATCTCGGGGATTCCCTACCCGTATGGGGCTCTGGAGGGTGCCTGGAAGCGGGTTCTCTTCAACCAGTTCCACGATATCCTGCCGGGGAGCGGTATCCGGCAGATCTACGAGGACGCCCACGCGTTCTACGACCAGGCGGAGCAGCTCCTGGACGGCAGCGTCGCGCGTGCGATCGAAGCACTGGCCGAGCCGAAGGCCGGCTCGCTCACCGTGTTCAACCCTCTCAGCGCGGCGCGCGGCGGACGGGTCGAGCTTCCCGCGCTCGCGTTGGGAGCCGTTGACGCGGGGCCGGCCCACGTGGAGGACGAGCACGGGGAACGCCACGCCGTGGAGGCGGACGATGGCGGCCGGCCCTTCTTCTTGGCGCCCGAGGTCCCGGGGCTGGGCTTCCGCAGGTTCCGCGTGGTGGCAGGGCGCGCCGATGTCCGCAGCCGCGAGCTCCGCGCGGGCCGGAGCTGGATCGAGAACGACCGGCTGCGCGTGACGTTCTCGCCGTCCACGGGCGAGATCGTCGGGATCTACGACAAGCGTGCGCGCCGAGACGTGCTCCCGGCGAGCGGCCGCGCGAACCGCCTCCAGATCTTCGGCGACCGGCCCGCCGTCTGGGACGCCTGGAACATCAGCTACACGGGGGAAGAGTCGGTCGTACGGGACGTGACGCTCTTCCGAACGGAGGCCGGCGAGACGGCCGCGCGCGCGTTCATCGGCCGCCGGTTCGGAGCGTCGCAGTTCGACCAGGTCATCGAGCTGCGGCCCGGATCGCCGGTCATCGAGATCGAGCACATCGTGGACTGGCGCGAGGAGCACAGGCTGGCCAAGCTCGCCTTCCCGGTGGCGGTGCGCGCAGACTCGGCGGCGTTCGAGATCCCGTACGGCGTGATCCGCCGGAGCACGAGCCCGCGCACGCCCGCCGAGCGCGCGAAGTGGGAGGTCAGCGGCCAGCGCTGGATCGACGTTTCCGCATCCGACGGCAGCTACGGCGTCTCGATCCTCAACGACGGGAAATACGGCTACGACGTGCGCGGAAACGTCATGCGCGTGACGCTGCTGCGGGCGCCCATGAACCCGGACTCCACCGCCGACCGGGGTGCCCACCGCTTTCGCATCGGCATCTACCCCCACGTGGGCTCGTGGGAGGAGGCGCGGACGCCTCATATCGCCGCAGCGTTCAACGCCCCGCTCATCGCCTTTCCGGGCGCCGTGCGCGATGACGAGCCGTTGGCCGCGCTCGACGTGGACCACGTCGCCATCACCGCCATCAAGCGGGCCGAGGACGATGAGGAGTCTCTGGTGCTGCGTCTCGTGGACGTTACGGGCGCGGGCGGCCCCGTTCGGCTGCGCGTGAAAGGCGGATTTGGGGATACCCGGGAGGCGGACCTGCTCGAGCGGCCGGCGCAAGTGCCGCTCTCTACGGAGGGTGGCTCGATCCTCTTGAGCTTCCGCCCCTGGGAGATCAAGACGGTGATCGTGCGGAGGTGAGGGGATTCGTCTCTCCTGCTTCCGACTTTTTCGCCCTCGGGGCGGGCCGATCAGGCCATGGATCGGCCCCAGCGTGTGATCCACAGTTTCACGGTCCGAATGGAACGCCACTCCACAGCGCCGGCGCCGATGCACGAAAGCGCGCGGTCGAACCGCCGCTCGCGGCCCGGCGAGCCGCCGAAGCTCCTCGTGCTTAGTCGTGGTGGAGCCCTCACGGACAGGTCACACACCCCACACCGCGGGCAGACGATCGAGGAACCAGAGCGTAGCCAGCGTGCCCAGGGCATAGCCGACCACCGGCTCCAACCGCGGCAAAAGGGTCCGGGCGGCCCTGCGCATGACGTGGTTCAGCACCACGAGCACGGTCACGAACGCGAGCTGGCCGGCCTCGACCCCCAGGTTGAAGAACAGGAGCGCCAGCGGGATGTCGCTGCTCCGAAGGCCGATCTCGCCGAGGGCGCCGGCGAAGCCCAGGCCGTGCAGCAGCCCGAAGATGAACGCCACCAGCCAGGGCTGCCGATGCACCAGGTGCACACGGCCGCGGTGTCCCACGACGATCTCACGGGCCAGCAGCACGATGGAGAGCGCGATCGCCGCCTCGACCGGCGCGCGTTGGACCGGGACATATCCCAGGACTGCGGCACCCAGGGTGATGCTGTGGGCCACCGTAAACGCCGTGACGGTCTTCACCAGTGGCCAGAGGCCGCGTACCAGCAGGAGGAGCCCGAGGACGAACAGCAGGTGATCGATCCCGAACAGAATGTGCTCGCCGCCGAGCGCGAAGTACCTGCTCGCGAGTCGGCCCGTCGAACCGGCCCCGGCGCGCAGATCGGCCAGCCGAATCGGGACCGCCCGGCCGTCGCCGCGGAAATACGCCGAGGCGTCGGTACCGTCACTCCAGCGGGCCACCACGACCACCCCCGCCAGCCCCCACGGCAGCGTAATGACGTCGTCGAAGTTGAGCCCCTCCTCGCAGTCGAAGGCGAAGCCGGCGACGACGCGGATGCCGGCGGCTTCAGCCGGCAGCAGCGCGCAGCGCTGCGGCAGCACGCCCCTCACATCCATGATCGGCGGCACCCTGGTATCGACGACCGACAACAGGTAGCGGCGTTCACCGACCTGGTCCAAGAAGAGCCGGGCGACCGAGGTGACGTCCACGTCATGGGCCGCCGCCACCACCGCGGTCGCCGACGAGAGGCTCATGGCGACGAGCCCTAGGAGAAGCAGCCGCTTCACGGGGTCGCGCCCTCGCCGGTGAACACGATGGAGTAGCGGCCCCGCAGCTCGGTGACGCGCTGCGCCAGCCGGGCCGCCTCCTGCTCGCCGATCCACTCGAGCCGGACCTGCTCGCGGACCACGTCCAGGGGCGGCGGCACCGACTCGATCCGCTCCGTGAGCCGCAGCCAGTGCTGGCCGCGCACAGTTTGGTGCGGTCCGACCCACTCGCCCGGCTGCGCGCCGAAGACCAGATCCGCGGTCGTCTCGCCGAAGATGCGGGTGAGCGTGAACAGCGTCACCTGCGGCAGCACGTTGTGACTGATCGGGAGATCGCTGACGAGCTGCTCCGGCGCGATGCCATCCCGGAGCTGATCGCGCAACGCCACCGGCAGAGGGTCCGTCGTCGCCACCACGATCTCGTCCACCGTCACCGACGGCTCCGGCGCGTAGCGCATGCGATTAGCATCGTAGTAGGCCTCAAGCTCGGCGTCCGTGGGTTGGATCACATCGGCGCTCAGGACGTGCAGCATCTTCTGCACGAGGACGTCGTAGATCCGGGCATCGTCCTCCAGCCCCAGGGCCTGGGCCTCACGCACGAGGACCTGCTCGTCGATGTAGGCTTCCTCGACCTGCTGCCGCTCCTCGGCGCTCAAGGGAGCGCCGCCGAGCGCCTCGATCTCCGCGATGCGCGTCACGATCTGCGCACGGTCGATCTCGATGACGTTGCGGTTCCGCGATCCGATCACCGCGCTTATGGCGAACAGCGCCGCGGCGAGGAGTACGAAGTGGAACGTCGGTTCGCGCAGGACGCGGCCGATGCTGGATGCTGCGGGAGTCTGCTCAGCCATGCGGCTACATCATGACCCGCAGAGTCCGCGGCAGAGAGCGGGATCTGCCGTGGACCCTATGAGTCGAGGTCGGCTGGCCGGCGCGGCGTGCCGCCGAGGCCCCGGGCGACCGTCACCTCGAGTTGCCGTCGGTCCGGCCGGGCAGCCGCACCACGCCAATCCCCTCCCGATCACGCCACTCGATCGCGGTGCCGAAGGACCGCGACCGCTCGATCAAGTCGCTGATGATCTTCCGTCCCAGCTCCGGGGCCGCCAGCATCGGCCGACCCCGCACCGAGCGCGGCTGGCCGAACCCCAAGGTAATGGGGTGCAGCTCGACCGAGATCAGCTCCCCGCCGCGGAAGGCGGGGATTGCTATCACCGACTCCCAGATCTCCCGGTTCGTAGGGAAGCCCTGGGTGTCGTTGGCGTAGCGCGCGGCGTTGAAGTCCTGCACCCAGGCGCTTTCTCCGAGACCGTACGTCATGTAGTTCTCGTAGGGCAGCCGGAGCAAGGTTTCGTTCTGGAAGATGAAGTCGCCAAGCGAATAAAAGATCGGCCTCCCTTTGTAGATCTCGATCCCCTTGAGGAAGTGCGGCCCGTGGCCCACGAAGACGTCCGCCCCCGCATCGATCATGGCCCGGGCGAACGTCACGAGGAAGTCTGGCGGCATCGCGTTGGGGGCGCCCTGGTGGGTGTGAATGGTTACGAACACGTAATCCGCCACCCCCTTCGCGTTGCGCACTACTGCGGCCATCTCCTCCACGTCCTCGGGGTTCGGCTCCGACGTGGGGACGCCGCGCGGATCGCCCACCCGCACCGTGGTGCCGAACACGTTGAGCTGGTCTCCTGACTGCGGTACGTTCTGGCCTATTTCCCGCAAGAGCCCCCGCATCCGCTCGAGCTGGTCCCGGCTGACCATGGGCGGGCGATTCGTGGTGCGCAGCGGGTTCAGCCCCGGGCGGCCGCGCACCGCGCCCTTCGGTTTCCCGGCCAACGAGTGGGGCGTGAACGAGGACGCCGTCGAGATGAGCGCCACTCGCCCGTCCTGCGTTTCCAGGAACTTGGCCTCCCTCGCCTCGTACAGGTTCTCCCCCGCGCCCGCGGACACCAGCCCGGCATCACGCACGTGCTTGATGGTGAGGCGCATCCCATCCACCCCGTAGTCCCCCGTGTGGTTATTGGCCAGGCCGACCATATCTATGCCTGCCCAGACCAGCTCCTTCGCCATCTCCGGGGCGCCCCGCATGTATGTGCCGCCACTCTGGGCGGCGGGCCAGGGCTCGTAGTCGTGGAACAGCATCTCGAGGTTGGCGAACGCCGCGTCCTGGCCCCGCATCAGCTCGATCATCCGCAGGAACTCGGGCTCCCGGTACGGCGAGAGTGCCCGCGTGATAATCGCGTCGCCCACGGCCGCGATCCGGAACACTCCGTCGCCCGCCCCCTCCTGGGTCAATGCCGGCCGGGGCACTGCCACGGCCAGCATCGCGGCCAGCGGCGCGATACGGTGATGCAGAGCCATGGTTCGCTCCTCGTCGTGTGTTTTGAGCTCGGTGGGAGAATTGCGTGCATGGTACGATCTGACCCTGGCGGCGTCAAGCGCCTCGCCCGCCACCAAACAGCAAATTCCACACACCCCAAGAAAACACTTCGCTCCCACCCTTCTCCAGCAAATCAAGCTTCCCCGGCGGGTCTGGATGTATCGCTGAATTTCCGCAGGCCTGCCACCGCGGATCGGGTAGGAGGGGCAGGAGGGGCACTCGTACTTGCCCTTTGCGCGCGCCCTTCGTATCCAGTCCGCGTGGACCCGACCGCGGTCGAAGCACGGTGCCCGTTTCGGGCCTGCGGTCAGATCCCAACCACGAAGAGATTACCGGAGGAGGGCACGTGCGTCGGTTGCTCTTCGCCGCCCTGCTGCTATCTGGGGCAATCTTTGCCTCGCACTTGGCGGCACAGGAGCGGCAGTCGTTGGACCTCCTCATCACGGGCGGGCACCTGCTGGACGGGACGGGGAACCCGTGGATTTACGCGGACGTGGGGATCCGTGGAGGGAAGATCGTTGCCGTGGGCAGGCTAACCGGCAGCCAGGCCACCCGGGTGATCGATGCCCGGGGCAAGGTGGTGACCCCGGGCTTCATTGACCTGCACTCGCACGGGGGCGAACGTCTGGGCTCTACCGATGCCCGCCGTCGCGCCGCGCCGAACGTGGTGACCCAGGGCGTGACGACCGTGGTAATCAACCCCGACGGCCGAGGGCCCGTCGGCATCGGGGCTCAGCGCTCGCACTTGCAGAGCCAGAGAATCGGCCCCAACGCCATCGTCATGGTGGGGCACAACACGGTGCGTGGAGAGGTGATGGGGGAAGACCACCGGCGGCTCGCCCGTCCCGAAGAGGTGCCGCGGATGCGCGCCCTGGTCCGGGCGGGGATGGAACACGGGGCGTTCGGCCTCTCGGCCGGGTTGGAGTACGTGCCCGGCCGCTGGAGTGACACCGACGAGGTCGTGGCGCTCGTGGAGGAGATCGTCCCGTTTGGAGGCCTCTTCATTGAGCACGAGCGGAGCAGCGGCACGTCGCCCATGGGGTGGAGGCCAAGCCAGGATGAGCCCGGCCGGCCGACGATGCTCAACTCGGTTCAGGAGACGATCGAGATCGGCGAGCGGACGGGCGCCACCGTCGTAGCCACCACATCAAGGCGAGAGGGGCGAACTACTGGGGGTCGAGCGGCGCCATCATCGCGGCGATCGAGCGGGCACGAGCGCGGGGAGTGGCGATCTTCGCGGATCAGTATCCCTGCACCACGAGCGGGAGTGACGGCAGCGTCAGCCTGATCCCGGAGTGGGCCGTCGGAGCGGATGGTGAGGCGGAAGGAGGGGCAGGCCCGCGCGGTGGTCCGCCAGACTATGCCGAGGCCTACGAAGGACGCTCGCTGACCCGGAACGCAGCGGGATGCTGAGGCGGGACATCGCCTACGAGCTCGAGTTTCGCGGCGGCGCGGAGAACATCGTCATCTTCGACTATCCGGACAACGGCCTGATCGGGAAGAGCATCGCCGAGGTCGCGGCCGCCCGTGGGATTTCTCCCGTCGAAGCCCCCGTCTTTGTGGGCACGCGCGTTCCACTCAAGAATCTCATCGACTACCTCTCCGCTGGACATACCCTCGACGAGTTCTTGGAGGACTTCCCCTCGGTGACTCGTGAGCAAGCCGTCACAGTCCTCGAGCTCGCTGAGGATGTCCTGAGCGCCGGTGCCCGTTCTGCTCGATGAGTCGTTGCCGCGGTGTCTTCGCGGACTCGTCCCATTTGTCGGTGCGTAGGTGAGGAAGACCAGGCAGTCCGGTGTCTCCTCCTGGCTCAGGACTACACGGCGTCGGCTCCGTGCGATGATTGCAGAGGCACGACGCTCAGGCGGAAACGAGGCGAGGTAGGCGCCGGGCACGAGGGATGGTGCTGCGCGTTCGCCGCTGGTGGCCTTGGCGGTAAGAGCCTCGGCACGGAGGCGGCCGCGCCCTGCCGACGGGCGAGGCGGGCTGCCAGTGCGAAGGCCCCCGCCTCACCCCGTGGCTCACCCCGTGGGCCCCAACGCCCCCGGCAGCCATGACTGCCGAAAGCGCCGGGCAGATGCGCTCAGGCCACGTATCCGGCCGCCTGGGCCACCGGGTACATCAGCAGACCCACGATGCCGAGATAGAAGAGGACGCAGGCGAGCGAGCCCGCGACGGCCATCGCAGTGCGCGCGGTGGCCTCTTCCGTTTTCGGCGATGGCGTGCGAATCATTGGTGCCTCCTTCGGCTTTGCGGCTGCGGCCGCAGTTCCGGCGCCGCTCCATCTGCGTCGGCGCCCTGGTTCGGGCGGCGGCTCGACGACCGCGCCCGTGTCACGCGACTACGGAGTGCACGATGTGCGCGATCGCTCAGCCGCGGCTCAGCGGTGCGTCAGCCGCGGCGGCTCGAGATCATCCGTGGGTCAGATGGTTTCGGGGGACCCGTGGCAACTCGAAGCGTCGCCAGCGGTTACGGAGATGAGACTGGCCGACGAGGATTCCGGGGAGCGCCTCTGTTTCCAGGCGAAGGTTCTGGGGGGCATCAGGAAAGTGGACGCTGGGGAAACCGTCTGACCGGAAGAAGACAGGGCGGGATTCCTCGGATGAGCCAGCTTCCTGGACGCAGCAGGCTGTTGACGATCTCCCGAGCGATCGAGGAATGCTTCGCGCGGGCCCGCAGCGGCAATTGCGCAAAACGATTGCGCTTCCGGCAGCGCCCCGTGAAGTATTCTGGTCCGTTTGCGGTCGTCGGGGGCCGGCCGGCATTCACCAGCTTCCAGCGTACGCGATAAGGCGTCTGTCGTGACCTTCAGCCCGGAGGGATTGAACCATGGGATGGGAGATCAAGGTCGCCACCATCACGGTCGATTACACCTGCGACGGTGAGCCCCGCTGGCTGAAGCTCAACGCCGAACGGATCAAGGCGATGTATTTCGACCACTGTGAGCGCATTGCGCACCTGCTTCCCGGATCCTGGCGCACACTCAACACGGAGGATGAGTGGGAGAACTGCAAGGACGAGCTGGAGGGCGTGGTGCTGGACCGCGGGTCAGGGGCGTGGCCCAACACCAGCGGTGACTGCCTCTGCTTCAAGAAAGACGACGGCACGTGGTACTGCGTCTGCAGCATGTAATGGAACGGCAAGGCTGCACAGGAGATCGGCCGGCTGCGCAGCAGGCCGCAGTTCAGTTCGGGCTGACGAGCGCCCTGTACTCGGGATCTCGTTTCAGCGGCTCGAACTGCCGACGCGTTAGGAGTTGCCGGCCCATTACTGGCTCGCGCTCGAGATAGCGCCTCAGGAGCTCGACGGCGCCCTCGCCGTCGCCCAGCCGCGCGAGGGCAGCAGCCTCCAGCGGAAGCCTGCGAGGGTCCGACGGGTTCCGCAGACGAGCCCGCTCGATGACGGCGATGGCGCTATCCCGCAGCCCCGCTCGCGCCAGCACGCTCGCGACGGTCATCTCCAGTCGCTGTTTACGGTCGCCCCAGATGGCCGGCTCCGGGTGCCGCTCGATCTGGGCCACGAGTTCCCACGCCCTGGCCGGGTCCGGCCGCAAGCTCTCGCCCCAGGCGAGGATCTCCAGCTCCGTCTCCAACAACGGTGGGCGGCCGAATCGCCGTTGACCCTCCCGGCACCAGCGCAGTGCTTCCGATTCGTCCCCCATCTCGAAAGATGCTTTAGCCAGGATGCTGAGGATCTCCTCCGCCCGGTCGTGAAACGCGTCTGCTTCATACGCGCGTTCCGCCGCGAACTTCGCCGCGTCGTACTGGCCGCGGGAGAAACGGATGAGGCTGAGTCTCGCCCACGCCCGGGCCAGGGACGGATCCCTGTTCACAGCCTCCTGGAAGTCGCGCTCCGCCCGCTCGCGAAGCTCGGCCTCGGCCAGGGAATCGGGGGGACGCGCGAAGACGAGGTGCGCGTCGGTGAGCACTCCCCGCAGCTCGAGGGCGCGGGGGTTTCCCGGGTCGATCTTCAGCGCGCGCTCAACGTGCTCCAGCCCGGTTTGCAGCGCGGCACGCCGCTCCTCGACACTGCGCTGGGGCGGCACCGAGAGCAGGATCGCCCAGAACTCGGCGAGATCGGCCCGCAGCAGGTGCGGCTCGACCCAATCGGGGTCGCGCTTCGCAGCCTCGCTGAGGAGTGAGTCTGCCGCCCGCAGTGCGTCAGCGGCCAACGGCGCCTCGTTCGGGGTCTTCAGGAGCTGCTGGCCCGACCTCCGGAAGCCGTAGGCCCTCTGTGCGAGCTGCCAGGCTTCGTGGCTCACCGTCCCCGCGCGCCATTCCCGGACTCGAATCTCCCAGCCCAGTTGCTCGCGCAGGGCCGCAGCCAGATCCTGGCCGATCGCCCGGATCAACGTCCAGTCCCACTCTCCTTTGAGCGGCTGCGCGAAGGTCTGCGCCCACAAGGCCGTGCCTGTCCGACCCTCGGTAAGCTGGACGCGAACGCGCACGGAGTCCGCGAGCCGTGCGACCGACCCGTCCACCAGCATAGCCACGTTCAGGCGCCGGGCGATGCTGTCCGGGGGTGCGTCGCTTTCGCGGAACTGGCGCACCGCATTGTCGGAGCGGATCACCAGCTGGCTCAATGGAATGAACTGGTCGATGAGCGCCCGCGTCAGCGCGTCGCCGAACTCGCGAAGGCCCTTGTCCTCGCCCACGTCATCGAAGTAGAGGATGGCGATGTGGTTGGGCGGTGGTCCCGGATCGCGCTCGTTGCCAGCGCCAGCTCGCTGCGTCATCGGCCACCGGGTCCAGATCGCAGCTCCCCCCGCAACGGAGAGCAGCGCGACGACGCCGACGACGCCGATCCTCCAGGTCTGGAGACGCGGCCGTTTCTGGAGATGAGGGACCGGACCCGCCCTCGCATCGACGGCAGCGCCTCGGAGCGAGGGCTCCAGCGCCCAGACCAGGGCCACCACGATCGGAAAGCCGAAGAGCGCAAGAGCAGCGAACGGACGAAGGGACGCCTCCGGGAGCCCGGCGGCGGTGACGATCAGGTGCGCGATCTGAAGCCCGAGAAATGCCGCGGCGGCGTATCCCACCGCTGTCCACCAGAGCCAGCGATGCCGGAAGGGCGAACGCGCGGGAACCCTGGGACCGGCTTGCGATGCGGCCGTGACCTCCATCCCCCCCGTGTCCGGCGCTTGATCCTCCACGGCCGGGGCCTGCGGCGCAGGCGATCCCACCTTCGCCAGCGTCGCCTCCAGCCCTCCCTCTCGGATCCGTGCCACCAGCGCCTTTGTCTCGTCGAGGGGCTCCACCTCCAGCTCGCGCCGGAGCAGCTCGGCATAGGTCTCGTACTGGCGGATCGCCTCGGAGCGCTGGCCCGACTCGGCCAGCAACTCGATGAAGCGATGCTGCGCCTCGTCGTCCAGCGGGTCGAGCTCAACCCAACGGCGTGCCGCCGTCAGCGCCGCCGCTCGGTCGCCGTGGGCAACCCGTTCGCTGATGAAGGCGCTCCTCGCCTGCCGGTGCAGGCGCGCCAGCCGCGACCGCTGCCGGTCACACCACGCCTCGAACTCATGAGTTTCGGCAAGGTGCACGCCTTCCAGAAAGGGACCGGCGTAGAGTTGCAGCGCGCGCTCGTGCTCGCCGAGTGCGACGGCCCGCTCGAACTCGATCGCGTCCGCTCCCACGGCGCCGCTCGTGCGGAGCCGGTCGCCCTGCACCTCCAGCCACTGCTCGCCCAGCTCGTTGCGCAGCTCATAGAGCGTCTGGCTCAACGAGTGCCGCGCCCGCTCCGGCGGACGCTCCGGCCAGAACATGGCCATGAGCGCGTCGCGGGTGGACTCGCGCTCCACAGCCAGATAGACCAGGACTCCACAGCGCAAGGGTTGGGCGGGAAGTGAGGTGAGCTCGGTATCGCCGGCGTGCACCGCGAGACGCCCGAGGGTGAGGATGCGGAAGCTCACGACCAGGCTCCGGCAGTTGCAGGATGCCGTGTCGAGCGCGGCAACGCCGCGGCCGGGCCTGCGCGCAGAGGCTGCCCGTCAGGGTGCGCCGGCCGATGGCGACGCTCGCTCACCAGCTTGCCGTCCTGGCAGAGGTGAGAGAACCACGGGCTCGAGCGGCGAGCGCTGGGCTCCAGAATGCACCCTAGGCGCTCCTATCGTGCAAACGGCCAGGCCGTAACGCAAGTGGCTCTGGCCCATCGCCGGTACTGGGCGGCCGCCGCGGCCGTGGCGCCCCTGGTGCCCCTGGTGCCCCTGGTGCCCCTGGTGCCCCTGGCGCTGCCACCGCCCACATGAGCCAGGCCAGCGAGACGATCCAGACCCCATAGAGCACGGTGCGCACCGGGTTCACGACGATCGTATCCACCTGCGGCCCGCTCCACCCGAAGAGCTGCTGCATCACGACGCGGCTGAGCTGCTCTGCGGTGAACCACCCCCATAGCGCGGCAGCCCAGACCATGCCCACCCTCTTCCACCAGGGCATGGCCAGCTCGGCGGGCAGCCGTCGGGCGTTCATATAGCCGATGACCAGCGTGAACAGGTACATGCTCACGATAGTGAACGGCCCCGCGATGATGATGAGGAAGTCCGGCTGAATGCGCTCGAGCGCGCCGCCGCCTCGCCAGCTCGCGATCACAATAGCGGCGCTGGCTGCCACGAACACACTGAGCAGGAGCAGGAACGTACGCTTGAGCGTCCAGAAACGGGTGCGCCGACCGTAGCACTCGTGGAAGATGTCGCCGGTGACGCGCGTCACCGAGTCCACGATGCCCACCTGGGTGGAGAAGAGTACGAGGGCACCGCCGAGGAGGAACACGACCTCCAGGACCACGCCGCCGTGCTCCCCCAGCGCCCGCGCCTCCAGCGCGACCATGCGCATGAAATCCGCGGTGAGCTCCGGATTGTCCGTTCCGATCGTCGCCGCCGCGATGAGCGCCGTGATCACCACGCTCAGCAGAATGAGCGCTACGAAGGTGACGAGCAACTCCCGGTGGGCCAGGGCAATCCACGCCCGGAAGCGGCGGAGCAGCGTCGCATTCCCGGCGTCGAAGGCGAACCCCGTGGCGCACAGCTCCTCGTTCACCCCACGGATCCCCGCGATGCGGCCCTGGTAGGCCCCCATGCCGAACCCCTTGTCGCGGATCCACAGCGACTGGGCGAGGAGGAGCGTGCCACCGGAGCCTGCGTACGCCACCGCCACGAGGAGCGTGGTGAACTGAGCCCCACCGATGAACGCGGCGGGCACCTTCCCCACCGATACGGCGCCACGCAGGAGCGCCGCGACGTCCGGCCAGGTGACGCCCGCGAGCGCCAGGGACACGACGAGCAACGGGAAAAATAGCACCACCAACACGATCTCGAAGCGCTCGAGCGCATTGTAGACGACGGTGGATCCGGCGAGAGCCACATAGATGACGAGGAGCATCACGAGGGCGATGGGCTGCCATGGCGCCGGCTCTCGGCCTGTGAGCATGCCCGCGACGTTGGCGACGAAGGCCCCTGACTCGGCCGCCCAGCCGGGCCAGAAGAAGGAGATCAGGGTGGCGCACAGGAAGAACCAGGGCCAGAACCGCCAGCGGTCGAGGCGCGCCATGCCGGCGAAGATGGATTCCCCCGTGGCGATGGTCCACCGCTCGATCTCGCCGATCACGATGAACTGAGTGAGCACGCCGACCCAGAAGAGCCAGAAGACCCGGAACTCGCCGGTCGCCACGATGTTCGGCCACAGCAGGAACTCCCCCGCGCCGAGGCCCATCCCCAGGGCGATGACGCTCGGCCCAATCACGTGCCTCAACCGTGGGACTCGAGGAAGCGAATCGTTCCGCTTGAACGGCGGACCGTACCCCGGATGAGGGAAGCACGGCTCGCGGGGAGCGTCGGGAAGCTGCGCGGCATCCACGGGCTGGTAGACACCGTCGCGATAGGCGCGCCCCTCCTCGTCCGACGCGTAGATCTCCGCCCGATTCATGGGCACCGTTGACACGGCGCGCTCCGGCAACCATGGTGGACGAGCCGCGGGTTCCCACGATGCGGGCCGCCGCTCGCCCGGCGGTCCCGTCCCGAGGTGGCTCGAACGCTCAGCCCGGCGTATGGTCGCATTCTACGTCTTCCTCGCCCTCGTCCTTGTGCGGGCCGTCGTGATCCTGGTGGCCCTCGCCTTCCTGGTTCAGCCCGTCTCTTCATGTCCGGCATGCTTTGCGCCCACGCTGCCCATCGTCAAGCGCTGGCTCAGGATTCTCGCGCCGCGGTTCGAGTGGCGCTGGTGCCCCCGCTGCGGCTGGCAGGGCCCTGCCCGCCGCGTCCATGACGCGCCGATGCAGCCGTGGCCCATTCGCGGGCGCGATCCCGGAACGCCGCGGCCGACCGGCCCGTCGGCGGACCCGCAGGCGCGATAAGCGTTCCCGGGACCTTCCGGCGCACGCGCCGCAGCGCCCCTCCTCATTCGGGTTCGACAGAACGGGGCGGGGCCAGCGGACGATCCTGGCGCTGCTCCATGCCTCGCCAGGCATCGGCAAAGCGGCCGGCACGGATCAGCGCCTCGAGTCTTTCGACGGCTCGTTCAGGATCGCGCGCACGTCGACCGCCAGCGCTCGATCCGGGTAAGCGAAGACCGGGTTCAGCTCGACTTCCGCCAGCTCGCCATGGGCGCGGGCGCAGCTCGCGAGGCTCAGCATCACGTCGACGATCGCATTCACATCCGCGGCCCGCCGGCCGCGCCAGCCGCGCAGGATCGGCGCAATCCGCAGGTCGTCCAGCATTCCGCGGGCGTCCTCCCGTCCCAGGGGAAGGACGCGCAGGCTCACGTCGGCGAGGAGCTCGGTCTGCACGCCGCCGGCGCCGACCGTGAGCACGGGACCATACTGGGGATCGCGTCGCACGCCCACGAGCAACTCCGCCACGGGCGTGGGCAGCATGGGCGAAACCAGCACGCCCCGCACCTCGGGCGCGAGCCTGTGCGCTTCCGCGTACGCCCGCGCCCCGTCGGCGATCCGCTGGAACGCGGCCACCGCGTCCTCCGGCTCGCCCACCTGGAGGGCGACGCCGCCCGCCTCCGTCTTGTGGACGATGGCCGGCGAGACGAGCTTGAGCGCCACGGGTCCGCGCGCTGCGGCGACCGCGGCCCGCACCTCGTCCGCATCGGTGCAGAAGGCCGCATCCACGAGCGGCACCCCGTACGCTGCGACGAGCGCGCGCGCCTCCGTCTCCAGGAGCGCCGTGCGTCGTTCCCTGCCTGCGCTCTCGAGGCACGGCGCCCTGCTCCCCGCGCGTTCCGCGGTCTCGCGAGCGGTCACCGCCGGGCGAATGTCCCAGGGGCCTTGCGCCATGAGCTCGCCGCGGCGCACTAGCGCAGCGACGCAGCGGCAGGCGACGTCGAGGGATTCGATCACCGGGATGCCCGAAGCCGTGAGTGCCCGCAGCGGCTCGCTCCGGAGCCCGGCATAGAGGGAGTGGACAACCAGCGCCTTCCCCGCGGCGATCGCCGCCGCGGCCATGCGCCTCGCCGCCTCCAGCTCCGCGGCGGCCAGCGCCGCGTCGAAGCGGATCGCGTAGCCGCCGAACAGCCCGATGACCAGCGCCGCGCCCGCCGCGGGATCCGCCAGCACGACTTCCAGGGCGCGCGGGAAGGCCTCGGGATCGCGGTCGGGTGCCCCCGCCATGTCCACCGGGTTCGCGACGCTCGCGGCCGGCCCCAGCAGCGAGCGGAGCTGCGACCGCGTCTCCGACGCGAGCTCCGCCAGCGGCACGGACGCCTCGCTCAAGAGGTCGGCGGTGAGCGTCGCGTGGCCACCGCCGTCGGAGAGCACGACCACGCCCCTCCCCTCGGGCAGCGACGGCTGGCGCGCCAGCGTCCAGCCCACGGGGAACAGCTCGTCGGAGCGTGCGACCTCGAGGACGCCGGCCTGCCGGAGCCCGGCGCGGAGCACCGCGTAGGACCCGGCCAGCGCGCCCGTGTGCGAGCGTGCGGTCGCGCCGCCGGACCGGGACCGGCCACCCTTGAGCAGAACCACGGGCTTCACCGGCGTGACCCGGGCCGCCGTCTCGAGGAACGCGCGCCCGTCGCGGAACCCTTCCACGTAGACCAGGATGCACGCCGTGTTCGGCTCCGTGGCCAGGTAGTCGAGGTAGTCGTGGTACGCCAGGTCGGTCTCGTTGCCGACGCCCACGCAGATGGCGAAGCCCTCGTCGGAGCGGGACATTGCCTCGTTCATGAGGGAGAGCGCCAGGTTCCCCGACTGGCCCACCAGCGAGAGCCGACCGGCCCGCACGCCTCGCGCGCCGATCAGGTTCAGCCCGAGGTGGAGGTTCAGGATCCCGTTCGTGTTGGGACCCACGACGCGGATGCCGGCGCGGCGCGCCGCCTCCGCGACGGCCGCCTCCAGCGCGGCGCCGTCTTCGCCCGTCTCGCGGAACCCCAGGGCGATGACCACCGCGCCACGAATCCCCTTCCGGCCGCACGCCTCCAGCACCCCGGGAACCGTCGACGCCGGTGTACAGATGAGCGCGAGATCCGGCGTTTCCGCGAGCTCCTCCACGGAGCGGGCCACCGCCAGCCCGAGAAGCTCGCCGCCCTTCGGGTTCACCGGGTGGATCCGCCCGGCGTAGCCCGACTCGAGCAGCGCGCGCACAGCCTGATACCCGCGCTTCGTGGGGTCATGCGACGCGCCCACCACGGCGACTGCCCGCGCCCGGAAGACCGCGTCCAGCGGGTGGCTCATCCGACCCTTCACTCTCCCGTGAACCGGGGCTCGCGCTTCTCGTGGAACGCGCGGATCCCCTCCTCCCAGTCCCGCGTGGCCATGCAGTCCAACAGCGCCCGCGCCTCCCGCCAGAGCGCGCGGCGCCGCTCCGGATCGGCCGCCCGATTGAGCAGCCGCTTCGCGTGCGCCATGGGGATCGGCGCCCGGGCGGCCAGCTTCTCCGCCAGCTCGATGGCGACCTCCAACACGCGGGCCGCGGGCTCTGCGCGGTTCGCCAACCCCAGCGCAACCGCCTCGTCGCCCAGGAAGAACTCGCACAGAAGAAGCAGTTCCTTCGCCTTCAGCAGCCCCACCCGCTCCGGCAGCGTGTACGTGACGCCGCCGCCCACGAACGTGCCGAGAGCGACCTCGGGGAAACGCAGCTTCGCCTCCCTCGCGACGACCACGAGATCGCACGACAGCGCGAGCTCGAGACCGGCACCGATCGCGTGGCCGTTCACCGCGGCGACTACGGGCTTGGGACAGAGCTGGATGGCGCGATTCGCACGCTGGCCCGCACCCACGTAGCGGCGGCGCACGACGGCGTCCGGCTCATCGCTCGCGTGCGCCTTCAGGTCCGCGCCCACGCAGAACGCGCGCCCCGCACCCGTGATCACGATCGCGCGGACCTCCCGCACGCGTGCCAGCACGCACAGCTCGCCGATCAGACTCTCATACAGGGGGAGGCTGACCGCGTTCAGGCGGTCCGGCCGCTTCAGCGTGAGCAGCACGACCGCACCGCGCCGCTCGGCCAGGAGCGGCGATTCGTCCCCAGACACGGAAGCCTCCCCGAGATCGTGAATTCGCGCCCCAGGACGGCGCTCCGCCCGCCTCGCGGCCTCGGCGGCACCCGGGCACCCGGTGACGCACCGGAAGCCCGCGGCGACCTGCTAATCTGAATCGCGCCCGCGGCGCGCGCCACCGGTAGCCCAGCCACGCCATCGCCCACGCGGGCGTCGGCCAGAAGGAATGGCCCAGCTCGAGCATCACCTCGTAGTCCCGCTGCCCCTCGGTGAGCGGGATGGTCTCAGCATCGATAGGGAACTCGCCAACGGGTAGCTTGAGCCCCGCCCGGAGCGCGATCGGCGGAGCCCGGACGTGGAAGAGCTCCGCACCGCCGCGCACGAAGAGCTTGGGGTCGCCGGCACCGAGCTTGTCGCGGCGGGCAGCGAGGTCCGTGAAGACGAGGGAGTGCACGGGGAACTGGACCCAGACGTCGAGCCCGCGGACGACGCCGCCGGCCGCGCTCACGAAGAGCGAGGTCATGACCGCGTGACCCTGGGCGAAGAACGGCTCGGTGCGTCCCCCGGTGATCGAACCGCTTGTGGGTGTCCTGATGGTGGAGCGTGAGCTGCACCCAGCCGTTCCCCGGCGTCTCGACCCACTGGGCACCGAGAGGGAGGGCACGGAAGAAGAGGGCGAGGGCGGCGGCGAGCGGGACCCTCCCGCTCCCGTTCCTCACGGCGCAGACTCCCAGATCTTCGTCTCGGGCTGGAACGACGCCCAGGCGAACCAGAACGCGACGTACGCCTCGGACACAGGCTCGAGCTGCCGGCCCTTCAGGGGACCTTCCGCGGCACGGCCGTCGAGTCGCCAGACGCTGCCCGTCTCCACGTCCACGATCCTGCCGTCCCGAACCGCGAAGCTGAGTGTCTCGCCGCCCAGCGCTCGCGAGTACGCCGCCGCACCCTGGCGACGACCCTCCCAGAACACCACGATCGGCTTGCCATCCCTCTCGGCTTCGGCCGCGACCACAGACCCCGCCTGCTCGAGGGCCAGGTATGGAAAGGCGATGCCCCCGTCGCCGCCCGCCGGAACGCCGAGGACACGCTCCTTGGGCGCGCGGCGGGGATCGATGGAAGGCATGGGAAACAAGGTGCTCCCATTGTCGATCCGCTCGTAGTCGCCGTAGGGGTAGAACCGGTAGCTCCGGGCCAATCCCGTGCGCTCGCCAATCACCTTCGTATCGGGGTGGAGCGTGCGCCAGCCTTCCCAGGTCATCTCGAGCGCCGGGTACATGGGAAGCGGCACGCCCGAGGCGGGACCGCACCGGGCGCTCCGCATCATCTGCGGCCAGAGCGACAGGTTCGTCCGCCGATCGTACATGATCAGGTTGTTGCGGAAGAGGAGGCCCGAGACCCCGAACTCCGCTCCCTCGACCGCAGCCCGGTCGAACGCCAGGCTGGAGCCCGTCAGCGGACACAGCGTCACGGCGATCTTCCGGCCGCCCACGCTCAGGTTCACGATCTCGTGCCACCACCCGACGTTATGCGGTACGGCGATCGTCGCGCCCGCGATCTCCACGCCGATGACCCGGTCGGCGTCCCGCAGGTACTCCGCGTCCGCGTGCCCGACCGGCACCAGCGGCGGGTCCGTGAGCGCCGGGATCCCGTCTCTCCCGACGCCGCCGTCGAAGATCTCGCTCGTGGGAATCGTGCAACTGAAGGAGCCGGTCTCGAACCCGCCTTCCCCCGCCGGAACGGCAGCGTCCGAGCACGCAACCACGGCTAGGCCCGCCAAGAGGCGGTAGGGATTCCGGACGGCAGCCCGCCCACGCGCACTCGATCCAGCCATGCGGGGTTCCTCGATCCGCCCCAACCGTACCAAGAAGTTCTCTTCCGACCTCCCCTCCCCTAAAGGAAAACCGGCGCGGGGGTTCGGCGGTTCCCCCTGCGAAGGTCGGAACCGCGTGCGCCCCCCGGCCCGGACCAACGCCGATCCCGGGACCCGCAGCGACACGCGGCGACCGAGACGCGACGAGGAAACGTGAGGAGGACGGCCGGAAGACGCAGTACGGCCCTGACGAACTACGGCTGTGACGAGCGACGAGCCGGCCGCTCCGATGCGGCAGCGTCCGCTAGTGCTCGCGCGCGCCCGTCCGGCCGAACTTCCTGTCCAGCGTCCAGGTGTCGTCCCGTGCGTTCAGCACGATCACGATGTTCGCGGCCACGATCACGAGGGAGGCGAGGAACAGGTGCGTGCCGCCCTTGGTCAGCCCGAACCAGCCCCACGGATCCAGGATCTGCTTCCAGCTCGCCAGCGTGGAGATCGTGTTCGCCACCAGTGAGATCCACGCCACGGACACGCGCAGGAGCCCTACGGCCAGGGCCACACCCAGCAGGATCTCCAGCACCCCGGCAGCCCGGGGCACGAGCGCCCCGACGTCGAGCTTGTAGAAGTTCTCGAAGATTCGTTGCGAGCCCTCCGTGGCCGCGAGCTTGTCGATCCCCCAGAGGATGAGGAAGATCCCCATTCCCACGCGCAAGACCGGCATCGTCCAGCGTGACAGCGACACAACCATGGTCACCCTCCTCGCAAGGCCCCGGAACGCAGGAACGAGACTCCGCTGCAGCGCTCGGGCTGCGCCGCACCAGTGAGGAAGCCCAGCGATTCGAGCCGGCGGAGCGTCAGAGCCGGCTCGCTGCGCGGGCCGGACCTCGGCATCCGGGCCGGAAGCCGCCGGCCTACGCGAACCGCTCCCAGCCGACGCCGTGGTGACCGAAGCGGAAGACGTCCGGGTGGACGATCTCCGCGAGGATCTCCAGCGACTCCACGAGGCGGGGACCGGGACGGTTGAAGTACTGGTTGCCGTCCGCGATGTAGATGCGCCCGCCGCGCATGGCCCGGAGCTCGCGCCAGTCCGGCCGCTCCCTGAGCCCGATCATCTCCCGCCGCGTGCGCTCGAGGTCGAACCCGCAGGGGAGCACCACGATGATGTCGGGGTCCCGGGCCTCGAGCTCCTCCCTCGTCATCCCCGGCGAATGCTTTCCCGCCTCCCCGAACAGGCTCACGCCGCCGGCCATCTCCACCAGCTCGGGCATCCAGTTGCCCGCCGCCATGAGCGGGTCAATCCATTCGATGCACGCCACCCGCGGCTTCGATGGCAACGCCCGTGCCCGCTCCGCAACCGCCGCCATGCGCGCCGTGAGCCGCGAGACCAGCGCATCGCCGCGCGCCGGGGCGCCCAGCGCGTCGGCCACGCGACGGACATCGTTCCACACGTCCTCCAGCGAGTTCGGCTCGAGCGAGACGATGCGGGGACGGGCGCCCAGCCACTCCCAGACCGCCGCCTCCACGTCCCTGAGGCTCACGGCGCAGACCTCGCAGTGGGACTGGGTGAGGATCACATCGGGGCCGAGTGCCCGGAGCCTCTCCGCGTCCACCCGGTAGACGGAGAGCCCCTGTTCGAGGATCGCCTTCACCCGCTGATCGATGTCATAGCTCGTCCCGTCGGTCACGAACTTGGGGTCCGTGCAACACGGCAGCCGCTTCACCGACTCCGGATAGTCACACTCGTGGGAGCGGCCGATGAGGAGATGCTCGAACCCCAGCGCGCACACGATCTCCGTGCTGCTCGCGATCAGGGAGACGACGCGGGGCGAAGGCGCGGCTCCGCCGACGATGCCCGCTGCCTCGTTCCGGCTCTGGGTCGTCCATATCTCCCGTTCCGTCTGCCCTCTATTCACGCCTGCACCTCGACTCACTCCTCCTGTGACGAGGTTTTCGTCGAGGCGCGCCAAACTCCAATGCCTCCTTCGTACACGATCGAGGTGCCGTACCGGGCAGAGAGTCTGGCCATCTCGTCAATGATCTTGCGCCCCATCGCCTCGTCCGCGAGCCGCGGCGTTCCACGCTGGGGACGCGCCGCGTGCTGGCCGAGATCAACGGGATACAGCTTGAGCTCGATCATGCTCGAGCCTCTGAAAACAGGGACCGCGATGACGCTCTGATAGTAGACGGGATTCGCAGGAGCTCCGACGGTGCCGCCTTGGAACCGGGCGTTGTGGAAGTCAGACGGAAGCGAAGTGTCAGGGAGATCGAAGACGTCGTACTGGTCCGCGGGGAGCACGTCCCACAACTCCTCGTGATAGATGAAGTTTCCCACGCTGTAGAAGAGCGGCCGCCCCTTGTACAGCTCGATGCCGCGAAGGCGGTGCGGTCCGTGCACGATGTACGTCGTTGCCCCCGCATCGATGCACTTCTTCATGAACTCCACCAGCCACGGCGGGGGTGTCTCGAACTGGTTGCCAGGCTCGTGTGAGTGGCTGTTGACGATGACGTAATTGGCCATCCGGGAGGCATTGCGGATCTCGCGCAGGATGCGCTCTTCGTCGCGCGCGTTCACCCGCTCGATGAGGCGTGTCTCTCGCCCAGGTCTCACCGACACTCCGAAGATCCGGAGCGGAGCGCCAGACGCCGTGGGCAGCTGCCCTCCGACCTTGGGTGCAAGAGCACCCAGCATGTCGTAGGTCGCGGCGTCGGCTTCGTATGTGCGATCGACGCGGAGCGCGTTCAGCCCTGGCCGCCCCATCACCTCACCACGCGCCGCACCGGCCCGCGAACTGGGGGAGAACGTCGTGGCGAGGCCAATGAGAGCCACGCGGCCCTCGAGTGTGTCCAGGTAACCGGGTCGACTCGCCTCTCCCAGATTCATCCCGCTTCCTGCGTGGATGAGGCCCAGTCGGTCCAGGGTTTCGTGGGTCATCCGCACGCCTTCGACGCCCCAGTCGGCTGTGTGGTTGTTCGCGGTGTTGAACAGGTCGAAGCCGATCGCCTTCAAGTCCTCAGCCACTTCGGGGGGCGACACTTGCCAGTAGCCGCCGTGCTCGGCGGCAGGCCAACCCTTGAACTCCGAGAAGCGCAGCACAGAGCCCTCCAGATTGACAAACGCCACGTCCGCATCCCGAATCACCTTGACCATCCGCTGAAATCCGGGATCGCCTGGATCGTCGTACTGCGCAATCCGGCTTCGGATGAGGGCGTCTCCCACCGCGGCGACGGACAAGGTCGAATCGGGCCCCGTCGCAGGAACCTCGGGCGCCGATTGCCCGGACGCCGAGAGATGCGTCTGCCTCAGGGACGCGGGAAGTGCTGGCCATAGCGCGACCATAAGGGGCACCGAAACCAGAATCGTTCGCACCTTCTCCAGAGTCATGACCGTTTCTCTCCCCTCAGGTTCAGAAACGAAGCAGTCGGCTCCCCATCCTCCACTCGGTCAGACGGACCGCCTCTTGTTCTCGGGGGCCCACACGCTCCGCACGTCCGGCGGCGGACGTGCTCCGGGGAAAACCGCGCATGTCTCGCACGGAGTACGCGGTGCACATCATCGCTGTCAAGAGCGAAAGGTGGCAACATCGTGCCCTCGAGGGCAGCAGTTCAAGACGCCAGGGACTCGGGGCAAGCGCCCCTGACTACCGGAACTCCTCCTGCAGCTCCTCGAGGGCCGCGCTCCCGGGGCAGAGCTTCTCGAAGGGCACCGCCACCAGGGGCTCGTCCACCGTGTTCTGGAGCGCGTGCATGTCCGCGCCGTCCGCCTCCAGGTACAGGAGGCCCGTCGGCACCTCGCCCTGCGCCTGGTGCGCTCGCAGCGTCGCGTAGACTCGGTCGCGGTCCGTGGGATCGTAGTCCTCGCCCACCTTGCGGAAGCGCACCACGCTCCCGTCGTGCATCGTCACCAGCGTGAGCGACCCCGGCTCGTAGTCCGCCTTGATCTCGGCCCTGAGCGGCACGAAATCCGCCACCACCACTTCGGACTCGTGCTCGCGGATGTAGCGGTAGCTCTTGGTGGAGGCCTCGTGGTCGTTGAACGTCACGCACGGGGAGATGACGTCCACGAACGCGAAGCCCCCGTGCTTGATCCCCGCCTGGAGGATCGGGACGAGTTGGCGTTTGTCGCCCGAGAAGCTGCGGGCCACGAAGCCCGCGCCGAGGGAGAGCGCCAGCAGCACGGGGTCGATCGGCTTCTCGCGGTTCGCCTCGCCACCCTTGGACTTCGAGCCCAGGTCCGCGGACGCCGAGAACTGCCCCTTGGTGAGCCCGTACACGCCGTTGTTCTCCAGGACGTAGAGGATATTCAGGTTGCGGCGGATGGCATGGCAGAACTGGCCCAGGCCGATGTTCAGCGAGTCGCCGTCCCCGGACACGCCGATGAAGATGAGCTCGCGGTTCGCCGCGTTCGCCCCCGTGGCGATGGAGGGCATCCGCCCGTGGACCGTGTTGAATCCGTGGGCCTCGCGCATGAAGTAGGTCGGTGTCTTGGACGAGCAGCCGATCCCCGAGAGCTTCGCCACCCGGTGCGGTGGCACGTCCAGCTCCCAGAACGCCTGGATGATCGCCGCCGTGATCGAGTCGTGGCCGCACCCCGCGCAGAGGGTGGACATCGACCCCTCGTAGTCGCGCAGCGTGAGCCCGAGCGCGTTTTTGCGGAGGCTCGGGTGGTGGACCTTCGGTTTCGCGATGGATGTCATGCTCCCAGCGCCTCCAGGGAACCCAGCACCCCGTCCAGCACGTGGTGGCAGCTCATGGGCAGGCCGCCGTAATAGCGCACCGACGTCAGGCCTTCCTTCGGCGCGCAGGTCTCCACCGTCAGCAGCTTCCGGAGCTGGGCATCCCGGTTCTGCTCGACGATGAAGTTGAGCTCGTGGGCTTTGAGGAACTCCTCGACCACCGTGTCGAAGGGAAAGGCCCGGATTCGCATGTAGTCCACGGGGATCCCCCGGCGGTCCAGGACGTCCGCGGCCTCGAGAACGGCCGCGTCGCAACCGCCCACCGCCACGATCCCGCAGCGGGCGCGGTCGCGCGTGCGGAAGGCGGGGCGCGGCACGGCCTTCGCCGCGGTTTCCAGCTTCCGCGCCAGCCGCTCCATGACCTCCGTGTACTCCGCGGGATCCTCCGTGTAGTCGCCGAGCTTGTTATGCCCGGACCCGCGGGTGAAGTAGGCGCCCTTGGGGTGGACCCCCGGCAGCGTGCGCGGCGTGATCCCGTCGTCATCGCGGTCCAGGTACCGGTAGAACGTCTCCATCGCCTCGAGCTCCTCGGCGGTGAGCACCTTCCCGCGGTCCGGGCGGTAGCTGTCATCCCAGGAGAGCCGGGGCACCATCCAGTCGTTCATCCCGATGTCCAGATCCGAGACGACGAAGACGGGCGTCTGAAACCGCTCCGCCAGGTCGAACGCCTGGCGCGCCATGTAGAAGCACTCCTCCGGGTTCGCCGGATAGAGGCAGACGTGCTTCGTGTCCCCGTGGGAGGCGTAAGCCGTCGCGAGCAGGTCGCCCTGCTGCGTCCGCGTGGGCATCCCCGTGGACGGCCCGGCTCGCTGGATGTCGAAGAGTACGGCCGGAATCTCCGCGTAGTACGCGAGCCCGATGAACTCGTTCATGAGCGAGATCCCGGGGCCGCTCGTGGACGTGAACGCACGGGCGCCCGCCCAGCCCGCGCCGATCACCATTCCGATCGCCGCCAGCTCGTCTTCCGCCTGGACGATGCAGTACCGGTTCTTCCCCGTCTCCGGGTCGCGGCGGAAGCGCTGGCAGAAGGCCTTGAACCCGTCCATAAGCGACGTGGACGGGGTGATGGGGTACCACGCCGCCACGGTTGCGCCCGCGTAGAGGCAGCCCAGCGCCGCCGCCGTGTTCCCGTCCAGCAGGATCATGTCCCCGGTGGCGTCCATCTTCTGGAGCCGGATCGGCAACGGGCAGTCGAACTGCTCGAGTGCGAAGTCGCGCCCCAGGCGGAGCGCCAGCAGGTTCGAGTCCATGAGCGCCTGCTTCCGCCCGAACCGCTCCCGGAGCAGCGCCTCGAGGATCCCCATGTCCACGTCCAGCAGCGCCGAGAGCACGCCCACGTAGGCGATGTTCTTCATGAGGACCCGCTCCCGCGAGCCCCGGAAATGCTCGACGCACATCTGCGCCAGGGGCACCCCCAGGAAGGTGACGCCCTCGCGGCGGAGCTCGCCGGGGAACGGCCAGCTCGAGTCGTACAGCAGGTGGCCGCCCGGCCGCACCTCCGCGATGTCCTTCGCGTACGTCTCGCCGTTCATGGCCACCATCAGGTCGAAGACCGGCACCCGCGCCGTGTAGCCATGCCTGCTGACCCGGATCTCGTACCACGTGGCCAGCCCCTGAATGTTCGACGGGAAGATGTTCTTCCCCGAGACGGGGACGCCCATCCGGAAGATCGCCTGCATGAGCAGGCCGTTCGCACTGGCCGAGCCCGTGCCGTTGACCGTGGCGATCTTCAGGCCGAAGTCGTTTGTGCGATCAGAGAATGCGTCGCGCACGGAGTACGTCCTGCGTAGGGGATCAAGAGCTCGGACTTCATCATGTCCCACGCGGCCGTCGGACAGCGCTCCGCGCAGAGGCCGCAGTGGATGCATACGTCCTCGTCCTTCACCATGACCCGGCCCGTCTGGGGGAGCGCCGCCGAGACATAGAGCGACTGCTCCAGGTTCTCCGCCGGCGCCATGAGCCGCGTCCGCAGCTCCTCCTCCGGACCGGTGTGCGTGATCGTGAGACAGTTGAGCGGGCAGACATCCAGGCAGGCGTCACACTCGATGCAGAGGGCGGCAGTAAAGTGCGTCTGCACGTCGCAGTTGAGGCAGCGCTCGACCTCCCGTAGCGTCTGCTCGAGATCGAAGCCCAGCTCGACTTCGATGTTCAGCCGCTGGAAGCGCTCCCGGAGATCCACGTGGCGCATGCGCGCGCGTTGCTCGGGACTGTAATCGTTGCTGTAGCTCCACTGGTGGATCCCCATCTTCTGGCTGATGAGGTTCATCCCGTGGGGCGGCCGCTCCGAGATCGGGATCGCCTGGCAGTGGTTGTGGATCGAGATGGCGGCCTGGTGCCCGTGCTCCACCGCCCAGATGATGTTCTCGGGACCGAAGGCGGCGTCGCCGCCGAAGAAGACGCCCTCCCGCGTGGACTGCATGGTGGCCCGGTCCACGACGGGCATGTCCCACCGGTCGAAGTCGATCCCGATGTCCCGCTCGATCCACGGAAACGCCGCCTCCTGGCCGATGGCCAGGATCACGTCGTCACACGGGATGAAGACCGTGTCCCGCACCTCGGCTTCCTGCTTGCCGCCCGGCCGCTCGTGCCACTCCACCCGGTCGAACTCCATCCCCTTGAGGACGCCGTTCTCCACGACAAACCGCCTCGGGGCGTGGTTCTCTGCGATCTCGATGCGCTCCTCCTCGGTATCTTCCAACTCCCACGGGGACGCCTTGAAGTGCCGGCGCGACCGGCGCGCCATGACTTTGACGTCCTTGCCACCGAGGCGCTTCGCCGTACGACAGCAATCCATGGCGGTGTTGCCCACCCCGATGATCAGCACCCGCTCCCCGATGGAGTCCGTGTGCTCGAAGGCCACCGACTCGAGCCAGTCGATGCCGATGTGGATCCTGGCGGTCCCCAGCCGCCCGGGGAGCTCCAGATCCTTGCCCCGCGGCGCGCCGCTGCCCACGAAGATGGCGTCGAACCCCCGCTCCAGCAGCCGCTTCATACTCGTCACCGGGGTGCCGTAGTGAATCTCCACGCCCAGGTTCAGGATGAGGGAGATCTCCTCGTCCAGCACGCGCTCCGGCAGCCGGAACGCCGGGATGTTCGAGCGCATGAGCCCGCCCGGCTTATCCAGCTTCTCGTAGATCCCCACCCCGTAGCCCAGCGGCAGGAGATCGTTCGCCACCGTGAGGGACGCCGGCCCCGCCCCCACGCAGGCCACCCGCTTCCCGTTCTTCTGCTCCGGGATCTGCGGAAGACGGTCCTCGATCTCGTCCTTGAGGTCCGCGCACACCCGCTTCAGCCGGCAGATGGCCACCGGCGCGCCGTCCACCCGGGTGCGCCGGCACGCCGGCTCGCAGGGACGGTCACACGTGCGGCCCAGGATCCCCGGGAAGACGTTCGACTCCCGGTTGAGCAGGTACGCCTCCGTGTACCGCCCCTGGGCGATGAGACGGATGTACTCCGGGACGTTCGTGTGGGCCGGACACGCCCACTGGCAGTCCACCACCCGATGGTAGTACTGCGGGTCCCGGACGTTCGTCGGTTCCATCCCCCCAGGTCCCCCCGGATGCCCGGCTCGACGGCAGCCCCAGACGCGACGCCGGCCCGGCATCTCCGGACCGGCTCCCAGACCTGCGGCCACCCGGTCGTACAAGGATAATTATAGATATTCCAACCGCGGCCGCCAGTTCCCCACTTCCAGTGCGGGCACTGCGCGCGGCGGGCCCGAGCCTGAGGCTCACAGACCGCGCAAGCGGAGCCTAGCCACAGCCATGCGGTCTCTGCCCGGTCTACCACCGATGTGCTGAAGCGGCCGGGTCCCCACGACCGGGCGGCTCGCGGCTCCGGAACGTATGCAAGGCGTATGCAACAAGTGCGAGAACACTTGGCAGGCGCTCCGCTAGCGGAGCGCCGATTCCAGCGCCGTGGCCGCGTCGGTCTTCTGATCCCGGTACTTCACGATGAGGGGCGCGTAGAGGTGGAGGCCGAGGCGCTCGGCGAAGGCGCCCGGGGCCGGGCGCGAGCCGGGCACCACCACGGCTCCTTCCGGCACGGTGAGCGGGTGGTTGCGTTCCGACCGCTGGACGGTTCCGTGAACGAGGTCATACAGCGGGGTCGACGCGGTGAGCGCGACGCCGGGGCCAATGACGGCGCGGCGTCTCACGAGCGTCCCTTCGAAGATCCCGGCGTTGCCACCGACCAGGACTTCATCCTCGACGATGACCGGCCGCGCGCCCACCGGCTCGAGAACGCCGCCGATCTGGGCTCCGGCGCTGATGTGCACGCGCGCTCCGATCTGGGCGCAGGAGCCCACCAGGGCATGCGAGTCGATCATCGTAGCTTCGCCCACGTAGGCGCCGACGTTCACGTAGGCGGGCGGCATGATCACGACGCCGGGGCCCAGGTAGGCGCCTTCGCGCACCGAGCTTCCGCCCGGCACGATCCTGACGTTCTCGCGGACGCCGTCCGTGCGCCGCAGAGGGAGCGTGTCCCGGTCGAAGTACTCCGCAGGCTGGCCATCGTAGCGCCGGATCCTTCCCAGCCGGAACGCCAGGAGGATCCCGGCTTTCACCCACGCCACCGCCTTCCAGTCCCCGTCTGCCGCCGGCTCTGCCGCGCGGAGCGCCCCGGTGCTCAACGCGTGGAGGAGCTCCGCCACTGCCGCGCGCGCAGCATCTGGGTCCGAGGGCGGCGTCTCGACGGACCAGCGCTCGATGGCCTCCTGGAGCGATGAGCGTCCCTCCATCACCGGATGCCCGCCGCTTCCAGCGGCTCTTGCACGACCAGGCCTGCCGCCTCGAGCGCCGCCCGCAGCGTGCGCGCGCCCGCGTCCGAGATCGGGGTCAGGGGGAGACGGAAGTGGGCCCGCATCCGTCCCAGCATCTCCAGCGCGCTCTTGACCGGAATCGGGTTCGACTCCACGAAGTTGGCGCGCATGAGCGGGAGCAGACGATAGTGAATCCTGCGGGCGCTCTCGAAGTCGCCAACGAGCCCGGCCCGCACCAGCTCCGCCATGGGGCCCGGCGCTTCGTTCGCGATCACCGAGATCACGCCGTCCCCGCCCAGGGCGAGGATGGGCAGCGTCAGCTCGTCGTCGCCCGAAAGAACCAGGAAGCCGTGTGGCAGATCCCGCACGAGCGACATGACCTGCCCCAGATCGCCGGAGGCTTCCTTGATCCCGCAGATGTTCTCCAGCTCCGCGAGCCGCAGCATCGTCTCGGGCCGCAGGTTCGACGCTGTGCGCCCGGGAACGTTGTACACGCAAACGGGCACGTCCACGCTCCGGGCGATCGCCTCGAAATGACGGTAGAGCCCTTCCTGAGTCGGCTTGTTGTAGTACGGGCACACCACCAGCAGGGCGTCCGCACCTTCCTCGACAGCCGCCCCGGCCAGGGCGAGCGCCTTCCTCGTGTCGTTCGCTCCGGCCCCCGCCATGACGGGCACGCGGCCGGCGGCGACGCGGACGGCCGCGCGCACCAGCGCTCGCTGCTCCGCGGCGTCGAGGGTGGCGCTCTCACCCGTCGTGCCGCAGGGGACCAGCACGTCCACGCCTCCCGCGATCATCGCCTCCACGTGCTCTTCGAAGGCCTCCTGGTCCACGCTCCCGTCCTCGCGGAAGGGGGTGACCAGCGCGACCGCCAGACCTCGGAATCGACTCACGTCCATGGCTACGCCTCCGTGCCCAGGGTTTCCGACAACATGTCATCGAGGGTGAAGAGCCCCGTGCGGCCGCGGACCCATTCCGCCGCCGCAACGGCGCCGCGCGCGTAGGCGCCGCGGCCGCGACTCTCGTGACGCAACTCGACGCGGTCCTCGGGTCCCTCCAGCGCGACCACGTGGACGCCGGGGTTCTCGCCCGTCCGCAGGGAGGCGACCTGGAGGATCGCTGGATCGCGAGGAGACTCACCCGGCGCCTGCACCCACGCCTTCTTCCGCGGGACCTCCGCAAGCAGCAACTCCGCCAGGCGCAGCGCCGTTCCGCTCGGATGGTCCCGCTTATGCCGGTGGTGAATCTCCAGGATTGAGGGATCGTAGTCGTCGAGCACGCGAACGAGCCGCCCGGCTGCGCGGACCAGACGAAAGAAGAGCTGGACGCCCACCGAGAAGTTGGGCGCGTACACCAGCCCGATCTCTCCCCGCCGCACCATCGCCTCTACCTCGCCGAGCCGGTCGTACCAGCCCGTGGTCCCCACCACCGCGTCCACCCCGAGGGCGGCAACCTTGGCAACGTTCTCCACCACGGCGCCGGGCTGCGAGAAATCCATGGCCACCTCCGCGCCCGAGAGCACCTCGGCCGTGATCGCCTGCGCTCCCGGGTTGTCGGCGGCCCGCAGCCGAACCGTCACCTCGTGGCCTCGCGCACGCGCCGCCTCCTCCACCGCACGGCCCATGCGCCCGTATCCGATGAGGGCGATCCGCATCGCCTTCCCCTTTTCTCCTTCCGCCGCAGCGCCCGCCTAGCCCGCCGCGTCCGGCGGGTACAGCGGGTACAGCGGCTTCGCAAAAAACGAAAACGGCCGCCCGGGTTCGGGAGGCCGCGTGTATGGGGAACCGCTTCTGTTCGTTCGCTAGGACCTGAAATCCAGTACACGCCCCTCCCGACCTTGGCCGGGCTTGGCCTTCGGGCTCTTCTTGGCCGGCAGGAGGACGTGTACCTTGCGCATCGTTTCCCTCTGGTTCACCTGACCGCCATCGCTAGCAACCTTACGCGCTCGCACGCCCCTCGTCAAGAGTCTCGTGCCGACTCTTGTCGTGCCGACTCTGCCAACTCGCGTGCCAACGCGTCCTCCGCACCGCGCCCGCCGAGCCTCTGCGCGGCTCGCGCCTATCCCCTCGAGGCAGCGCAAGGAGGTGTTCCCCTCGCGCGCCATGTATGTTGCTATGTTCTCGGTGGTGCGGCCCCTTCGGTCCCTCCGCGCCCGAGCGGCTGTTTTCACGTTCGGGCGGCTCGCGCCGTTATACAGGGCGAGGAAGGAAGAGGGATCGGCAGCAAACGAACTCAACACACGGAGGCCGCCATGTCGGAGAAGGTCCAAATCGCTCTGGATACCGTGAAGAGCTCGCTGTTCCTCGTGCTCGTGGTCGTGGGTATCCCGCTCGCGCTGCTCGGGCACCTGAGCGCGGTACTGACCGGGCACCCCACGTTTCTCGCGTGAGCGGCGGGGCACTCGAGCCGCAGCGCGCCGACGCTTCGCCCCTCGTGGCGGAGTGGATGGCGCGCTACGGCCCCGAGCTCAAACGGCACGTCGGGCGAATGCTCGGCGACGCCGACGACGCCGAGGACATCCTCCAGCAGCTCTGGATCACGGCAATTCGCCGTCCTCCGGAGGTCGGGCCCGGCTCGAACGCACGGGCCTGGCTCTTCCGCGTGGCCACGAACGCCGCGCTCGACCGGCTGGCCCGGGATGGGCGGCGGCGGGCAGCCCTGAACGGCCGCGGCCCGCGCATCGTCCAGGACGAAGACGCGCCGCCCGACGCCCGCCTCCTCCGGCTGGACAGACGCGCGCGCCGGCGCATCCGGGAGCACGTCACGCGCCTCCCTCGGAAGCAACGAGAGGCCCTCTGGCTCCGCTGGGTGGACGGCGACGACTACGCCACCATCGCCCGGAAGCTCGCCTGTTCCGAGGAGAGCGCGCGAGCCAACGTCTATCACGGGCTGAAGCGGCTCCGCAAGGAGCTCTTCGACCTCTGGAAGAAGGAGTACGAACCATGAGCCGCAGCCCCTGTCCCGTCCCCGAGGACCAGGTCCTCGCCTACGTGGCCGGCGACCTGCCCGAGGAGGAGGAGCTTGCGTTCGCCGAGCACCTGGCAGAGTGCGACGAGTGCTGCGAACAGGCGGCCGAGTTCGTGGCGCTGCGCGTGGCGCTACCCGCATGCTGCGCCGACGACGTGGTCCGCTGGCACAGCTTCGCGACGCCGTTCGGCACCATGTACGTGGCCGCCACCGAGAAGGGGCTCGCCCGCGTCTCCTGGCAGCAGCGGGGACCCGACAGCTTCGTCCGCGAACTCGAAGGGCGCTTCCCCGGCCGGCCGGTCGTACGCGATCCGCACGCCCTGGCGGAGGCGGAGCGCGAGCTCCGCGAGTACTTCGGCGGCACGAGGTCGCAGTTCGACCTGCCCGTGGACCTGAGCACGCTCAGCCCCTTCGACCGACGTGTCCTCGAGAAGGCGAGGACCATCGAGTTCGGCCACGTCGTTCCGTACGCGGAGCTCGCGCGCCGGATCGCCAGGCCGAGCGCGGCGCGCGCGGTGGGGAATGCCCTTGGCCGCAACCCCGTCGCCATCGTCGTCCCCTGCCACCGCGTCGTGCGGAGCGACGGATCTCTCGGCGGCTATGGGGGCGGCGTCGAGTACAAGGAGAGGCTTCTCACCATCGAGGGGCGGAGAGATCTCCTGCGCGCGAGCTGAGGGAACTGAGGAACCCGCGCGGCCGGAAGCAGCCCCGCGTTGCGGCGAGCAGGGCTCTCCCGGAGTCCGCTCGGCTGTAAGCGATATCGGGATTGCGCGCGGGCACCGCCACCCTCGAGATCCTCGCGGTGGGGGGCTCAGACGGCCGCCTCCCCCGAACCGTGCACGAACCGCTCCACCTCCCCGTGGATGCGCGCCACCGTGGCGGGAGAGGGCGGCCGGGTGAAGCGGGACGCGGCGACGGCCACGACGAAGTTCACCAGCAGCGACCAGATCGCGCCGTGGAGTCCGAGCGGATGCGGCGCGACCACGAGCGTCAGGTACAACGCGGCCAGGCCCGCCGCGATCCCCGCCAGCACCCCGCTGCGCGTGAGGAGCCGCCGCGTCGGAAAGCACACCCCCAGCACCGCGGGCATGAGTTGCAGCGCGCCCGAGCCGGAGAGCGTCACCAGGATCACCAGGAAGTCGACGGTGGTTAGCGAAAGCACGTATCCCACCGCGAGCAAGAGCAGGACGATGAAACGCCCGATCCAGATGTAGTGCGCCTGGCTCGCCACGCGGACGAGGTAGCGCTGGTAAACATCTCGCGTCAGCACGGTCATGTTCGCGTGGAGGATCGAATCCAGGGTGGACATGGCCGCCGCCGTCGCGCCGGCCAGAACCAGGCCCGTGAGCCAGGGCGACGCGTGCCGGAAGAGGAGCTCCGGGAAGATGCGGTCCGGGACCGCGAGATCGGGCAGCGCCAGCGCACCGCCCAGCCCCACCAGCGCCGCGGGAACATAGAGCGTCATGAGGTAGATGGGCGTTGTCGCGCCGAGCCATTTCACGATCCGCCCGGACAGCGCTGTATAGTAGCGAATCATGATGTGAGGCTGCAGAACGATCCCGAACGAGAGCGTGACCGTCATCCCCAGCCACATCCCGGGCGTGAAGAAGCCGCGCGGGCCCGGGAGCGTGAGAAGCTCCGGGCGTTCGGCGGCCACGCGCCGCCACAGCTCGAGCGGACCACCGAACAACTTGTACGCGAGCACCACGCCACCGACCCAGATCGCGACGTACATCCAGAGCCCCTGGAGCACGTCCGTCCAGTAGACGGCGCGCACGCCACCCACCGCCAGATAGCCGGCCGCCACGCCCAGCAGGATCAGCGTTCCCAGCTCGAACGAGATCCGGCCGCCCGACGCCACGTTGATGATATAGCCCAGCCCCTGCGCCTGAACCTGGATGTAGAGGATCGTGAACAGGACCGAGACCACCGCCGTCACGACCCGCACCGCCTCGCTCTCGTAGAAGTCCGCCAGCATGTCCGCCGGCGTGATGTAGCGGAATCGCTTCCCCAGCGCCCAGATCCGGCTCCCCAGCACGTACGTGATCGCTCCTGTGAGGATCGTCCACGTCCCCGCGGCCCAGAAGCCGATGCCATGAGCGTAGAAGAAGCCGCCCGAGCCGAGGAATGCGAAGGCCGAGTGATACGTGGCCACCACGGTGAGGTACAGGACGACAAAGCCGGCCTTCCGTCCGTAGAGCAGGAAATCCTCCAGATTCACGGCGGTCCGCCGCCCCGCCCAAACCCCCAGCACGATCGTGAGCAGCAGGTAGACCGCGATGAGCCCGGTGGCGATGACCCAGGTTTCCATGCTGCGGAGGCGCTCTCTCTGCTCGCGATTAGCGATCGGCAGGCAGTAAGTGCCGCTTGCGCGGCTCAAGGATCAGGGACCGGTATGCAGGTCCCGAATCGCAAATCCCTGATCGCCGATTCCGCACCGCTCTCCCTACCGCTCTCGCAGCACGGCCCATACGAGCACGGCGATGAGCCCCAGGTACACAGCCAGGAGATAGGCGTAGAGGAACGGCAGCCCGAGGATCCAGGGATCGATCCGGTTTGCGAGCCAGTACACCGCCGGGGGCTGGGCCAGCGCCATGAGCACCAGAAACGCCAGCACGGCGGTTCGGCCGCGGCGGGTGCGCGGCAGATAGTGAGAGCGGTACGTCGGCCGCGGATCACTCATCGCGGTAGCGTCCCGATTCGGCCACCCACGAAGAGCAGGTAGGCGAGGAGTTGTCGCATATCCGAAGGTAGTGCGCCTGTACGCGGAGTCGTTCTCGCTGCAGGCGGCAGGATACAGGTGATCCTGATGTCACCCCTCTAAGCTTCGACTCAGTTGCGTCCGTCGAAATAGACGACGACCAGCCGGGCCAGCTCGCCGATTCGATCCTCCGCTTCACCATAGGATCCACGAATGGCGTTGCTGAAGAACGACACCACGATCGGCCCCGAGCGGGCATATAGGATGCCGACGTCGTTGGCCACCATAGGGGGCAAATCACCCGTCTTGTGTCCGACGGGCACGTTGAGGTAATGCGGCAGCCGACGTGCCCCACTCTGTTGCTGGCGTAACATCGCTTTCATCTCTTCGCAGGCGGCCTTCGACACATACGTGCCCCGCTCGATGCCCTCGAGCATCCGGATGGTCTCGCGCGGCGTCAAGACGCCCAACCAGGTCGGCGGATCCTCCCGCGTGCGACGATCCCACTCTTCCTGCATCGGTTGCCTCCTGAGCCGGTCAACGACCCGCTCCACGAGGCCAGGCGATGTGGCCCATGCGGGATTGCTGCTCTGGATCGCGTAAAGGTCTTCCGGGGTGAGACTGCGAAGATTCGGATCCATGACCTCGTACCGCGCGCGAAATGTCTCGAAGATCGTCTGGTTCAGGGTTGACCGCTCGAACCCGTTCGCTCGGAGCCAGCGGTTCACCGCGGCAACCCCGCCAACCTTCGCGATGGCCAGATCGGTGGCTGTGTTGTCGCTGGTGATGATCATCTGACGGATCACGTCACGGACGGTCGGATTGAGACCCAGGTCGTGATAACGGAAGATGCCCGATCCGCCGCGCACATCTGCCTTCCTGATCTCCACGCGCTCGTCGAGGTCGAGCTCGCCGCGGCTCGCCAACTCGTACGCGAGGATCATCACAGGAATCTTGATGACGCTCGCGCTGTTGAACGGCGCGTCCGCCGAGACGGATGCCTCCTCGCCCGTCTCGAGATGCTTTACGTGAATACCCGCGTTCCCGGGGAACCGCTCGATCTCCGCCTGCACCAGCCGCTGTAGCGGCGTAGCGGGCACCTGCGCCGCGGACCGGCTTCGAGCAGGCGTTACGGCCAAGCCGCCCAACGCAACCACGAGACAACCGCGAAGAAGGATCTTGGGACGCATGAGTCTGACCTCCCGTCTTGTCGAGCGCTCGTCCGGCTGACTCCTGCCGCTGAGCCGCGGGCATTCCTACTGGCGGATCAACCGATCGCTAGAAGGCCGTTCACCTCGCGAGCGGGTCGGGGCGAAGCTGGAACTTCACCACTTTGCTCGTCGTGCCTTTGCCGCCTTCCATGTGAAAAGGCGCTCGGGTGCTCACGGTCGCCCACAGCCCCTTCCCCTTCCAGCCGGCACTGGGATCGTCGATCCGGCCATCCAGCCACTTCGTGTAGAATCCCAGCGGATAGGGGACGCGGAGAACGACCCAACGCCCGTCCTTCAGGACCAGCAGTCCTTCGGACCCATTGCCGGTGTTGATCGGCACGTTCTTGCCCAGCCCGAACGTGTCGAACTGATCGACCCAGGTGTAGTAGCTGGCCTCGGCGCTGCCCGCGTCCGTCACGCCCTCGAGCTGCGGCAACGGCTCTGGATAGAAGGTCCAGCCCTCGGGACAGTGCTGCCCCGTCGCGGTCGGCCCGTTGAGCGGCCCCTTGCACGTGCGCCGCTCGAAGCTGGCGAGGTGTCCGCTCGCGAGCGCCGTCCAGACGACGCCGCTCCGGTCGACATCCATTCCGCGCGGCGAGAACCCTTGAACGGGCGCCCCGTGGTCGTTCAACGGCAGCTCGTACAACTCCGCCAGCGCCGTCTCCGGCGGGTTGGGCCCCGGATTCAGCCGGACGACGGCGCCAGGGAAGCCCAGCGACGATCCCCAGACCGAGCCGTCCGGGGCCGGCGCAACGCCGTAGAAGCCGGCGAGGATCCGCTTGTCTTTGGTGGGATCGACAGGCTGGTCCGGCTCCACGTACGCGTCCCGCTCGCCGTTGCCGTTGGTGTCGAGGACGAGCGCGGTCCAGCCCTGCGACCTCTCCTCATCGCCGGTCTCGTCGAACATCCTCGTGTTCAACCAGCCGACCACCTGCCCGCCGCCGCTCGTCCAGAGCGTGTTGTTGGCATCTTCAGCGAACATGAGGTGGTGCGTGCTGAAGCACGTGCTGATATGCGTGAGCTGCCCGGTCTTTGGATCGTACACGGCGAGGTGGCGGCTGGCGCGGGTGGTCGGGAACAGCTTCGCCGAAGGATGGCTCGACCCCTCTTTGCAGAAGTCCGGGTTGTCCGGTGGGCGCACGGTCGAGGTGAGCCAGACCCGGCCCCTCTCATCGAACATCGGATTGTGCGCGTTGTTCTTGCTGGTCCAGATGGCTTCATCGCCCCAGTACGGCGACGGCTGTGGCATCGTCGGCGCAGCGGCCCGTCGCGTGTTCGGATCGCGCACCGTCAACTTCACCTGGCTCGCCGTGTGGCGCACTGGATCCAGAACGGGCAGGTAGTCCGCGCTGAGCTCCAGAACCCCATAGATCAGGCCGTTGCCGTTGATCGTGGGACTGCGCCGGTCAGTCGAGACCTCATCGTGGAGATATGCCTTCGGGTCGGCCCAGTCCCACTGAGTGATGACGACGTTGCGCTCCACGCCCTCGGGCCGGGGCGGCGGCGGTGGCACTTCGCCGGCGGCGATCCGATCGCTCCACTCCGCGAACATTGCCAGCGCCCGCTGCCGGCCAAGCTGGTTGAGGCCACCGCTCATCTGGCCGCCGGCCTGTCCGGACTGTATCCGCCGGTCCCACGCGGCCACCGAGGAATCGAAATGGCCCAGGGCGGGTGGGATCTCCCGCATCGCCTTGTTGCCGATTTGATGACAAGCCCAGCAAGTCCCGGACTTGAGGATCCTCAGCCACTCGGCCTGGTTTTTCATGTTTGGTGAAATGCCGTTCCCCTCGGCCCCGGTGCCCGGGAACTCGCTCTTGGCCGGCACGCCGAGCAGGGAGAACCAATAGCCGGCAGGATAGTATTCCGCCGCCACGCGTGGATCGGGCGCCGCGATTGCGGTCAGGTTCAGAATCCTGCCCGGCGCGGCCCGAACCTCCGGCGAATCGACCAGCCCGTACCCGCGCACCCACACCTTGTAGCTCGCTTTCGGGAGGTCGGGTACCAGGTAGCGTCCCTGCTCATCGGTCACCACGATCTTGACGAACCTCGTGGGCAGGTCGGTCGTCTCCGCGATGACCCAGACCCCCGCTTCCGGCCCGTTCGGGCCGGTGACCACTCCCCCGAGGTCGTCGTCGTCGATGGGGACCGTTTGACCAGTGAGCTGGCAGGCGTTCATTCGGGCCAGGGGCGCCGCCAGGAGCGCGGCGCAGCCGACCGCCATGCCGAAGTACAGGACTCTTGTCGTGCTCATGTCCCCCCCTTCGTCTCGCCTGTTCCCGCTGCAGCGAATGCAGCCCCTCCCACAGCCCCCTCGACTGCAACCCGTTAACCTCGGGCACAATGCGTCCACCGGGGATGTCCCGTAGATTGTTGAAATTGGGTGGCGGCTCCTGCGCCCGAATGCAAAGATTCGGGTGGGCAAGAAGGAACAACCGGAGGAGCCACCATGAGGAAGAATTGCACGAGGAAGGCCAAGGGGCAACGGGCGTCGGCGTCGCAGCTGAAGCTGGCCCTGGGGAAGCTGATCAGGGAGACGTTGTACGAGACGGTGGTGATCTCGGGACTGGCGTACGTGATGGAGGTGCTGGAGGCGGAACGGGCCCAGGTGTGCGGTCCGCGCTATCGGCACGCACAGGAGCGCTCAGCGTACCGGAGCGGCCACGTCCGCAGCTCGCTGGTGCTGGGCGGGCGGCGGGTGAGCGTGAACCGGCCGCGCGTGCGGAGGACCGTGGGGGAAGAGGTCGTACTGCCAAGCTGGGCGGAATGGGCGGTGGAGGATCCGCTGGAGGAGCGCGCGATCGAGCAGATGCGGGTCGGGGTCTCGACACGGAAGTAGCGCCGCTCGCTGGAGGAGCTGCCGGCAGGGGTCGCGAGTCGGGGCACCAGCCGGAGCGCGGTGAGCCGGCGTTTCGTGCGTGGGACGCGAAAGAAGCTGGCAGACCTGCTGGAGCGTGATCTGTCGGGCCTGGATCTGGCCGTGCTGATGCTCGATGGGGTGCACTACGCGGGCGAGCACGTCATCGTGGTGGCAGTCGGGGTGGATCGTGAGGGGGAGAAGCATGCCCTCGGGTTGTGGGAAGGTGCGACGGAAACGAAGGCGACGTGCACGGCCTTGCTGGACGATCTGGAGGAGCGGGGACTGCGCACGGATCAGCCGATCCTGGTGGTGATGGATGGCAGCAAAGCGCTGTACCGGGCGGTGCGCACGGTGTTTGGGAAGCGCGCGCTGATCCAGCGGTGTCAGGAGCACAAGAAGCGCAACGTGCTGGACGCCTTGCCGCAGAGCAAGCGGGAGTCGGTGAAGCGCGCGCTGAGCGACGCGTTCAAGAGAGAGGATCATGACCGGGCGAAGCGCCTGCTGGAGAACCTGGGCCGGAGCCTGGAGGAGCAGCACCCGGGAGCGGCCGCCTCGCTGCGCGGAGGGCTGGAGGAGCTGCTGACGATCAAGCGTCTGGGGCTGGGGGGTTCGCTGCTGGAGCGCACACTCTCGACGACCAACGTGATCGAAAACCTCATCGGGCAGGTACGGCAGTTGTCAGGTCGTGTGAAGCGCTGGAGGAGTGGCCAGATGATCCTGCGCTGGAGCGCTGCTGGCGTGCTGGAAGCCGAACGTGGATTCCGTCGGCTCAAGGGCTACCGTCAAATGGCCAAGCTCCTGGCCGCGCTCGAGAAACATGGCGCCACACTCGAGGGCGTCTTTCCTGACAGCAGTGACGTCGCAGCGTGAGAGCGTCGTGTTCCGCTGCTCAATTTCAACAGCGTAAGGGACATTGCCTAGCTCACCTGCTCGGAAAGCGTTGCCGCCACACGCCAGTTGGCGTGGTAGTGATCGATGTCGTCGTGCTCGATGCGCAGCCGCTCCGCCCCATGGCTTCGCGCCGTGAGGCAGCCGACGCGCGTGCCGCAGCCGGTGCCTTTCCACTCGCAGATCTCCACGGCGAGGTCACCGATGAGCGTTGCGTCCAGCTCGCCGACCGGCTGCACCTGGTTGCCGAGAGGTGGCAGAAAATGGAAGTAGGCGTGGGTGGCGACGTCGACGATTACCGCCGCGCGGTCGGCGCTACCACTGGGTTCGTACGACTCTCGTGATCGCTGCATGCCAGCAAGAGCAGGACGGGGAGTACCCCTTTCGCCGGTCTGATTCGCATATACACCTCCGTGGATGTGAGCTGCACAAACGCGCAGTTCCGATGACGCTCAAGTGGGACCTGGAAACGCGGCGGCATGACCGAGTGCAGGGCACCATGGAGGTAGGCTTCCCTAAACCCGGCCTGGAATTGACCGCTCGCGCGTGGCGAGTATTTCTGAAATCCGGCCGGCGGCGAGGGCATCTGGCCGTTGCAGGCGAGGCCCGGTGTCCCCGAGTGTTTGGCGTTGTCGATGTTGCCGGTCACAGTCCAATCCCTCACGCCATCGACAGCGAAGCCGTACTGCATGTGATCGCCTTCCAGGCGATTGTCGGTGATGATCGCGCCGTAGAGAAGCGGCTCCTGCGCGACCATCGAGTCCGGCATGCAGACGAATACTCGGTGACCCAGCAACATACCGACGCGAATCGTGGCGCCTTGCGCGTCGATGACGTTCCGGCGGACCCGCACGTTAGTGAAGTTGCCACCGTAGCCAAGGATGTCCGCCATGCCGATGCCGGTCAGCAGCGTGCGGCTGCGCGCGCGGATGACATTGTCTTCGACGACGGAGCCCTCCGCGCCGAAAATCACGAGCCCGACATCAGTGGCATCCGTGATGGTGTTCTTGCGCGCAACGCTGTCGTTGCAGCCGTGCGAGATGCCGTCCGACCACTCGCCATCGGGGATTCCCGACGGGCCGATCTCGTTTTCCTCGATCAGCGCTTTCGTGCAGCCGTAGCCGCCAATGACGTGCAGCACCGTCCAATCGCGTGATTCGAGCGCCCTGATTTGCCGGATGATTTGCCCGGTCGCGCTCACGCCGGCGACAATCATCCCGTGCGTGTTGCCAAATTGGTCTCCCGGGCCGGCGTACCGGCCGGACCCACGACCAGCAGCCCCTGGGCCTCGGCATCACGCTGGACGACCGTACGTGGTTCCTTCCCCTCACCGAGCTTGAGGAGGCTGGAGCGGAAGAGGGGCTGGAGATCAGCGACGGCAACCGACGGATCCGGTACGACCCCGAAGGAGTGGTCGCCTGGATGGAGACCCGGCACGGTGAGCTGGTGCCGGGCCAGATGGTGTACCGCAGGGCCTGGCTCTCCTTTCATCCCGGTGCCCGCATCTTCAGGACCGGAACCCCCTGACTCCCGGCCCTCGCCCGACCTCGCCTCGCCCGCCGCCTTGACGCCGCGTTGCCCCGGCCGCGCCTGGCGAGTAGCTTGACAATATCATGCGCTTGCGCTTGCCGCTGATCCTGGTCCTCCTCGGAGCGTTTCTCCTCCTCACGTTCGTGCCCCGCGCCGTGCAGCTTTATACGGACTGGCTGTGGTACGGCGAGATCGGCTACGAGGGCGTGTTCCTGACGGGCGTGACCGCGCGGCTCGCGCTGTTCACGGCCGTGATCGGGCTCGCGTTCGGCTTCCTCTACTGGAACCTGCGGCACGCGCAGCGGGACGTGGTGCCACACCCGATGTTCGTGCGCCTGTCGCAGCAGACGCGGCCGGTGGACATCACGCAGTCGGTGCGGCGGCTGGCGCTGCCCGTCTCTGCCGTGCTCGCGCTGCTGGTCGCGACCACGGCATCGCGGGGCTGGCTGGCCGCGCTCCAGTTCGTGCAGCGCACGCCGTTCGGGACGACGGATCCGGTGTTCGGTCGCGACATCGCGTTCTACGTTTTCACGCTGCCCGTGCTGTCCGGCGCGCTGGCGCTGCTGCTCGCGCTCGCGGTGCTCGCATTGCTGATGGTCGTGCCGCTCTACGTGCTGCGCGGCGACCTGATTCTGCCCCCGCCGCGGATGCGGCTGGAGCTGTCGGCGGGCTGGCACATCGGCGGGCTGCTCGCCATCGCGTTTGCGCTCGTCGGCATGCAGATCTGGTTCGTGCAGATCCCGGACCTGCTGTACTCGCGCACGGGGCCGATGGTCGGCGCGAGCTACGCTGACCTGCACGCGCGGCTGCCGGCGCTGCGCGTGCTCGCGGTCGTCGCGTTCCTGTGCGCGACGTTCGTGCTGCTGGGCGCGGCGCGCGGGAGGACGGCATGGCACGCACTGCTCGCCGGCGGCGCGTTCATCGCCGTCGCGGTGGTGGGCGTACTCGGCGTGCCCGCGCTGGTCCAGCGGCTGGTCGTCGTACCGACCGAGCTGACGCGCGAGGCGCCGCAGCTCGAACGTCACGTCAACGCCACGCGGCTGGCCTGGGGGCTCGACGACGTTGAGGAACGGGACCTGAGCGGCGATGCGCGGCTTACCCTGGATGACGTGCGCGCCAACGCGCCGACCATCGAGAACGTGCGGCTGTGGGACCGCGACCCGCTGCTCCAGACGTTCGGGCAGCTCCAGGAGATCCGGACGTACTACGACTTCGTTGCCGTAGACGACGACCGCTACTGGATCGACGGCCGGTACCGGCAGGTGCTGCTCTCGCCGCGCGAGCTGAACCCGGCGTCGCTGCCGACGCGTACGTTCATCAACGAGCACCTCACGTTCACGCATGGGATGGGCGTCACGCTCGCGCCGGTCAACCAGGTCACGACCGAGGGGCTGCCTATCCTGTTCATCAAGGACCTGCCGCCCGTTTCGAGCGTGGACCTCCACGTCACGCTGCCACAGATCTACTACGGCGAGCTGACGGACAACTTCGTGTACGTCGGTACGCGCCGCCGCGAGTTCGACTATCCGGCCGGCGCCGAAAACGTGTTCAGCGCGTACGAAGGCCGCGGCGGCGTGCGCGTGGGCCGCCTTGCGCGCCGCGCGATGCTGGCCTCGCGGTTCGGCGCGCTGACCGCGCTGCTGTCACAGGACATCACGCGTGACAGCCGGGTCCTATACTATCGCAACATCAACCGCCGCGCGCGCATGGCGCTGCCGTTCCTGCGCTTCGACCAGGACGCGTACATGGTGATAACGGACGCGGGCGAGCTGGTCTGGATCCTGGACGCGTACACGTCTAGCACCCGCTACCCCTACTCCGAACCACTACCCGACGGCACCAGCTACATGCGCAACAGCGTGAAGATCGTGATCGATGCATATCATGGCGATGTGCGCGCGTACATCGCCGATCCGACGGACCCGCTGGTGCAAACGCTGAACCGCGTCTTTCCCGGCATCTTCCAGCCGCTGGACGCGATGTCGGCGGACCTGCGCGCGCATCTGCGCTATCCGGAGGACCTGTACCGCATCCAGACCGCGCTCTACACGACCTACCACATGCGCGACGCGGAGACGTTCTACCACCGCGAGGACCAGTGGGAGATTCCCATGCTCGGGGCGGAGCGCCGCGAGCCGTTCATGCGCCGCATCATCATGCGGCTGCCCGATGAAGACGAGGCCGAGTTCATCTTCATGACGCAGTTCACGCCGCGCGGCAGGGACAACCTCGGCGCGTGGATGGTCGCGCGCAACGACGGCCAGCAGTACGGCCGGCTGCGCGTCTACCGGTTCCCGCGGCAAAGCCTCGTGTTCGGGCCGCGGCAGATCATGAACCGGATCAACCAGGACACGGAGATCGCGCGGCAGATCTCGCTCTGGGACCAGCGCGGCTCCGAGGTCATTCGCGGCGAGCTGCTCGTCATCCCGATCGAGGAAGCGCTGATCTACGTGCAGCCGCTGTACCTGCGCGCGGAGGGCGGGCGCATCCCGGAGCTCAAGCGGGTGATCGTCGCCTACGAGAACCAGGTCGTGATGGAGGAGACGTTGGACGAGTCACTCGCCGTGCTATTCGGCGTGATGCCGCCTTCGCCGATCCAGGACCCGGACGCACCGGCGCCGCCGCCCGCGGCGACGCCCGTCGCCGGCGACGAGTTGCTGCGCCGCATGCAGGAGCAGTACGAGCGGCTGCGCACGGAGATCGATCGCATGGGCGAGATGCTGCGCCAGCTTCAGCAGCAGCGGCCCGAACCATAGACGATAGCAAAATCAACGGGAGAAAAATCAACAGGGTTGCCCCTCGCCGCGTCCCATCGGTGTTACGTTCCAAGGAATGAGCGAAGCCGCAGCTCCCGCCCCCGCGCAGACCTCCAGCCGGGGGGGGCACCCCGCCCCGCCGCTTCATCCGGGCGCGAAGCGGTCCAGGAACGCGCGCTCGGACGGAGTGAGCAAGCCGGCGCCGTGGGATTCGACCTTCCGGAGAAGGCGTTCGTACTCCTCCCGGTTGACCGGGTGCAGTGCCTCCAGGTCCACCTTGCGCCACCGTTCCACGTCGCCGCTCGACATCTTCTTCGGCGCCGGCGCCACCTGCGCCCGGAACCGCACGGCCGGCGAGGTGCGCTCCCGCCACTGCAGGTAGAGGTACCCGCCAGCGAATCCGCCGAGATGAGCGAAATGGGCGACGCCGCCCTGCGACCCCGTAATGCCGCCCCAGAGTGCGAGCACCGTGAGAATCACCACGAGCCAGCGCGCCTCGATGGGGAGTACGCCCCAGATATGGATCCGCTCGTGGGGCCAGTACCGCGCGAACCCGAGGAGCACCCCGAAGACCGCACCTGACGCTCCGACGATGCGGGCGTGGGGTGCGAACACGGAGAGGAGCGCGCCCGTGAGCCCGCTCACGAGATACAACCCCAGGAAGTGGCGCCCGCCGAGCCGCGCCTCGAGGCGCGGCCCGAAGAAGAGCAGGCCGATCATGTTGAAGAGGAGGTGGAGCAGGCCCGCGTGCAGGAACATGTACGTGACGACTGTCCACGGGCGCACGACCACCAGCGCCGGGACGAGGATGAGCGATCGCGTCACCGGCGGATACGCCATCATCACAATGAACATCGCGACGCTGGCCAGGATCAGCCGCTTCACCCAGGGCGTCATCATGGCGCAGGGTAGGGCCTCGCTCAGGCAAGCGCCAGGGGACAGAACGGTGCACACTCGAGAGGGAGCCTGGACTGCCTGGCTTGAGCAGGCCGCCGCTCTACCAGGGCGCTACACGATAGGAGGTGGGAGCGGTCTTGGGGGACCGGAAGCACGCGCGCTCCCGGTCCCACTCTGCCCGGTGATCGACGCCAAAGGCTACGAGGCCCTCCTCGGGACGATGACGCCCGTCAGGCCCTTGTCCCGCAGCAACGTGTTGAAGCTGGCGATGTCGGTGCGGATGACCTCCTCGAGCCGCTCGAGGTGCCCGGCGAGCTCGGTCTTCAGCTCCCGGAACCGCTCGTACGACGAGTCGGTCGGCTTCGAGTCGCTCCCGTCCACCACCAGGCTGATCATGAAAGTGAACTGTGAATCGAGCTTGGGCGTGAAGTTGAACCCGTCCTGCTCCGCCTCGATCTTAGGATTGGTCAGATCCTCCTCGACGGCCGAGAGCCGCTCTGTGATCCGCTCCGCCTCCCGGGAGACGTCGCTCGCGCCGCCGCGCCGGGCCAGGTCGCTTACCTGGGTGCGGAGGTCGCGGATCCGCCGGATCGCGTCGTGCGTCTGCGAGAGCGCATCGCGGATCTCAGTCAGCAGCTCGAACTGCGCCTGGAAGTCGGCCGGCGTCGTCCCCAGCCGCGGATCCTTGAGCACCTCGAGCTCCTCGGTGCAGCTCTGGCCGTCCACCGTGAGGCGTACCTGGTAGGTGCCCGGGACCGCCGCGGGGCCGCGCAGCTCATAGCGCAGGGCGATCTCCGGCAGCACCCGCGGCCCGGGGTAGCGCAGGTCCCACTCGAGCCGGTTGAGGCCGGCCTCCGCCGGCAGCCGAGCCTCCTCGCCCGTCGCGTCTGTCGAGCGCTTCGAAGTGAAGCGCCGCACCCGCTTGCCCGAGCCATCCAGGATCTCGAGCGTGGCCTCGCCCTCCGGCTGCTCGGCCAGGGTGTAGAAGATCTGCGCGCCGCCGGCCGCGGGCCCCGCGCCACCCGCCATCCGGTGCGCCGCGCGCGGCTTGAACAGGTGGGCGCGCGCGGAGGGCACCTCGGCGCCGAGCTGGTGGAGCGGCGTCAGGTCATCGAGGATCCAGATCGAGCGACCCTGCGTGGAGACCACCAGCTCCTTTTCGTGAACAGCCAGGTCCGTGACGGGCGTGACCGGCAGGTTGAGCTGCAGGCTCTGCCAGCGCCTCCCGTCGTCGAAGGACACGAACATGCCGAACTCGGTGCCGGCGTACAGCAGCCCCTGGCGTTCCGGGTCCTCGCGCACGACGCGCACCGGATGGTTCGCCGGGATGCCGTTCGTGCCGTCCGTCAGAAGCTGCCAGCTCTCGCCATAGTCGGTGGTGCGGAAGATGTACGGCTTGAAGTCGTCGAGCTTGTAACGGTACACCGCGATGAACGCGCGCCCGCGGCCGTGCGCCGAGACCTCGATGGCGTTGACGGTGCCCCACTCCGGCATGCCCTTGGAGGTGACGTTGCGCCAGGTCTTCCCGTTGTCGCGCGAGAGGTGCACGAGCCCATCGTCGCTGCCGGCCCAGAGCACCCCTTCCTCGAACGGCGAGACCTCGAAGGCGAAGATGTCGCCGTAGGTCTCGTTGCTCCCGGAGTCGCGCGTGATGGGCCCGCCGCCGTGGTCCTGCTTGCTCTCGTCGTCGCGGGTCAGGTCGGGGCTCACGACCTCCCACGTCTGCCCCTCGTCCGTCGAGCGGTGCACGTAGTTCGACGTGTGGTAGATCGTGCTCGGGTCGTGAGGCGACACGCGCACCGGGCTGTTCCACTGGAAGCGGTAGCGGAGGTCGCGCGGCGCGTGCCCCCAGCCGTCCTCCGGGTAGACCATGATGTTGCGCCGCTCTCCGGTCGCGCGGTCGTACCGCTCCAGCAGGCCGCGGTAGCACGTGCCGTAGACGACGCGGGGATCCCTCGGATGAACCGCGATGTGCCCGCTCTCGCAGCCCGCCACAGAGTACCAGTGCTCCGTAGGCGTGATCCCGAACAGCTCGCGGCTGGGCAACGAGATCGTGCTGTTGTCCTGCTGCGCGCCGTAGACCCGGTAGGGGAACTGGTGGTCCACGGCGACCCGGTAGATCTCAGCGGTGGGCTGGTTGAGCTGGGTCGACCAGGACCTTCCGCCGTTGTACGAGACGGCCGCGCCGCCGTCGTTCGCGGTGATCATGACCTGGGGGTCCGCGGGGTCAAGCCACAGGTCATGGAAGTCACCGTGCGTGCCGCGGAGCGTCTCGGGGAACGTCCGCCCGCCGTCCACCGACTTGTAAAGCGCGGTGTTGAGAACGTACACCGTGTTCTCGTCCACCGGGTCGGCGAAAATGTGGATGTAGTACCATGGACGCTGCAGGAGCCTCCGTTCGCCGTTGACCCGGCGCCAGCTCGCGCCTCCGTCGTCGGACCGGAACACGCCGCCCTGCCTGTATTCCGCCTCGACGATCGCCCAGACCCGGTTCGGGCTGGCCGCTGAAACGGTGACGGCAACCTTGCCGATCGGGCCGTCCGGCAGACCGTTCGTCAGCTTCACCCACGTATCGCCACCGTCGGTGGTCTTGTAGATCCCGCCGCCCGGGCCACTGATGATGACCCACGGCTTGCGCTCGACCCGCCACGCCGCCGCATAGAGAATCCGCGGGTTCGTCGGATCCATCGCGAGATCGAAGACCCCGACCGAGTCACTGATGAAGAGGACCTTCTCCCAGCTCCTGCCTCCGTTCTTCGAGCGAAACACGCCGCGCTCCACGTTGCGCCCGAAGATGTGCCCCAGCGCCGCCACGTAGACCACCTCGGGGTCGGTCGGATGCACGCGAATGCGCCCGATCTGGCCCGCGTCGCGCAGACCCGCGTGCTGCCAGCTCTTCCCTGCGTCCGTTGACCTGTACACGCCCACGCCGACCGAGACGATGGTGCGCGGACACGCCGTGCCGGTGCCGGCGTAGACGACGTTGGGATCAGACTCGGCCACCGCGACGGCCCCGATCGAGCCGGCCTCGAAGAACCCGTCGCTCACGTTGAACCAGCTCTCTCCTCCATCGGTCGTCTTCCAGACGCCCCCTCCCGTGGCACCCATGTAGAAGGTGCCGCGCTCGCCGCTCACGCCGGCCACCGCGGTCGAGCGGCCGCCGCGCTCGGGTCCCACGAGCCGATAACGCAGCGCCTGATAGAGCGAAGGGTCATAGACAACGGATCCCTGCGCGTGCGCCTCACCGTGCTGCACGACGAGCCCGCCGAGCGCTACGAGAAGGAATGGCAGCAGCAGGACGCGAAGCAGGCGATGAGCCGCCGACACCGCACCTTGACCATAAATCCCCTGACCCATGCTCCACCCCCGGCGGTATGGAAAGGAAGTACCTTCGACTTCCAATCATGCGCCGCCTCGAAGCGGGCGGCAAGCACCGCTGCGCGGAGGTCCCGGAAGGTCAGGGAAGGCGGCGAGCGTTCTTGCCGCCGCCGAGAGCCCGCTTCTGGCCCGCCTTCGCCCGCCCCTGCCCCCCGCCTTGACAGGGTGGTACAGGTTCAAGCAATTTATTGAATCATGGACCCAGTACAGCACCGCATGTTCAAGTCCAAGCTCTTCCAGCTATTTGGCCGCATTGCCAAGGCGCTGGCAAACGCGCGGCGGCTGGAGCTCCTCGATCTCCTGGCCCAGTCCGAGCGCACCGTGGAAGAGCTCGCCTGGGAGACCGGGATGTCGGTGGCGAACACGTCCCAGCACCTCCAGGCACTGCGCCACGCAGGGCTCGTAGAAGTGCGGCGCGAGAGCGTGTACGCGTACTACCGGATGGCGGACGAGTTCGTCTACCGGGCGCTCCAGGTCATTCGTGACCTGGCAGAAGAGCGACTGGCGGAGCTGGATCGGGTGGTCTCCACATACCTGGGCGACCGCGACAAGCTCGAGGCCTTGGGCGCCGAGGAGCTCCTCCAGCGCACGCGAGAGGGAAAAGTGGTAGTCCTCGATGTCCGCCCGGAGGACGAATACCTCGCCGCCCACATCCCGGGCGCCCGGTCAGTCCCCGTGAGCAGGCTGGAGGACTACCTCGGCCAGCTCCCAGCCGATGCCGACGTCGTCGCTTACTGCCGCGGGCGTTATTGCGTGTTCGCCGACGAGGCCGTGGCCCTCCTCAGGGCCCACGGCTTCTCCGCCCGCCGCCTGAAGGACGGCCTCCCCGACTGGCGCGCCGCCGGCCTCCCCGTGGCTACCGGTGAGCTTCCCGACGCCTCGCCCCCCCGCTGACTGCTGCCTTCGGGGACGCCCCCGGACGCCCCTGCGCTCCGGCCAGTCCCAGCCTCCTGGCCAGTTTGGCTTCTGGTTTGTGTTCTCGGCTTCCGTCGCTGTCCCAGGTGGCCGTTGCCAGCAGGCCCTGTTCCCGGTGGCTGTTCCCGGTGGCTGTTTACATCGTGATTTTATTCAATTATTCTATTGAATAAAAATCTGTCAGCCCCGATCTATCACGCGGACGGGCAGCTATTCATCCCACCGGAGGGAAGCGGCCATGTATTTCCGGCAGGTTCTACACGAGGAGAGGGCGTGCGCGTCCTATCTGGTGGGCTGCCCCACCCTGGGTCAGTGCGTGGTGGTGGACCCGCAGGGTGAGCCGACGTCCTATACGGACCGGGTGCGGGAGAACGGCATGGTGGTCGCCGGAGTCATCGACACGCACATTCACGCGGACCACGTGTCGGCGGCGCGCGAGCTCGCCTCGGTGGCGGGTACGCCTCTGTACCTGGGTCCTGGGGCCGCCGTGTCCTTCGACCACGTGACCCTCGAGGACGGGAGCGTGCTCGAGGTGGGGAACCGTCGGATCCGGGCTATTCACACGCCGGGTCACACGCCCGAGCACCTCACGTTCCTGGTGGATGACTGGTTCCTGCTGACCGGAGACACGCTATTCGTGGGGGACGTGGGTCGGGTCGACCTAGCGCTTCAGGAGGTGAGCTCCGCCGAGCTTGCCGCCCGGGCCCGGCAACTCCACGGGAGCCTCGAGCGTCTCATGGAGCTGCCGGAGTGGATCGAGGTTTATCCGGGGCACTACGCGGGCTCGGTGTGCGGGCGCGGCATGGACGGCAAGACGGTATCGACCCTGGGACGGGAGTGGCGGCGCAATCGCACGGTCCGGCTGGCAGTGGACGACTTCGTGGCATTCCAGACCCGGGATCTCCCGCCGCTCCCGGAGAACTTCCATGCGATCAAGGCCCGGAATCTGAGCGGTGGCTGAGGATCGGTCCCGGAGGGTCGCGAGCCCGCGGCGGAGCGCGCAACGGGCGGGTGCGGAGGGGGTGCGGGAGCCCGGTTCCGTGCGCCTCGGGCTCCGGGCGAACGCGGGGCAGTTCGCGCTCCTCGTGATCGTGAACGCCTTCGTGGGCGCCATGGTGGGCGTGGAGCGCTCGGCGCTTCCCGTGCTGGCGGAGTCCGAGTTCGGCATTGCCTCGGCGGCCGCCACGCTCAGTTTTCTGGTGCCTTTCGGGCTCACGAAGGCGGCTGCGAACCTGGTCGCGGGGGACCTGGCGGGGCGGGTGGGACGGCGGCGGATCCTGCTGCTGGGCTGGCTCTTCGGGCTGCCGGTGCCGTTCCTTCTGGCCTGGGCGCCGTCATGGGCCTGGGTGAACGTGGCGAACGTTCTGCTGGGGGTGAACCAGGGGCTCGCGTGGTCGGCAACGGTGATCATGAAGATCGACCTGGTGGGTCCGGCGCGGCGCGGGCTCGCCATGGGGCTCAACGAGTTCGCCGGCTACCTCGCGGTCTCGCTGGCGGCGCTGGGCGCCGGCTATCTGGCGTCGGCGTACGGCCCGCGGCCGGCACCATACCTCATCGGCGTGGCTGCCGCCATCTCGGGGCTCGGCCTTTCCCTCGTCGTTCGGGACACCGCGGCGCACGTGGCGCGCGAGCACGACGAGTGGATCGGTCGCGAACCCGTGGGCGCCGCCGCGCTGCCGCGGTCATTCGTCGAGCGGCTGCGCCACGCGAGCTGGAGCCGCCGGCCGCTCTTTGCGGCGAACCAAGCCGGCTTCGTGAATAACCTCAATGACGGCGTCGCGTGGGGCCTCCTGCCGCTCTACTTCGCCGCCGGCGGCCTGGGGCTGCGCGAGATCGGCTGGCTGGCGGGGCTGTACCCGGGCGTGTGGGCGGCGGCGCAGCTCCTGGCCGGAACGGTATCCGACCGCTGGGGGCGCCGTCCGTTCATTGCCGGCGGGATGTTCGTCCAGGCCGTGGCGCTGGCCTTGTTCGCCCTCTCGAGCGAACTCTCGGCCTGGGTATTCGCGGCCGCGCTTCTGGGGCTGGGCACGGCGGCGGTCTACCCGACCCTCATCGCCCAAGTGAGTGATCTGGTTCGGCCCCAGGACCGGGCGGGCGCCGTGGGGGTCTACCGCCTCTGGCGTGACCTGGGCTATCCCAGCGGGGCCCTGCTTGGTGGATTCCTGGCCGATCTCGTGGGGTTCCGACCGACCATCGTTCTGGTGGCGCTGCTGACCGCCGCCTCCGGCGTCGTGGCGGGTCGGTTGCTGGCACATCCGGCGACGACGTGACCCGCGGGACCGACCCGGAACGGGGGCAGCAATCCGTCGGGAGGTCGGGCCGGTCGTAGGATTGAGCCGCCTCAGGGATGCGCCTTCCCTGGACACCCCCCGTGGGCGCCCGCTACGTTGCGCGGTCCGGCTGCCACCGATGATCTGCGACGGACCTTCGCCCGTGGGGAGTATCCCTCACCCCGGTCACCGACCGCCTCGAGTGCCGACGGCCAGCGGCCGACCTCGACGCAGGGCTCATCCTCTCTTACCTGTCTTACCTGCTGCTCGTCCGCTATGCGGAGCGCTGGAGCGCCCATGCGCCTTCGCGGGCTGACCGTCGTCTTCGTGCGTGCGGGGATCAGCGCGGAGGAGCGGGCGGCGTACGCCTGGCTCGGCACAGTGAGCGGCGTGGACCCGATCGAGACCACCCTCTCGGCGCTGCGTCCGGGCGCTCTCCCCCGCACCGCTCTGGTCTGGATTCACACCGTGGAGCCGCGCCCGCGGCTGCCGGACCGGGCGCGCATAGCGCTCCGTTCCCACATCGCCGCCGGCGGTGGCCTCCTCCTCAGCCTGGGCGCCACGGCACTCGCTCCTGAGCTCGAGCTCGACGAGATCGAGCCGAACGAGGCCGGCCGCCATTTATGGAGCGACGAGACGGACGACCTCCATCGCTTTCCCCCGTTCGCGGGGGGGCCACGCCTCCGCGGGCACGCGGCGTTCCGCTCGCACCCGGTGCTCGCCGGGCTGGGCAACGCGGTCTACACTTGGGCGCCTCGCGACGGCGAGGCGTACACGCGCGTCACGTGGGGCAGCGCCGTGCGGCCGCGGCTCGGCCAGGTGGTGGCCGTGGAGCGCGCCTACATCCAGATCAATCACCGGCGCGCCACCCTGTGGGAGTACCTGGGTGGTGACAAGCCGATCCTTTGCCTGGGCGCGTACTTCTATTTCGCGGCGTTGGACGCGCGACACCGTCCTCACCTCGAAGCCCTTGCCACCGCGGCCCTCGCCTACGGCGCCGGCCGGCTCGAGAGCTCGACGCGCGTCCACCACTGGTTGCCACCGGGCACGGAAGTGCGCGCCGATGGCGAGCTGCCCGTCCTGGAACCGCCGAGCCTGCGCGCGGCGCTCCAGCCCGAGGGGATGCCGTTCGAGCTCGCCGGCCGAGCCGAGCCGGGCCGCCCCTTCACGCTCTGCGGCCGCCGAGTCATGGTGGCCGGGGACGAGGGCGAAGGCGCCGCCGAAGTCTGGGCGCACCCGTTGCGCGTGGCCAGAACGCTCCGAGTGGAGGGCGCGGCGGCTCTCCGGGTGCGCCTGGCGCCAGGGTTCCTGATGCGCGAGCTCGACCTACGGGGCACGGCGCTCCGCGAGACGATCCTGGTGCCGCAGGAGCTTCCGGCGATCGTCATGGAGTGGACCGCCGCCGCGCCTGTGGAGCTCACGGTCTCCTGGAGCACGGACCTGCGGCTCATGTGGCCGTATCCGGAGGGCGCGCTGGGACCGCTGCGCTACCGCGTTCACGGCCACGCGGCGAGCGTGGCGGCTCGCCAACCGGACGACGTAGCGGCCTTCGCCTTCTCCGCCCGCCCGCAGCGCTGGGAGGTCGGGGACGAGACGACGGAAGAGCACCCGGTCCTGCGGCTGCGGGCGCGTTTCCGCCTCACGCCGGGTGAGCGACTGCGCTTCGTGGCGGTGGGCAGCACCGAGGGGTGGCGCGCCCTCGAAGCCACGTTCGACGGCCTTCGCCACCTGGGCGCCGAAGTCGTGCGCCGCGTGGAGGTCGCGGCGATCCGGCAGGCCGAAGGCCTCGCCTTGAGCGCGCCCGATCCGCGGCCCGGGGACGCCGTGGAATGGGCCAAGTATCGCATGGACAGCTTCCTGGTCGAGACGCCGCGCGTGGGCCGCTCGCTGGTGGCGGGATACGCGCGCTCCCGGGAAGGTTGGGGCGACGGCCGCCCCGGGTATGCGTGGTACCTCGGACGCGACGCCGTATGGACCGCGCTCGGCTGCCTGGCCGCCGGGCAGTTCGGGCTCGCCCGCGACGTCCTCGAGTTCCTGGGCCGCCACCAGGACATCACGGGCAAGATCCTGCACGAGTGTACGACGAGTGGCGTCGTGCACTACGACGCCGCGGACTCGACGCCGCTCTACCTGCTCCTGGCCGGGTGGTATGTGCTCTGGACAGGGGACACCGGGACACTCCGCCGGGAGCGGGAGCACATCGGCAGCGCGCTCGAGTTCTGCGAGTCGACGCTCTCCGAGGACGGGCTCGTCACGAACACGGGGGTCGGACACGGCTGGATCGAGCTCGGTCCTCTCGGCGGCGGTCACATCACGATCTACAACGCGAGCATCTGGGCTGCGGCGCTCGACCTTCTGGCAGGCGCCGTGGAGGCGGTTGGCGAGAAAGGGTGGGCGCTCGACCTGCGTGGCCGCGCCGCGCGTGCGCGCGAAGCTGTCGAGCGTCGGTTCTACGATCCCGCCCGCCGCCTGTACGGCCTGCAGGTCACCTCGCAGGGTCGCGTGAACTGGACGCAGACGGCGTTGCAGGCGGTGCCGCTCCTCCTGGGCGTCATCGATCCGGCGAGGGCCGCACCCTGGCTGGACGCCGTGTCCGCCCGTGCGTTCTCCGCTCCGTGCGGCGTGCGCTTCCTCCCGGTCACGGAGCCGGGCTACGATCCCGCCGCGTATCACGGCGGCTCAATCTGGCCACTCTTCACGGGCTGGGTCGCGTGGGCGGAGTACCGGGCCGGGCGCGCGGAGGCCGCGTTCCGGCACTGGATGTCCAACGTAGCCATCGCCTTCCAGGGGGAACGAGGCGCGTGGGACGAGGTGCTTCACGGGCGGCGGTGCCGGGGGATCGGGGTGTGCCCGGATCAGGCCTGGTCCGCGGCGATGGTGGTGGTGCCCCTCGTCTACGGAATGCTCGGCCTTATCCCCGACGCGCCGTACGGGCGCGTACGCATTGGGCCCCAGTTTCCGCGCGCCTGGGGACACGTGGAGGTCACGAACGTGCGCGTCGGTGATTCGCACGTCGCGGTCCGCTACCACCGCGCCGGGCGGCGCCATACCTTTGCCATCGAGCAGACCGCCGGCGCGCTTCCGCTCACGCTGATCTTCGAGCCCACGATTCCCGCCGATGCCATCGACGCAGTGACCATCGACGATCGTGGCGCGCGGCTCGAGCCGATTCGCGTGGGCGCGCGGTCGGGCGTGCGCGTGCAGCTCGCGCTCGACCGCGAACGAACTGTGGTCCTAACAGATCGCTGAAGAGCTGATCGGGGCGCGGAAAGGGGCACCCGCGAGGGTCAGCCCACCGGGCGGTTGCCGCACCGCGTCACCGGCGTCGCGTCCGGCGACGGCATCTCCTCCGTGCGCTCGTCGTGGCCGGGATGATCCGCGTGGTGGTCGCCGTGTCCCGAGTGATCGCTGTCCACGATGAGCGTCACCCGCTCGGTGGGCAGCCCGTCGAGCCAGAGCGCCAGGGCATCGTCCAGGATGTCGTGCTCCGGCGACTGCGCCAGGGCGTCGGTGGGGCAGAACGCCTCGTCGAGCCCGTCCTCCTCGTCGCCCGACACATCCTTCAAGGTCGAGCCGTACCCCGCCATGAAGACCATCACGAAATCCTGGGGCCGCACCACGCCGGGGAGCCACTCGGCGAGCGCGCTCCGGATTGCGGCCCGAGTCGCTTCCTTATCCAGCAGCACCCGGATGTTGTCGTGGCGGATGCCCCAGCTGTTCTCCAGCAGCGGGACCATGTGGTTCGCGTCGTCGGCACCCGATGCCAGGGGCGGGAAGTTCTCGTATTCGGACACACCGACCACGAGGCCCCATCCGACGCCCTCTTGCTCCGGCGCGGCGCCGGCAGCCTGCCCGCCGGATGGCTCGCGTCCGCAACCCTGGACGGCCAGAGCGAGCAACATCGGAAGCACGACGAGGGCGGAACGACGGCTGCGCTCAGATTCCATCGCAGGCCTCCCGGAGCGGTCAGCGAGTCCGCCACGCGGCGGACCGCCTCGTAGCAAGGACGCCGACCCGGCGACCGACGCCACGTAATACGGTGTTAACTCAAAGAATAATGTTGGCCGCCGCTGACCGGCCAGCCCGCCGGGGGACATCCGGGACATCCGTGCGCCGCGTTGCCGGCGCTAGCGGCCGCGGCGGGTCGTGGCCGCTTCCCCACCAGGATGGTACGCGCGCACGAGCCGCCGCGCGATCTCCTCCTCCGTGAACGCCACGCGCTTCGCCCCGTTCTTCGCGAACAGCTCCGCCTGGTCGTCGTGATGCGGCGAGCCGGGCCGCGGACTCTGACCGTACGCCAGGACCGAGTAGGCGCGCGGCCGGTCGCCGAACTCGACGGCGAGCACCCACCCGTCGCCGCCGCTCGCCCTGCGCTTGCCGTCGCGGTCCTCCTCGAAGTTCAGGACCCGGAAGCAACCCAGGGTCCCGCTGCAGCCCCCGACCGGCACGTCCACCTCACCCCTGCGCACCCGGTGCACCTCGCCCCAGCTCACATCCCAGCGGCCGTGGCGCCGATTCGTCTCGCCCACGGCCCATCTGAACGCCTCCGCTGCACGCCGCCGCTCCCCGAGGCCGTAGGGCGTCTCCGTGGGGCGGTCCGCTGACCAGGGCACGCCGAACCAGGCGCTCGTGTCCGTCGTGGCCGTATAGCGGTGGAACCAGGCCTCGAAGAGCACGGCGCCCCGACTCTCCGGCGACACGCGATTGTCCCACCCACCGACCAGCTCGATGGCCGCACGGACCTCCGCCTCCGGTCCCGTCTCCAGCACCGCGACCATGAGATCGGCCTTCACGCGTTCGGCCACCAGCATCCTCATGCTGTGCTTGAGCGCCAGCACGTCTTCGAGGGAGAGCTTCCGCTCGTTGTGAACCAGGTCCAGACTGTGCTGGGTGCGCAACCCGAGCCGCGGCTCGGGGAAGTTCGCGGGGAACCTCGAGCGGTCGAGGATTTCGTTGAGATTCGTGAAGTACGGCGGATCGTTCGCATTCTGAACATAGCCACCCCCGGGATTCAGGAGCTGCGGCAGCGCCTCGAACGGCACAAGGTCCGTCCAGACGTCGGAGGCGCCTCGGGCGGGGACGGCCGCGCCGCCCGGGGGCGCGTGCGGAAGCGCCGGGATGGCCGCGTTCCAGACGTAGTAGATGTTCCCCTCCCGGTCCGCGTACGTGAAGTTCGAGCTGGCGACCGCGCGCATGCTCATGGCATCCCGCCACTCCGCAAGGCTCCGCGCCCGCATCATGCGCAGGAACTGTTGGCCGCGCCGATACTCGCCGAAGCCGGCGGACTTGACCACGTAGATCATGCTGCCAACGCGGTGGATGACGGGACCGATCTCGCTGAACCAGAACTCGCGCGTCTCGCGCACGCCGCCGTTCCCATCCTTCCCTTCGACCGTGACCTCCTCGCGCCGCAGCGGCCGGGACGCCCCGTCCAAGAGGTAGTGGTCCGGCCGCGCGGCATCGGCCTCGAGCGCGTAGAACACGTCGAGCACCGGATCGTTGTTCGTGGTCGCCCAGCCCAGGTGCTCGTTGAAGCCGCCGATGATCCCGAACGGACCGCCGATGCGGAAGTCGCCGTAGAAGTTGAGCACACCGGGCACCGTGAGCTGCGCCTCGTAGTAGCCCGCCGTCCACGCCAGATGCGGATTGCGAAGCAGAATCGCCTTTCCCGAGACTGTCCGGCTCGGCGCGAACGCCCACGCGTTCGAGCCTTCATCGCAGCACGCGTCCCCGTCGGCCCGATCCGCGTTCCCGCGGTCGCCCTCCGCCTCGCCGCGCGACCCGCTCCGCGGCTCCGCACCCATGCGCCGGAGAAACGCGCGCACGACGCCCGAGCTCGCACCGCCGATGTCCCGGGCTGCCACATCGAATGCCGTGAAGTCCGGTCGCACCCAGTCCGGGAGCTCCGCCGCGTGAAGTGCGATGTAGTGGTTCACCCCCGCCGCGAAGCCCTCCAGCACGGCCCGCGTATCCGCATCCAGGAGCGGATACGTGTCGACGGCGCGGCGGTGCGCCTGGCGCGCGGAGAAGTCTCCTTCCAGGCCGCCCGAATCGAAGCGCCGCGCGCTCTCCCCGCGACCCTCCACCAGCCGGCGCACGACCTCCATCCCGTAGTCCTCCGCCTGGCAGTACCCGAGCCCGAAGGCCGCCGCCGCCAGGTTCTCGCCCAGGATATGGGGGATGCCGTATGACGTGCGACGGATCAGCACCTGCCGGGCGAGCTCGGCCCGCCGCCCCGCGGACGCCGTGCGCCCACCAGTCCCACCCACCTGGACCACCACCGGCGGCGCCGCGGCCGCGGGCACGGGGACGGGGACGAGAAGCGAGTGGAGAAAGACGAGCGCCGCGAGGGAGACCTCGCGGCGAGAATGGCGAGCGCCCCGACGGAGCGCCCGAGGGGCGGGGCGTCGCGCGCGCCCCGCCTCAGAACGCCACATACTTCGTCAGCTTCGCCGTCAGGCCACGCTCGAGCACGCCGCCTCCCGCGTCGCGCCGCTCCGTAAAGACCAGGAAGAAGTCGCTCAGCGGCGAGTGGATGTAATTGAGCCGCAGGTTCGTGATCATCTGGTCCGCGTCCCCGTTGTACTGGACGAAGCCCAAAAAGTAGAGGCGCGTCGAGTACGCGTACTTGAGCCGCGTCGCGTAGACGTCCGCGGTGAACGAGCTCGCCGCGACCGTGAGATCGTTGTGACTCGCCGAAAGCTCAACGGAGAAGTGATGGTCCGGCTGCCACAGGAGCCCGCCCTCCAGGCTGCTGCGCGTGCCGCTGAAGTATCCGCCGCCCGACCACCCCAGGATGCCGGACACCGAGCGGTTCTTGCTCGACTGGTACTCGACGGACGACTCGCGGAACCCGTAGCCGCCCACCGGGATCGTGGCGTCATCGTTCACGCGGAACGGCTGGTCCAGGCGCTCGAAGCGGTCGTTGTACTGGAGCCTCAGCTCGCCGCCGTCCCGGAAGAGGACGCCGAGGCCGGCGGTTCCCGTCCGCGTCATCAGGAGATCGTCCAGGTCGGTGAGATAGCTCACCTCCGCGTATGGATTGACCTCGAGCACGTGGCGGATCCCCGGACGCGGGTGGAGCCCCACGGTCGCGTACGCGTCCCGGACGCCCGTGCGGCGGACGAAGCCGACGCCGGGATCGAAGGCATCGCCGACCTGCTTCACGTGGAAGGAGACGTTCCACAGGGCATCGCGCCACCCGGCCCATACCCGCGCCGCCGTGTTGCTCCCGTCCGCGCCGGGCGATTCCGTGAGGGCGAAGTACGAGTTCACGATGAGATGGCGCAGCAGCGTCACGCGGCTGTCTGCGCCCAAGACCCGGTTGTATGACTCGCCGGCGCGCTCGTCCGTTGCCTGCCGGCTCGTGAAGAGCAGCCCCACGCGCGCACCCCGGCTGACGCTCCGCCGCAGGCGCACCACGGCGACGTTCTCCGGCGCCCCGCCCTCGAACCCGTCCGTCTGCATATCGAGCACGCCCACGTCGAACTCGCCCAGATGGCCGCTCATCCGGCCGCCGGCCACGATGGGGACCGGCCGTCCCCCCGAGAGTCCGATGCGGCGCGAGTGGAAGAGCGTGAAGTCGCGGAGCGACGAGCCGCTGCGATAGTTCGTCTCGACACCATCGCCGAACTCGAAGAGGCCGGAATTCTCCACGAAGAAATCCCGCTTCTCCGGGAAGAACAGCGGAAACCGCGTCAGGTTCACCTGCTCCCGGTCCACCTCGACCTGTGAGAAGTCCGTGCGATACGTGAGGTCGAGGGTCAGCCGCGGCGTAATACCGTACTTCAGGTCGAGCCCGCCATCGACCTCGCCGCCGCGCTCCGCCTCGCCGATCGTCGCCCCCGACGTACTCTTCACCACCCCGAACGGCTTCACATTGAGGTTGCGCCCAGGCCGGGCCGCCGGCAGCCCACGGAGCGTGCCCGCCAGCGACAGCGTCGTGCCCTTGTGCTGCCGGTCCACCGGCGCCCACAGCGTCTCCTCGTTCCGCCGCCGGATCGAGCGCTGAAACTGAAGCCCCCACACCTGCGGGTCGCGCGTCGGGTCGAAGCGCAGCGCCGTCCACGGGATCGCAAACTCGGCGGTCCACCCGCTGTCGTGGACCTCCGTGCGCACCTCCACGTTGCCGTCCCAACCCCAGTCCTGCACGCGCCCATCGTCGAACGTCTGGCCGTCCCGAATCCCGCCCTGCGGATTCACATAGAACGCGAACGAGTTCTTCCGATCCAGGAAGGTGTCCAGGTAGAAGCTGAAGAAATCCATGTTGTGGACGCTGAGGCCAGCGTAGTCCCGCTCCAGGGTCTTCGAAAGGAGATGCGCCGGGTCAGGGTCGTAGCAGAGGGCGCTCAAATAGAGAAAGCCCTCATCGTACAGAATCCGCACCACCGTCTGCTGCGTCGCGGGGTACCCCGTCTCCGGCTCCTGCTGCCAGAAACCCGTCATGGGCTGCGCCCCTGCCCAAGAGGGCTCGTCCAGCCGGCCATCGATCACGATCGGCCCGGACGCAGGCGCGGCCTGACCCTCCGGGCGTGGCGCCGCCTCGGGATTTATCGGGAAGCCGCCCTCCGCTCCGTTCGGGCCCGTCTGCGCCGCCGTCATCCCGGCCAGAACCAGGATCGCGCCAACGGCACCGCCCACCGTCCGCCACCTGAGAGTCTTCACGGATGCTGCCAGCGAATTGGGATGGGATAGTCCAATTTCTCGGAGCTTATAGAACGTGTAATTTAGCGCCCGATCAGCGCCCTGTCACCTCGCGTCACCACAGGTCACCTCGAGGGAGACATGGTGGTCGACCCGCCACTCGAGCCCGGCGTCCAGCGAAGTCCGGGTGCCGCTGAAGAAGCCGCCGTCCGAGAGCCCGAGCCGGGGAGAAAGACTGCGGCCGGAGCTGGAGCGGTACTCCGCCCGCGTTTCCCGGAACGCGTAGTCACCGGCAGGGATCACGGCGTCCGTGCGGACGCGGAAGGGCTCCCGCAGCCGCTCGAAGCGCTCGTCTCGCTCGACGGAGAGCGAAGCCCCGTCCACGAAGGTCACCCCGAAGCCCAGCGTTGTCGTCCTGGTCTCCAGGGTGGACGCGAGGTCGCTAACGGAGTGCACTTCCAGGAACGGATTGACCTCCTGGAGCGCTATCTTGAGGAGGAACGACGCTGCTGGAGCGGATGCAGCGGCGCTCGAATGCACGCGGACTTCCGCCGCCAGGTACTAGCCCTTCTTCATGTAGCCGCGCTCGATCAGCAACCGGCGCAGGGTCTTCTCGCGCTGCGCCAGCGGCGTGCGCGCGATCGCGCGTGCCAGGATAATGCGATCCTCCTCCGAGACCTTCTCGAGCACTGCGATGGGCGCGCCGTACCGGAGCAGAATCCGCTTGGCATCAATGGCCACCGAATCTTCCACCGCTCCTCCTTGACCGCCCGAGAAACAGCCACCAACCTGTGGGGCGATGACGTCCAAATTTACCACAATTCTGCTGGCGTGTAAACGGGGTGCAGGCTCTTAACGGTCGGTATGATGCGAACTTGCAGTGTCCTCAAAAACGCTTGTTTTCGGCCTCGAGCCGGGGTTCCGGCCCACGAGCGGCGGCGCTGCTGGCTCCGCTCGCCCGATGCCGTGCGCCCCAGGGCCCCAGGGCCCCAGGGCCCCAGGGGGCATGGCGGACAAGGACGTGCGGCGAATGGTACGTGGCGAGCGCCTGGGGGGCTCCGGCTCGCGCAACGGGTCGTGGACGCGCAGGAGCGCCGCGCCACCCGCGTGTCTGCGGCTTGCCCGCGGGCTGCCCGCGGTTCGCCCGAAGCGATTCCAGGGAGTGGGTACCGGGAGGCGGTGCTCAGTCCATCGCCGCTGGCGAGCCGCCCGTGCTCCGGGTGGGCAGCGCAGCCGGCGTCGAGGGCGCGTCAGCAGCCGTCTCTCTCCGCGATGCGGATCTGGTCCGGGGCGTTCGGTACCACACAGATGAACTCGAACGGCGCCTCGAGGACCTCGTACGAGTGCGGGGTGCCTGCGGGAATGAAGAGCGAATGATCCGGGCCGACCTCGTGCACGCTCTGCCCGACGCGGATGCGCGCCCGACCCCGTAGCACATACTGCTCGTGCTCGACCTCGTTCGTGTGCAGGGGCATGCCGCCGCCCTCGCCCATGACGAAGCGCCGCAGCACGAAGTTGCGCGCGCCTTCCTCGGGGCCGACCAGCACCTGGAACCGCGTAGCTACGCCGGCGGTCACGTCCCGCAACGCGACTTCGGCCGCGAGCTTCACGACCCCGGTCGTCGCCGCGGGGGCGCCGCCCGATCCGCCGCGCGGGCCCGAGTCGCGCGGGCCCATCGATCCGGACGTCGACCCGCGTCGGGTCCTCCCGGCGCTTCCATACCTGCCCATACATTCTCTCCTGGTGGGCGCGCAGCCCCGCCTTCGGCGATGCCCGCGGTCGGGCCTCTACCGTCAGGGCTCTCAGGGACGTGCACCCGTCGCGCGCTGGGTCCGCTTCGCATCCTCGACCATGCGCTCCACGTCCCGGAGCATCGCCCGGGCGTCGATCACCTGGCCGCCCACGATCGTGTACTTGAGCCCCTGCATCCGCGTGGACTTCCCCTCCCGGCTGATCCGCTCGACGCCGATGCCGTAGAGCACCTTGAAGTCTTCGAGCGGGTTCATCTCCACGACGAGCACGTCGGCCTGATAGCCCGGCCGAATGACGCCTGCGTTCGGCGCACCCACGGCCCGCGCGCTCTCCAGCGTCGCGGAGCGCACGATCTCCAGCGGGTGGAAACCGGCGCGCTGCATGAGCTCGAGCTCACGGATCGTGCCGAACCCGTACAGATGGAACGAAGTCCCGGCGTCCGAGCCCACGGCCACGTGACCGCCCCGGTTCTTGAACTCGTTGACCCATGGCAGCCACTTCGTGAACAGCCGCCCCCACGCCGCTTCATCCGCGCTCGTCCACTCGAAGTAGAACGAGCCGTGCACGGCCTCGCTGGGTTTCCAGTCCTCCAGGATCACCGGCAGCGCGTAGCGGTCGAGCCATGGGAGCGACTTCGCCCGGGCCAGATCGGTCTGGTCCTCGTACACCGAGAACGTGGGCACCATCGTGAAGTTGCCGTTCCGGCTCAGGGCCAGCAGCGTATCCAGGACAGCGCCATACAGCCGCGACAGGTTCGCCAGGTCCCATACTCGCCCCGTCGCCCGGAACCGCTGGAGTTCGTCCCCGTAGTTGTAGCTCGCCGTGAGATCCTGGACCGTGCGATCCGTGAACGACGACTCCGCGTAGCCATAGTGATGCTCGATCGTGGTCGCGCCCGCAGCCGCGACCTCCACGGCGTTCATGGGGACAACACCATCCTGGCCGATGTGCACGGCCACCCCCATCCCCAGTTGCTTCGCCTCGTCCGCGATGGCCCGCAGCACGTCCGGGAGCAACCCCGGCTTGCCCGAGACCTTGATCCCGTCGAAGCCCTGCGCTTTCCATTCGCGCACCACGGCCCGCGCCCCGTCCGCACTCCAGTATCGCGCGTCCGAGCCGCGCCAGAAATGGAAGAGCTTGATGTGCGGGGCCACCACAGTCTGGCCGCCGCGCTGGGCGCGCGCCAGGCGCACAGCGAGCTCATCCGGGCCGGACACGTAAACCCGCATGGTCGTGATCCCGTGCCCCAGATAAAGCTTCGGGACGTAGTCCTCCGGGACCCCATCGCCGCCGCCCATGTGCGTGTGGGCATCGATGATCCCCGGCATCACGTACATGCCATCCGCCTCGATGACCCGATCACCCGTGGCACGCCGCCCACCCCGCGCCAGGTCCAGCGGCGTCACGCGCTGCACATCTGCGATCGCGTTCCGCTCGATCACGATGTCCACGGGGCCCACCGGCGGCGACCCCGTACCGTCGATGAGCGTCGCCCCGCGGATCACGAGCCGGCCATACGGACCGCCCGTCGCGGGCTCCTGCGGCTGCGCGACCGCAGCCGCTGCCGAGGCCGCCAACGCCAAGGCCATGGCAGCCAGAACCTCGAACACCACGCCGATCCCAAACGCCGGGCGAACGCGGCCTGTCGCATGCCGACTCATGGGAATCCTCCTGGGGTTCGGACCGAATTCAGGCAATCCCGCGACGGGAAAGCGATCGGGGCGCCTTCCCAGAAGACGAACCGACGCACGGACGCGTGCTCCATGCTGCACGCCCCGGCCCGGAACACGGACAGCGCGGGTATGCGAACCCCTGCCTCCCCACCACCACGCCGTCCCCCGACCTACCCACCCAAGATACCGCCCGGCCCCGCCGGTCGCCAGCACGGCCCGTGTCCCCCGTGTCGCCCGTGTCGCCTCGCACGGCCACCGCTCCCCCCCGGCCCCCCCGCGGGCGGCCCCGGGCCCGTCTCCGGCGCCAGCGGCTTCGGCAAATATTCGGTTTCCGTCCCTCGGCGGGAGGCGCCGCCTCAACCCTCCGCCAGGATCGCCTCCAGCCTGCGGGCGTAAACGCGGCTCGCCTCGTCGCTGGCCGCGAGCTCGATCTCCTCCGTGCTCGCGATGCCGAGGTCGAGCTCGACGGCGCGGGCGATCTGCTCCTGCTCGAAGATACGGCGGTCCATGATGGCGCGGTTCGCCCCCAGATCCTTGAGCACGGCGATCCCCACGGCATCGACGGCCACGCGGTCCGTTCCTGCGATCACCACGTTTCCGTGCTTGAGCTCCCCTTCCGAGGGCCCGCCGTCGACGAAGGCGTCTACGCCGTCCATGACGATGAGCTGGGGTCGATAGCCGAGGTTCAGCTCGGCGATCATGCGCCGCATGTCCGCTGAGCGGTGCATGGGCCGGCGAATCGCCTTGGGGGTGAGACCCACGGCCAGCTTGAGGGACATGGTGAAGACTCCGCCGTATGCGTGGGTCTTCAGGTTGCAGGTGGAGACGAAGTACTCGGCGTTCACCGCCAGGCGTGGCAGCGCGAAGCCATCGGCCCAGTGGGTGCCGTCACCGGGGAACGCGACCCACTCGCGGTCGGGCATCTCCTCGTAATTGACCACCGCGAAATGCAGATCGCGGGCCAGATCGAAGATCCCCTTCTGCTCCATCACGGACCGGGTGTTCGGCGGCCCACTGGATTCGCCCAGCGTGATCTCGCGGGCGCCCCACTCGTAGAGCTCACGGACGAGCTGGCTCAACGTGTCGGTGTGGGTGGACGCGGGAGCGGCGTCGGCCGTGTTGAAGTTCGGCTTGAGGACGACCCGCGCGCCCCTCGCCCCGCTGAGATCCAGCAGCGCAAGGGCCCGAGTCACCCCCTCCTTCCGGTTCGCCGTTCGCACGAGCGCGACGCGACTTCTCGCGGCCCGCGGCTTCCCCGGCAGGGATTCCACGTCCGTCGCGGACGCACAGGCGAGCCCCCCCGCGACGCCCATGAGGAAGCGCCGCCGGTCGATCCGCCGCTGATCTTCGGTCATAGAGCCTCCGCGGTTACGAGGCGCACGGACGTCGATGGGATCTCTTCAAAGCAGTAGCAGGATTTGTGCCCGCCCGGCGGCGAGTACGCCGGGCGTCCAGGAGCCTCACCCCGGCACGGGCATCCCCAAGATCCGCGTACCGGAATGCGGGCCGGCGACTCGGCACCACCGCGCGTAGGGAACCCGCCCGGCACAGCGTCCGGCAGCCTCCATCCCCCCTGCGCCGCCCGGGCAATGCATCCCCGCGGATCCAGTCGTCGACTACCGCATAGGGGATGGGTGACTCTGCCGGCTCAGTGGAACTGGTCGCCGGTCGAGATGAGCGGGGCACGCAGCTCGAAGCGCGGGATCTTGACCTCGAACTTCGTGCCGTCCGGGCGAAAGAAGGTATAGTGGCCTTCCATGTAGCCCGCGGGCGACTTGAGGATGCAGAAGCTGTTGTACTCGTGGCTGCCGCCCGGGGCGAGCACAGGCTGTTCCCCGACGACTCCCTCCCCTTCCACCTCCGTCTCCTCGCCGGCGGAGTCGTGGATGAACCAGTGGCGAAAACGGAGCTGCGCCGTCTCCCGGGTCAGGTTATCCAGGCGGACCAGGTACGCGAACACGTACCGGCCCTGCGACGGGCTCGACTCGCCCACGAGATACGCGGGCTGGACCGTCACCCGGATACCGTGCGAAGTCTCCTGATAGCCCATTGTCTCAGCGTCCCGGCGCCGCATAGGGAAACTGGGAAGCTGGGGATCGGTCACCTCGGCGATCTCGTCGTATGCCTAGTTCGCGATCCTTCACCGCTCCTCTACTACACCGTTGGCACACCATAGGCGCCGCAGGCGCCCCGTGTCCAGTTGACCGCGCGTTTGGCGGCGGCGTTAGGCTCAGGTAGAAGAGAGGCCGCGAAACCGATTCTCCACGATTGTTCGCACCGGTCCGCAAACGTATCATTGAGCAGCGAGCCGTTCCCGCAGCAGGCGTGCTGGCCTGCCTACGGGCATCGCGATCCACCCGCACCGAGGTTCGCATCCAGATCGCAACGACCATGGCTCCCTGCCCGCCGCGCGCCCGTGCGGCACCCCGACGGGCCGGTTCGCACCCTTACCGAGGAGGTGACCATGCCCACATACATCACGCTTGCCCGCTGGACGGACAAGGGGATCGCCGCGGTCAAGGAGAGCCCGAAGCGGCTGAACGCCGTGAAGAAGCTGCTTCGCGAGCAGGGTGGGCGGCTGAGGGCGTTCTACCTCGTGACCGGCACCTACGATCTCGTGGTCGTGATGGAGCTGCCCGACGACTCGACGATGGCACGCGTCGCCCTTCTCATCGGAACGCAGGGAAACGTCCGTACCGAGACCCTGCGCGCGTACACCGAAGACGAGTACCGGAAGATCATCGCCTCGCTGCCGTAACCGGAATCGAAGTGCCGGTCGTGGAACCCGCTCCCGCGCTGGGACGGTTCGCCAGCGACGAGGCGGTCGCGACAGAAGGGAGTCGCCGGCACACACAGCTCGTCCCGGTGAACCCTCGGCGAAAGGAGGTGGATCCGTGGCGCTCACGCTGACTTCGCCCGCCTTCCGGCACCAGGGCGAAATCCCCACCAAGCACACGTGCGAAGGCGACGATTTGTCGCCCCCGCTCTCCTGGTCCCCTGCACCTGATGGCACCAAGTCCCTCGCCCTCATCGTCGACGATCCCGACGCGCCCGACCCGCGGGCGCCGCGAATGACATGGGTGCACTGGGTGCTGTACAACATCCCGCCCGTGGCCGCGGGGCTCCCCGAGGGCGCGACGCGAAAGAACCTGCCCGCCGGGACCCGCGACGGACTCAATGACTGGAAGCGGACCGGGTACGGCGGACCGTGCCCTCCCATCGGCCGCCACCGCTATTTCCACAAGCTCTACGCCCTCGACACCGTGCTCCCGGACCTCGGCGCACCCACGAAGGCCCAACTCGAACGGGCCATGAGCGGGCATATCCTGGACCGCGCGGAGCTGGTCGGGACGTACCAGAAGAAAAGAAAGTAGGCCGCCGCCCTCAGCCGCTCGGCTCGCGACCGCCCGAAGGGGCAAAGCTGAGCCCGCCGCGTCAGACGGGCTTCACCGCCCGCACAAACGCGCTCATGAACTTTCCGTCTACCAGCGGGGCCAACGCCGCCACGTCCACGTTCAGGCCGGCACCCTCCAGAAAACCACGCGCGTCGTCCACGCTGTACACCCGCGTAGGCTCCACGTCGATAGCCTGAAACCCCTCCCGCGCCAGGAGCGCCCGGTACTCGGACTCCTCCAGCGCCCCGGCCACACAACCCATCCAGAGCTCCACGCTGCGTCGCACCGCCGCCGGAACCGGACCTCGCACCACGATGTCCGAGACAGCAAAGCGGCCACCCGGCCTCAGCACGCGAAACGCCTCCGAGATCACCCGCCGCTTGTCCGCCGAAAGGTTGATCACGCAGTTCGAAATGATCACGTCCACGGACGCGTCCGGAAGCGGGATCTTCTCGATCTCCCCTTTCAGGAACTCCGCGTTCTCGATGCCCGCCCTGCGTTGGCTCTCCCGCGCTAGCGCCAGCATCTCGTCCGTCATGTCGATCCCGTACACCTTCCCCTTTGGCCCCACCCGCCGCGCTGCCAGGAGCACGTCGATCCCGCCGCCCGATCCCAGATCGAGGACGGTCTCCCCTTCCGCCAGCCCGGCCAGCGCCGTCGGATTCCCGCACCCCTGCGACGCCAGGACCGCTTCCTCGGGAAGACCCGACGTCTCATGCCGCGCGTACAGTCCCGATGTGATGGGGTCGCGTCGCTCCGCGGCGCCGCAGCAGCACGCGCCCGCGCCGATCGCGCCACAACCGGATTCGCCCCCCGCGACCCGCCGCGCCGCTTCCCCGTACTTCTGCTTCACAAGATCCCGCAGATCCGATGCGACCATGCGTTCCGCTCCTGAGTAGTGGACTCTCGCCCGCAAACCTTCACTCCGGACCTCGCCGCCCCACCCGGACAGCCCTCCTGCCGCCGGCCCCGCCCGCTTCACGATCGAAGGCCGGCGATGTATCGCACAATCAGAGTTCGGCTAGGGCCTGCAACGCCTCGGTGATACGCCCGCGCAGGTCGGCCAACGCCTCCCGCTTCAGGAAGTAATACGCCCAGAGGCCCCGCCGCTCGCTCTCCACCAGGCCCGCCTCCCGCAAAAGCCTCAAGTGATGCGACACCGTCGGCTGCTTCACCGGCACCGCAGCCTCGAGGTCGCACACGCACACCTTGCCCTCGTTGCGGGAGAGCACATCCAGGAGCTGAAGGCGTACGGGATGCGCCAGGATCGCCAGATCCTCGCTCAGCCGGCTGGCGTCCCGATCGCTCAATTGCGGCTCCGTCTCTCGCCCACAGCATCGGGTGCCTCGCTCCCGCGGCAGAACCCGCAGCAGTCCTCGGCGCATCCGCTCACCTCCTCGGCGCAGAAGCCTGTGTCGAAGATGGAGAACATATTGACGATTGTCAATACAATGCCTCGATAGTACCTGCGTTCCGTCCAGCGGCGTCCGGTGCGGGTCGCCGTGGTGATAGAAAGCTGCCCCGTCCCCCATGGGGGGGGTCCGGCGGGGGACGAATCGGGTCTCGAGAGGAGCAAGGATGCGCAGTCCCGGCAGCCACCGAGCCGCCTTCAGGTACAACCCTTGCGGGCTCGCAATCGGAGGTTCTGGGGTGCGACCCGCTACGGACCGGCCGTTGACTCGAGGCGAGCCAGCCGCTCTCGCGTCTCCTGCACCAAGGGCTGGAGCTCCGGATCCGCGTCCTTCCAGGCGTTGACGAAGAGCTCGCAGGATTTCCGCGCCTTCTCGCGTTCGCCGAGCTCCTCGTAGATCTTTCCGAGATGGTAGTGGGCCAGGGGATCCAGCGACAGGGCGCGCAAATACCGTTCCGCTTCCTGGAGCTGGCCCAGCTCGCGATGCAGCATGCCCAGGGCCCACATGAACTCCTGGGCCGCGCCGCCCGCCTCCCTGTAAGCCGCCAGCAACGCGGGCAGCGCAGCCCGCGGCTGTCCCCTTCTCCAGAGCCCGATGGCTTCGAGGGTCCTGGCCAGGGCGTCCTGGCGTCGTGCCAGCAGCGAGTCTCCCCTACTTTGGGCGTGCTCGGCGCGCCGGCGCAGCTCCGTGACGAGCCTTCCATGCAGCTCCCAGTTGCCGCGGTCGGCCGCGTGTCCCCCGTGGCAGAGCAGGATCCCGGGCGGAGTCGTGCTGTCGATCGTGGTGATGCCGAACTCTCCCTCCAGGCGTTGCTGCGGGACCGGGAGCCCCCGTACCGCCATCTGGTAGAGGATGCATGGCCGCGCGGCGCGGGGGACTTGTTCTAGCAGGCTGAGCGCGGCCTTCACGCGGCCGCGAAGCATCCACTCAAGGATAGCGAGCTCCGAGGTGGCCCACGCCGCGTCCGGGTCCCGCCGTCGTGCGGCCAGGTACACCGCTTCCATCGCGTCCGCAAACCGCGGGTGGAAGAGCAGGCGGCTGAGGCGCGCGAGGGTGTCCGGGTGCAGCGTGTCGAGGGCGGCCCGCGTCTTCGCTCGTGTTGCCTCATCGCCGTAGGCGAGGCCGAAGGCAAGCCGGGCTTCGCGGTCGTAGCGCGTGCCGGGTGCGAGCCCTCCGTACTCCTCGACGACCCGCGCGACGTCCGCGCTGTCGGCTGCCAACTGGAAGGCGATGTCGATCAGGTGGATACGATAGGGCGCGAACTCCGGGTCGAGCGCCGCCGCCCGCCTGAACGCGTCTCGCACGTCCTCGAGCGACACGGCCGCCAGATAGCGCAGGTGGTAGTAGGTGTCTCCCAGGCGATACCAGACCTCGGGATCGTCCGGGTAGCGCAGCACCGCGTCCCGCAGCGAGTCCACAGCTTCCATCGAGAAGCTCTGGAACGCGCGATAGGCCGTGAGCAGCGTCGCCTTGCGAGGGGGTAGCTTCTCGCGCCAGCGCGTGGCGCGCTCCAGCGCCTGCCGCGACAACTCGGACGCGAACGTCTCGGCCCAGCCGTGCGCCTGCGCGAGCTGGAAGCAGGCGAGCGCGAACGTCGAGTCCGCCTCCACGGCGCGGGTGTACGCGGCGATCGCCGCCTTGAAATCCGCCCGCCGATGGTGCACCTCGCCCTCGAGGAACGCCTCGAGCGGCGGCACGGACGTCGTTGTGACGCTGGCCAGGTCGACCCGCGGGAGCGCCCCCTCGCCGGCCTGCAGGATGACGCGCAGCACTTCCACGGACACCCGATCCACAAGCGCCAGCACAGAGTCGGGCGTGCTCTCCACCTGTGCCTGCCCCACCCGTTGCTCCGTCTCCACGTCGTAGATGTCCACGACGACGCGCACCTCCGAGCCCAGCGCGACGACGGAGCCCAGAACAGCGTGACGCGCGCCGGTCGCCCGCGCCACCCGCAGAGCGACCGTGAGGTCCGCCTTGTCCGGGTCCGGCACCAGCTCCTTCCAGCGTGCGAGGACCGTGCGGCTGTTGATGGTTCGCAGGCCGGCCGCACCGTCGAGGCCGGTAGAGAGCAGGTCCACCATCCCCTCGCGCCACGCCTCCAGCTCCGGGCCCCTGACGCTGAACGGTAGCACGGTGAGGCCGGGGGCGGCGGAGTCGGCGATCGCCTCGCCCGGCCCGAGGGTGAGGCTAATGGAAGCCCCGGATCAGCACGTACAACCCGGCGAGGCCGAATAGGAGCGAGAAGGCGACCACGCCGCCCAGGATCGCCCGAGCCCAGGTGAGGTGCGGGAGCTTCCCGCGCGCGACGGAGTGCGTCAGCTCCCCCAACGCGACGTCCCACGATCCGGGCACCTCGTCCGCCTCCACCCGCCGGGCGGTGAACGGGTGGGTCTGAACCCAGGCGGTCGCCATGATGATGACCAGCCCCACCAGCAGGAGGATCAGGGAGACCGGAGAGATCCACTGCGGGAGCTGGAGGGCGTCCCGCAGGACGTTCACCACCTGAAGAACCAGCCAGGCGACGCCCAGATAGACCAAAAGCACCTGGAAGAGTCGGGGCGTGCCTCTGTGGACCACAGCCTACGCCTCCAGGGCCCGCGCAGGGACGCGGACGAGGCAGGATCCGGCGGAGTCGTGGGCCCCGCAGAAGTGCCGCGCAGAGGCGCGTGAGCCAGGGACCAACCAGTTCAACGCCCGGCTCCTGCGATCTCGTGCTGGGCCGGCCCCTGGCCCGGCCGGCGCACGCGGCTAGCTTTCGGTCATGAGCGAACGTGGTGCTTCAGATCTCATCCGGATCGACGACTCCCTGGCGATTCAGGCGGACGAGCTGACCTACCGGGCTTCGCGCGCGGGTGGACCGGGCGGCCAGCACGTGAACAGGGCCTCCACGCGCGTCGAGCTTCTCTGGGACGTGAGGTGCTCGCCCTCTCTGACCGGGGAGCAGCGCGCCCGCATCCTGGAGAAGCTGGCCAAGCGCATCAGTCACGAGGGTGCGCTTCGCCTCGTGGCCGGCGGAGCGCGCAGCCAGTACCAGAACAAGCTGGCGGTGACGGCGCGTTTCCGGGCCTTGGTGGCACGAGCGCTCCGGGTCCCGAAACCGCGCAAGAAGACACGGCCGCCGCGCGCAGCAGAGGAGGCGCGGCTGCGGGAGAAGAAGCGGCGCGCGCACGCCAAGCGGCTGCGGAGCCGCGTGGAGCCGGAGGATTGACTCCTACCGGCCGCGGGGAGATCCAGCGCCATCGGCCTTCGGGCCGCAGCAGCGGGAATCGAGCCGCGTCTCGCGCTCGCCCGGTTTGGCCGGGTCGCTGTGTGCGGTTCAGCAGGCCCTCCCCGCCATGGACGCGTGCGGCCGGGCGAGGCTAGCTTGGAGGCCGGCGGGCGCTGCCCCGAGGTGCACCATGTCGAGGCCGCCCAGTACGCCCCGCAAAGGGCCGATAACGATCGAAGAGTTCGAACAGCTCCCCGGTCGCGCTCGCCTCCGCGCCTACTGCGCCGCTGCTACCCTCCGGTACCTCACCTTTCCGCCCAGGATCGTGTAGACCACCTCGGCGCCGGGGATGTCGTCTTCCGGGATCGTCATGATGTCCCTCGAGAGGACGACGATGTCGGCGAGCTTTCCGGGGGTGATGGATCCCTTGATGCCCTCCTCGAAGGCCGCGAACGCGTTGCTCAACGTGTAGGAGCGGAGCGCCTCTTCCCGCGTCATGCGCTGCTCGGGGAAGAAGTCCGTGCCGTCCGCCAGCCGGCGGGTGACGGAGGCGTAGAAGCTGGCGACGGGGCTCACGTCCTCCACGGGCACGTCCGTCCCGTTCGTGACCACCGCGCCCGCGTCCATGAGGGAGCGCCACACGTAGGCGCCCGTCCTCGCCCGCTCCTCGCCCAGCCGCTTGATGACCCACGGGCCGTCCGACGTGCAGTGGATCCCCTGCATGGAGGCGATGACGCCGAGCGCGGCGAAACGCGAGATATCGTCGGGATGAATGTGCTGGGCGTGCTCGATGCGCCAGCGCAGGTCCGTCTTGCCGGGATTCGCCTTGAACACTTCCTCGTAGATGTTCAGCACCTCGCGGTTCCCGCGATCGCCGATGGCGTGGGTGTTCACCTGGAAGCCGTGCTGGATGGCAAGCTCGGCGGTTCTGCGGATGTCCTCCACGGGCTCCAGGTTCAGCCCCGCGGTGGTGGGCAGGTCCACGTACGGATCGAGGAGCCACGCCCCATTGGGGCCGAGGGCGCCGTCGATCTGGCGCTTGATCGAGCGGACCGTGAGAAAATGGTTGCCCGCGCCGATGATACGGTACTGGGGCAGCTTCTCGGCCAGCATCTCGTTCGACTCCCGCCGCACCATGGCGTAGAGGCGCACGGGCAATTGGCCGGCCTCCGCCAGCTTCTTGAAGAAGTCGATGGTGGCGAACGACGAGCCGGCGTCGTGAAAGCTGGTCACGCCCTTGGAGAGCGCCTCCTGCCCCGCCAGCTCGATCTGCCGCCGCATCTCGCCCTCGACCTCCTCCACCGAGCGCGCGGCCTCGGCGGCCTCCATGACCCGGCCCACGAGGCCCTGGGCGCGCTCCCTCAGTAGCCCCGTGGGCTCGCCGCGCGCGTGCTTCACGATCTCACCGCCCTGCGGGTTCGATGTCCGGCGCGTGATCCCCGCCAGCTCCATCGCCTTCGCGTTCACGAACGAGGCATGGCCGCTCGCGTGGGTGAGGTATACGGGGTTGTTCGGCGTCAGCCGACTGAGCTCGTGGTGGAGCGGCACACCCTCTACCGCCGGTACGGCCGGGCTCGGCGGCCGGTCCCATTTCTCCTGATGCCAGCCGCGGCCCCGAATCCACGCGCCCGGGTTCGCCCGCGACGCCGCGTCGGCCACCAGGGCGACGATCTCGTCCCAGTTCCGGGCCCGGGTCAGATCGAGGATTGTCTTCGCCTGGCCCAGCCCCATGAGATGGCCGTGCCCCTCGATGAATCCGGGGATCGCCAGCATCCCTCGCAGGTCGAGGACCTCCGTCTGCTCCCCGACGTAGCGGCGGATCTCGGCGGTGCTTCCCACCGCGACGATGGTGTCTCCGGCGACGGCCAGCGCCTCGGCCTCCGGCCGCGTCGAGTCCATGGTCACGACTTTGCCGTTGACCAGCACCACGTCAGCCGGCGGCACAGCCGGACCGCACGCGCCCAGCACAGACGCCACGAACACGGCCACCCTTGAAGCCCCGGCCGCCTGCATCCTCCCCACTCTATTCACGAGCAGTCTCCGAGTTCGCAGTTCTTCGATCGCGGGCGCACACGCTCGACAATGTATTCGCTGGTGCACTCGTCGCGGCAAGTCGCGTGCGAGCGGGGTCCGCGGCAGCACGTGCGCCCCGGATGGAAGCTCACACTTCGAACTCGCACCGCCGCCGCGCCGCACCTCCGCGGCCAGCTCGCGGGCGAGCTCAGCGATCCCTCAGGTAGGCGAGCCGCGAGGACAGCTCAGATTGGCCGATATCCCTCGTACCCGCGCTTGCGGGTCAGGCCGGCCCCCCTGTATTCATGGCGTCCGGCTCGAGTTCGCGTCGGGAAGTCCCCCGTAAGACCCGAGAGACCTATGAGAACCGCCGCGCGTGCGCTTTCCGTCGCCCTGATCACCGCCGCGACTTCGGGCTGCGTTGCCGAAGCTCAGATCCCGGCTCAGGATCCGCAGGTCGAGCGCGTGAAGCGCATCCTCTCGCAGACGCCCCTCATCGACGGGCATAACGACCTGCCCTGGGCGATCCGCAACTTCAAGGACGCGCCGCGCAACGTGGCGGCGTACGACCTGAGGCAGCGGACCCCCGGGCACACGGACCTGGCGCGGCTCCGGGCGGGAATGGTGGGCGGCCAGTTCTGGTCCGTGTTCATCCCGTTCGAGGCGGTGAAGGAGGGCGCCGCGAAGGTGCAGCTCGAGCAGATCGACATCGTGATGCAGGTCATCGCGCGCTATCCCGATCATTTCGAGCTCGCGCGCGCTGCCTCCGACATCGAGCGGGTCTTCGGCGCGGGCAGGATCGCGTCGCTCCTGGGCATGGAGGGCGGCCACGCCATCGAGAACTCGCTGGGCGCGCTCCGAGCGTTCTACGACCTGGGTGCCCGGTACCTGACGCTCACGCACAGCGGCACGTTGGACTGGGCGGACGCGGCCACGGACTCGGCGCGCCACGGCGGGCTCACGCGCTTCGGCGAGGAGGTCGTGCGCGAGATGAATCGGCTGGGCATGCTCGTGGATCTCTCGCATACCTCACCCGGCACCATGAGCGACGCGCTCAACGTGGCGCGCGCCCCCGTCATCTTCTCTCATTCCTCGGCGCGCGCGCTCACGGACCACGTGCGCAACGTACCGGACTCGATCCTGCGCCGGCTGCCCGAGAACGGCGGCGTCGTCATGGTCACGTTCGTGCCGGGCTTCACCTCCGAGGCGGTGCGCACGCACAGAGGCCCCGGGCCGGCGCCGCGGGCGACGCTCAAGGATGTGGCGAATCACATCGAGCACATCCGTGAGGTCGCGGGCGTGGATCACGTGGGGATCGGGAGCGACTTCGATGGAATCGACTCGACGCCCGAGGGGCTCGAGGACGTCTCCAGGTTCCCGGACCTCTTCGCCGAGCTGGCACGGCGCGGCTGGACGGACGAAGAGCTCCGCAAGCTCGCCGGCCAGAACCTGCTCCGCGTCATGCACGAGGTCGAGCGCGTGGCCCGCATCCTCCAGCGGGAGCGCGGGCCCTCCACAGCGACCATCGGGGAGCTGGACGCGAAGCGGCAGTAGAGTGCTCCCGGCTGGAAGTCCTAGCTGGCGCACCGGCTGCGCGGTCCGTACGTTTTCCGCGGCAGTACCTCACGTGCCGGAGGCGGACCGTGGACGTGAAGCAGCTCGGCAAGGCGACGCTGCGCCTCGTCCAGGGCGACATCACAGAGGAGCAGGTGGACGCCATCGTGAATGCCGCCAACTCGAGCCTGCTGGGCGGCGGCGGCGTGGACGGGGCGATCCACCGGCGCGGCGGTCCGGAGATCCTGGCCGCATGCAAGGAGATCCGCCGCTCGCGCAACCCGGACGGGCTTCCCACCGGCCAGAAGGTACGGGCATGAAGCTGGGATCCGAGCTCATGGCCGAGCTGAAGGCGCTCGCAGCGGAAGACGCCGACGCGCCGGCAGGGATCGAGGACTACACCTGGATCACGGTTCCGCGGTACTGGGAGAGCGTGAAGGTTCCAACCGCGGACGGCCGCGAGGTGATGATCGTGCCGCGGCGCGAGGACCGGCACGGAGGCCTCGCGTTCCGCGTCGGCTGGAACGAAGAGGAGCGGGTCGCGGCGCTCTGGATCCTGTGAGGCACTGACCTCGGGAGCATGCAGCGCCGCGGTCAGCGGCTTTCCGGATCCGTCGCTCTCAGGGCACGGGACCGTTCCCGTCGCGCAGCGACCGCGTCAGCCTCACGCGCGGACCGCGTCCCGCCCCGCACTCCCCGATACACGGCCTCAGCCGGCGTGGACCTCGACGAGGTCGCCGTCCACGAGCCGGTGCTCCGGACCGACGCGCTGGCCGGCAAACTCGCCGGACCGGCCCCACACGCGAGCGTACCGAAACTTCTGCGCGAGATCCTTGTGGATGCGCTCGGCGAGAATGAGGACCGTTGAACCGACGGGGAGGACGAACGGCTCGCTACGATCCGCGCGCTTGCCGGGCGGCTTCGCGTAGACGCGCATCACGCCGAGCGTCTCGAAGATGCTTCGCTTCAGCCTCTCGAGTCCCTCGTGGCGCAGCACGGAGACGACCTCGACGGAGAAGCGGCCACCTGCCTGTCTCCGAAGGTCTGCCAGCCGTGACTCGCCGGCCGCGAGGTCCGCTTTGTTCGCCACCAGAAGCGCGGGCAGCCGCACGTCGATGAATTCCTCGGAGCTGGCCTCACCCACGAGGACGCCCCGCGCCTCCAGCATCGTCAGGATGGCCGAGACCGGCTCCCACGGGTCGTCCAGGGACAGATCCGTCATGAGCACGCAGGCGTCGGCGCGGCGCAGAAGCTCCGGGATCCACTCCACCCAGTGCTCGCGGGTCACGGGCGGGGTATCCACGAGCTGAACCTGCGCGTCCTTGAACGGCATCATCCCGGGGAGCGGCGCGGCCGTGGTGAACGGGTAGTCCGCGATGCGCGGCTCGGCGCGGGTGAGCGCAGCGAGGAGCGACGACTTCCCGCAGTTGGGCGGCCCTAGGACCGGCACCTGCCCTGCGCCCATCCGCTCGATGACCCAGGCGGGCGTCGGCCCGCCCGCGGACCGCTTGCGCTGTGACTCCTCCTGGAGCCGGGCGATCCGCCGCTTGATCTCGGCCTGGAGCTTCTCCGTGCCCTTGTGCTTCGGGATGACGGCGAGCATCTCCCGGAGGGTCCGGAGCTTCTCCTCGGGCTTCCTGGCCGCCCGGTACCGTTCCTCGGCGGCGAGGTACTGGGGCGTCAGGTTCGCGGGCATAGCGGCTCGCCTCCGCGGCCGTGACCGACCGTGACCACGTCGTGTTTCCGCCAGCATAAGAGGCGACGGGCACCGGCGACAAGACGAGGCGGCTTGGGCGCCGGCCGGATTCACCCGCTCAATGCGACCGCTCGAAGATCCTGCGTACCGTGTCGATGGTGTCGGCCTCTTCCGGCCGCTTGTCCGGCCGGTACCCCTTCACGCGAGCAAAGCGCAGGGCGAGTCCTCCCGGGTAGCGCGGGCTCGCCTGCACCTCGTTGAACGCCACCTCGATCACGAGCTCAGGCCGCACACGGACCGTGTATGGGTCCCGCGAGACCTCCAGCTCCAGAAGCGCCTGCGTCTGCCACTCGAGGAGCTCGTCCGTCATCCCCTTGAAGGTCTTCCCGAGCATGACGAGGCCGCCGGTCTCCGGGTTGCGGGCGCCCAGATGCAGGTTGGAGAGCCATCCCCGCCGCCGACCATGGCCCCACTCCGCGGCGAGGACGACCAGGTCGAGCGTGTGCGCAGGCTTGATCTTCAGCCAGCTCTGGCCGCGACGCCCGGCCTCGTACGGCGCTTCCAGCGCCTTGGCGATAAGCCCCTCGTGACCGGCTCGCCGCGCGTCGTCCAGGAACGACTCCGCTTCGCGCGCCTCGCCGGTCACGCGGCGCGGAACCACGAGTGCCGGCGGCGCCACGCCCGCCAGTGCCTCGAACCGCTCCGCCTCCGGCCGGTCGATGAGCGTCACACCCTTCAGGTAGAGGCAATCGAAGAAGAAGCCGGTGAGTGGAAGCTCCCCGCGCATGCGCTCCACGTCGAGCTTGCGGCCGAACCGCCGCATGGTGGTCTGGAACGGATGGGGTGCGCCGTCCGGCCTGAGCGCGATCGCCTCGCCGTCCAGGACGATCTCGGGCACCGCGAGCGCACGCACGAGCTCGACGATCTCGGGCACCGCGGCGGTCACATCGTTCAGCCGGCGAGTGAACACCCGGACGTCTTCGCCGCCCTTGTGCACCTGCACCCTCGCGCCGTCGAGCTTGTACTCGAAGGCCGCGGCGCCGAGGCGCGAGAGTGCGTCCGCGATGTCGTCGGCCGCCTGGGCGAGCATGGGCTGGAGCGGCCGGAAGAGGCGGATGCCGAACTGCGCGAGCGCGCCCACGCCGCCCGCGAGCGCTGCGCGCGCCACCGTACCGAGATCGCCCGCGAGCATGAAGGCCCGCCGCACCTCGTCCGCTGAGACGTCCGCCGCGCGCGCGATCGCATCCAGCGTGATCCCCTCGAGCGCCCCCTGCCGGAGCTCGCCCAGGAGGAGGCGGACCAGAAACGCCTGCTCCTCGCGCGTAGCGCGGGCGAGGAGCTCCCGGAGCAGGCGGGCACGCGCGGCGGTGGAGCCCGGACCGATGACCCGCGCGAGCCGCGAGAACGCCGCGTCCACCTCGACGAGCGTGAGCAGCGGCGCACCGGCCGCCGCGTCCGCCACCGCCTCGTGGATCGTGGCGTACCCGATCCCGATGCGCCCCTGCGGCAGCTCACCCGAGAGGTACGCCACCGCCACCGGCACCTCCTCCCCGGCACATCGCCGGAGGCAGCCAGCGAGATGCTCGATCTTCTCCAGCCGGCTCATCGTCGCCGCCACGCGGCGCGACGTCTCGACGATCTCATCAAGCGCGACGTTCATGCAGCCTGGCTCGACGCGGTAGTTGATGCTGTCCTGCGCTCAGCAGGTCACCTGCTGGCGTTAGCAGGCCGCCGAAAAGCTACGTGCCAGGGGCAAAGTGGTGGCGCGACCCACGTCCGGGTCAAGGCCGGCGCGCCGGGGCGCCCACGCGGCCGCTCACGCGGGCGGCGCACCCGCGGGCCATTGCTTACATTACGGGCTGGAACCTCGCCCGATTGCCGCAGGAGGATGCGATGAACGCCTGGGTCGGCACGAGCGGCTACGCCTACAAGGAGTGGAAGGGGAGCTTCTACCCCGAGGACCTGCCGGACGCGCAGATGCTCCACTACTACGGGGGACGGCTGAACAGCGTGGAGATCAACAACACGTTCTACCGCATGCCGACGAAGAAGCTGCTTCAGGACTGGGCCGCGCAGGTCCCGGATCGCTTCGCCTTCGTACTCAAGGCGTCGCGCAAGATCACGCACCAGAAGAAGCTCAAGGATGCCCAGGATGAGGTGGGCTATCTCGTGCGCACCGCCTCGGAGCTCGAGGCGAAGCTGGGGCCGATCCTCTTTCAGCTCCCGCCCTACCTCAAGAGGGATCTCCCCCTCTTGCAGGAGTTCCTCGCGCAGCTCCCCGAGGACTGCCGCGCCGCCCTCGAGTTCCGGAGCTCGTCCTGGTTCGAGGACGCGGTCTACGACGCGCTGCGCGCGCACAACGTGGCACTGGTTACGGCGGACTCCGACGAGGAGAAGCTCGCGCCGGTCATCGTGCCCACGGCGAGTTACGGGTACGCCCGTCTGCGGCGCGAGGACTACGACGCGAAGGCGATGCGAGCGTGGGCGAAGAAGCTCGCCGCCCCCGAGTGGGACGACCTCTACGTCTTCTTCAAGCACGAGGACGCGGCGGCGGGGCCGAAGCTCGCGGAGGCGTTCGCGGGGCTCCTGCGCACCTGAGCTCCGGACGAGGCGATGCGATTCGCCCGACCCCCAATGATCGAGTCCTTCCGCCTCCACGTCGGCGACTCCGCGGGCGCGGTCTCCGCGATGCTCCTCCGCCCCGAGGGAGCCCGGTGGCTGCTCGTCTTCGGGCACGGCGCGGGCGCAGGGATCCGCCATCCGTTCATGGATGGAATCGCGCAGCGGCTGGCCGCGCGAAGGATCGCCACGTTCCGCTATCAGTTCCCCTACATGGAGAGGGGCGGCGGGCGCCCCGATCCCCAGCCGGTGCTGCTCGCCACGCTGCGGTCCGCGTTCGATCGGGCTGCCCGCACGGCGCCCGATCTCCCGCTCCTGGCAGGCGGGAAGTCGCTGGGCGGGCGAATGACCTCCATCGCCGCGGCGAAGGGCGAGCCCGCCGGCGTCCGCGGCCTCGTCTTCTTCGGGTTCCCGCTCCACCCCGCGGGACAGCCGTCCACGCATCGCGCCGACCATCTCGGGGACGTGCCCGTGCCCATGCTCTTCCTCCAGGGCACTCGGGACGCGCTGGCCGACCTCGCCCTGCTTCGCCCCTGCTGCGAGCGCCTCGGCGACCGGGCCACCCTCCACATCGTGGACGGCGCCGACCATTCCTTTCACGTGCCGAAGAGATCGGGAAAGACGGTTGATCAGGTGCTCGACGAGCTTGTGGAGGTGACGGCCGCCTGGGCCGGGCGCATCCTCTGAGGGTTCGCTCCGGCCAGCCGCGCCGCCAGCCGCTCGAGCGCGGCCGCCAGGTCCGGCTTGAGCTCGAGCACCGCCGCCAGGGGGTCCACCCCGAGTCGCTTCATCCGCCGGGGCACCGTGCGAAGCGTATGCGCCCGGATGCTCAGCCGGCCCGTGACTTCCGACCAGCGGAGCGGCGTCGAGACCGCCGCCTCCGGCACCGGCCGCACGCTGAACGGCGCCACGAGCAGGCGGCCGTGCCCGTTCTGCACGTAGTCGATGTAGACGCGGCCGCCCCGCCGCCGCGGGCTGCGCGCAATCGTGGCGACATCCGGAAGCTCGGCCACGAGCACCCGCGCCAGAAGCTCGCCCAGCGTCCGCGATTGATCGTACGTGCACTGGCGGCCCAAGGGGATGAGGACATGGAGCCCCGTCGAGCCGCTGGTCTTCACGCGGCACGGGAGCTCGAGCTCATCACACAGCGCGTGGATCCCCCGCGCGACCTTCACCACCTGGGCGAACGGAGCATCCTTCGGGTCCAGGTCGAGAATACACCAGTCCGGCCGGGCCAGGCTGGAGACGCGGCTCGACCACACGTGGAGCGGGATGGTCCCCAGGTTCACCACGTAGAGCAGCGACTCCTCGTCGTCGCAGACGAAGTACTCGATGTCGCGCTGCGCATCCTCGCTCCACAGCTTCACGGTGCGGATCCAATCCGGCGCCCATTCCGGTGCATTCTTCTGGAAGAACGACTTCCCGTGGATCCCGTCGGGATAGCGCGTGAGGACGAGCGGCCGATCCCTGAGGTACGGGAGCAGCCACTCGGAGACCGAGCGGTAGTACTCGATGAGATCGCCCTTCGTGTACCCCGCCTCCGGCCAGAAGACCTTGTCCAGATTCGTGAAGGGTACCTGCTTCCTCACGGCGCGCTCTACGACCTGAGCGGGCTCCGGGGGAGCCCGCCGGTGCCCCGGCTTCGCGTTCAGCACGCACTCTCGCGCCGGCTTATCGTCGCGCAGCCGCACGAAGACCGCGTGCCGCAAGAGACCCTGCTCCGTGAACTCGCGGTAGCGCACCTCACACACCAGCTCTGCATGCACCCAGTGGTGCCCCCGCCCCCGCCCGTCCGGCACCTCGCCCGTGCACGGCGGCGCGCCCTGCTCGAGCTCCAGCAATCGCCCATGGAGATCGCGGAGCTGCCCATCCGCGAAACCGGTGCCCACGCTGCCCACGTACACCAGCGTTCGCGCGGCGTCGTACTGCGCCAGGTGAAGCGCCCCGAAGCCGACGCGCGAGCCCCTGGGCTCCGTCCACCCGACAATCACGAAGTCATCGCTCTGGAGCGCCCGGACCTTCACCCAGTCCGCCGACCGGCCGCCCCGGTACGGGCTGTCCGCCTTCTTCCCCACGATCCCCTCGAGCCCCATCGCGCAGACCCGCTCGTACATCTCCGCCCCTTTCTCCTCGATGTGGTCGGAGAGGCGGATCGGTCCAATTGTCGGGAGCACCTCCCTGAGGAGCGCCTTCCGCTGCAGCAGCGGCAGCGGCCGCAGATCGTAGTCACCGAATCCCAGGAGATCGAAGGCATAGAACGTGGCGGGCAGCTCGAGCGCCGCCCGGGCGATGTCCCCGCGACGCTGGAGCAGCCCCCGGCGCTGCAGCCGATCGAAGCTCGGCAGCCCGCCCTCGTCGTGCACCACCCCCTCGCCGTCCAACACCAGGCCATCGTACGGCAGCCCCCGCACCGCGCGCGCCACCTCCGGGAACGTCTCCGTGAAGTCGCCGCCTGACCGCGACACCAGAACCGCCTCATCGCCCTCGCGACCCGCGACCAGCCGGTAGCCGTCGTACTTGAGCTCGAAGACCCAGCCCACCCTCGAGAAGGGCTCGTCCCGCGCCGTGGCCAGCATCACCTCAACCTTGCGCGGATCCACGCGGCGCCTCTTCGCCCCGAGCTTCGCGAGCTTCCGGCCGAGCTCCCGGGCCCGCTCGTCCACGCGCTCGAGCTCCTCGACGGTGAGCCCCGCGTAAATCGAATCGTCCGGATACGACGCGGTGCCCTCCTTGCTCGCGAGCGCGTCCCGCTCCTTGATGAGCAGCCACGAGCTGGGCGACTGCTTCGTCTTCACCAGCGTCCAGCGGCCACGCAGCTTGTAACCCCGGAGTTCGAACAGCAGCTTCCCCTTCTCCATTCCCTGGCCCGGGTCGTCCAGCGGGATCCAGACGCCGCGATCCCAGACGATGACCGGCCCCGCCCCGTACTCGCCCTCGGGGATCACCCCCTCGAAATCCGCGTAGTCGAGGGGATGGTCCTCGACACGCACCGCCAGCCGCTTGTCCGCGGGATTCGGCGACGGACCCTTGGGCACCGCCCAGGAGAGCAGCACACCCTCCCACTCCAGCCGGAAATCCCAGTGGAGGTTGCGCGCCGAGTGCTTCTGCACCACGAAGAGCCGGCCGCCCGACGGAGACACCGGGGCCGTCGCCGCCACGGCGCTGAACGGCTCCGGTGTGCGCGTCGGCGATCGCTTCGCCCGATAGGCGCTCAGACGGTCAGGTGAGGAGCGTGCCATCGTCCAACAATGCTACAACGGGACCCTGCAACTCCGCAGCGGGCACCCTCGAAAACGAGACACCCCCGATTAGGATTGGAACCGCGCCGCGCTCGAAGATGTGGGGGCAGAGAGAGGCCGGGCGGCGCACGTCGGAGCCTCGGTTGACATTGGTGGGGCGCCCACATGCTGGAGGGGAACGGAAGAGGCCGCAGGCAGGACGGCGCTCACAGGCGAGGTGACCGGTGGTGACCGGGCCGCCCCTTGTCGCGGAAGATAGTTCAGACTAGTCTTAGACCAGTCTCAGACGCTGGAGGGATACCCGTGACCAAGATAGGCGCCTATTACGCGAAGTCCCATCTTTCCGAGCTCCTCGATCGCGTCCAGCGGGGCGAGCGCATCACGATCACACGGCACGGCCGGCCCGTAGCTGAGCTCGTGCCGGCGCCCGGATCCCCCGACCGCACCGTGGACGAGGCCATTGGGCAGATCCTCGCCCTGCGGAAGGGTCGCCGACTGGGAAGCGACCTCACCGTGCGGGATCTGATTGACGAGGGGCGCCGTTGAACTTTGTCGTGGACGCCTCGGTGGCCCTGGCCTGGTGTTTCGAAGACGAGGGAGGAACGTATGCCATTCGTGTGCTCGATTCCCTACGGCGGTCGGAGGCCATCGTGGCGTCGCACTGGACGCTGGAGGTCACGAATGGCCTGCTCTCCGCCGAGCGTCGGGGCAGGATTGAGGCCGGAGATACGGCGCGATTCATGCGCATGCTCCTGATCCTTCCCATCGTCCTGGATCCCATGGAGCGAAGTCGCGCCTTCGAAGCGATCCATCGGCTAGCCAGGGCCCACGCCCTGACGTCCTACGATGCCGCCTACCTGGAGCTTGCTACCCGCTTGGGCGTGGGGCTGGCCACGCTGGACGAGCCGCTGGCCAGGGCGGCAGGGGCAGAGGGTGTAGGCGTGTACCTCCGCGGGGAGTCCGAGTAGTACTACTGTGTCACAAACTGCCGCAACCTGGTTTCTTCTGAGCAGGGCGAGCGCGTCTCCGGCGCCTCCATCAGGTGGCCGCGCTATCCCTGGAACCGGTTCTCGTTGTGCCAACGGAGGAAGTGTGGATTGGGACGCCATTCGAGCCGCGTCGGCGTCCGGACTGCCTCTCCATGGTATTTCATGTACGTCTCCCCGTCGTCGAAATCTGCGCGCAGCCGTCGGCTGACTTCGACCTTAAGTTCCGGCGTCACGGTCACGTACCCGGCGTCGAAGAGGCGATGGAGATCGGATCGGAGCAGGAGCCCATTGCGGACATCGTGGCCCTCGACTTCGCTGAAAGGCCGGATATACGCCGCCCCCAGGACGGGGAGCGCACGCTCAGCGGTGACCGCGCATTGCCGGTGATAGGCATCGGTGACAACGATTCGGAAGGTCCCCTGGCCGATGCGGTGGCGCGTCGCTGTAGGCTCTGAGTAGCCTTCGGGAAGGGGTGACCGCGGGACACCAGGCTGCTTCGACGCTTCGAGGCGAAGCAATACCTGTTCCCACAGCGCCTTGCCAATGTCCGTGGTCAGATCGTAGGTCTTCCCGCGCTGTGTCCTCTTGCCCCAATCGCTCGGTTGGGGGATCCACTTCTCCTCAGATCAAAAGAACGGCTCGGCAAGGAGAATGCAGCCGATCGTGTAGTCCTCCCACCAGGGCGTATCGACTCGGCGCAGTCGTTCAATGCGGGCACGCACGTCCATCAGAGTGGCCGCTCCGTTCTTCACCCCAAAGGCGTTCCAGGCCAGGCTGACCGGCAGCTCTGTATAATGCTCGAAGAGTCCGCCGCCGACGATCGCGTTGATGGGCGACCGGAGTTTGAACAGGAACGGCTCCCCGCGCCGAAGCACTCGAAAGCGGCCACACGCGGATTGGGCGTCCAGAAGTTGACTTCGTCAAGGTCCTGGCGTTCCCTCAGGAATTGGAACCAGTCCTGATCGGTGACGTGGATGAAAGCTTTCAAAGCCGCCCCTGGTCGTGTGTGCGCGCAGGGAGGTCGCGGACGCGAGTTTGCGCCCACACGAACGGTCGCTGGATGTCTGGAAGCCCGATATCCCCGTAAGGGGGTATTCGCTTAACTCAAGTGAGCACAACATGTAGTAGTTGGCAAGTTCAGCGTCGAGCGCGGCGGGCCCGCCGCCGGCGGCCGCCACTACATCTCGTAGGTACTTGAGTTAAGCAAATACGCCTTTCCCCGTAATCGATGTCGTGAAGGAGCTTGGAGAGCGTGTAGTCGACCTTCTTGAACAGTGTTCCCGCCATGATGTCGCCCTTGCTCGGTGAGGGTCCTACGAACGGCCGCTGAGTCGTGTCTGCTCCTCGGGAACGAAAGAGATCTGCTCGGGCGCCGCCCAGTCCGATCCCGCCTCCTCCCGTTCGCCAGCCGGCGCAATTGCCATCCAGCAGACCAGATGGACGTCCTCCCGCGAGATGACCGGTAGCGGCTCGGGCGGAGGACTCGGCTGTAGTCCCAGCTCTCGAACCGCACGCACCACGGCCTCCGCCTGCTCCTGAGGGTCCTCGCTCGAGCGAATGGCGTCGCGGATGATCTTCTGGATGCGAACGCCGTACGGCGCCTCCAGCGCATCGAGCACGCGATGGCGCTCATCCTGTGAGAGCCCCGGGGGCGGATTCCGCCGAAGGAGGTCGGCAGCGTCGCGCATCGCCTTGGGAATCTGTGGTTGGAGGTTCCGCGGGTCGGTAGCGAACTGCCAGCGCTCGAAAACGTCCTCTCGCGCGAGGGCCCACGCGTCGTATGCCAGCCGGTGAATCGCCCCGGTCAGAACGCGCGGGGTATCCGGCAGCGCGTGCGCACGTGCGAGGCACGTGAGAGTGTCGGCTGTGATTTCAGGTCTCGTCGGATCCGCGTAGCTGACATAGCGGAACATGACGTTCTTGTGGTCGGCGACCCGGATGCAGAAGACAAACCCGCCCTCGTCGTCACTCGCCATCCCGCTTCCCGAGCCCCAGGGCAGGTCCTTGACCTGCTGCGCCAGGTCGTGATGCTCGAGGCCCTCGCGCAGCTCCTGCCGGTACTCCTCACCACTGAACGCGGTGCCTCTCTCGCCCGCCGTTTCGAACACTTCCGCGTTCTCACGACGCAGCCGTTCGATCTCCTCACGCATTTCCGCGAAGGTGATCTCCGAAATCCGAGAGCCGGGAATCACCTCCGATTCGATCCCGACGCTGGCGGCCGCCTGGGCAATCTTCCGGTGCAGCCGCTCCTCGAGGCCCAGGAGGTCATCGAGCTGTCGGTCGGGGAAGAAGCAGCGGATGAAGACCCGGTCGTGCCTGCTGCCGATCCGGTCTATCCGGCCGTGTCGCTGCACGAGCCGCATGGGGTTCCAGGGTAGATCGAAGTTGATGATGTGCCGCGCCTGCTGGAGGTTCATCCCTTCGGCCAGTACATCCGTCGAGATCAGGAGGTCGTAGCGGTCCCAGTCGGCGCCGGGCGGCGCCTTGCACGACTTGGGCGTAAAGCCGAAGAGGACCTCCGCGCGGTGACCTTCGTCCCCGGTGATGGCTGCCATGCGGTCCCGATAGGCCGCCAGCTTCCGGCGCCTCGCGCACTCCGACCTTAGATGGTCATGGATCCACTCGACCGTATCCGCGAAGTAGGTGAAGACGATGACCTTGCGCTTGTCCCGTTCGTCCTCCTCGCCTATCGCCTCCTCGCTCGCCTCCGCGGCGATCTTCTCGAGCTGCGTGACCAGGGCGCGGAGTTTCGGGTCCTTGTCGCGGCTGATCCGCTCGGCCTCTTCCGCGAAAGCAAGCAGGAGGGAGCGGTCGCTCTCGACGGCTGCCCGAAGCGCGTTCACATGGTAGTCGCTCGCCGGCGCCGCGCCCGCGGGCGGCTCGAACAGAGCATCGAGCTGGTCCGTGTCGGTGGCCATCCATTCCGCTAGCGGCTCGCCCGTCGCTACGAAACCGCGGTCGAGCAGCTCGAGGAAGGCGTCGTGGCTGTCCGCCATCCGGCGGCAGGTTTGCGCGAAGGCGTGCACCGACGATTCGAACCGCTTGAGGAGCCCGGAGCGCAGCAGGCCGGCGAGCTGGAGCTCGTGCGTCTCAGGTACACCCTCTTTCAGGTAACGGGACGGCACGTAGCGCGCGAGCGTGAGCTGAGGCGCCTGAGCGGCCGCAGCCGCCCCCTCTCCCGGCTCCTCAGCCTCGTAGAGCAGCGCGTGGGCAAACCGCGGGAAGAATCCCGGCAGCACATCCTCGAGGTCGTAGGACACCTTCCTCACGTGCGGCTGCGGGAACGTGATCGGGATTTGCAGCCCGTCCACGGTGATGGTGTCGTGCGGATAGTAGCGCTTCACGAAGTGGCGAGTCCTGCGGACCGCCACGGCATCCAGCACATCGAACAGCCTCTCCGGAGAGAGCTCGTCAGGGGCCTCGGCCACGGCCCCCGCGAAATGCTCCTTGAGACTTTTGATCCCCATGTCCGAAAACGTGGCGTCGTTGCGGACGAAGTAGCTGACCAGGTAGTAGAGATCCCAGAGGCTGTTGTTCACGGGCGTCGCGGTGAGGAACACCAGCTCTTTGGGCGGCGAGCCCGAGAGCAGCCGCCGGAGCACGCCGGCGCGCAGCGTGTCCGGGCTGCGGAAGGCATGCGCCTCGTCGACTACAATCATGGCGTAGTCGTTTCGGTCGAACGCGAGCGTCGTACGCGGGCTGTCAGGGTTGAGCTGCCGGTCCTGCGAAAGCTCTTCGAACGACACGACTTCGATGCCTAGCTGATGCTCGAGGAGGAACTGCCGCCATGGGCCATCGCGCAGCGCCGCCGGGGCCACCAGTAACACGCGCTGCCGGCGATCCCGCACCGCCTCCCGTATCAGCTCGCCGCCGATGAAGCTCTTCCCCAATCCGACTCCATCGGCCACGAGCACCCCGTCGTAGCGTCGCAGAATCCGCTTCGCCCGCCAAACGCCGTCCTGCTGGAAGCTCGTGAGATGGATGCCGACCAGGCCCTGCTCCTCCGCCTCCCGCTCGAGCTCCGCGCCATACCTCTCATAGAGCATGCGGAGGTAGATGAGGTACGGATTGTGAGGCAGGTAGCGCGCCTCGTATATAGCGGCGAGGTCGAACGGCTCCGCGTCCGCCCACTGCTCCTCGAACCAGTCCTTAACCTGCCGCACGACGTGCGGGTCGTAGTGGCCGAGGTTCAGCTCCGCGTTCACGGCGAGGCCGGCGTAGGTGAGATTCGATGACCCCGCGATCACACCCTCGTCGTGCGTGGAGATGAGAAACGCCTTGCCGTGGAGGAAGCGCGTCTCGAGCCGGCGGACCTCCGCGCTCCCGGAGCGAAGCCAACCGACGAGCCGCTGCGCGCGGCAGTCTGCGGCCAGCTCGAAGCCGAGGAGATCTCGGTCCTGGAGCATGCTCCGGTAGTGCCCCGTCAGCGCAGCCCACAGCCGCGCCGGCTCGGCGCGCTCCGGAAGATCGTCGGGGCTGAGGTGTCGAATCGTGCGTTCCGAGCCTCGCGGCTCGGCACCGAGCAGCAGCCGAACGCTTCCGACCTGCTCGAGCTCGTCCGCGATCAAGTCGTAGCCTTCCGGGTTGAAGTATGCCGTCGAGATGGCAAGCTCGAACGGCTCCTTCCACAGCTCTAGAAGATGGGTCAGGAGCGCTCTGAGCGCGTTGGCCACGCGTTCGCCCGGCACACCCGGCCGGTTCGTCGCGAACTGAGGCTTCATCTCGCCTTCCCGATTCGCTTGAAGTGGTCCATGACGCGGGCAAGACGCTCCCGGTAGTCCCAGCCCTCGTGGAAAGTCTCGAAGATATGAACGAGATGCCTCTCCGAGAGCTCATAAAGATGGGCGACGACCGCATCCGACTCGTCGATCATTTCTTCCTTCTCCTCCGGGGAGAGCGGGCCGCAGGTGACGCCGACCTCCTTCGCCCACGCGACGAACCGCCGATCGGGGCAGGCGAGCCGGCCTGCCAGCTCGACGACGCGGCGGCGGAGGGGGTGCTCGGCCGGCGGGCGGGGAACGGGGAGGGGGGCGACGACGTGGAAATCCATGTGGGTCTCGACGAACCGACGAGCGTACCAGTCAAGGATCAGTGACGCCATTACGCCTAGGAGATAGGCTTCATCCGATGCCGAACCTCGCGGCCAAAGGAAATAAGGAGCGACGTCTGTGACGAAGACCTCCGGTGGAACAAGAGCGACGCGAATTGTCCGCGTGTCCGTCGCGCGAGAGATCCTTCTGAATGAGATCCGTGGTCGCAGGCAAGCCAGGCTCTTGATATCCCATAGCCACTTCGGGGCGAACTCAGAGAAGGGCGAACTCTTGTTCCGGCCGCCGCGCACGCGCTTCTCTTGGAGGTGCGGCAGGACTTTCTTCGGATCGGCCCATGCGTAGTAGGTGCCGGTGTCCGGGTTCCAGAGGTCGAACGACTCGCCCTTGAAGACGGGCCAGAACCCGCGCGGGCATTCCTCGGACTTCAGATCCAAGAGGGGCTTGCCTGTCGTCGAGTTCAGATCACCTTGCAGCGGACGTGCGCGCCAGGACTTCCCGTCGTTCAGATCGATTCGTGGCGACTTACGGAGCTGCGCGAAGACCTCAACCGACTCGTCCGTTGGAAGCAACGGGAGCGAGGCCGTGTCATTCCAGCTCTGGATGTCCTCGCCGTAGAAGACCGCCGGGTCGCGGACGACGCCGGCCTTGTAGCGGTCGAAGCTCGAGTACGGTCCGCGCAGAGCAACGGGAGTGCGTTTGACCTCCCGCCTTGTAACAGCTACCAGGCCGATGGTGTACTGCGGGTGGACGTCCTCGAAAAACCAGTGCTTGTTGTTGAGCAGCATGGTGATGTCCACGCGCTCAGCCCGACGGAAGATTTCTTGCCGGAACTCGGTCGAACCCTTTGCGGCGAGCGCCGAGCGTGGCAGCACAACGGCGATCCGACCGCCCTCCTGGCAGACGAGGTTCCAGAAGCGCCAGCAGAACGCTTTGTACAGGTCGGGATGACCAGCACCCATGCCGGGAAAATGACCGCTCATGAGGGCGCCCCGAAGCTTCTCCTGGACCTTGGTCTCGCTTTGCAGCAGTGCGACGAGATCTGGTCGCTCGCGTCGAAGCCTTCGATACATCTGCTCGCGCTCCGACTGACTAACTGCGAGTAATCCAGGCATGTGTCGGGACCAGAACTCGTGCTCCTCGACTTGTGTCTTCTCCCAGGGCGGGTTCCCTAGGATCACGTCGAACCCCGGCCGGTCGCGCAAGAATACTTCCGGGAATGCGATAGGGAAGTGAAGCGCTTCAAGCTCGTCGGCAAGTTCCCTTGCTCTCTTGAGCTTCGGGTGGCCTCTCACGGTTTTGTCACTTACCTCTGCAAACGCCGGCGCCTCGCCCAGTCGCACCGCCAGCAGTAGGTCGAACAAGTACTCGGCCGGTTCGACCGACCGCCTTGCCTCCCGGTGCGCTTCTTCTGCGTGGTGAACCTCCGCCGCAGTCGCCTCCTCGGCGCGCGCGAGTCGTCTCAGCGCGCCCTCCGCAGGGGAAAGCCACGCTACGATCTGGTTGAGGAAGAGCGAATCACCCATGCCCGGAACCCAGTCGGCGACGAGGTCTTGCATCGCTTCGTCGAGCGTGCCGATGCCGGTGAGACTGTTACCGCAGACCAGGTTGTGGTTGAGGAAGCTGAGCGGAAGTCCAGGCACGAAGGTGTGGATCCAAAGCGCAAGCCGCGCGAGTTCGACCGCCACTTCGTTCAGATCCACACCGTAGATGCACCGGCGCGCGATCTGGCGCCGCAGCAGAGTCGCCCGCTCGATCTCGACTCCTTCGGACAGCTCCCCAAGAACCATGAGCGCCGCAGCCTTCAGACGCTCCAGATCGGCCACCACGTTCGGTATCGGGTGCTGTTCGAGGAAATCCGAGAAGCGCCGCTCGATCCGATCGACGGCGGCCACGAGAAAGTGCCCCGAGCCCATCGCGATGTCCGCGATCCGGAAATCGAAGAACGCTGCGGCGGCGCCGGCCTCATCTCCCTGCTCGAGGAGCCGCTCGAGCCGGGTCAGATGTTCGCCAAGCGCGGGTTCCAGGGCGTGACCGAGCAGATGCTCGACGGCGAAAGGCTTCGTGAAGTAGGTGCCCGTGGCCTTCCGCGCGCCCGACCGGTTCTGGAGGTAGATCTCACCCTCCGGCACCACCACCCTGTCCCTCTTCGTCGCCGGCACGTAGCGGTTCTCCGCGTCCACGGCGAGGTCGGCGGGCGCGACCGCGAGGGACGAGTCAAGCAGCCCCTCGTAGATGGTGCCGAACTCGCGCACAGAGAGCGCCCGGAAATCCACGGGTCCGTGGACGCCGTTGTCCCCGCGATCGACCAGCAGCGAACGCAGGGCCGGGCCGATCTCCGCGTTCGTCAAGCGCATCGCGGCGATGCGCGCGCCGCTCGGGCTCGTTTCCGGATCCGAGCTGAAGAGTCCGCCATCATAGGCCGGCACCCCCCACTCCCGGTGGCCGCCGTCAATCGCAGTCCAGAGGGCCTGGATCTCAGTCCAGAGATCGCTTGCCTCCGCATCGAACGCGAGATCGCTCTCGTTCGCGCGCCGGGCGAGCTCTCGTGCCTTGGTCTTGAGCGCGTGGCTGCGGTATGTCTCGCGCGAGTCATAAGGGAGGAGGCCCTTGTCCTCCGCATACGCCACGAACAGGAGCCGGAAGAGCACGGTCATCGTGGTTTCGTAAAGCTCGCGCAGCTCGGACTCTGTGGCGGTCCCTCCGACCTTCTCCTGATGGTACCGGGCGATCACGCCCGCGAGGGCCGGTACCACTTCGTTGTAGATCCGATCTCTGAGCCGACCACCGAGATCCGTGGCGAAATCGCGGGAACGCTCGAGAATCTCTTCGAACGTGCCGAGCGGGCGGAGTGCGTCCGCGCCGAACAGGAGGGGTAGGTAACCCGCGAGCTGCTCGGGCAGCAGGGCGAGATCGGCCTCGATAAAGGTCTCCGCCCGGCCCTTGCGGCCCACGCCGATCTCTCCCGCTCCATAGATCCGGATCTGCCGGCCCCGCGTGAGGACTACGTACGGGAGGTTCTCGCGATCGGCCTGGGCGAGGGCGGTCGAGACCGGGCTCGCCTCCGGGAAGCGAGCTGAGGTCGCCTCGGGGCTTTCGTTCCTCTCGAGAAAGATCGCGATGGCTGTGGCCACGCCGCCGTCGCGGACTCGAAGCACGCTCGTCGCGTGGCCGCGCGCTTCGATCTCGAAGCCCAAGCCCTCGACCAGCTGCCGCCCCTGCTTGTCGAGCAGCGTCCGGCCGCGCGCCGTCATAGAGGCCCAGTCGGGACGGTGCGGTACGTCCGTCTTGAGCTCGTGGGTCGCGAACATGCCCACGTTGCGGAGGCCGGGCAGGTCCGTCTCCGTCTCGGGCAACACGGAGACTAGGAACCGGATGGCCGCATGGCGGTCCGGCTCCTGAAGTGCCGCGCGCGCGATCCGCTGGGCCTGCGACGGATCGAGGTCCGGATATACGGGCGGATCTTCCCCAACGGGCCCGCACAGCCACGCACGGACCCGGTCAGGACCCTCATGGAGGATCGCTAGAAGCAGTGGGCTCGCCGTGCGTCCCTGCCGCGCCTTCCAGAGCTCACGGACCTGCGTGGCCGCGGGGCGGTCACGAACCGTCGCAACGGCGACCTCGAGCGCGTGCTTTCCTGGCCCCAGGTAGAAATACCGCGGCTCGAAGCCGGCGAAGCTCCCGTCCGGAAGCTTCCACGGCCTGGGGCCAGCGACATCGGAAAGGAGCGCGGTTACGTCCATTACGACCCCCGGTTGACACAACCGGCAAGGGCACTCACCTCGGCCGCGCCCGAAGGCGCACTGCGGACGTCTGAATGGCTCGGTGAGTCGGTCCGGCTCGCGTTCTGAGTAATCGACGAGCGGTGTCTTGCGACTCTTGGCCGCGGACGCAAGCCACGGGACGCGAGGCCTACTGGGTCGACACAGAATGCTGCGGACGGCTCTAGTCGGCAACCCGGCCCCCGCACGAACCCCACAGCCGAGGGTTGAGCGAAGCGCGCAACGGATCGCTGGACCGGCCGAGGGAACAGCAGGAACGAAAGCCGTGCGCTGGCACCGAAACTCGGGCGAGGGGGCGAGCAGTATTGAGGACCGTCAAGGTTCACCCGCGAAACTGGCCTGCTCCCTAGGCATGATTTCGGTCGGCTCCAAGACGCCGCGATTCCACAGTACCGGCCAGTACCGCCTCTCCGGCCTGGACATGTAAGGGCGGGCGGTACAGACCGCGATCCAGAGGCCGTGGAGGCCGCCAGCACTCTTGACAACGGCTCGGCCGGGGGTAAGTTGCGCTGCACCGGCTAATGAGGAGGCAGACGTATGGCCCGTCATCGAAAGACCCCGCCGCGGCACGCCACCCTCAACGACGACCTAGCCCGGCTCAGGAAGGATGCGCTGAAGGCTCCCGGTGTGGAGGACCTCATGCGGCTCTACGGCCAATACCGCGAGGTGGTCGAACGGGTCGACACCTACCTCCATCATGAGGGTCTGCTGGTCGGATTCGCTACCAGTGACCGCACCGCCTGAGCCCCGCGCTGGATGCCCACCTGGGGACAGATCCTCGCCGAACTCAACGCCGAGAAGCAGGTCTCGAAGGGGGCGGCGTATGACGTGGTCCGGCGCCGCTACGTTGCGAGACTCCATGCGCACACCGGCCGCAGCACCATTCTCTACGCGGCGAAGTGGACGCAGGGAGGAGACGCCGACCCCAATCTAATCTCGATCACGGAAGAGGACGTTCAGGGGCTCATGGAGGTGGTCCATGGGCTGCCGAGCGGAGACCTCGACCTCATCGTACACAGTCCGGGCGGGTCGGCGGAGGCGGCCGAGGCGGTTGTCCGGTACCTCCGATCCAAGTTCACACACATCCGAGTGATCGTTCCCCAGGCCGCCATGTCCGCCGCGACGATGCTCGCATGCGCCGCGGACGAGATCCTGATGGGTAAGCACTCGTCCTTGGGCCCCGTCGACCCTCAGATGATCCTCTCCGGCCGCTTCGGGACCCAGTCGGTGCCCGCCCAGGCGATCCTCGATCAGTTCGAGCGGGCGAAGAGAGAGTGCCGAAACCCCGAACTCCTCGGAGCGTGGGTCCCGATGTTGGGCCAGTACGGGCCCGCGCTGCTGATCCAATGCGAGAACGCGCTGGCTCTATCGGAGAACCTGGTGGCGGAGTGGCTCCGTACGTGGATGCTGAAGGCCAAGGGGAAGAGGAGGGCGGCGGACGCAGCGCGAGCCGTCGCCAAAAAGTTGAAGGACCACCGGCGGTTCAAGAGCCACGCCCGCCACATCTCTCGCGACGAAGCCAAGGCCATGGGGCTACGGGTCGGCGATTTGGAGACCGACCAGACGCTTCAGGAGCTCGTGCTGTCGGTTTTTCATGCCACCACCCATACATTCGACGCGACGATCGCTGTCAAGGTCATCGAGAATCACCTCAGCAGGGCCTTCATCAAGATGCAGCGGGCCGTCACCATTCAGGTCCCTGCGGGTCTGATGCCGTTCCCCGTGCCACCGCAGATGCCCGCCCAGCCTGAGCCTCCTCCTGTACTGCCCGAGCCTGCTACTACTGCGCCTGGAGCCTAGCCTCCACCGGCGCTGGGGCCCGGACTACCGGCAACCAGTAGGAGTATTTCTTGACGCGCGGCGGCGGCGTTGCTCTCGCGGGAGATCGCGACAGCAATGCGAGGTCAGGCCTGGGACGTGGCGATCTACCCGTTCATCATCGAAGAGGCGCTGCGCTATCACGGCCGTGCCGTGCCGCAGGCGGCGGATTCCCCCACCGCCACGAGGTTGTCGCGCAGGCGCCTGTTGCGCGTGGAGGTCGACGAACTTGTCCGCGAACCGCTCCCCCTCTTGGCTCCGGAAGAGCACTGGCCGCCGGCGGCTCTCCCCCTTCAAGGTGAGCACTTCCCGCGGGACATTGGCCAGCTGCCCGGGAGCCCGAGAAGTCCGAGACTTTTTCATTGCGTCCCCGCGCCCGGTAAACATATTTTTGCGGTCCTATGGCCGCGCGCGCGATCTCATCGACGACGATCTCGTTCGGGCTCGTGTCCGTGCCGGTGAAACTCTACTCGACGGGCGAGTCCGCGGCCCGGGTCTCGTTCAACATGCTCCACGGCAAGTGCGGGACCCGGCTGAAGCAGCAGTACATCTGTCCGAAGGACGAGGCGGTCGTGGCCCGCGAGGATATCGCCAAGGGATACGAGTTCGCGAAGGACCAGTACGTGATCTTCACGGAGGACGAGCTCAAGAAGGTCGAGGCGCCGAAGGGCGAGTCCATCGAGATTACCGAGTTCGTGCCGGCGGAGACGGTGGATCGCATCTACTTCGACCGCGCGTACTATCTCGGTCCAGACAAGGGCGGTGCCCGCGCCTACCGGCTCCTCGCTGCGGCGCTGAAGGAGACCGGTAGGGTGGCCATCGGCAAGTACGCGACGCGTGGCCGCCAGTATCTGGTAATGGTCCGTCCCCACGAGGCCATACTCGTCATGGAGCAGCTTCGCTACGCCGAGGAGGTGCGCCCGGCGTCGGAGGTCCCGGTCGAGGATGGCGAGGTCAAGAGGCAGGAGCTCCAGCTCGCAGTCCAGCTCATCGAGCAGCTCGCCTCCGACGAGTTCCGCCCGCAGAGCTACAAGGACGAGGTTCGCGAGCAGATGCTCGAGCTCATCCAGCAGAAGGTCGAGGGCCAGGAGATCACCGTGGCGCCGGCCGAGGAACCGCAGGTCCAGATCATCGACCTCATGGCGGCGCTCAAGGCGAGCCTCTCCGAGGGCGCGGCGCGCAAGCCGGCGGCACGGGCCGGCAAGCGTCCGGCGGCGGCGCCGAAGGCGGCAGCCACAGCGAAAACCACGTCGGCGAGGAAGGCGAGTCCCTCCAGGAAGAAAGCCTCCTCCGGATAGCGCCCTTTCCCCGCGGCGGACATGCGAGGCTATACCACCGGCGAGGTGGCGGACGTCCTGGGGATCTCGCCCTCCCAGGTCCGCGCTTACGCGCGCGCCGGTCTGCTCACGCCCGCCCGGGGGCCCCGCAACGAGTACCGCTTCTCCTTCCAGGATATCGTCGTGCTTCGCGCCGCCAAGGAGCTGCTGGCTGCGCGAATCCACCCCCGAAAAGTGCGCCACGCGCTCCAGAAGCTGCGGGCACAGCTGCCCGGGGGCCGTCCGCTGACCGCGGTCCATGTCAGCACCGTCGGCGACCGGGTGGTGGTGCGCGACCGCGGTACCGTCTGGGAGCCCGAGTCGGGCCAGGTGCTCTTCGACTTCTCCGTAGCCGAGCTGGCCTCCCGGGTCGCGCCCTTCGCGCGCCGCGTCGTTGAGGAGCAGGCGGGTACGGACGCGGACGCCGACGACTGGTACAACCTCGGGTTCGACCTGGAGGCGGTGGCGGTCGACGACGCGAGCGAAGCGTACCGCCGCGCCCTCGCCCTCGAGCCCGACCACGCCGACGCACACCTCAACCTCGGCCGGCTGCTCCACGAGGCAGGCGATCTCGCCACCGCGGAGCACCACTACCGCCAGGCGCTCGCCGCGCAGCCGGCCCACGCCCTGGCCTGGTACAATCTGGGGGTCGCCCTGGACGACCGGGGGCAGAAGCGCGAGGCGATCGAGGCGTACGACCGCGCCACGCGCCTCGACCCCACCCTCGCGGCCGCGCACTACAACCTCGCGCGCCTCTATGAGGAGTCCGGCAAAACCGCGGCGGCGATCCGCCACTTCGCCGCGTACAAACGCCTCAAGGAGACGGGGGGCTGACCGTCCGGAACGCCCGGTCGAAGCACATTGAATCGGCCTTGATGCGCGAGACGTCCCGGGAATCCGCGCTCTCCTGAGGAAGTACAGCGATCTCCCCATGGATCTGGCCGCTGCGACCCTGGTCCATCTGGCTGCCAGGGATGGACTCGACACAGTCTTTAGCCTGGACGGTGATTTCCGGGTCTATCGCCTGAAGCGGGGCAGGGCGTTGAACATCGTCCCGTAACGGGCCGTAACGGGCGCGAAGAAGTGTTCATGGGTCGACCCGCAGCCATGCTGCGGCCGCGGAGTGGCCGCATCTCCACGCGGTGCTCCACCGCGACGAGCCGCGGATCGACCAGCCGTCGGCCCCGCGAGCGCCGGATCTCACCCGCTCAACCATCAAAGAGGGCCCCGGCAAGGGAATTTTGAGTAAGAACGCCCCACCCGACGCCGTCTCGTGGGGCATCATGGCTCACGGAGGGGCGACGGAGTGTCTGCCGTCGCCCCCATCTGCGCCGCCCGATCGCGGAGCGTTGAGCGATCGACCGGGGCCCGGCCAGCCCGGATCCGGAAGCCGGGGCGCTAGCTCCTGCCGGGGCAACCGGGCATGCTCACAGGTCGCACAGTCCATCCCGAGCTCCGGGCACGGAACGCCGTCGGCCTGGGCTTCGGCACAGAGAACCCCGAGGCCGCTCACGGCCACGAGCGATTGCGTCGGGTCCGTCGCCCCGTGGCGGAGCTGGGCCATGATCCCTCCCGGGCACGTGCGCCGGGCGGAGGCATTCTTCTTGCACTCCGTCGTCGCGTGTAGGAACGAGTGGCATTTTCCATGCCGCTTGCGCAGGGCGTTGCCGGACCCCTTTCCCGGTGCGGAGAGGAGCCGGCCCGTTTCCCGGATGCGGAGTCCGGAGCGCGCGATGCTCGAGTTGCGGATTCACGGGCGGGGAGGGCAGGGCGCCGTCGTCGCATCCAAGGTTCTGGCCGTGGCGCTGTTTTCCGAGGGCCGCGAGGTCCAGTCTTTCCCCGCCTTCGGTGTGGAACGCCGCGGCGCGCCCGTCGCCGCCTTTCTCCGCCTCTCGGATGAGCCCATCCGGCTGCGCTGCGAGGTCACGCGGCCCGACTACCTCATCGTCCTGGATCCGACCCTGATCGACGCCGTGGACGTCACCGCGGGGCTCAAGTCCGGCGGAACCATCCTCATCAACTCCCCCGGCTCGCCTGGAAGCTACCCGAAGCTGACCTCCCGTTTCCGGGTCGCCACCGTGGATGCCGGCGCCATAGCTGCGCGGCATGGCCTGGGCTCGAAGACCCAACCCATCGTGAACACCGCGATCCTGGGCGCCTTCGCCGCCGATTCCGCTCTCGTCTCCATCGATTCGGTGCTGGACGCGATTCAAGAGGAGGTCCCCGCGCACACCCAGGAGAACGTCCGGGCAGCGCGCGAGGCCTTCCGCTCGGTTCGCTGCGGCCAGGCTCCGCCGATGCCAACCCCACCTGCCCTACCCCCGCCACCGGCTCCTCCCCGCAGCATGCCCTTCGTCGCCGTGAGCGAGACCTCCACGCTTTCCAACCGCACCGGCTCCTGGAAATGTGTCCAACCCGCCTACCGCGACCGCGTCGCCCCCTGCAATCAGGGCTGCCCGGTGGGAATCGACATCGAGGGCTACATGAGCCTGCTCCGGGAGGGGCGCCTCCGGGAAGCCCACGACCTGCTCCTCCGGGAGAACCCCATGCCCTCCGTCACGGGACGGGTGTGCGATCACCCCTGTGAGACGAGCTGCAACCGTGGCCTCTTCGACGAGCCCGTGTCCATCCACGCCGTCGAGCGGATGCTCGGCGACCTGGACGTACAGGACACTGTAGTCCGCGTGCGGCGGGCGCACGATGCGCGTGTGGCCGTGGTAGGTTCGGGACCCGCGGGCCTCGCCTGTGCGTATCACCTGGCGCGCATGGGCTATCCAGTGACGGTCTTCGAGGCGGACGGGGAGCCCGGGGGCATGCTGCGGACGGGGATCCCGCCCTACCGGCTGCCCCGGTCGGTCCTGGATCGCGAGATCGCGCGCATCCGCTCGCTCGGGGTCGAGATCCGCTGCGGGGTGCGCGTGGGCGGCGACCTGCCGTGGGAGGACGTCTCGCGCTTCGACGCGGTATTCCTGGCGACGGGCGCACACGGCGGCCGCCCCCTGGGCGTTGCGGGCGAAGAGCTCCCCGGCGTCCGCATGGGGCTCGAGTTCCTGAAGGCGATCCATGGCGGCGAGCGGCCGGAGCTTGGCCGCCGCGTGATCGTGGTGGGCGGCGGGAACACGGCGATCGACTGTGCGCGAACCGCGCTCCGGCTCGGCGCCGAAGTCGCGGTGCTGTATCGCCGGAGCCGCGCGGAGATGCCCGCCATCGCGGAGGAGGTCGAAGAGGCGGAGCGGGAAGGGATCGAGTTCGTCTTCCTGGCGGCGCCGGCGGCGATCCCGGGCGAGAACGGGCGGGTGCGGGGCGTGGACTGCGTGCGCATGCGGCTGGGCGAGCCGGATGCCTCGGGCCGCCGCGCGCCGGTTCCCAGCGACGAGGGCCGGTTCTTTCTTCTCGCCGACACGGTGCTCACGGCGATCGGCGAGGCGGCGGAGTGGGAGGCGCTGCCCGCAGGATTGGCTCGCACAGACGGCGCCGGGGCGGTGGGCCCGCTCGGCGAGACACGGCAGCGGGGCTTCTTCGCAGGTGGCGACCTGGCGGGGGAACCGCGCACGGTCGCCCACGCTCTGGGCGCGGGGAAACGCGCCGCCATCGGAATCGACCGCTACCTGCGCTCGAGAGCCGGCGACCAGGTGGACGGCCCGCAGGTGACGGAGCTGCGGTACGGTCCCGGCGGCAACGTGAGCATGACGCGCTGGCTGGGGGACGACCCGATCCCGCGGACATCGCCGACGAATGAAGTTGTGGGCTTGGACGAGCTCAATACGAGCCACTTCGTGCGGGCGCCTCGCCGCCCTGACCGTCACCTGCCGCCTCGGGAATCGCGGGGCGGATTCGGCGAGGTGAACCTGGGGCTCACGCCCGGGACAGCTCTCGAGGAAGCGCGCCGCTGCTTCAACTGCGGGGTCTGCAACCGCTGCGAGCTCTGCCTGATCTTCTGCCCCGACGTCGCGATCTCGCGGCGCCGTGAGGGCAGGGGCTACCATATCGCGCTGGACTACTGCAAGGGGTGCGGCGTGTGCGTCGCGGAGTGCCCGCGCGGCGCCATGGTCCTGACGCAGGTGGGCGTATGAGGAAGGTCGTGTTGGGAAACCACGCGGTCGCCTGGGGCGTGTGTCTCGCGCGCGCCGAAGTGATCTGCGCGTACCCGATCACGCCGCAGACGCAGGTGGTGGAGGAGCTGGCCAACATGTGCGCCGACGGGCGACTCAGCGCCCGCTTCAGCGAGGTGGAATCCGAGCACTCGGCCATGGCCGTCTGCATCGGCGCGTCCGCAGTAGGCGCGCGCACCTTCACGGCCACGTCGTCCCAGGGCCTCGCGCTCATGCACGAGCTCCTCCACTGGGCGGCGCTAGGCCGGCACCCGATCGTCATGGCGAACGTCAATCGGGCGCTCGCGCCCGGCTGGAACATCTGGACCGATCAGAACGATAGCCTCTCCCAGCGCGACACCGGCTGGATTCAGCTCTACTGCGAAACGAACCAGGAGGTGCTCGATACCACGGTGCAGGCGTTCAAGCTCGCGGAGGCCGTAGACCTGCCGGTGATGCTCGTCCTCGATGCCTTCTACCTTTCGCATACCTCCGAGCCCGTCGAGGTCCCGGAGCCGGCGGCAGTGGACGCTTTCCTTCCCCCGCGCGGGGCGCGGCTCGTGCTGGACGTGGACGACCCGCGTGCGTTCGGCGGCCTCGTGGGTCCCGGGAGCTACATGGAGCTGCGCCGACAGCAGCAGGCGGCGATGGAGGCGGCGCAGGCTGCCTTCTATCGCGTGGAACAGGAGTGGGAAACGATCACGGGGCGGCGCTACGGCGCCGTCGAGCCGTACCGCGCCGACGCCGCGGAGCTCCTCCTGGTGACGTCCGGCACCGTGACCTCGACGGCCCGCGTGGTCGTCGACGCGTGGCGGGAGCGCGGCGTCGCCGTCGGACTGCTCAAGGTGAAGATGTTCCGGCCGTTCCCGACGCAAACCCTACGCGCTCTGCTCTCGGGAGCGCCGCGCGTCGCGGTGCTGGACCGCAACATCTCGCCCGGCCGCTCCGGGATCTTCGCGGAGGAGATCCGCGCGGCGCTCTACGACCTCGCGCCCGCACCCCGGCCGCAGCTCTACGGCTACATCCTCGGCCTCGGCGGCCGGGACGTGACCCCTGCCGTCCTCGACGGGATCATCGCGCAGACCCTGGCCGCGCCGTATCCCGAGCGCGACGATATATGGGTGGACCAACAGTATCCTGTAAGCTCGGGCGTGGGGCAGCCGGCGGCGGAGGGGGCGACGGAAAGAGCGGCGGCGGAGGAGGTGAAGGCGCAGGAGGCCTATCGGTGAGCCAGATCTTCATCGACCGGTGGATCCCCCGGGAGGAGTTGCTACACCCCGGACATCTCGCCTGCCCCGGCTGTGCCGCGCCGCTCGCCATGCGCCTGGTCCTCAAGGCGCTGGGCCCACGGACGATCGTGGTGTTGCCGGCCTCCTGCTGGACGATCATCGCCGGGCCGTGGCCTCAATCCTCCCTTAAGGTCCCGGTTTACCACACCGCGTTCGAGACCGGCGCGGCGGTGGCCTCGGGGGTGAGGGCAGCGCTGGACGTGCGCCAAGCGGCTGACATCACCGTTCTGGTATGGGCCGGCGACGGCGGAACCTTCGACATCGGCCTGCAGGCCCTGTCGGGCGCGGCCGAGCGCAACGAGGACATCCTTTACTGCTGCTACGACAACGAAGCGTACATGAACACCGGGATCCAGGGCTCGTCCGCGACGCCATGGGGCGCCTGGACCACGACGACGCCGGTCGGCCAGCCGCAGCGGAAGGCGAAGAAGGACATTCTGGGGATCCTCGCGGCTCACCGGATCCCGTACGCCGCGAGCGCTACCGTGGCCTTCCCCGTGGACCTCCTCGAGAAGGTGAGCCGGGCGCGGGCGATGAGCGGCCTGCGGTTCATTCACATCCTGTCACCGTGCCCGCCCGGGTGGAAACATCCGGACGATGAGAGCATCGAGCTGGCCAGAATGGCGGTCCGGAGCCGGATCTTCCCGCTGATCGAGGTGGAGAACGGCGAACGCTGGCGCTTCACCGTCGACCACCCGGGCGATCCCGTGGAACCCTACCTGCGCAAGCAGGGACGGTTCCGGCACCTGAGCGCTGAGGACGTGGCCCACATTCAGGCGGACGTGGAGGCCCGCTGGGCACAGCTCGAGCGGCGCGTCGCCAACGGGACCTGACGCGCACGCGCACCCGACTCCCGACTCCCGACTCCCGACTCCGTCAGCCCACGGCCGTGGACGCCTGCGACCCTTTCGGCCGCGCGAAGAGGTTGTCGAGCCAGGCGACTAGCGCACCGCACACCGCGCCGTCCACCACTGCGTACCGCGTGCCTACGCCCTAGCCGGGGGGTCGAACACCGGGACCGCCCGGCGGCGCTCCCTCGCGGAGCGCCTTCAGCATCGCCTGCTGTTCCCGCGTGAGGGTGTTCTTGATCCGGACGAGAAGTGCCACGTGGGCCGTCTTGATCTGTCGCTCGCGGCTCAGCACGCGATCGAGCTGGGCGAGGACTGCCGTCTCGTCCAGCGACGGCTGCTGGATCAGCTCCGCCAGCTTCTGGGTCTCCGCCTGGAGCTCCCACTGCAGCTCCACCACTTTCGCCTGGAGCTCCTGAATCGCGGACGTGATGGCTCCCCGTTGCTCGGGCGCCAGGCTGATCCGCTGCTGGTGCTGCATGACCAGCTCCGGCGGAAAGAGGTGCCGGCCGAACTCCTGCTCCATGGGAGCCTGGGCCGGAGCCGCGGCCGGCCAGAAGACGATCACCGCTGCGCCAGCGACGACTCCCACCATGCGTTTCATGACGATCTCTCCTCACATGCGGGTCCCGCTCCCGTCGCGCCGGTCCGGGTCCATCAAGGGCTGCTCCGGATCCGGCCCGAGGGGGTACCACCCTCGCGACCAGCCCAGCGCGGGGATGCTCGCGAGAAGCTCCACGCCCGGCGTATCCAGCAGAAAATCGGTGGGACTCGGGAAGCGGACGGCGGGTAGAGCGAGGCTGGGCGAGACTTGCTGCGATCCCGGGGACGCACCGCGGGATTCAGGCCGTTCCCGCCGGATCGCGACCACCAGCAGCGCGCAAGCAGCGGTCGCCACCGCCGTGAGCGCGGCGAGGGCGGGCGCCGGGCTCCGCGTCGCACGCCGCGGCCGAGCCTTCGAGAGGAGGCCGTCGAGAGCCGGGGCGGATGAGCGATCCTCCGCCCTCAACCGCGCGAACCGATCCTCGAGGTCCATCTCTCTCGTCTGGTCTCTCACGGTTCGTACGCCTCCGCCAGCATCTCGCGCAGCCGCTTCTTTCCCCGCCCGTAGTGGGTGCGTGCAGCGCCCACGGAGATCCCCAGGACCTGCGACGCCTCGCGGATGCTCATGTCCTGATAGAAGACCAGATGGAGCAGCTCCCGCTGCCGCCCCGGCAGGGTGTCGAGGACGCGGAGAAGCCTGGTGCTCGACTGCGAACGGGCAAGCAGCTCCTCGGCGTCGGGCGTCGCGTTCCGGCTGTCCGGCCGGCCGTCGAACCACCGAAGCAACAGGAGCCTGTGCACCGCATCGCGGCGCCGGCGCTCCGCCGCCGTGCGGCGGATGACGCCGAACAACCAGGTCCTGAATGCGGAGCGGCCGTGGAACCGAGCGCGCCCCTCCAGGATCTTCAGGTAGCTGGCCTGCAGAACGTCCTCGGCCTCCATCCGGTCTCTGCCGCAACACGTGAGGGCCCAGCCGAAGCAGTCGGCGTGATGCCGCTCGAGCGCCCCGCTCAGGTCATGCGGCTTCGTGCTCACGGCCTCGGCCCCGAATCGCTCTGTGTGGGACGGATCCGCAGATGAGTGGCTCGGCGAGTGGTCCCATATGACAGAATCCGACGCCAGAATCCAGCGGCACCGGGCGTGCCCGACGCCCGGTGCCGGAGATCGGCGGGCGCAACTCAGCCGAGCCGTCCGGGCGCAGGGCCGCGGCGGCGGTTGATCGGATCAGCCGCCGGCCCGCGCGGCTCTCACGGATTCCACCAGAAGTTGAGTTTGATGAGGAAGATGTTGTCCGGCCTGAGCCCGACGAGCCCTTTGGCGTCGCGCATCAGGTCGAACCGGGCCACGGGACCATAGGAGGCGCCGATGGTCTCCGAGGTGAGCGACTCGGATCGGCTCTGCTGCCAAACCAGGAAGAGCGTCGAGCCGGGACGCCACTCCCAGCGCAGAACGGCGTTGCCGCGCAGCGATCGGAAGTTGAAGTCCCGGTCCGCGACCTCGAACGGAGGCGACGCCCCCGCCTCATCCGGGTCGATGGTGTAGGTGCCGTCGGGGTCGCGCTCGATCGTGCCGCGCTCCTTCCCGTAGACGGCGAAGGTGAAGGTGCCGGGCGTCCTGAACTCTTTCAGGTCCCCGTAGTCCCCGGTCGAGAGGAGGGGCTGCGCGTACAGCTCGATGGAGAGATCCGGCGTGAAGGTGACGTTCAGGCGAGTCTCCACGGTCAGCGTGGTCTGCTCCAGATCGGCGAAGACGTAGCGCCGACCGAAGGTCTCCGCGGCCGCCGGGTCCGTCACGGCGTCCACGTACTGGGCGACGGTGGTGCTGCGGCTCAGGTTCGGGGAGAGCCGCACCTCCCACGTTTCCGCCGGCCTCAGCGCGACGCTGCCCCCCAGCGAGGTGCGCCGGCCGCCGGCGCGGTCGCGACCGGAGCCCGCGAACGCCGCAATCGAGAACGGTCTGCGGAAATCGCTCGCGAGGTTCCCCGAGACCCACTCGCCCGGCGGCCGCTTCGCCAGCGGGCCGCCACGCGTCAGCCGATCATCGTACGTCTCGAAGTTGTGGATCACGTTCAGACCGGCGCCCCAGTAGTTGAGGAACTGACCGTTCAGGAACAGGCCGAGCCGCAGCTCCGTGAGCTCGCCGGCGTAGTTCCACGTAGCGTCCGGCCCGGTTCGAGCGCTCCAGCGCCGGAAGACCCGGCCAGGCCGCGTCTGCTCGCGGCTGAAGCTCGTCTCCAGGCTCAGGCGGTCCGCCGAGGTCTGGAACCCGAGATCGTTGACCTCGTAGCCCGGGCTCGTCGCCGTTAGCTGGACGCTACTCTGCCACAGGCCCGCCCGCTTGCCGACGTCCAGGCGCGCCGCGTAGCCGGCCAGGGACGTGGCCGCCGAATCCAGCGGCAGGTGCGCCGCGTCCGGGCGCTGGTAGTAGTGCGCCGACGAACGCTGAACGGCGAAGATCGCGTCGGGGCTCCCCGAGATGTAGCTCGGCGCAACGTACCCCTGAAGCGACCAGGTGCGCCGCGCCCACTCGTGGCGGAAGTCGATGCCGCCCGCGTACGCCGCTCTGCGCAGCCGCGAGACGAGGGAAGGCGCCTCCAGCGCGCGATTCACGGCCGTGAACATGGCGCCGAACGCGCTCTGGCCCGCACGCAGCTCGCGCCGCACCCGTGCGGCGAAATAGTTCGAGAGCGGCTCGACGACCGCGCGCTCCCGGACTCTGTCCCCGTGCACGTAGGGCGCCTCTTCCCGAGCCGTGACCGCATCGACCACGCCGAACGCCCATCCGCTCTCCGTCTTCCCCGTCAGCTTGCCCGCGCCCAGGATCGTCGTCGCCTCCGGCACGTCCGAGTACAGCGCTTCGTCCGGCACTTCTCCCTGCGGAGCCCGCCCGACCCGGCGCGAATAGAGGATCTGCGCTTCACCGCCTGGACCGTCCCCACCGCCACCGCCTCCACCTCCCCCGAAGCCGCCCCGACCGCCCCCACCACCGCCCGGACCGCCGAATCC
>JACQVF010000106.1 GCA_016209885.1 Gemmatimonadota bacterium | reverse complement strand
GAGCTCAGAGCCGGGGGTTTAAGGAGGTCACGGGCACGCGCACGGGCTACGTGACGGTGGACTACGCGGCCACGGCCGCGTTCGACGTGATCTCGGACGTGCATCTCTCCACGTCCGTGGGCGCCCAGTACTACCGCAAGTCGATCGCGGGCCACACGAGCCGTGGTGAAGTCTTCCCGGCGGCAGGGGTGGAGACGGTGAGCGCGACGGCCATCCGCATCGGCGAAGAGAGCTTCGTGGAGAACAAGACCCTGGGGATGTTCGTCCAGGAGCAGGTCGGATGGAAGAACCGGATCTTCCTCACGGGCGCGCTCCGCGGCGATGACAACAGCGCCTTCGGGAAGAACTTCGACTTCGTCCTCTACCCCAAGGTCAGCGCCACCTGGGTGCTGAACGAGGAGCCATGGTGGAACCTGCCGGGCGTGGAGGCTCTGAAGTTGCGGGCCGCGTGGGGGAAGGCTGGCCAGCAGCCGGACGCCTTCGCGGCGGCGAGGACGTATCGCCCGTCCGTGGGTCCGGGTGGCGCCTCGACGCTCACGCCCGGGAACGTGGGGAATCCGGATCTGGAGCCCGAGGTGGGAGAGGAGCTGGAGCTCGGCTTCGACGCAGGGCTGTTGAACGACCGGCTGGGGATCGAGTTCACGTACTACGACCAGCGGACGAAGGGCGCCATCGTGCAGAAGCCGGCGCTCCCGTCCCAGGGCTTCCCCGGCGTCCAGTTCGTAAATATCGGCGAGGTGGTGAACAGCGGGATCGAGCTGGCCGTGAACGCGCGGTTCCTGCAGCGGCCGACGTTGAATTGGGAGACCACGTTCACGCTTTCCACAAACCACAACGAGGTTCTCGACCTGGGCGGCGTGGATCCGGGCGGCGGGCTCCAGCGTCAGGTGGTCGGCTACCCGCTGTCCAGCACGTTCATGAAGAAAATCGTCCAGGCCGAGCTCGGCGCGGACGGCAAGGCGACGAACATCCTGTGCGAGGGCGGTGATAAGGTGGCAGGCGGGGGTCCGCCGGTGCCGTGCAGCCAGGCGGGGACGGCTTACTTCGGCCGGCCGACGCCGGCATGGGAGGGGAGCGCGAGCACCTCGCTCACCCTCTTCCGGAACCTGAGGCTCTACGCGCTGGTGGACTTCGTAGGCGGGCACATTCGCCGGGACGGTGACATCGCGGCGGCGCACCTGTTCTTCTACATCTCGAAAGAGATTGTGACGCGGAGCGACCCGTTCGTGGTGGCGTACAACCAGTTGGGCGAGCTGTGGCAGACGGGGATGATCGAGGGCGGCTTCGCGAAGCTGCGCAACGTCTCGGCCACGTACCAGCTCCCGCGGGTGTGGGCGCAGCGAATCGGCGCAGACCGCGCATCCATGACGCTGGCGGGCGAGAATCTGGCGACCCTGTGGGTCGAGCAGTGCTGCGTCTTCGGCCGCAAGCAGGTGGAGCCGGAGATCCGGAGCTCGACCAGCGAGTTGAGCGACTACAACCAGGAGCAATTCCCGCAGCCGAGACGGCTGACCGCAGCGTTCCGGGTGAGCTTCTGAGGGGGCGCCGTGGGCGGTTCTCGATGGACACGGGATCTTGACTTGGACGCGAGCGGCATCGTGCCGGGAGAGAAGGATCATGGAGAACGATAAACGCAGGATTTGGCGGCGGCGGGGCCGGTTCGCCGCAGGGGCCACCGGGCTGGTAGCCGTCTGCTCGCTCGGGCTCAGCGGGTGTGAGAGCGTCCTGGACGTGAAGCTGCCGGGGAGCGTGACGGCGGAGACGCTCGATAACCCGGCCATGGCGGCCACGATCAACAGCAGCGTGATCGGGGATTTCGAGTGCGCCTTCGCGAACTACGTGAATTCTACGGCCCTCCTGAGCGCCGAGATGATCCACTCGTCGGGGTGGCTGGAGGTCCGGATCTGGTCCCAGCGGCGCATCACGCCCCAGGAGAGCAGCAACCTCGGAGACTGCCGCACCACGCGCGGCTTCGGCACCTATCTCACGCTCCACACGGCGCGGGTGCAGGCGGAGGACGCCCGGAAACGGTTCGAGGGCTGGGACGTGGCGAACAAGAACTCGATGCTCGCCACGGCGGCGGCGTACGCCGGGTACGCGACCGCGCTGCTGGGGGAGGGCTACTGCGAGATGGTCCTGGACGGCGGGCCGATCATGACGCCGGCGCAGGTGCTCGCGGTGGCGGAGGACCGGTTCGGCAAGGCCATCGACCTGGCGCAGCAGGCGGGGAACAGCGACATCGTGAACATGGCCCGGGTGGGACGCGCGCGGGTGCGCCTGGACCTGGGGAAGACGGGGGACGCGGCGGCCGACGCGAAGCTGGTTCCCGACGGCTATACGAAGCTGGTGACGCGGTCGGCGGAAGAGCGCTCGCGCAACAATCGGATCTGGCTTCTGAACCAGGACACCCGGGACATCACGGTTCCGCCCGACTTCCGGAACCTGAGATGGCAGGGCACGGCGGATTCGCGGGTGAGGTCCCAGTTCAGCGGTGGCAAGGGCTTTGACGCGGAGACGGACCTCTGGTACCAGCTCAAGTACACGGCTCGAACGACACCCGTCACGCTGGCGAGCTGGAAGGAAGCTCAGCTCATCATCGCCGAGGCGGAGGGTGGGCAGACGGCGGTCCAGATCATCAACGAACTCCATCGGCGGGCCGGGCTCCCGGCGTTCGGTGGCGGGGACGCGGCGGCGATCCAGGCTCAGGTGGTGGAAGAGCGGCGCCGTGAGCTCTGGCTCGAGGGGCACCGCCTGAACGACATGCTGCGCCTCAAGATCCCGTTCCTGTCCGGCGTCGACCACACGAACCAGCCGTACGGGCCGACCACCTGCCTGCCGCTCCCGCTCGTGGAGCGGACGGGGAACCCGAACATCAAGGGTTGATCGGGGCGCCCAGGGCCAGCATCGCCCTTCGACTGGAGAGCGGGTGAGGCCGCGCGTGACTTCGGCGGCAGGCCGTTCCAGCGGGCTGGCGCAGGCGCTGGCCCTGGCCCTGGCGGTGGGCCCATGGGCTCCCATGCCCCTGTTGGCCCAGGTGAGGCAGGAGCTCGACGTGCGCATCCCCATGCGCGACGGTGTCGAGCTCTCCGCCGACGTCTGGATGCCGATGGCGCCGGGCCGCTATCCCGTCATCCTTGTGCGGACCCCCTATCTCGAGCCGAACGAGGGGTGGGCGGCGACTGCCGCCCGCTATGCGGCCCGCGGCTACGTCTTCGTGATTCAGGACGCCCGCGGCCGCGGCGACTCGGATGGCACCTTCGACTTCTTCTTCGCCGACGCCGCGGACGGCTACGACACCGTGGAGTGGTTGGCGCCCCAGCCGTGGTCGAACGGGCGGGTCGGGATGATGGGCGGTTCCTACCGCGCGACGGTGCAGTGGCTCGCGGCGCGGGAACGAGCGTCTCACCTGGTGTGCATGGCGCCGCAAGCGCCCGCGGGCCGCTACTTCGACGAGCTTCCCTACATCGGTGGAGCGTTCATGATGCAGTGGGCGCTCAACTGGATCAACGGCACGTCCGCACGGATCTCCCAGAACCCGAATCTTGACGGCACGGACTGGGAGCGGGTGTTCCAGCATCGGCCGCTGCTCACTATGGATGAGGCCATGGGCCGGCGCATGCCGCTCTATCGCGATTTCCTCACCCACAGCACCCGGGACGCGTACTGGGACCGGATCCTCTTCACAGCGGACGACTTCCGCAAGATCGATGTCACGGCCCTCACAGTCACGGGCTGGTTCGACGCGGATCAGCCCGGTGCGATCTTCTACTGGGAGGGGATGCGGAAGTACTCGCCGGCCCGGGACCGCCAGTACTTCATCAGCGGGCCGTGGACGCACGGGGGGACGCGGAGTGGCGGGAGCCTGAGTATCGGGGAGCTGCGCTTCTCACCCGAGTCCGTGGTCGACATGGACGGGCTCCTGTTCCGCTTCTTCGAGTCCTGCCTGAAGGGGAACCCGCCCACCTTCGAGTTTCCCCGCGCCCGCGTCTACGTGAGCGGGTCCAACGTCTGGCGGGACCTCGATGACTATCCGCCGCCGCAGATGGAGTACAGGAAACTGCATCTGCACAGCGGCGGCGCGGCCAATACGCTGGCGGGCGACGGACGGCTGAGCTGGCAGGCTCCGGGCGACGAACAGCCGGACCGCTATATGTACGATCCCCGGCATCCGGTACCGTCCGGCGTGGGGCTCGACGGGCAGGCGGGCGAGGACCAGCGCGCGGTCGAGCGGCGCGATGACGTGCTCGTCTATTCCAGCGACGTGCTGGATGAGCCCCTCGAGATGATCGGACGCGTCTTCGTGGTCGTGCACGCGGCGAGCGACGCCCGCGACACGGACTTCACCGCGAAGATCATGGACGTGCATCCCGACGGGCGCGCGCTGCGGCTCGGCCCCAAGGACGCGGGCGTAGTTCGCGGGCGATATCGGAACGGCTACGATCGCGAAGAGCTCCTGCGGCCCAACGAGCCGGCGCAGTTCAAGATCGAGCTGTTCGACATGGCGCACACCTTCCTGCCGGGCCACCGGGTTCGCATCGAGGTGTCCAGCAGCGCCCATCCGTTCATCAACCCGAACCAGAACACGGGGAACCCGGTCGCCACCGACACGGAGTGGAGGGTGGCCCGTCAGACCGTGTACCACGATGCCCAGCGCGCATCCCACGTCCTGCTCCCCGTGATGCCCAGGAACTAGCGCCGTGGAGTGGCGGCCGGAATCGTTTCCTTGGTGCGGAGGAGGCGGGGGCGTGAAGTGAGCGCCTCGAGTCGGGGGCACCGGCCGTCAAGGCGCTTTCGGCTCGGAGCGCAGACGAGCGTCACCGCAGATATCGACAAGTGAGGGAGACGTGAGAATCAAGACCGCCGTGTTCCCGGTAGTCGCGGCCGCCCTCCTCGCAGCCCGCGCGGCGGCCGCTGTCGCCCAAGCGCCGGACCCGGGGAAGTACTCATCCGCGATCCACGAGGTCGTGGAGGTTCGAGGCCAGAAGGTGGCCATGCGGGACGGGATCCGTCTTTCCGTGGACATCTACCGCCCGGACGCCGCGGGGCCGTTTCCCGCCATCCTCTCGATCACGCCCTACGACAACGTCGGGTCGCGGGAGTCGGGACGCTGGTGGGCCCGGCGTGGGTACGTCATGGTCGTGGCCGATGACCGCGGGCGGTTCGACTCGGAAGGGGAGTGGGATCCGTTCGGGGCGAAGCACAAGAGCGACGGCTACGACCTGGTAGAGTGGATCGCGAAGCAGCCGTGGTCGAGCGGCCCGGTCGGGATGGTCGGTGGCTCGTACGGCGGCTGGACCCAGTGGTGGACGGCCAGCGCGGCGCCGCCGTCGCTCAAGGCGATCGTGCCGCAGGTGGCGCCGCCCGACGCCTTCGAGAACATCCCGTACCAGAACGGCGTGCTGTCGGGCTGGCTGCTGGACTGGGCCGCGGGGATGTCCGGCCGCACGGCGCAGACGGTGGACCAGGGGCCCTACAACGGGTGGACGAGGCGGCGCGTCCGGGATCTGATGCACACCCCCTACATCGAGATCAACAGGGTGCGAGGGATGCTGGACTCGCCGTGGTTCGAGACCTGGTTCCGGGCGAACCTCTCGACCCACGAGTACTGGCAGGCCATCGCCTACCAGGGGAGGGAGAACTACGCGAAGATCACGGTGCCGGCGCTGAACATCAGCGGCTGGTTCGACGTGAATCATCCCGGGACGCCCATGAACTACGTGGGCATGCGCGACTACGGGGCGACGCCGGAGGCGAGGCGGCCGAGGCTGATCATCGGGCCGTGGATCCACGGAGTGAACCGGCGGGTGGTGGGCGGGGTGGACTTCGGGCCGGAGGCGGTGATCGATCTGGAGGGCTACAAGGTTCGCTGGTTCGACCGTTTTCTGAAGGGGATCGACAACGGGGTGGAGAAGGACCCACCGGTCTACCTGTTCGTGATGGGGCCGAACCGGTGGTACGGGGAGAAGGACTGGCCGCTGCCGCAGACGCAGTGGACGAAGTACCACCTGGACAGCAAGGGGCATGCGAACTCGCTGAAGGGCGACGGGGTGTTGGCGACGGCGGTGCCGTCGCGGGAGGGTTTCGACACGTACGTGTACGATCCGGCGCATCCGACGCGGGATCCGTTCTCGGACTTTCCGAATCATAACGGGCACATCGACGGGCCGGTGGACGCCCGCATTTCGGAGATCGGGGACGACGTGCTGGTCTACTCGACGCCGCCGTTGGGGGAGGAGGTGGAGGTGACGGGTCCCATCGAGGCGAAGCTTTATGCGGCGACCTCGGCGCGGGACACGGACTGGATGGTGCGGCTGGTGGATGTGCGGCCGGACGGATACGCGGCGCTGCTCACGGAGGGGGTGCTGCGGGCGCGGAGCCGGGATCCGGAGAACGAGGGTCGGTTCCGGTCGGATCGGCTGAGCACCATCGAGCCGAACCGGGTCTACGAGTACACGATCCGCTTCTGGAAGGGGACGGGGAACGTGTTCCAGAAGGGGCACCGGATCCGGATCGAGATCTCGAGCAGCTACTACCCGATCTATCTGCGGAACCTGAACACGGGCGCCGACAACCTGGCGCTGGTGACGGAGTCGGAGGCGGTGGTGGCCACGCAGAAGATCTACCACGGCGGGAAGTATCCGTCTCACATCGTGCTGCCGGTGATCCCGCGCAGCACCACCGCCGCGGGTTCCGGGCGATGATGCGCGTGGTCGAGGGGGGTGCAGCGTTGGACCTCACTCGCGGGAATCTGCGCGGGCGCGGGCGAGGCGCCGCCCCTGGGCGTGGAGGCCGGGCCCGGACCAGCCGGGTGCTGTGGATCATGGGCGTGCTGACCGGCCTCCTGCCACTGGGCTGCCAGCCGGGAGACGAGGCGTCACAGCCCGCGACGGGCGACTACGACGTCGTCATCCTCGATGGCCGGGTCATCGATCCGGAGACGGGGCTTGACTCGATCCGGAATATCGGGATCCGGGCCGGCGCGATCGAGGCGGTCACGACGGCGGCCATCAGCGGCACGACGACCATCGACGCGTCCGGCCTCATCGTCTCGCCTGGATTCGTCGATCTTCATGCCCACGGGCAGGACTCGGAGAACTACCGGACGTATGCCCTCGGGGGCGTGACCTCGGCCTTCGAGATGGAGGCGGGGACCGGGGATGTGGACCGCTGGTACCGCGAGCGCGAGGGCCGTGCTCTCGTCAACTACGGTGTGAGCGCGGGGCATATCCCAGCGCGCATCGCCGTGATGAAGGATCCTGGCGCCTTCTTCCCGACCGGTGACGCGGCCCACCGGGAGGCGACGGACGCGGAGGTCGCCGAGATCCAGCAGCGCCTGGAGGACGGGCTCCGGCAGGGCGCCGTGGGGCTCGGCATGGGACTCCAGTACACACCGGCGGCCTCGCGGTGGGAGATCCTCGAGGTGTTCCGGGTCGCCGCGCGCCACGAAGCGTCCGTCCACGTGCACCTCCGCTATATGGGGCGCAAGGAGCCGTCCAGCGCCATCGCGGCGCTGGAGGAGGTGCTGGCGGCGGCAGCCGTCACCGGCGCCCCGCTCCACGTGCTCCACGTCCACAGCAGCGGCCTCGCCGCCACACCTCGTCTCCTGGCGATGATCGACGCGGCCCGGGGCCGGGGGCTCGATGTGACCACCGAAGTCTATCCTTACACGGCGGGGATGACCGCACTTCAGTCGGCGATCTTCGACGAGGGGTGGCAGGACATCCTGGGAATCGACTACGGCGACCTGGAGTGGCCTCCCACCGGGGAGCGGCTCACGCCGCAGAGCTTCGCCCGGTACCGGAAAACGCCGGGGTGGGTCGTCATCCACTTCATCCCCGAGGAGGTCATGGAGGCCGCCGTGGAGAGTCCGCTGACGCTCATCGCGAGCGACGGCCGCCTCGAGAACGGCAAGGGCCACCCCCGCACGGGCGGCAGCTATGCCCGCGTCCTCGGGACGTTCGCCCGGGAGAAGTCCGCGTTCTCGTGGACCGAGGCGATCCGTAAGATGGCGCTCATGCCCGCGCAACGTCTCGAGGGCCGGGTCCCGGCGATGCGCCGCAAGGGGAGGGTTCAGGTGGGAGCAGACGCTGACCTGGCTCTCTTCGACCCCGAGACGGTGGAGGATCTTGCCACCTATCAGGAGCCGGCCCGACCTCCAGCCGGTTTCCGCTACATCCTCGTCAACGGCGTGCCAGTGGTGTGGGAAGGCCAGCTCCAGGAAGGGGTTCTCCCGGGCCGCGGGATCCGGGCTCCCGCGGGTCCCACGGGTCCCACGGGCGAGAGTGCGAGCGGCGCGGGAGAGAAGGCGAGCGGCACCGACGGTTCCGACGGGTAGCCTCGTTCTGTCGTTCTGATGGAGCGGGGACCGGACGGAAGGAATCGACCTATGCATGAGCCGGAAGGAAAACGCGCCCCGCGCCGCCTGGCCCTAGCCCTCACGCTCGAGCTGGCCTGCATCCCGGCGGCCGCGGCCACCGCCTCCGCCCAGGTTCCCCAGCGCTTCGATGTGCGCATGCCCATGCGTGACGGCGTCGAGCTTTCCGCCGACATGTGGATGCCCGCGGATACCGGACGCTACCCGACGGTGCTGGTGCGTACCCCGTACATCAAGTCCAGCGGCCGCTATCCGAGGCTCGGGCGCTTCTATGCTCGGCGCGGCTACGTGTTCGTTGTACAGGACGCGCGCGGGCGCGGCGATTCGCAGGGCTCCTTCGACTTCTTCTTCGCGGACGCCCGGGACGGCTACGACACGGTGGAGTGGATTGCGGCACAGCCCTGGTCGAACGGGAGGGTGGGGATGGTGGGAGGCTCCTACCTCGCCACCGTGCAGTGGCTCGCCGCGCGCGAGCAGCCGCCTCACCTGGTGTGCATCATCCCGCAGGCACCGGCGGGAAGGTACTTCGACGAGATCCCGTATATGGGCGGCGCCTTCCAGATGGAATGGGCGCTGCGCTGGATCAACGGCACCTCGGCACGTGTCGCGCAGGGTGCGAGCCTCTCCCAGACGGAGTGGACGCGCGTCTACCAGCACCGTCCGCTCCTGACCATGGACGAGGCCATGGGGCGGAAGATGCCGCTCTATCGCGACTTCCTGACCCACAAGACGGCGGACGCGTACTGGGAGCGCATCCTCTTCACGACGGAGGACTTCCAGAAGATCGCGATCCCCGCGTTTACGTTCACGGGCTGGTTCGACGCGGACCAGCCGGGCGCGATCTCCTACTGGGAGGGGATGCGCAAGCACTCGCCGGCCAGGGACCGCCAGTATCTGATCGCCGGGCCGTGGACACACGGCGGCGCGATCCGGGGAGGAAGCCTCACCGTCGGCGACATGGAGTTCACGCCGTCGTCCATCGTGGACGTGGATTCCCTGCACGTGGCGTTCTTCGAGTATTGTCTCAAAGGGGCCCGGCCGGCGTTCGACTTCCCGCGCGCCCGGGTCTACGTGAGCGGGTCTAACGTCTGGCGTTCGCTGGACGACTATCCGCCGCCGCAGATGGTCTACAGGAAACTGTACCTGCACAGCGGCGGCGCGGCGAACACGCTGGCGGGGGACGGGACGCTGAGCTGGGAGGCGCCGGGCAGCGAGCCGCCGGACCGCTACGCGTACGATCCGCAGCGTCCGGTCCCGTCGGACGTGGGGGGTGAGCACCTGGGGATTGACCAGCGCGTGATCGAGCGGCGGGACGACGTGCTGGTGTATACGAGCGAGGTGCTCGAGGAGCCCCTCGAGATCATCGGCCGCGTGTTCGTTGTCGTTCACGCCGCGAGCGACGCCCGGGATACGGACTTCATGGCGAAGATCATGGACGTGTATCCGGACGGTCGGGCGCTGAAGCTGGGCCCCTGGCAGGCGGGGGTCCTCCGGGCCCGGTACCGAAAGGGGTACCGGAGTGAAGTCTTGCTGACGGCGAACCGTCCGGAGGAGTACCGGATCGAGCTGTTCGACATCGGTCACGCGTTCCTGCCGGGGCATCGGGTCCGCATCGAAGTCTCGAGCAGCGCCCATCCGTATATCGCGCCGAACCCGAACACGGGGAACCCGGTGGCGACGGATACGGAGTGGAGGATTGCGCGGCAGACGGTCTATCACGACCGGGCGCGGGCCTCGCACCTGCTCTTGCCCATGATGCCAGCCACGCCGAAAGACTAGTGGTGCCAGTGCTCCCGACCGCCAATGCTATGCCGAAGAAGGGAGACGATTCAATGACTCGGGTACGTCGGACCTCCGTGGCCTTCATGGCCCTACTCCTGGTGGTGGGGCTCCGTTCCGCCCCGGCGCAGCCCGCGCCGCTGTCGGGCCTGGATGCCTACGTCGAGCAGGCCATGCAGGCGTGGGGGGTCCCCGGGCTCGCCATCGCTGTGGTCAAGAATGACCAGATGGTCTATGCCCGAGGCTTCGGGGTGAAGGAGCTGGGGAAGCCGGACCGCGTGGACGAGCATTCGCTGTTTGCCGTCGGGTCCACTTCGAAGGCGTTCACCGCGGCAGCCGTGGGGATGCTGGTGGACGAGGGGCGCCTAGGGTGGGACGACCGCGTCGTCGAGCGCCTGCCCGGCTTCCAGCTCTACGATCCCTACGTGACCCGGGAGATGAGGGTTCGCGACCTGCTGACCCATCGGAGCGGGCTCTCCCGCGGCGACCGCCTCTGGTACGGATCCACCTACGACCGTGAGGAGATCCTGCGCCGGGTCCGCTACCTCCAGCCGACCTGGGGCTTCCGCACCCGCTACGGATACCAGAACATCATGTTCCTGGCGGCCGGCCAGATGCTGGCGAGGATCGCCGGGATGAGCTGGGATGACCTGGTTCGCACGCGCATCTTCGAGCCGCTGGGGATGCGGAGAACGAACACGAGCGTGCTGGTGCTCAAAGACGATCCCAACGTCGCGATGCCTCACGTTCGTGCCGAGGACGGCGTCCACCCCGTCCCGTACCGGAACATCGACAACATCGCGCCCGCCGGTTCCATCAACTCCAGCGTTCGGGACATGGCACAGTGGATCCGGCTGCAGCTCGGGGAAGGGAGCTACGAGGGTCAGCGGCTGGTCAGCCCGGAGGCGATCCGGGAGATGCACGCGGCCCAGATGCTCCAGCGCATCGATCCCGAGAGCGAGGAGCTCTTCCCGACGACCCACTTCCAGGCCTACGGCCTCGCCTGGTCCCTCCAGGACTATCACGGGCGCAAGCTCGCACAGCACGGGGGCGGGATTGACGGGATGGCAGCCAGGGTGGCCCTGATGCCGGAGGAGGAGCTGGGTGTGGTGATCCTGTCGAACCTGGGGGGAAACGGCCTGGTCGGCGCGCTGGCCTACCGCATCTTCGACGCGTACCTGGGCGTGGCCGCCCGCGACTGGAGTGGAATCTACCTGGAACGTGCGGGGCGGTCGCGAGAGAGGGCCGAAGCGGAGGCACGGCGCCTAGCCGACGCGCGCATCCGGGATACGCGGCCTTCCCTTGTGCTGGAGCGCTATGCCGGCACCTACGTGGACAGCCTGTACGGCCCGGTCCAGGTGACGCGGGAAGGGAACGGGCTCGTCTTCAACTTCGGCTTGGACTTCGCAGCCGACCTCGAGCACTGGCACCTGGATGCCTTCGCCATGAGCTTCCGCCACCCGGTCTGGCGCGAGAGCATGGGGAAGCGGTTCGTGACGTTCGTGCTGAACCCACGCGGAGAGGTGGAGGAGCTGGTCGTGCCCATGGAGGTGGATGTGCCCGTGCCGGTGCACTTCCGCCGCGCCCGCAAGGAAGAGGGGGTGACGGCCACGTCCCGCTAATGCTTCGCAGCGGATCTCCGCCGCGAAGCACCAGCGCGGGTGCGCCGTCCCGCCGGCGTGGCGGCCCGCAACCCGGCGTGCCCGGCACTGATCCGGAAGTTAGCGGGCCGCCCGCCGTCTATCACGCAGAGGTCGCGCATGTCTCGCATCCTTGCCGCCGTCGGCTGCCCACGGGGAGCCGCCGCGCTCACCGGACTGGCCGTGCTCGTCACATTTCCGGCCGGGCCACTCGCCTCGTCCCCGCTCTGCGCACAGGCCGCCGCCGCCGCGGAGCGCGGGCGCATCGTGCGCGCTGTGGACACCCACGCCTTGGAGGCCCTGGCCACGGATACCGTGGCCGGGATCACGGTGGCGGTGGCCAGGGGCTCCGACATCCTCGTGGCGCGTGGTTACGGGTGGGCGGACCTGGAGCAGAAGGTGCCGGTGACGGCGCAGACGGTATTCAAGATCGGCTCGGTGACGAAACAGTTCACGGCCACTCTCATCCTCGGGCTCGTGGACGAGGGGAAGATCCGGCTCGACGACGAGATCACCCGCTTCCTCCCGGACTACCCGACCCACGCGCAGCGCATCACGATCCATCACCTCCTGAATCACACCTCGGGGATCGTCCCGTACACGGGCGTGGAGGGCTTCTGGGACCGGATCGGCCCGCTGGCGCTCACCGATGCCGAGCTGCTGGCTACCTTCAAGGACAGACCGCTCGAGTTCACGCCCGGTGCTCGCTACCAGTACAACAACTCGGCTTACTACCTGCTGGGCGTCATCATCCAGAAGGTCACGGGCGTGCCGTACCGGCAGGCGCTCCGCGAGCGCATCCTCGAGCCCCTGGGCCTCCACGACACTTACTACTGCGAGGATGGCACGATCATCCCGTTGCGGGCCCGCGGCTACGACGTCGTGGAGCGGAAGCTGCGGAACACCACCTTCATCAGCATGGAGACGCCGGGTGCCGCGGGGGCGCTGTGCGCAACGGCGCTCGACCTGGTCAAATGGAGCCGGCTGCTCCACGGCGGGCGCGTGGTGAGCGCCGATTCATACCGGAAGATGACGACACCCCTGACGCTGTCGGAGGGGGAGCAGGTTCCCTACGGCTACGCCCTCCGCATCGACCAGCTCGCCGGACACCGGCGCATCTCCCATGGGGGCGGCATCAACGGGTTCAATACCGCCCTCGCCTTCTTTCCCGACGACGACGTCGTCGTGGCCGTCATCGTGAACGTGCGGAACGGGGCCGGAATGCTCGCCGACCGGATCGCCGCCGCGGTCCTGGAGCTGCCGCCGTCGGCGTGGCGGTAACAAAGCGAAGCTTTGTCGCGGCAGCCGAATGCGGCCGTATTTACGAATTCGACCACTAGTGCCCCGGCGGGGCCTGCGCGAGAACGTAAAAGCAGCGCCCCGTCGCGGCGTCCCGCTCGAAGCCGGTTACAGTGTACCCGCTGGAGAGATACTGGAGGAACGCGCGCCGCGTGGTGACACGCCACTGGACCGCCAGCTCTGTAGACCGCTTTTTCAGTGACTGGATGTCGGCCGGTACTTCGATTTGCACGAGAGGTGCGCGCGGAAGCTCGATCGCCCGCGAGCCCGCCTGCGGCTCCTCGTCCTTCGCCGGACTCACCACCGGACCGTCACTTCCCCCGGCGGCCGCGGCACCGCTTCCGCTACGGCCGTCCGCGATGGCGCGTTTCACACGCTCGTCCAAGAGATCCCAGTGCACGATCAGGCGGTCCGTACCAAGACCCCGATGCAGCGGACTGTTCGTGTTCCGCCCGTACATGTCAGGGATGTACTCGATCGGCATGGCTCCGAGGCGGCTCACGTTGAGGTGGGCGTTGCGGGATTCCAGAGGATCGAAGGTCCAGAACGCGACCGTCACACCCAGCTCCAGAAGCCGCTCCCGCTGGTACAGCTTCAGTCGCCGGCCCAGGCCGGTCCCTCGAGCCGCCGGACGCACAGCCAACATATGCGACCAGTGCGCCAGCCGGCCCCCCCTCACGCCCGTGACGCCGAACACGAAGCCCACAAGCGCGCCCCGGCCGTCAAACGCGCCCACCGCCACTCCTCCCATCTTCTGCGCCACCATCAGGATCGCGGGAGGCACCAGCTCCACGAACCCCTTACCCCACGTCTCTTGCTGCAGCCCCAGGCACGCGGCATACTCGTCCCGGCCCTCCAGCGAACGGATGACTACCGTGCTGGCCTCCTTGCCCCGCGCCCGGCGCACGCCGGCTCCCATGCCGTCTCCCTTCTGGCTCAGCGTCGTCTCTCGCCCCGCTGCTGTGCCGCACCTCCGCACCGCCTTCTGCGTTCTCGCGCGTCGCCTCACGCGCGCTCATGATAGTATATGCACTCGTATCCAGCAAGGTATACATCGATCCTCCTCCGGGGTCCCGGGTTCGCGAAGGTGCTGGTGGCGCCAGTGGGCGATGGGCTCGGCGCGACCAGTGGTTGGCCTCCGAGGCTCGTGTTGCGCCGCGCGGGGGAGCGTGCTATGAATTCTGCATAATTGTATACAAGGATGCACTAGCACGAGCGGATTCGCCGACGACGGGCTTTACGCACGGACGGCGTTCGGGGAAGGGGAACGGTTCATGAAAGACGGGAAGCAGGCGGTGAAGGGGTCGGCGCGGGGCGACCGGGTCGTCGAGACGTACACGCGCCTTCGGGAGCTCATCGTCCGGGGGCGTCTTGCTCCCGGGACGCGCATTATCGAGACGGATGTAGCGGATCGCCTGGGCGTCAGCCGCACGCCGGTGCGGTCGGCGCTCCAGAGGTTGCAGCAGGAGGGCTACATCGTGACGTCCTCCACGGGCCAGCGGGCGCGGCCGTCCGTGGCGCCGCTGACGAAGGAGGACGCGACGGAGCTGCTGCAGATCGTTGGCGAGATGGAGGCGCTCGCGGCGCGCTGGTGCGCGGAACTTCCGACCGGGGAGCGGCGCGATCTGGTGCGCGACCTCCGCGGGCTGAACCAGGACCTGAGCGACGAGGCGCACTCACCGCGTCCGGACGCGAACCGGATCTTCGACCTCGATGACGCCTTTCACCGGCGCTACGTGGAGGGGGGAGGGGGTGCTCGGCTTCTGGGCCTCCACGATGCGATCAAGCCGCAGGCGGAGCGTTACATCCGGGTCTACGTCAGCGCCCTGGTGGACCAGATCCACACCTCGGTCGAGGAGCACGCGCACATCGTCGCGGGGATCGAGCGCGGACATGCGGACGAGGCGCAGAGGGCGGTGCAGACCAATTGGCGGAACGCGGCGCAGCGCCTGAGCCAAGTGATCGACACCGTGGGGGAGCGCGGGAGCTGGTAGCGAGTGGCCCGGTAGCGGGCCGCTGTCGCGCGGCGGACGTAGAGGGGGGCGTTAGCCCCCCTCTACGCGTCTTGAGGGCGGGCCGAACATGCGACGAGGGCGGGTGGTCCTCGCGCATCGGGCGGATGAACCGTGAGCGCCCCGGCGGGTACTACACGCAGGAAGAAGGAGAAGACGAAGATGCCTTGCTATCATCCGCGCGCGGGCATTACTATGGTAATGGTGTGCGCGGACTTCAGCGGAGTGTGATCGAAGATGTGGTCCGCGGGTGTCTTGCCGATTCGCCGGATCCTGCCGGCCGCCATCCCCGTTTGTGTCCTTCTCCTCCTGCCGGGTGCGGGAGTTCTGCGAGGCCAGCCGAGGGGGTCGCTTGAGGGATACGTGCTGGATGCGAACACTGGACGCGCCATCGCTGGCTCTCGCGTCACGCTCATCGACGCTGACGCGAAGGCGCGCCCGGATCGGGATGGCCGTTTTCGCCTGAGCGATCTTCCCGCCGGCCGGGCGAACGTAAAGGTGGAGGCGCCGGGCTTTGCCACCAGCGTCGAGCAGGTGACGGTCTACGAAGGCCGGAGCACCGTCGTCCGCTTCGAACTCGCGCCACTCGCGGCCATCCTGGACGAGCTGTTTGTCACCGGGCAGCCGCGCGCGTTGGAGAACCGGTCGGTCGGGGAGAGCGTGGGACGCCTGGACAGCCGGGAGCTCGAGATGAGCGTGTCGAGCAGCGCCACGGAGCTGCTGGCCGGCCGGATTCCGGGCGCGTTCGTGATGCGTTCAAGCGGCCAGGTGGGTGCCGGCTCGCGAATCCTGCTCCGGGGGGTGAACAGCATCTCCCTCAGTAACGATCCCCTCATCTACGTGGACGGGATCCGGGTCAGTAACGCGACGGTGCGGACCGCGGGCACCGCAACCCTGAGCCTCACGGTACTCGATCTGGTGGACCCGTCCTCCATCGAGCGGATCGAAGTGCTCCGCGGGCCCGCCGCCGGGATGCAGTACGGTCCGGGTTCCTCCTCGGGAGTCATCCTGATCTACACGAAGAAGGGACCGCCCCACCCCGAGTCCTGACGGACCCCCCCGACACGCTGTCACGCGCGTAGACGCGCCAGACAGAAGCGCTGGGGAAGCGCTTGGATGGGGGTACCTCGAGTGGCCCGCTGAAACCTGCTTACGGCTAACTGCACGCTGGGGCGCTCACCGCGCTGCGAGCACGCCTCACGCATGGCTCGTTTCCGCCGGGGCCACGCGAACTGCCTGCACCACGTCACCGAGGATCCGATTGAGCTCCTGCTCGATCCGGGTCGTGCGCTCCACGGCCGACTCGACGGGGATCTGATTCGATCGCATGAGGTGGCAGGTCGTATAGAACTCGCGGATGAGCTGCAGGAGCTCGTTCACATGGTCCCGGACCACCTGGTCCTTGCGCCGCTCGGCACCCCGCCCGGCTGCGTTGCCTGAACCGGCGGAACCGCGCACAGCATGCTGGGCCAGGAGCATCCCCGGGATAACGGCCAGACCCACACGCACGAGGGTCTGGTCCACGATGGCCACGATGAGGGCCAGAAGCCCGACCTCCAGGAGAACCGTTACCCAATTCGCTTTCTTCATGGCCCCCACCTCGCCCGGCAACGTTTGACTGCGCCCTGCGCCTCCGCACACGATGTGGACACGAGGCCGGCCGGGCAAGGCGGGCGCGCGATGAGGAAAGGCCAAGAACGATAACGACTCACGACTTGTCACGACTCGTGAACGTTGTTGCAGGGTCCGCGCTCGGCGCGTAGCTTGCAATCGGACCGCCGCCCGCCGCTCAGACGTTGGCCCCGGCAAGCAGTGTTGCGGCCGGCGCAGATGCCGGCAACCGGAGCTGTCCGGATGATGCCCGTGATCGTCGGCACGACGGGGGCGTACGCACCACATTCCTTGACTTTGTCTTGGTCTGCGCGATTCCTTGTTGCCGGCACCACATCCCTCAACCGCGAGGTCGCGTTATGTGCATCCGGATCGGGAAGTGGCTGTGGGCAGGACTGCTGGTTGCCGCTAGCGTTGCGACGGACGGGCTCGCCCAGACGGGCACGATCACGGGCCGCGTGACCGACGCGGAATCCGGCGCCCCGCTGGTGAGCGCCGGGATCGAAGTCCTGTCGGGTGGCGGCGCCGGGGGGGCTGAGGTGCTCTCGGACCAGGATGGGCAGTTCCGCGCCGTGAACCTGGCGCCGGGGACGTACGCTCTCGTGGTCAGCCTGATCGGCTACGAGACGACGCGCGTGGACGGAGTGCAGGTACGGGGCGGCCAGACCACGACGGTGGCGATTCAGCTCGTTCCGCGAGCCCTCGTGCTCAACCCCGTGATCGTCACGGCGTCCAAACGACAGGAGAAAGCGTTGAGCGCTCCGGCCACGGTGGCGGTGGTGGAGGGGCGCAGCATCGCGGAGCGACCCACGCTGAACCCGGTGGATCACCTTCGTTCGACTCCGGGCGTGGACGTCATTACCTACGGCCTGCAGGGCGCCAACGTGGTGACCCGGGGCTTCAACAACGTCTTTTCCGGTGCCCTCCACGTGCTGACCGACAACCGATTGGCGCACGTGCCGTCGCTGCGCGTAAACCTCATGCATTTCGTGGCGGCCACCGATGACGACGTGGAACGGATCGAGGTCGTGCTGGGGCCGGGCTCGGCGCTCTACGGCCCCAATACGGCGAATGGTGTGGTTCACATCCTGACCAAGTCGCCGTTCACGGAGCAGGGCACGAAAGTTGCCTTCGCGGGCGGAGAGCGCAGCGTGGTCGACTTCCGGTTCCGCACCGCCCATGTGCCGAGCGACCGGTTCGGCTTCAAGATCTCGGGTCAGTACCTGCAGGGAGACGAGTGGCGCTACGACGATCCCGCGGAGCAGGAAGCGCGCCGGCAGGCCGATGCGAACCCCACCGCCTTCGGCAACGCTTTACGGCTCCTGGGCGTCCCCGAAGCGGAGATCACCCGAAGATTCGACCAGATCGCGAAGCGCGATTTCGACCTGAAACGCTGGACCGTCGAGGGACGCGCGGATTGGCGTCCGGCGCCCGATGCGTCCGTCATCTTTTCCGTGGGACGCACTGCGGCTGTGAGCGGGATCGAGCTGACCGGTCTCGGTGCCGCGCAGGCCAAGGACTGGGGGTACGACTACTACCAGGTGCGCAGCAGCTATCGGCGTCTCTTCGCGCAGGCCTACCTGAACACGAGCGACGCGGGTGACACCTATACGCTCAAAGACGGTGAGAGCATCGTTGACCGCTCGAAGCTCTTCGTGGCCCAGGTGCAGCACGGCCTCTCGCTCGGCGAGCGGCAGAGCTTTACGTACGGGGTCGACTTCCTGCGCACGCTGCCGGAGAGCGACGGCACCATCTACGGCGTCAACGAGCAGGACAACGACATGTCGGAGGTGGGCGCGTACCTCCAGTCGGAGACGATGCTCAGCCCGCGGCTCGATCTCGTATTTGCCGGGCGGGTGGACAAACACTCGGAGTTGGAAGATCCGGTTTTCTCGCCGCGGGCCGCGCTGGTCGTGAAGCCCTCCGAGAGTCACAGCCTGCGGTTCACGTACAACCGGGCGTTCTCGACGCCCACGGCCCTCAACCTGTTCCTGGACAAGAGCGGCGGCCTGGTTCGGGGCAGCTTGGGCGAGCTCGGGTTCCTGAGCCGGGGGCAGGGGACCACGCGGGAAGGTTTCATCTTCCGGCGTGCGGACGGGAGCCTGACGGGGATGCGCTCGCCGTTCACGCCGCTGGCCGCCGGGGGGCCGAGGCTGCTGTTACCCGGAACTCCCGAGACGCTGCTTCAGTTCTGGGCCGCGGCGGTCAACGTGGTCGCTCTGCAGTCGGCCAGAGCGGGCCGGCCGCTATCGCCTCAGCTCATCGCGTACCTCAACAGCATCCGGCCGACGGCGGCCCAGGTCGGCATGTCCGTGTTGGATCCGCTGAGTCCCCAGACCCCGCCGGTGCCGGTCGCGAACGCGATGATTCCAGAGGTGCCGCGCATCAAGGAGTCGGTGACGTCGACGTTCGAGCTCGGGTACAAGGGGATCCTGGGGGAGCGGTTCCTGCTCGCGGCGGATCTCTGGTTCTCCCAGCACAAGGACTTCACTTCGCCCCTCATCCCTCAGACGCCGCTGCTGCTCCTGAACGGGCAGCAGCTCGGCGCCTACCTGGTCCCGCGGCTCGTGCCGGTGCTGGTTCAGGGGGGCTTGCCGCCGGCGCAGGCGCAGGCCACGGCGCAGGCGATCGCGGTCGGGATGGCGTCGGTGCCGCTGGCCGTCGTCTCGTCGGACAAGGTGCACGCGACCGGCGCCGACCTCATGGCGACGTACCGGAACTTCGGGGACGTGGACCTGTGGGGGAGCGATCTCTCCGCCACGCTGCTCCTGTCGGACCGGTGGAGCTTCGGACTCGCAGGCTCGTACGTGAGCAAGGATCACCTTCGCATTCCGCTGCAGGGGGTCGAGCAGATCGTCGCCCTGAATGCACCACAGTCGAAAGGAGCGTTCACGGTCGGGTACCGAGATGTGAGCAGCGGACTCAACGGCGAGCTGCGCGTGCGGTACACCGACGGCTTTCCGGCGAACTCGGCGGACTTCCGCGGGCTCGAGTGCCTCGGGGTCAGCGGGACAGGAATCGAGGACTGCGTGGATGCGTTCACGATCGTGGACCTCACGCTCGGATACCGTTTGCGGGCGCTGCCCGGAACGTCGATCCAGCTTGCGGTCTCCAACCTGCTCGACGAACCGTTCAAGAGCTTTGTGGGGACTCCGGAGATTGGACGGCTGGCGCTTCTCCGGCTGAGCTGGGAGTTCTGATCACGGACTGCTGAGCTCCCGCTCCACGACTTCGTGGATCGGAGCGATCGTGGTGCCGAAACCATAGATCGCCCTGATGAGTCGCAGGTTGCGGTCGAGGATGACGGTGTAGGGGAGGCCGCGATAACCGTATCGGGCCTTGAGGTGCCCTTGTCCCTTCACGCTGGGATAGCGGATGCCGAATTCCGCGAGGAACGCGCGGGCATCGTCCGGGTTCACGTCATCGTTCAGCCCGATCACCGCCACCCGTGCGGAGTCGATCTCGCCGGCGTACGCATCGAGCGCCGGCATTTCCAGCCGGCACGGCCCGCACCAGCTCGCCCAGAAGTTCAGGACCACGATGCGGCCGCGGTAATCCTCGAGCGCGATCGTCTCCCCCGTACGGAGTTCGGGTAGCGCGAAAGACGGGAACGGCGCTCGTGGGGGCTCGCCTGTGCGCGCCAGGGCGTCGGTGACCGCGAGGGCGTAGACGTGACCGTCCGGGTCCGCGAAGAGCGCGTGATCGCGGGGTACGGCGCCGGCGCGCAGAAGCGTGCCGTCGTCCTCGAACACGTAGAGGTGGTCCGGTGCGCCCGTGCGGTCGGTGCCCAGGACGTAGACATGGCCGTCCGGTCCCACCGTCACACCGAACTGGTTGGGCGTGAACACGGGCTCGAGGGCGCCGCGGGGGGCGGCGAGGTGTGGAGGCCGGGGCGCCCCGGACAGCGGGCGCAGGCTGCGCCAGCGTAGCATGCCGTCGGAGCGCTCTCCCACCATCGTGGAACGGAGTCCCAGCCAGCCGAAGCGCGCGCGCAGATGGTAGCGGCGCACCTCCGGCTTGAGGGCGTAGGCGAAGTAGAGGTCGCCGTCCCGATCGACTGCCGCCCAGCCCGTGTTCACGAGTTGACCCAGGAGCCCGTTCTCGGGCACCTCGACCGTTCCCACGGTGCGGACCACGTGACCTTCCCGATCCAGAATCCAGAGGAGTGGATCCGCCGGGCGCACGGGCCGGAGCTCGAACTCCAGGAACGTCCTTGTGGCCACGACGAGACCGTCACCGCCCGCCACGGCCGCCGCCGGGAACGGCGGGTGTAGCCACGACACCGGGTTGCCATCACGGAACACGAGAGCTGACCCGTCGCCCTCAACGGCCCAGAGTTCCCGTTGCGTCGGCGCTGCGGCGAAGAGCGGCCGGGTGGGCAGCGGGCCACCGGGCGGAGCGCCCTGGAGTACGGCCGCCACGGCTCCCTGCGCGTCGAAGACGACCACGCGTGCGCCATCGGCGTCCGCCCAAGCCGCGCCACCAGCGGGGAGCGCCGTCGCCGGACGGCCTGCCATGAAGAGGAGGCTGACCCGCCCCCGGGGCCGGGGCTCGGGGTATACGATCAGCCGCTGCCGCGGGCCTGAGTTCCGGATCTCCACGCCTTTGCCGGTGGCCAGCCGCTCCGCCGGGCGATACCCGGTGACCGGTCGGCCGGCCGGCCCGGGACTCGCGTCGCCGGCGCACCCCTCGGCCGCCCCGACGATCGCTGCCCCCAGCAACGCAACGGCGAGGCCGGACGCCGCCCGACCTCGCCGGAACCGCCACCGCAGGAGACGCACCGCGGGATTCCCGGGGCTACATGGTGATGCTCTCAATGATGATCCCGTTCATTCCGGCGCGCTTGACCACCTTGCCCTTCACCTTGACGGTATGCTCGGCGTGGCCCTTGAGCCGCTCGTTCTGGCCCGAGCCGGGCATCCCGTCGCTCAGCGGCAGATAGAACGTGCCGTCGCTGGAGAGGAGGCCCAGCGGGATACCCCTGTCCGCGCACACCTGAGCGCACTCCCGGTGGTTGTCGCCGCTAAGGTTGTGGACGACCTTGCAGCTGAGATCCACCACCTGGGCGGTGAACTCCACGCTCTCTCCGCCCTGCCTGGCCATCTCCTTCTTGGCTTCCTGGGCAGCCGCGGGCCGGGCCAGGAATAGACCGATGCCGAGGAGCGTCGCGATAAGCGTGAGCTTGCGCATCGTAGTACCTCCTTCCGTGAATGAAAACCTCTGGCCGGCCGTGAAGCCGGCAGTGCCACGAGATCTGGTGTGTCCCCCCTCAGTGCGGGTGCATGCTCGAGTCATGCCCATGCGCCACCGAGTCGGGTCCCGGAACATCGAATTCGAACTGCGCCGCCTCGGTTCCATCGTCCAGGTTCACGTACAGGGCCCATGAGCCTTCCATGGGGATCTCCACAGTCGCCACAAACCTTCCGCGGCCCACCCGGCGGGCAGGGAACCGCTTGATCCCGTGCATGGGCATGGTCGGAGACGCCAGGTCGACCGTGACCGGCAGCGAGTCAGCGCCCGGCTCGTCGATGGAGATCGCCAACTCGACGCGTCCGGGACGCAGCGAACCGGTGTCCGCTTTCACCCGCACCACGCCGCCGCCGGGCGCACGGGCCAACCACTCGCCCGCGGTCGCCGCGGAGTCCTCTGTGGCGGAGCTCGCGCCGGACGCCGATACGCTTGATCCACCACCTGAGCACCCCACAGCCAGGGCCACCGAGAGCCCTGCGATCAGGACATTCGTCAACGCCAAACGTCGATCCGCCACGCGATCCCTCCTCTTCAATGGCCGAACGCCCGGGCACCGGCCCCCGGTTCCCGTAGCGCCGCAACCCCCAGGCGCGCGATCCGCCGCAGTTCACGCGCCTGCTGAGCGTGCTGGCGCGATCTAGCGACCTGTCCAGGGGTGGCGTCCGGCTGCGCGCACTTCTAGTTTTGCGTGGCTCTGGACCAGGGAGACCAACTCATGACGGTTACAATAAGCAGGAAAGCCACGATCCGCTGCCCCTTCTGCCTCACTCTCAATCGAGTGGACATTGCTCGGGCGGTTTCCGGCCCCAGGTGCGGGAAGTGCGAGCGTCCCATCCTGGTGGACCGGCCCGTGAAGATCACGGCCGAGGACTTCGATCGCACGGTGCTGGAGGCGGAAGCCCCCGTGCTCGTGGACTTCTACGCGGACTGGTGCGCGCCGTGCAGGGTGGTGGCGCCCGCGCTGGACGAGATCGCCGGTGAGAAGGCCGGCGAGATGCTGGTCGCCAAGCTGAACACGGACCAGGCAGCGGAGATCTCCGCGCGCTATAACATCCGGGGAATCCCCACTTTGATCCTTTTTCGCGGCGGAGCAGAAGTGGACCGCGTCGTTGGCGCCGACCTCCGGGGCGTTCGAGCCCTGGTGGCTCAGGCGTGAGTCAGCCCGTCCATGCCAAAACGGGAGCGCCACGCCGCGATCCTCGAGATCATCCGGGAACACCGCGTCACCAGCCAGGAAGCGCTGCGCGAGCTCCTCGCCAGACGGGGCTTCGAGGTCGCACAGGCTACTCTCTCGCGAGATATCCACGAACTCAGGCTCGTCAAGGTGCCGGACGCAGAGGGCTTCGGGCGCTACACGTTGCCGGAGGAATGGGAGCTGACCCCGCTCCTGCAGCGATTGCTCCCCTCCCTCTACCTGTCCGCCGACGGTGTCGGCAACCTTCTGGTCGTCAGGACCCTCACCGGCGGGGCGCCCCCCGTCGCCCTCGGCATCGACTGGGAAGAGTGGCCAGAGGTGGTAGGCACCATCGCCGGCGACGATACCATCCTCATCATCCTGCGCTCGCCCGAGCACCTGGAGGGCATCAGGCAGCGACTCGAGGACATCGCAGGACAGCACGCCTGACGGACATGTGAGCCCCTTTCCAGCGCCTCCATTGGCCAGGATGGCGCAGACTCGGCAGAGCATAACCGGCGCCCCGCTCAAGGAACGTACAAGGGCCGAAGCAAAGCTGGATTCGGGGATCACGAGTTCCTCATGCCTTGGGTCCGGACGCTCCGCGAGAGTCGGCACGCTCCCGTCGGCCGACTCGATCCGGCACGACGCACGGAAACCACCCTGTAAGCCCGGACGGCACATGGAAATTCTTCCAGCACCCGCCACCCCGCCAATTCTGGAAGATTCTAGTCCGAGCACAGGTGGTCTACTTCGCTGCCAGAACGACCGGATAGCCGTTCGTCGGCGGCCGAATTTTCCCTCTTGACTCCCCTGCGTCGTCCTGTATAATTATCGGCTTATGGTGAATAGCAATTCTGCCGTGCCCGTGGGGGTGATTGGCGCGAACGGGTATACGGGGCAGGAGCTCCTGAGGATTCTGGCCGGGCACGGCGGAATCGAGGTGACTTTTGCGACCTCGGACTCGGCGTCTGGCGGGCAGACGGTGGTATCGGGGCTCCGGCTGATTCCGGTGGCGGAGGCGCCTGTAGGCGAGGTGGCGCTGGTCTTTCTTTGCGTTCCTCATGGCCGAGCGGCGGAGTGGGTGGAGGTTCATGGGGGCCATGGGCTTAGGATCGTAGATTTTTCCTCGGATCACCGGCCGGGATCAGGCCGGGAGAGCCGGGCGGTGTACGGGCTGCCGGAGCTCTTCCGGCGAGCCATCGTCGATGCGGAGCTGGTGGCGAACCCCGGGTGCTATCCCACTGGGGTGATCCTGGCGCTCAAGCCGCTCGTGGACGCGGGACTCATCGCGCCGAGCCGTCCGGTGATCATTGACGCGGCGTCGGGTGTCACGGGCGCGGGCCGCTCGGCGAAACGCGAGCTTCTTTTCGCGGAAGTCGCGGGCGATTACCGGGCGTACTCGCTGGGGAACACACATCGTCACCTGCCGGAGATGCAGACGGTGCTGTGTGGCGTCCCGCTGGTGTTTGTCCCTCACCTGCTGCCGGTGGCGCGAGGGATTCTGGAAACGATTTACGTCCCGCTGCTTCCGGGTTTAGACGCCGGCGCGATTCGGGCGGCGTGGCGTGAACGGTACGCGGGGGAGCGGTGCGTGACGGTGTTCGAGGACCGGGCGCCTGCGCTCGCGGACGTGGTGGGCTCAGACCGGGTGGGTCTCGGAGTGGTGCGGAACCAGGGGATCGAGGATCTGGCCACGGTGGTGGTGGCGCTGGACAACCTGGGGAAGGGTGCTTCGGGGCAGGCGGTGCAGGACATGAACCTCATGCTTGGATTCGACGAGCACAGGGGGCTTCGGTGCTGACGGTCGTGAAGCTCGGGGGCCGGGCCGTCGAGGAGCCGTCGGCGCTGAAGGAGCTTGCGCTGCGGGTTGCGGAGTTGCCCGGACGGTCGGTTGTGGTGCACGGCGGTGGTGCCGAGATCACAGCATGGCAGGAGCGCCTTGGGCTCGGGGTCGTGAAGCACAACGGGCTTCGGGTCACGACGCTGGAGGGGCTCAAGCTGACGGCGATGGTTCTTTCGGGCTGGGTCAACAAGCGGGTTGTGGGTGCGCTTCTGGAGGCGGGCCTGGACGCGATCGGCGTTTCGGGTGAGGACGGTGGGCTCCTGACGGCGGAGCGGAAGGACGGTGGCGCGCTGGGCGAGGTAGGTACGGTGCGGTCGGTGCGTGCCGAGCTCCTGGAGCGACTTCTGGCGTTGGGGCTCACGCCGGTTCTTTCGCCGCTTTCTCGCGGTCCTGAGGGGATGCCGCTCAACGTGAACGCGGATGAGGCGGCGGTGGCGGTAGCCCGGGCTTTGGGTGCGGGGCGGCTTTTCCTGATCTCGGACGTGCCCGGCCTCCTAGTGAACGGCAGGGCGCTGGCCCAGCTCACGCCGGAGGAGGGCTGGCGTCTCATCGAAACGGGCGTCGCTGTGGAAGGGATGCGCGTCAAGCTCGGGGGCGCGATCCAAGCCGCGGAGCAGGGGATCGAGGTGCGGATCGGCGATGCCACGGTGCTCTCGGATCCCGGCGCCGGAACGCGGCTGGCCCTGGTGCCGGGCGTGGGAGGGGTGGTATGACGGCGACGCCGGCGGGGTTAGCGTCTTCGCCGCTCCTGGGCGTCTACAAGCCGGCGGCGCCTGTCTTCGTGGGCGGGCGCGGGTGCGAGCTCATTGCCGAAGACGGACGCTGGTACCTGGATTTCACGAGCGGGATCGGCGTGAACGCTCTGGGCTACGGGGCGCCGGACGTGCAGGCAGCGATGCGAGCGGCGCTGGAGACGGGGCTCATCCACACGTCGAACCTGTTCCGTACGCGGCCGGGAGAGGCGCTGGCCTCGCGCCTCGTGGCGGCGGCCTTCCCGTCCCAGGTCTTCTACTGCAACTCGGGCGCGGAGGCGAACGAGGCCGCGTTCAAGTTCGCTCGCAAGTGGGCGCGCCTCGCCGGCACCGACGGCAGGCACGGGATCGTGGCGTTCCAGGGCAGTTTTCACGGCCGTCTCTTCGGTTCGCTGGCGGCCACGGATCGTCCCGGGTACCGAGCGCCGTTCGAGCCGCTCATGCCGGGCGTTCACTTCGCGCCTGTGGGGGACCTGGCGGTCGTCGAGGCGATCCTCTCGTCCGTCGGCGTCGCAGCCGTGATCATCGAGCCGGTGCAGGGCGAGGGCGGAGTTAGGCCGGTGCCCGCGGAGTTCCTCGTCGGGCTCCGGGCGCTGTGTGACGAGCACCGGGCCGCGCTCATCTTCGACGAGGTCCAGTGCGGGCTGGGCCGAACCGGCAATCTCTTCGCCTACGAGTCCGCGGGTGTGACGCCGGACATCCTTACGCTGGCGAAGCCGCTGGCGGGCGGGCTTCCCATGGGGGCTGTGCTCGTGGCGGAGCCTATCGCGGCGGCCATGGAGGCGGGCGATCACGCCACGACCTTCGGTGGCGGTCCGCTGGTGGCGGCGGTGGCGGGGGTGGTGTTCGACCGGATCGCTGACCCCACGTTCCTCGCGGAGGTGCATGCAAGGGGTGAGTGGCTCGGGCGGCGGCTCGCGCTCCTGGCGGCGAGCCGCCCGGGCGTCCGTGACGTGCGGGGTCGCGGGCTCATGTGGGGGATCGAGTTGGAGGCGCCTGCGGCCCCGGTGGTGAGCGCCGCGCTGGAGGGCGGCCTGCTCCTGACGCAGGCAGGCGCGACCGTGATCCGCCTGCTGCCACCGCTCACGATCAGCCAGCGGGAGCTCGAGCGGGGCATCGGCATCCTGGAGGAGGTGCTGCCGTGAGGTGGCGGTGCTGCGCGAGCTGGACGTGGAGGCGCCGCCGGGGAGCGGCGGCCGGCCGGCGCCAGAGGTGCTCCACTAGCGAATCGCAGAGCGACTATCGCGACCCGCTAGCGGTTGCGTTGGCGCGGCCCCCGCGGCCGGCGCGGGCCGCGCCACTCATGAGCGCGAGAAGCCCAACTGGGGGATGAGGAGATCGCGATGAAGATCGTTCTCGCATATTCGGGCGGGCTGGACACCTCGGTGATCGTGCCGTGGCTGCGGGAGAACTACGATGCCGAGGTGATTTGCATGGCGGCGGATGTGGGGCAGCACGAGGGGATCGAGGGCGTCCGGGAGAAGGCCCTCTCGAGCGGGGCCTGCGAGTGCTACGTGGAGGACCTGCGGCACCAGTTCATCGAGGGGTTCGTGTGGCCCACGCTGCGGGCCGGCGCCGTCTACGCGCGCAAGTACCTGCTGGGCACCTCCATGGCGCGACCCATCATCGCGAAGCGGCAGGTGGAGATCGCGCGCAGGGTGGGTGCCGACTCCGTTGCCCATGGCTGCACGGGGAAGGGGAACGATCAGGTCCGTTTCGAGCTCACGTACGTGGCGCTCGCGCCTGACCTCCGGGTCATCGCGCCGTGGCGGGAGTGGCACATCCGCTCGCGGGAGGATGCGCTCGCGTATGCGACGGAGCGGAGCATCCCCGTGAACACGGGCGGCGGGAAGCTCTACTCCCGGGACTCGAATCTCTGGCACATCTCTCACGAGGGCGGACCCCTCGAGGACCCGAACTTCGAGCCCGAGCAGTCCATGTTCCTGTGGACGGTGGCGCCGGAGAAGGCGCCGAACAAGCGCGAGTACGCGGAGATCGGCTTCGACGCCGGGTATCCCGTGAGCCTGAACGGCGAGCGGCTGGGCCCGGTGGAACTGGTGACCCGGTTGAACGAGCTCGGCGCACGGCACGGGGTCGGCCGCGTGGACCTCGTCGAGGACCGGCTCGTGGGCATGAAATCCCGGGGCGTGTACGAGACGCCGGGCGGGACGCTCCTTTACACCGCGCTCAGCGAGCTCGAGCAGCTTACCCTCGATCGGCGCGCGCTCGCGCTCAAGGATCAGATCGCGCCGCGATACGCCGATCTCGTATACGAGGGAAGGTGGTGGACGGCGGAGCGAGAGGCGCTCGACGCGCTGGTGAACGCTCTTATGAAGCGGGCCACCGGCACGGTGCGGCTCAAGCTCTACAGGGGCTCGGTGGCTGTGGCAGGGCGGACCAGCCCGAACTCCCTCTACGATCCTGAGCTCGCCACCTTCGGCGCGGGCGGCGACTACGACCACGCGGACGCCGACGGGTTCATCCGGCTGTTCGGACTACCGATCCGAGCGCAGGCGGCGAGTACGGCAAAGGTGGGCGCCACTACCGATGAGGCGACGGTGAACGCCCTCCTGGCGGAGCTGGTCCCCACAGGGGCGAAGTAAGCGGACGGATTCAGCCGGCCTGATCGTGCCGGAACCTCTTCGAATCGCGCCCCCGAACCCGGCCGTCCGGGAACGGCGGGCGCGAGCTTTTTTTGGCCACGGACGGCGGTTGAACAGGAGGCGAACCAGTGAGCGATCGGGCAGGCTCATCCAGGAAGCGCACGGCCCTCTGGGGTGGGAGGTTCGAGCGAGGGATGGCGCCGGAAATGGAGGCGTTGAACAAGAGCCTCCCCGTGGATATTCGTCTGTGGCCGCAGGACATCGCCGGCAGCCGAGCCTGGGCCCGGGCCTTGGCCGGTGGCGGCGTCATCGCCGAGGGCGAGAGGGATGCGTTGCTGGCCGGACTGGACCGCGTCGCGTCGCGGCTGGCGGCGGGAGAGGCCGCGGCTGCCAAGGACGAGGACGTCCACTCCCTGGTGGAGCGGCTCCTGTACGAGGAGGCTGGCGACGTGGCCGGTAAGCTTCACACGGGCCGCTCGCGGAACGACCAGGTGTCCACGGATTTCCGGCTCTGGGGGGTGGACGCCGTGGACCGCGTGGGCGAGGCGGTCCGCGGCCTCTGCCGCGCGCTGCATTCCCTCGCCTCCCGGTCGGTGGATCTCATCATGCCTGCGTACACTCACCTGCAGCGGGCGCAGCCGGTCCGGGCGGCCCACTGGGCGCTGTCGCACTTCTGGCCCTTCGACCGGGACCGCCGGCGGCTCGCGCAGGTGCGGGAGCGGATCTCCGTGCTGCCGCTGGGCTCGGGCGCGGTCGCCGGTTCCCCGTTCCCCATCGACCGCGACGTGCTCCGCCGTGAGCTCGGCTTTGCGGCGTTGAGCGAGAACAGCATGGACGCCGTGAGCGACCGGGACTGGGTCATGGAGCTGGCCTTCGTCGGGGCGCTCGCGGGCGCGCATCTGTCGCGGCTCGCGGAAGACCTTGTGCTGTTCGGCTCGTCGGAGTTCGGCTTCCTGCGACTGGATGATCGGTACAGCACCGGCTCGAGCCTCATGCCGCAAAAGCGGAACCCGGACGTGGCGGAGCTGGCGCGGGGAAAGTCCGGACGGCTGACCGGGAACCTGGTGGCGCTGCTAACCCTGCTGAAGGGGCTGCCCACCAGCTACAACCGGGACATCCAGGAGGATAAGGAGCTTCTCTTCGACAGCGTGGACACGCTCCTCCTCACGCTGCCAGCGTTAGCGGGCGCGCTGGAGACGGCGCTCTGGAACGCAGAGCGCGTGGCTGCGGGGCTGGACGACGCGCTCCTGGCCACCGACCTGGCCGACTACCTGGTGCGCAAGGGCGTTCCCTTCCGGGAGAGCCACGAGATCGTCGGGCGGCTGGTGAGACGGGCGGAGGAGGAGGGTCGGGGGCTGTCGGCGCTGCCCGACGCGGCCTTCCGCGAGGCTCACTCCGCGTTCGGGACGGACGTGCGGGAGGTGTTCTCGTGGGAGCGGGCGGTGGAGGCACGCGCCGTTCCCGGCGGTACAGCCCGCCAGGCGCTGATGAGCCAACTGGAAGAAGCCGGGCGGCGGCTCGCAGCCCCCTGAGAGGTCCGAGCACAGGCCCACAATCGTTAATCCCGCGGCCACCGCGCATAGCTTCCCAGCACCCGGAGCCGTGTCGCTCGCGTCTTCACCTCCTCGAAGGCCTGCCGCGCTTCCGGGCTGCCGGCGTCCGCCTCCAGCTCCATGAAGAACCGATAGGTCCAGGGCACGTCGGCGGGGCGGGACTCGAGCTTGGACAGGTTCACGTTCCGCTCGGCGAAGGGGAGGAGGACCCTGACGAGAGCGCCGGGCACGTTCTCCGTCTCGACGATCAAAGCGGTCTTCATTCCGCGATCCGGGGGCTTGCCTCCGGAGGGCACGGCGCCTGCACGCGCGGTCCGGCCTGGCCCTGCGATCACCAGGAAGCGGGTCTGGTTGTCCGGCCGGTCCTCCACGTTTTCCGCGAGAATCACAAGCCCGTAGCGCAGCGCCGCGGTGCGGCCCGCCAGGGCTGCGATCGTGGGATTGCCGAGGCCGGCCACCTCCTTGGCGGCCCCCGCCGTGTCGTAGACGGCTACGGCCTCGACCCGCGGCCGTGCTTCCAGGAACCGCCCGCACTGGGCCAGGGCCACCGGGTGCGAGAGTATCCGTGCGAGCCCCGCCAGCGTGGCGCCGGGGACGCCGAGCACGCAGTGGTGGATCGGGACGATGACTTCTCCGATCACACGCACGTCTTCCGCCGCCAGCACGTCGTAACTCTGGACGACGCTGCCCGCCACCGTGTTCTCGATGGGGAGCAGCCCATAGTCCACGGCTTCCTCCGCCACGGCGCGCCCCACGTCCCGGAATTGGCGGTGCGGCACGGGGGTCGCGGCCTCCCCGAAGAAGCGGAGCACGGCTTCCTCGCTGTAGGCGCCCAGCTCCCCCTGGAATGCCACCCGCAGGCCCGCGTCCGCCGGCGTTGCCGCCAACGGCGAGGAGGCCGCCTCTGGCAGAGCGTGCCGCGGGTCTTTCGCCCGCAGCCCCTCAGCGGGCGAGGAAGCCGATCCGGGCTTACCCTGCAGGTGGGGGGTGTGCGCCGCCGCCGGGTCCGAGAGCGGAGAGCTCGATCCGCCGGCCATGGCCAGCTCGGAACCTGGCACGGAATAGTCCGCGGGCGCCTCTCGCGCGCTCATGCGGCAGCCCCGGCGGTGCTCGCGGCCGGATCCACGGAAAGCTTGCGGCCAGCGGCCTCGGCGAACGCGGCGAGGCGCCGCATCATCACGGCGAACTCGTCGAAGGTGAGCGACTGGTCGCCGTCGGAGAGCGCCGACTCGGGGTCCGGGTGCACCTCCACGAGGAGGCCATCGGCACCCGCCGCGATGGCCGCGAACGCCAGGGGCGCCACCAGGTCCCGACGTCCGCCGGCGTGGCTCGGGTCCGCGATCACGGGGAGGTGCGTCTCCTTCTTGAGCACCGGGATCGCCGCCAGATCGAAGGTGTTGCGCGTCGCCGTCTCGAAGGTGCGAATCCCTCGCTCGCACAGGATCACGTTCGTGTTCCCCTGGTGCATAATGTACTCGGCGGCCAGCAGCAGGTCCGTGATGGTGGACGACATCCCGCGCTTGAGGACCACGGCGCGGTGGACGCGGCCCACCTCGCTGAGGAGCGCGAAGTTCTGCATGTTGCGGGCGCCGACCTGCAGGACGTCGGCGTAGCCCGCCACGAGCTCTACCTGTCGCGTGTCCATGACCTCGGTCACAATGGGGAGCCCGAGGTCGCCACGCACCTCGGCCAGGAGCTCGAGGCCGCGGGTCCCGAGGCCGCGGAACGAGTAAGGCGAGGTGCGTGGCTTGAACGCGCCCCCGCGGAGCGCGCGGGCGCCCGAGTCCTTCACGGCCTGAGCGGTGGTGCGGAGCATCTCTGCGCTCTCGACGGAGCAGGGCCCGGCGATGACGAAGATCTCGTCGCCGCCCAGGGCGTGGTCCCCGATCACGACGCGGGTCGGGGCGGCCGCGAACTCGCGAGATGCGAGCTTGTAGGGCTTGAGGACGGGCAGCACCTGCTCGACGCCGGGAATCGCCAGGAGCGGAAGGCTCTCGAGCGGCCCCTCGTCGCCGATGCACCCGATGATCGTGCGGCTCTCGCCGCGGGAGACGTGAGTCCGGAGCCCGAGAGCCTCGACGCGCTCCCGGATGTGGTCGATCTCCGCGTCCGTCACGTCCTTGCGGGTCACGATGATCATAGCCTCCTCGCTGGCCTGTGGAACAAACAAAGAACCGCGGCTACCCTCGTCGGGCGCCGCGGTTCGTGGCGAACTCTAGTGGTTTTGTCCAGCCTTGCCTAGATACGCCAGTCCTCCCGGCCCCCGGTCGGGCAGCCGAAGTAAAAGTAGAAGCTGAAGCAATGCCTCTGGCGCATGGCCAGAATAATTAAGGGGAGCGGATCCGTTGTCAACCCCCCGATGGCTACAATCGGGCGGCGCCCGCGTCCCGTTCCCTGGCTCGGCCTCAAGGGGAGTCCTACATTCGTCGTGGGCGTCGTGGGCCGGCCGGAACCGAGAGGAGCTCGACGCACGGAACGGCAGGTGGGTAGGTGCGCCGGCCTCACGCCCGGCGCCGGGGGCCGGGGGTCCGGGGCGCCGCCCGCCAGCGGAGGAGAATGCGATGACACCCGACGGGACCATGGCGGCGGAGGCGCGGGCGGAGGTGGGGGTGCGCCGGCCGACGCTGGACGGGCTGGATCTGCCGCTGGGCAAGCGGGTGCGCCTCTACCGGCTGCTTTACGAAAGGGGCGCGCGGAACGGAACGCTGCTCGCGCTCCCCATCGACCAGGGGCTCGAGCACGGGCCCGTCGACTTCTTCCCCAACCCTGCGGCCAAGGATCCGGAGTTCCAGTGGCGGCTGGCCTACGAGGGTGGCTACAACGCCATCGCCTGCCACTACGGGCTTGCGCGCAGGTACCTGGCCCGCTACGCGGGCAAGGTACCGCTCATCCTCAAGGTCAACGGGAAGACGCAGATCCCGCCGGAGGACAGCCCGCTGTCGGCCCTGACAGCCACGGTGGAGGACGCCGTGGCGCTGGGGGCGGATGCGGTGGGCTACACGCTGTACGTGGGTTCGCCTCGCCAGGATGAGGATTTGCGTCAGCTTCTGGACGTCCGCGAGCGTTGTGACCGGTATAACATGCCCCTGGTGATCTGGTCGTACCCGCGGGGCCGCGACGTTGAGAGGAAGGGGGGTCGCGACTCGCTGTACGCCGTGGATTACGCGGCGCGCGCGGCCCTCGAGCTGGGCGCGGACGTCATCAAGCTCAACGTGCCGCGGCACACGGAGAGGGACGAGCGACAACCGGAAGCGTACGCGCAGCTAGACTTCACGTACGAGGATGCGATGCGGCGCGTCATCGAGTCGGCCGGCCGGGCGATGGTGCTGGTGAGCGGCGGCGGCAAGGTGAGCGATGAGGAGTTGCTCGCGCGTGTGCGGCTGTCGATGGAGGCGGGGGCAACGGGGATCATCTTCGGGCGGAATATGTGGCAGCGGCCGCACGGCGAAGCGCTCGAGATCACCGAGAAGGTGAAGGACATTCTGCGTCAGTTCCCGGCGTGAGGCGCGGCCGTGGCACTTCCGCTATCCGACGTCGAGGCGCTCAAGCGGCAGGCGGCGCTGCACGCCGCGGAACGCATCCGCGACGGGCTGGTGATCGGCCTCGGCACCGGGACCACGGTGGCCCATTTCCTGGGGATCCTGGGCGAGCGGCTGCGTCGGGGTGAGCTCAAGGACGTGGTGGGCATCCCCACATCGGATCGTACGGCGGCGAGCGCGCGCCAGCACGGGATCCCGCTGGCGACGCTGGAGGACGAGCCGATCCTCGATGTCACCGTGGACGGCGCCGATGAGGTGGATCCCGACCTGAACATGATCAAGGGCATGGGAGGGGCGCTGCTGCGGGAGAAGATCGTGGCGTGTGCGTCCAACCACCTTGTCATCATCGCGGATGAGCGCAAGCTCGTTCGCTGCCTGGGCACGCGATCGCCGCTTCCTCTCGAGGTCGTTCCTTTCGGCTGGTCCCTTCATCTTCCGTTTCTGGACAGCTTGGGGGCGCAGCCGGTGCTGCGCACATGGAACCATGGCGAAGCGTTTCACACGGACAGCGGGCACTACATCCTGGATTGCCACTTCCCGCAGGGGATCACGGAGCCGGTGAAGCTCGAGCGGGCGCTGCGTGAGCGGGTGGGCATCATCGAGTCTGGACTCTTCCTCGGGCTGGCGGACGAGGTGATCGTGGCGGCGAGCGAAGGCGTGCGGACGATGAAGCCCATGAGGGGTACGGCGTGATGGCCAAGATTGCGCCCTCCATCCTGTCCGCGGACTTCGGGTGCCTGGCGAAGCAGCTTGCAGCCTGCGAGGCGGCCGGTGCCGACTGGATCCATGTCGACGTGATGGATGGGCACTTCGTGCCGAACATCACGGTAGGTCCCCTCATCGTGGAGGCGGCGCGGCGCGCTACACGGCTTCCGCTGGACGTCCATCTCATGATCGCGGCGCCGGATCGCTATGTGGAGGCGTTCGTGAGCGCGGGCGCCGATCGCATCACCGTGCACCAGGAGGCGTGTCCGCACCTTCACCGCGTAGTCGAGCAGGTGCGGATGCTGGGTGCAAGCCCCGGCGTGGCCCTGAATCCGGCGACGCCCGCCGAGGTCCTGGCCGACATCCTCCCCTACGTGGACCTCGTGCTGATCATGACCGTGAACCCGGGGTTCGGCGGCCAGGCGTACATTCCAACGAGCTCGGCGAAGGTCCGGCGGGCGCGGGAGCTCGTGGGTCACATTCCGAGCGACGCTAGGGTCGAGCTCGAGGTGGACGGCGGGATCGACGCCCGGGTCGCGCACGAGGTGGTGGACGCCGGGGCCACGGTACTGGTCGCAGGTTCCTCCGTGTTCCGTCACCCGGATGGGATCGCCGCCGCGATCGCGGAGCTGCGGCGGGCGGTCATGCGGGCTCCCAACGCGAGGTGAAGGGCGCTGAGCGTCGCGTTGCGCCCTCGTCCCGACGCACTGCCGCTCTTCAGCGACCGGTTACGGGGGCGCCGGCTCCTTGGAGAGCTCGCGGACGGAGAGCGGGCGTAGCGCGCCCCTGGAATCCGGGAAGTCGCGCTGGAGCAGCCGCACGATGGACGCGTAGTCCCTGTTCTGGAAGGCCTGCGCGAGCTCCCGGGCGGTGGCCTCGTGTGCACGATCGCCCGGGTAGTCCCGGATGCCGCCGGCGAGTCGGCCGTCCCGGAGATCCAGGACGGCAAAACTGAGGGCCCGCGACTCGAGGGTCAGGCGCGACGTGACGCGCACGGCGCCCACGAGCAGATCCGCCGTCTTCGCGCGGAGGAGCTCGTGGTCCAGGCGCTCGACGGCGTACGCGTAGATTTTCGTGCGCTCGGGGCACGGCTGGACCAGGCAGCCGACCGCGTAGTGACCCGCAACGCGCGCTGCATCTACCGCCACGGGCTTGACGAGCTCCAGGTAGATGCGGCGTCCGTCGCCCCTCTCCTTGCGGTTGCTGTGAGCCTTGGCCAGACGCTCCGTCAGCCCGGCCTCGATGCCCGGCCCGAACAATTCGTCCGCGAGCTCGACCGCGCGCGCGGCGTACTCGAGCACCTGAAGGGTCTCGATTCCCGCGAGATCGTGGAAGAACCAGCCGCAGCTCGTATACATGAGCATGGCGTGGCGCTGCATCTCCAGGAGCTTGAGCGCCCGCACCTGCTGAGCCTCATCGAGCGGTCGCGCCGCGTGCTCCGCGAAGAACCTCCGCACGCTCTCGGGTGAGCGGTCGAGGATCACGGCGATGTAGTCGTCGCGCGCTACCCACGGATCCTGGAGCAGCGTGCTGGCCTCCGCCTCGTATCGGTGGGCGAGGGTATCGCGCAGCCAGTCGAGGCTCTGGCGCAAGGGAGCGCGCCACGCCTGCTTCCATGCGCGCTGTCCGCCCGTGTGGCAGCCGCAGTCGCTCCGCCAGCGCTCGATGCCGTGAACGCAGCTCCAGGATGTATTCTCCCGGATCTCCACCTCGTGCACTGGGGGATGCCTCTCGAGGAACTCGCCGTAGTTCGTGAGCCGCGCGTAGCCGCTCGCTTCGATCCGCTCGAGGGCGTACGCCAGGGCCATCTCCCCGTGCCGGTGATGGTGCCCGTACGTCTCGCCGTCCGTGGCCACATGGACGAGCTGGGCGCCGCCCACGTCGTCGACGAACCCCGAGAGCAGGCGCCCGGCGAGGGCGTCGCCACTGCGAAGCAGCGCCTCGAAGGAGATGGCGTTCGAGATCGCTGCGTCGTAGAAGAAGAGGGCAATGCTCCGCCCCGCCGGGAGCGGGTGGCGGTACGCCGCGCGCGGTTCGATTCCGCCCGGACCGATCTGCTGCCAGTCGCGGGAGCCGGCCGTGCGCAGGCGGCGGGCCTGGTGCGGCGCGAGGATCGTGAACCGGATTCCGGCCTCCGCGAGCACCGCGAGGGTCTCCAGGTCGACGGCGGTCTCGGGGAGCCACATCCCTTCGGGCGGGCGTCCGAACCGGCGCTCGAAGTCGCGAATCCCCCAGATCACCTGGGTTCGCTTGTCGCGCCGGTTCGCCAGCGGCAGAATCATGTGATTGTACGCTTGAGCGATGGCCGAGCCGTGTCCCGAGTAGCGCGTGCGGCTCTTGCGGTCCGCGTCCAGGATGGCGCGATAGGTCTGCGGCGCTTCCTCCTCGAGCCATGTGAAGAGCGTCGGCCCCACGTTGAAGCTGATGCGAGCGTAGTTGTTGATCGTCCGGCCCACCTGCCCGTTTTCGTCCAGGATCGGCGCGGCCGCATTCGGCGCGTAGCACTCGGCGGCGATCCGCTCGTTCCAGTTCCGGTGGGGTCGAGCGGATTCCTCGATGCCCACGGCCTCGACCCACGGATTCTCCCGCGGCGGCTGGTAGAAATGCCCATGGATGCACACGTACCGTTGCGTCATTGTCGCTTGTCGTAGCGATTCGGGATCAACGACTGGCGATCAGCCATCAGCGATGGCGATGAACGATCGGCGGTCACTGACGTGCGATCCTGTCACGCCCCTCGCGAATCCCGACTCTGGAATCGCCCGTCGCTTCGCTCTTGAGGACCAGGCACGCGAGGGGCGGCAGAAGCAGCATGAGGGAGTGGTACCGCCCGTGGAACGGGATGGGTGCGGCCTCCACGGCACCCAGGTTCCCCAAGCCGCTGCCTCCGTAGGGCTTCGCATCCGTGTTCAGGATCTCGTGCCAGATGCCGCCCCTGGGGACTCCGACTCGGTAGTTCCACCTGGGTACCGGCGTGAAATTGCACACGGCGAGGATGAGATCGTCGGGGTTGCGCCCCTTGCGTAGGAACGAAAGCACACTGTTCGTCGCGTCGTGGCAGTCGACCCACTCGAAGCCCGCCGGCTCGCAGTCGAGCTCGTAGAGCGCAGGCTCGGCGCGGTAGAGGTCGTTCAGGTCGTGGACGAGCCGCCGCATGCTCGCGTGCCGCGGCTGGTCCAGCAGGTGCCAGTCGAAGCTGCGGTCGTGGTTCCACTCCTGCCCCTGGGCGAACTCTCCGCCCATGAACAGCAGCTTCTTGCCGGGCTGGGTGTACATGTACGCGAGGAGCAGCCGCAGGTTCGCACATTTCTGCCACTCGTCGCCGGGCATCTTGGCGAGGAGCGAGCCCTTGCCGTGGACGACTTCGTCGTGGGAGAGGGGGAGCACGAAGTTCTCGTTGAACGCGTAGACCATCCGGAAGCTGAGCTCGTTGTGGTGGTAGCTGCGGTGGATCGGGTCGTGCGCCAGGTACGCGAGCGTATCGTGCATCCACCCCATGTCCCACTTGAGTCCGAACCCGAGTCCGCCCACATGGGTGGGCCGGGAGACCATGGGCCACGCCGTGGATTCCTCGGCGATCGTCTGCACGGCGGGGAAGCTCCGGTAGACCTCCTCGTTGAGACGGCGCAGGAGCCCGAGCGCCTCGAGGTTCTCGCGCCCGCCGAACTCGTTGGGGATCCACTCGCCGTCACGCCGCGAGTAGTCGCGGTAGAGCATGGAGGCGACCGCGTCGACGCGGAGCCCGTCGGCGTGATAGTGGTGGAGCCAGAAGATAGCGCTGCTCACGAGGAAGCTGCGAACCTCATGGCGTCCGTAGTTGAAGATGAAGCTGTTCCAGTCCGGGTGGAAACCGAGCCGCGGGTCCGCATGCTCGTAGAGGTGCGTGCCGTCGAAGAGGCCGAGCCCGTGCTCATCCGCGGGGAAGTGGGAGGGCACCCAGTCCAGGATGACGCCGATGCCGCGGCGGTGAAGGTAGTCCACGAGGTACATGAGATCCTGCGGGCCGCCGTAGCGGCTCGTCGGCGCGAAGTAGCCGGTGATCTGATAACCCCAGGAGCCATAGAAGGGGTGCTCCATGACCGGCAGGAACTCCACGTGGGTGAAGCCCATCTCCTCCACATAGTCGGCCAGAAGTGGCGCGGTTCCCCGGTAGGTCAACGGGCGGTCGCCCTCCTCGGGCACGCGGCGCCACGAGCCCAGATGCACCTCGTAGATCGCCACGGGTGAACGCAGGGCCTGCGCCTCGCCGCGGTGGGCCATCCATCCGCCGTCGCCCCATTCGTAGTCCAGCGAGGCGACCAGCGACGCGGTGCCGGGAGGCGTCTGGTGCAGGAAGCCGAACGGATCGGCCTTCGCGACACGAGAGCGCCCGAAGCGCGACCGCACGTGGTACTTGTAGCGCGTCCCTGCGGTGACGCCGGGGACGAACCCTTCCCAGATGCCCGAGGTCGCGCGAGGGCGGAGAGAGTGGCGGCCGGGGCCCCAGTCGTTGAAGTCGCCGACGACGGAGACGGCTGCGGCGTTCGGTGCCCAGACTGCGAAGTACACGCCCGCGGCGCCGTCCGCCCGCTCCGGCGGGAGCAGGTGCGCTCCCAGCTTCTCATAAAGCCGGAAATGGCTGCCCTCGTTGAAGAGGTAGAGGTCGTCGTCCGTGAGCAGGCTGATGTCGTGGCGAACGGCGCCGGCCCGGGCCGGCTCGCCGGGCGCGCCCCGCTGCTGCGCCCTCGGGGGCCCCGCGGCAGGCTGCGTCCCGTCAGGCTCGCCGGGCCCCGGGCCTTCCCCCTGCTTGCGTGGGGTTTCGGTCTTCCGCTCGTCCATCCGCTCTCTCAGAACTCGCTCCTGAGTCGCCCTATCTCCCCGAGAATCTGGGCAACTTCGGGCATCTGGGCCATGTCCTCGAGCGAACGCTCGGCTTTGCGGCGCCAGTTTGGCCGTTCGTCGCCCGTGCCGGGCGTGTTCTGCGGCCGCGTCTCGCCCCACAGGTCTTCGAGGCTCAGGAGCGTAACGCGCGCATCGCTCTTCGCGAGATAGGCGAGACAGGCGCGGAGCACGGCTTCCGGGCTCCGGTCGCTCGGCGTGAGGCCGGCGGCCGCGAGGAAGCCCAGGAGCGCCTCGCGAAGCGCCTCCCGGTGCTGCCGCTCCCGCTGTGCGCCCTGGGTGTCCAACAGCCGGAGCTCCATGCGATCGGCGATGTCCAGTCCCTGCCAGAACGCCCGGAACGTCGCCATGTCGTGGGTGTTGAGGCTGGCCACCGCGGCCGCCGGCGGCTGCGGGAGCGCGCGCCCCTGGTCCGGTGCGAGCTCGAACGGCACCACGAACATGCGGTAGACGCCGTGGCGCTCCATGGTCTCCCGTACCGCGGCCGGCACCGTCCCCAGGTCCTCGCCGACCACCAGCGCACGGTGACGCTCGGACTCGAGGGCGAGGATCGCGTACTGTTCCTCGGCGCGGTAGCCCACGTAGACCCCGTTCGCGGCACCCGCACCACGCGGGATCCAGAAGAGGCGGTGCAGGCCCATGATGTGATCGATGCGCAGGAGGCCGGCGCAGCGCAGGTGGTGGCGCAGGCAGCGGATCGTGTAGCGGTAGCCGCTCTCCCGTTCGCGCTCCGGGTGCGGCGGTGCGAAGCCCCAGTCCTGACCCTTCGAGAAGAACGGGTCCGGCGGTGCTCCGACCGAGACGCCCGCCACGAACCCCTCGCGTTCGCGCCAGGCGTCATAGCCGTCGGGGTGAACACCCAGGGGCAGGTCGAGGTAGAGGCGCACATGGTGTGCCGCCAGCTCCTCAGCGAGTCGTCGCATCTGTTCGTCGGCGACCCATTGAACGTAGAGGTGATAGCGCCGGGCGTCCTCGTCATAGTCTTCGGAGTGCAGCGCACCGTCCCGCATCCTCGCCGGCCACGCCCTCCAGTCCCCGCCGTGGCGCTCGACGGCGGCCCGGAAGGCGGCGTATTTCTCGGCATCCGGACGCTCGGCCAGGAACCGCCGGAACGCCTCGCCTCGCCGTCCCCCACCCGATTCGAGCCCGGACTCGAAGAACCAGCGGGCGAGGGGCTGGAGCAGCGTTCGCTTGAGCCGCGCCTGTCGCCGGTAGTCCACGAGGGACCCGGCGCGGAGCGCGCCGATCTCGAGGCGCGTGGCCTCGGATTCCAGGATCCTCCGCGCGCCTTCGCAACCCTCGAGCTCCGGGAGGCGGCGCACGTCCACGTAGAGCTCGTTCCAGAACACGCGGCTCACCGGAGCGTACGGGCTCGGATCGAACGGCGCGTCCAGGTAGCTGGCCAGGAGCGGCAGCGTGGCCAGCAGCGACCCTCCCTGCGCGGCGATCCAGCGGCCGAGCTCCGCCACGTCCGTGAGATCGCCACAGCCCCAGTTGCGGGCCGAACGCACCGCGTACGCCGGCAGGAAAGCGCCCCACACCTTTCTGCCGGATTCCGCGTACGGATCGTGCAGGCGCCGTGGAGCCGAAACGAGGAGCATCTCCACGGGCCTCGCGACCGCTCTGCAGGCGACGCCGTCCAGCGGCTCCAGAGTCAGGCGGTGGTACCCGGGTGGTAACGGTCCCGAAATGGCGATCGGGCGGGCGACATAGTGCAAGCCATCGAACTCCGCCGTGCGGTGCAGCG
>JACQVF010000103.1 GCA_016209885.1 Gemmatimonadota bacterium | reverse complement strand
CACCAGCCGTCGCTCGGTCCAGCGCGGATCAGTGGGCCGCCCACCGCCGCGGGGACCTTGCAGCCTCGCTTCAAGGTCGGCGAGCAGCTGCAGCGCGCCGAAGTACCCGCCCGTAGCCGAGACCTTTCCCCTCACCGAACGGGCGCTGCGGCCGATCGCCCAGCTGGAAAGCGCCGCGGAGCAGAGGGCCCGCTTCGAGGAACTGATCGGACAGGTCCGATAGGCAACCTCGGGGGCCTCACACTTCCAGCAGATGGCCTTTCGGCAGCTCGTCCCAGGTCCGCCCGTGCTCCACGGCTCAGGCGATGCGCGCCGCCGGCCTCCCGTTTCCCCCCACCAGCCCCCGCAGCGCCGCCGCGCCGATCGGCGGCGCCGGAAGCCGCGGCGTGACGTACACCCGGGCCGCGAGCCCGCGCACCTTCGCGATCTGGTCCCGCTCCGCTACGGCGCGGCGCACTAGCAAGCCATCCCGTGGTCCCGCGGCGGCCAGCGAGTTGTTCACGATCCAGGCGTAGGGCTCGATTCCCGCCCGCCGCAAGTCGTCGGCCAGCGCCGCCGCCTCGAGCACGGGCGTCGTCTCCGCCAGGGTGACGAGCAGGATCTTCGTGTACTCGGCATCCTGCAACCGCATGAGCGGCGTCGTAATCCGTCCGCGGGTTCCCGCCGCGTGCCGCAGTATTTCCCAATGGTAGGATCCGGCGGCGTCGAGCAGGAGCAGCGTGTGGCCTGTCGGCGCCGTGTCCATGATCACCACCTCCCGCGCCGCCGCCGAGACCAGGCGGGAGAAGGCGTGGAACACCGCGACTTCCTCGGTACACGGCGAGCGCAGGTCCTCCTCCAGCAACGCCCGTCCTTCTTCGTCGAGCGTTGCCCCGACCCGTTCCTGCACCTTGCGGCGGTACGCCGCGACCTCGGCCTCCGGATCGATCCGGCTGATGCGCTGCCGCGCGCTACCGTCGCCCACGGTCTCGGCCACATGGGCAGCGGGATCGGTGGTCGCGAGGTGCACCGCCACGCCCCGCGCCGCAAGCTCGACGGCCAACGCGGACGCAATGGTGGTCTTCCCGACGCCGCCCTTGCCCATGACCATCACCAGGCCGCGCCCGCGCGTCGCGAGCTGGTCCACGAACGGGCCCAGATCCCCCGCCTCCAGGCCACCGGGCCCCAGGTGGGCGTCCGCGCCGGCTGGGGCGGCGTCCGGGCTCGGAGATGGTGCGAGCAACAGGCGCACGGCGGCCAGCCCTACCACGTTTTCCCCGCGCAGGGCTACGTCGCTGCGGGGCAGATCGCGCAGTTCCCCGGGCATGCCGGCGACGGCCGCGCGTCCGGATGCTTCGAGCCCCACCGCAAGCGGATCGGACCGATCGGTGGCGCGGAACACGCCGTTGAGCACCAGGTGCTGGTTACGCAGTCCGAGCGCCGCCAGCTCGCGGCCGGTGCGGGCGGCTTCCTCCAGCGCGCCCGTTTCGGGACGCGCCACCAGGATGACGCGGGTCCGCGCCGGGTCGGCGAGCGCCGCCACGGTTTCGCGATACCGCTCTCGCTGCATCGTGAGGCCGGAGGCCGGGCCCAGACAGGAGGCGCCGCGTTCGTTGCTGTCGAGGAAAGCCGTCCACGCTGCGGGGAGCCGCAGCAGGCGCAGCGTATGGCCGGTGGGGGCCGTATCGAAGATGACGTGGTCGAACTCGGCGGCAGCGTCACCCGTCAGCAGGCCGGTGAACTCGTCGAACGCCGCCACCTCAACCGTGCACGCGCCCGACAGCTGCTCCTCCATGCCCACGACCGCGTCCGCCGGCAGCGTGTCGCGGTACGGGCCCACCACCCGTTCGCGGTACTGCCGCGCCGCCTCCTCTGGATCAATGTTGAGTCCCCAGAGATTCGGCGCTCCCCCCACCGCCGTAGGTACCTGACCGAGCGGCGTGCCGAGCACGTCGTCCAGGTTTGAGGCGGGGTCGGTGCTGACGAGCAGGACCCGGTGACCGCCCTCCGCCAGGCGTACGGCGGTAGCCGCGGCCAGCGAGGTCTTCCCGACCCCTCCCTTGCCGGTGAAGAAGAGAAACCGGGGCGCGTTGTCGAGGAAGCCGGTCACGGGTGACCTCCCATCCCGGCGGCCAGCGTCAGACCGACCAGGGTTGCCAGTGTGGATCGCTCGGGATAAGCGCCCGACGAAACCACGTCGCCACGCCAAACCAGGAGGGGGAGGGACGCCGTGCCCTGTTCCTGGAGCGTCCGTCGCACGACCGGGTTGGTGACGAATGCATGCGCCTCCTGCGACAGATTGTAGCGCTGCACGTCCACTCCGCGCGCGCGCAGCCATGCCAGGTCCGCGGCGAACCGCGCAAGGGTGGGATCGACCTCCGCATCGCAGACCCCACTGGGGCAGCACATGGGCGGGTCGAACACCATCAATCGCTCCACCGTCACACCTCCGTGTACGAGTGCCGCGTCAACCACAGCAGCCGCTGGGCGGTGCCGCGTTGGCGGCGAAGTCCAGTTCCAGTGCGGTTGAGAGCATCCGGTTGACCTCCCGCAACAACGCGACCAATGTCGCGGTCGCCTCGTTCTGGCGCCGGAACAGCGCGTGCGCCTGGAGCGCCTGCTGTGCCTCGGCCAGCTCCAGGGCATCGTCTCCCGACAGGTGTTCTCCGCGCGCGCGGGCCGCGCTCAAGCGGCCGAACGCCGCGCGGTAGCGTGCCATGATCGCGCTCATCCCCGGGTCTGTCCGGAATGCGGCACGCGCATCCGCCAGGGCACGCCACTCGGGTCTGGCCTTGATGGCGTTGGCCAGCAGGCCGGCGGCGGAGGCGACGGCCGGCGCGGGATCAGCGACGAGCGGGACTGCGTGTGTCATCGTATGCTCCGATCAGCCGCAGCAGCCCGGACCCGATGACGGGCCGCATCGGGGAGGTGCGGCAGGGCCGTCCCCGGCGTGTGTGATGACGTTGAGCGACGTGAAGCTGCGAGTCACCTGCGCCGAGCCGCAGTGCGGGCACGGGGGGGCGGTCTGTCCGTCGTGGTCCGCGATGGACTGGCGGATCTCGAACGACCCGTCACACACCAGGCACCGATGGGCGTACGTCGGCATCGTCAGGCCCCCGGCTCCGTCCTGGGCCTCGGGGTCCAGCGACGCGGCACCACCAGCACCGGCACCGGGCTGCGGCGCGCCACCTCGTGCGCCACCAAGCCGAGCAGCATGCCGGCCATGTACCCGCGCCCGTGCGTGCCCACCACGACCATCGTCGGCTCACGCGCTTCGATCTCCGTGAGAATGCCGGTGACCGGATGATCGGTGTGCAGCGACGACGTGACGTCGGCCGCCCCCGCTTCCCGTAGTCGCGTCACCAAGGCCGCGAGATGCCTCTCCGCCTCGGACCGGTGCTCGTCGAGCAGATGCGGCTGGAGCGGCAGGGCGCGTGAGGCCACGATGACGTGGGTCACGTGGACCACGCCGCGCACGCGCCGCGCGGCCTCCACTACCGTCGCCGTCGCGGGCTCCGACGCCTCCGAAAAGTCGCTGGCGAGCAGCAGCGATGCGAACATCCCCCCGCAGGCCGCTCCGCACTGCGCCAGCGGCAATTCACGCAGCCGGTTCACCTTGATCACGAGGACCGGCACGGCGCTGTGACGCAGCACGGCGTCGCCGATGCTGCCCAGCAGGACCTCCGTGATCCACGTCTTGCCGTGCGACCCGATCACGACGACGTCCGCTCCCGCGTCCGCCGCGATCCGGTTCATGTCCAGCTAGGGCACGCCGAATTCCAGGCGCCACGACGCCGCCAGGCCCGCGGCGCGGATCACCTCGGCCTGCGCCTCGAGCTTGGGCTCGTGGTCGGCGCGCAGCGCCGGCTCGAGCCCTCCCGTGTGGCGGATGTGGTGGACGTGGGCCACGACCACCTCGCGCAGTCCGAACGCCTTCCACTGCTCCACGCACCGGATCACCCGCGCGGACGCGGGCGACAGATCCGACGCGATGACAGCGATGTCGAACATCTTCCCCTCCGTTCCTCTCCTCAGCACTCGTGCCCCTACAGCTTGCCTCCGGTCCGGAGAAAGTCCGCGAACTCATGCGGCAGCTCGCTCGCCCGGATCCCCCGCATCGCCCGCTCCAGGTCGTACTCCACGCGGACGATCTCGGGCCGCACCCGACCAGCTGCGACGTCGAGCAGCACGTACCCGGCACGCCAGTCACCATCCTTGGGCCGCCCCACCGAGCCGGTGTTCAGGAAATGGATCCCCTCGATCTGGCGGTGCCACGGCTTGTGCGTGTGTCCGAACGCGATGACGTCCCCCGCCTTGGCACCCGCGATGCCCGCCATCTTGACGCAGAAGCTGTCCGGCCGGTCCTCGGTCCAGTAGACGGTGTTAAGCGTGGGCGTGCCGTGCACCAGAATCAGCGTGGAACCCGACTGATGGCCGCCCGATATCCGGACATCCAACCGGAAGGGGAGTGCCCCCAGGACGCCCTTCGTCGCCGGGCTCACGTGGCGGCGAGTCCACTCGTAGCTGATGTGTGACAGCTCTTCCTGCCGCGGATCCTCGTACTTGCAGCCGCAGTGCTGGTAGTCGGTGGCGACCGTCGAATCGTAGTTGCCGGCGAGACCGGTGATCTCCGCTTCGCGCAGCAGCGCCACCGTCTCGTCGGGCCACGGGGCATAGCCGACCAGGTCGCCGAGGTGGAAGGTGGCGGTGATGCCGTCCCGGCCGGCGATGTCGGCGAGCACCGCCTCGAGCGCGGGGCGGTTGGCGTGGACGTCGGAGATGAGGGCGATGCTCACCGTAGACTCCGTGGAGTGCCGACGCGGTTGCCGTCCCGTGTCGTCACGAGTCCCCCTGCGGTTCCGCCCCGTCGAACCAATGCTTGGTCGCGACACACACGCGGCACACCGAGAGCATCACGGGCACCTCGACCAGGACACCTACCACCGTCGCCAGCGCCGCTCCGGAATCGGCGCCGTACAGCGCAATGGCCGTGGCGACGGCCAACTCGAAGAAGTTCGATGCCCCGATCAACGCGCCCGGCGCCGCGACCGCGTAGTTCACCCGGAACAGCCGCATCAGTCCGTAGGTGAGCGACGAGTTGAAGTAGACCTGGATGAGGATCGGAACGGCAATCAGAATGACGTGGAACCACCGTGTCGTGATGTTCTCAGCCTGGAAGGCGAAGATGAGCACGAGCGTGCTGAGCAACGCCAGCACCGTGATGGACGCGAAGAACGCGACGTAGCGTGTGTCGAACCACTCCAGGCCTCTGCGCGCGATCAGGGCCCGCCGGCTGATGGACCCGGCGGCGAGCGGGATCACCACGAAGATGATCACGGAGTACAGCAGGACTTCGAAGGGGACGTGCAGGCCGGAGGCCCCGGACACCAGGAACTTCACGACCGGTGCAAAGGCAACCAGCATGATGAGGTCGTTGACCGAGACCTGCACCAGCGTGTACGCCGGATCGCCGTCGGCGAGGTACGACCACACGAAAACCATCGCCGTGCACGGCGCCGCCGCCAGGATGATCACGCCGGCGATGTACTGGCTCGCCAACTCTTCCCCGATCAACGGCAGGAACAGGTGGCGGAAGAACAGCCACCCGAAGAACGCCATCGAGAAGGGCTTCACGAGCCAGTTCACGAACACGGTCACGGACAGGCCCTTGGGGCGCTTGCCGACGTTGCGGATCGACGCGAGGTCGATCTTGAGCATCATGGGGTAGATCATGAGCCAGATGAGCACGGCGATCGGCGCGTTGATGTGGCTCCCCTCGCCGAACTCGAGGCCGCGCAGGAGCCCCACCAGGCCGGGGAGCAGCTTCCCGATCGCGACCCCCAGGATCATGCAGAGCGCCACCCAGAGGCTCAGATAGCGCTCGAAGACGTTCATCCCTTTGGTCTCCGCGCTCATCGCGCCCGCTCGCTCATCATCGCGTCGTCCCCCCGGGGCGTTCGGGTCCCTCGTGCGATCGCAAGGCGTGTCAGGTCCAGATCCACGCGGCACAGCTCGTCTACCGGCACCGCGCGGAGCTGTTTGACCGCGCCCGCGTCGCGGCGGATCTGAGGGTCTCGCTTGATGCGCTGCCACAACCACGCGCCGATCTCGCCCGCGTCCTCCCGCTCGGCCACGCGGCAGTGGACCCAGCGCCCCTCCTTGCGCTGGGCGATCAACCCGGCCCGCCGGAGCTCGGCCAGGTGGGCCGAGACCGTGGACGGCGCGAGCGCCAGCACAGCGGTGATCTGGCAGGCGCAGAGTTCCCCCGTGCGGAGCATCGCCAGGATGCGGATCCGGGCGGGGTGCCCCAGGGCCTTGTAGACCTGGACGAGATCGGGCAGTTGGGCGGTAGTCATTTCGTTGTTTGGCGAAATGTAGTGATGTTGGTCTGGGAGTCAATCGGTGCCTACGGTCGAATTCGTCTTGACCCGGCGCCTGGGTACGGGGGCCTACCGTATCTGTCGGAGTGCAGAGGTGGGTCGGCAGGACACTTCAGATCGGACGGCGAAGGGAACGGCTTCGGCTCTCGGGGGGGAGGCCGGAGGGTTCCGCGACCGGCTAACCAGAACCCATTACGGTCGAGTTGTGCCGGGACGGCCTGGGTTCGCAGACTGGCACAGAAACTCCCGCGGCAGGACTCGAACCTGCGACCCGGTGGTTAACAGCCACCTGCTCTACCAGCTGAGCTACGCGGGATCGCTTTCTTTCTTTCGGAGCGGAAAGCTACGGCGCTGGCTCAAGGGGGTCAAGGCAGCGTCGGCCAAGAACGGCCGAGAGCAGCCGAGCGAAGCGAACGGGCCCGCAGCGCGGAGCCGCGGTGGCGGCCGTTCGCCCCATCGTGCGGTACGACTTCGAGTTACGAGCCATTCTCCCGCGGGCGATGAGGCGCCGTCACGCGGTCATATGCGGGTGGCGGCTCTCCCGATTCTCGGGGTTCGCAGCGTCGGGGTTCGCCGTGACCTGAAACTGGACGGCGGCCACGAGCCTCCAACTCGCCTGCTCCGGCTGCGTCCCGCCCGAATGGATCCGGTCCTCGAGCAGTTCCTCCAATGCTGCGAGGAGATTTGCGGGCTGCGACGGGTCTGTTGCCGCGTCGAGCGCCGCGCTCACCCGCTGGCGCAGGCCTGCGGGGAGGGGTCGGGCGAGTGCTGTGGCCACGCGGTCGACGCGCCGGCACAGTTCTGCGTCCGGCTCTCCGCGCATGGCCGTGAGCGTCCGGTCCAGGGCACGGAGCGCCCGCGATTCCGGCGCGTGGGCATCGGGAGGCGGCGGTGTGTCCACGCGGGCAAGGAGCGCCTCGCCCGCGGCCAGGGCTTCGTCCAGCGCATGCCGGTCCGGCTGGGCGGGCAGGGCTTCGAGGGCCCGCGTGAACGCCTCGATTGCCGCGATGCGGTCGATCCGCGCGCCTCCGGCATCGACGACAATCCAGCGCTCGCCGGCGCGGTCTGGCCCGGTCCGGGCGGAGAAGCACAGCACCGTGGTTCCGGCGAAGTCGGCGTCGACCGCCGCGGCCATCGCCGGCTCGTCCTCGCGCTCCGGAACGCGGCCACCCAGCGTCTGAGCGTGCGCGCGCCAGCGCAGGCGTATCCGTTCCTCGATCTCGAACGGCGCCGCTTCGCTCCGTTCGATCCGGTCGAGGCAATCGGCGTCCGCGCGTGCGAGCGCGTCGAGCATCGTGTCGAGGGGAAGTGGCGCCTCGCCTCCCAGGACAGAGCCGTCGACGCCGACGGTCTCGCCGATGGTGGCAAGTTTCGCCTGGATCCGCGCGAACAGCCGGAGCAAGCCCTCGAGCCCGAGATCGGGGACGAAGTGGTAGAGGTGCACGAGCTCGTGCGGCGAGCCGAGACGATCGATGCGGCCGATCCGCTGGATCAGCCGCACGGGGTTCCACGGGAGATCGTACGATACCACGCGGGCCGCGTCCTGGAGGTTGAGCCCTTCGGCGAGCACGTCCGTCGTGACCAGGACGTCGATACGCTCCGCCGCACGGGTCGCTCGGGCGCCGTTCGCCCGGGGCGCGAATCGCAGGATGACGTCCCTGCGCGCTGCCGGTGTGCTCCCGATGCGGGCGCCCTCGCCATCGACGAGCGCTGCGCGCACGCGTCCGTACAGCGCCCGGTGCAGGTAGTGCGCGGTATCCCGGAACTCGGTGAAGACCACGACCTTGTCGCCGCGGGCATCGCGGGCGAGGAGTTCGACGAGACGCGAGAGCTTGGGGTCGTCGGCCACCCCGATCACCTGCGCGAGCCCGGCCAGTCGCTTCAGCCGCTCGAGGTCCGCATGGAGCGCCGGGAGAACGGCCTCCGGTTCGACCGCCCGGGGAAGCGGGGCGCCGATCACGGGAGCCAGGAGGAGCTGGCCCGCCTCCTCTCCCGCCACCAGGCCCCTGAGCTCTCGGGCGCCCGGCATCCGACCATTCTGCACTGCGGCGCGCACCGTCTCCGTCATGCGCTCGAGCCTTCGGATGCTCCTGCCGAACGCGAAGAGGCTGGACTCGAGGCGCTTGAGGAGCGCCAGGCGGACCAGCTCTACCGGCGACTGGACCTCAGCCGGCGTGCGGGGCCGGCCGAGTCGCACGTGGTACTTCCGCGTGCCGCGCGACCGGCGTCCAGCGGTCGACGGGTCGTGGGCGGCCCATGTCACGGTGGCCAGCGCCGCAAACTCGAGCGCCTCCAGCGCGCTTAGCGCCTCGGCGTACCATCCGGGCCGCGCCTCCTCGAGCGAGTAGCGGATCGGCACGGGGGCCGCCCGCGTGGGAAAGCGGAGCGCGCTGCCGTCGCCATGAGGCCCGCCGGCGTAGTGGTCGCGGATGAACTCACGCGTGCGACGGACGGAGATAGCGGCGACGACGGACCTGAGCGACGTGGCGCTCCGGTGTGCGGAGTCCACGGCTTCCCGCAGGCTGGGTACGCCCAGATCGGTGAAGTCGCCGTCGCCCGCGAAGATGCGGATGAGCGAGTAGAGGTCCCAGGCACTGTTGTTGACGGGCGTCGCCGTGAGGAGCGCGACGCGGGCGCCCGCAGCGATTCGGGCGAGCGCCGCGTAGCGTCGGGTGCGAGGATTCCGGAAGTTGTGCGCTTCGTCCACGACCAGAAGCTCGAGGCGTGGGAGCCGCTCGAGCCCATGGCCGCCACGGCTGAGCCGCGCCTGCGACAGCCAGGCGATGAGCGGGCCGTATGCGCGGTGCGCCTCCCCCAGCTCGAGGCCGCCCGTGCGCCACTGTTGTGCTGGCTGCTCTTCGCCGTTCTTGCCGTGCTTCGAGCCGAGCCCGATGGAATGCCGCACCTGGTAGCGCTCGGCGACGGCGAGGAGCGGCCGTGTCCACTGAGGGCGGAGCGCGGCGGGGGAAACCACGGCGACGGGTCCGCCTCCTCGGAGCACGTCCTCGATGAGACGGAGCGCGATGAACGTCTTTCCGAGACCGACGCTGTCGCACACCAGCACCCCGCGGCGGCGGTCCAGGATGCGCGCCGCCCGCTCCGCGGCATCACGCTGGTAGGCGGTGAGATCGGGGCCTCCGGGGCGACGATCCTGCGGGGCGACCGCCCCGTCGCCGGCGGCGGGCGTCGGGGGCTCGACCGCCGGCCAACCGAACGCACGCCCGAGCGCAGCCGCGGCGGCCTCAGCGGGCGGAACCGGGGTGCCGTACGGCCGGATGGTCGTCTCGCGAACAAAGAGGGGCGGCCGCCCGGCCGCGCGCTCCAGGATCTCGAGGGCGACGGGCCGCACGTCGCGGCCATCGGCCCATAGCTCTGCGAAGCGTGCGGCGGCACGGCGCGCGGCGTCCGCGCCGTGGAGCGACGCCAGCGCGAGTGAGCCCGGTTCGGCCGGCCGCTGGAAGAGGTGGGGACCCACGAGCAGGTGGCGCGCTCCGCGTGTGCCGTGGAACACCGAAAAGTCGGGCGCCCAGGACAGCAACGCGGACGCCCGCACGTCGAGGATCTCGGCGTCGAGCATCTCGAGGATGAGGAGCAGATTCGCGCGCTTCCGGGCGTCCGCCGCCACCGCCCGGGCCTCCGCGCCGAGAGATTCCGTGTCCAGGGGGCCGACGAGCAGCCGGAGCGCGCGGACGCCCGCCATCTCGCCCGGCCGGAGCTCGACCGCGCTCAGCCGGATCCGGCGGATGGCGACCTCGATCGCGCGCGAGCGGGCGGCGAGCTCGCCGAAGACCGCCCGGAAGTCGGGGGACGAGCGGTCATCGACGAGGGTGGGCGCCCGGCCGCCCCCCTGCCGTTCGCGATGCGCGGTCAGCTCGCGGCGCACGCGGCCTCCGCCAGCCAGCGGTCCCATTCCAGGAGCGCGCCGAGCTGCGCCTCGCTCAGTCCGTAGAGCCGCGCCACGAGCTTCGTCTGGCGCGCCTCGTCAGGACCGGCGAGGGCACCGGCTCCGTGGGCGCGCCGGCTCAGCGCGATGAGCGCCCCGCTCTCCGGGGCCTCAGCCCAGGCCGCGGGGATCGGAAGCGCCTCCATCGTCCAGGCCAGGAAGCGGAAGCGCGCGTCCTTGGCCCGTTCCGCCACGGCACGCACGTACGTCGCCACGGGGCGTGAGTTCAGGAGCGCAGCGAGGAAGTGGCCCGCATCATCGTCGGGAGGGATGACGAAGTACACGGTGTTCAGCGGGATGACGGGCCGCTCGACGCCGTCTGCACAGCGTACCGGCTCGAACACGTAGGCCGCCGCCGGACGGTCCGCCAGGTCCTGCCACATGACCTTGGGGCCGATGACGGCCGGCGAGACGCGGAAGAGGGCGCCGGGCGGCAGGCGCCGTGCGCCGTCGCGGCTCTCGAGCCGGCGACGGTGGCGCGCCAGGTACGCCGCTGCCAGCCGCGGCGGCGGCTCTGGATCACGACGGCCGTCGGCGTGGAGCCAGAGGATGTGCTCCGGCGCCTCGAACGACCAGGCCCGGATCCCGGAGCCGCGCACGACCCTGCGCAGCACCTGGCCCTCCACGTGGACCGGGACGGCGCTCCCCCCCTCCCGATCCGCCTCTTCCGTGGCGTTCGCCTGGTCGGCCGTGCGGCGAGCCCCGGGGTCCCCCGCGGCGGACACGGCGCGCACGATGCCGCCCAGTCCTCCCGCCGCTTCCCGGAGGAGGAAGACGTCGTTTGCGGCGGTGAACACGCCCCGGTGGACGCGGACGTGCGCACCCAGCGGCTGGCCGGCAGCCTGCATGGCGCGAACCGCCTCGGCCACCGGAGGGGGTGCGAGCAACCACGGCGCGCCGGGCTCGGGGCCCGAAGGAAGGAGCGTCTGCCCGACGCGGAACTCGACTGGCGAGCGCGAGCGCCGGGTGACCCGCACCCGTACGAGATGGCGCGGCGGCGCCGGCTCCTTGCGGAGGACCAGCATCGCCACGAACGAGTCCGCGCTGAAGATCGCGTTCTGGTCGAGCGCGTGGTCCTCCAGGGCCACGAGCGTGGCGCACCGCAGGAGCATCGCCCGAGCCGTGGCTCCGTAGAGCGCGCGCAGACACTTGGCCGGGAGCAGGATCGCCAGCGTGCCACCCGGCCGGAGCAGCTCGAGGGACCGCTCGAGGAAGGCGAGCGACAGGTCGCTCTGCGAGCCGGCGAGCCGGCCAGCAGCGCGGCGTCCGCGGCCGCCCGAGCTCTCCGTCGCCACCGAGCCGCGCCGGCAGTCCGAGTGGCCCGAGTCGCCCGCGTCGCCCGAGTCGTCGCCCGACCCCGCAGTGGCGGAAGGGGCGCGGAGCACGGCATAGCGCTGCCGGAGTGCCGGTCCCGTCTCCCGGCTCCAGCGGTGCGGCCGCACCCACGGCGGGTTGGTAATGACGATATCGAAGCCGCCGCGCGTGAAGACCTCGCTGAAGTGGAGGCGGAAGCTGAAGAACGGGAGCTCGTTCGACTCCGTGCACTGGCGATGGCGGAGCTCCACCTCGGCCAGACGCGCCTCCAGTTCGGCCATCCGTCCGAGTTCGGCCTGGCCGGCTGCCGGGGCGCCGAAGAGATCGCGGCTCGCCGCCACGGCTCGGAGCTCGTCGAGCTGTCCGCACAGCGCGGCACGCGCCGACTCGAGCACGCTGAGCGCCAGCTTCCGCTCGGCCGCGCCAAGGCTGCGCTCGATCTCCTCCCTCGCCGGACCGGTCGCGTCGAAGTGACGAGAACGCAGCGTTTCGAGCGCGCGCAGCGCGCGGGCGGAGCGCGCGTCCTCCCCCAGCTTCTCGAACGCCGCCATGGCGAATTCCAGGGGGTCGACGAGGGCATCGCCCTGGCGGATCCGGCGATCCAGGTTCGGAAGCGGGTGCGGCGCATCCGTCACGCCGGCTGGCGCCGCGACGGACAGCGCGAGCCAGAGCCTCAGCATGCACAGGAGGACCGCCTCTGCCTTGATGTCCACGCCGTAGAGTGCGGCGCGCAACTCGTCGACCATGCCGGCCTCGTCGCCGCATGCGCGGCGCAGGACCATGAGCAACTCGAGGCACCCGAGCAGGAGCGCGCCGGAGCCGGCCGCGGGATCCAGGACGCGCACGCCACGGAGCGCCGTGGCGATCTGCATGCGCGTCGCCTCATCCGGCAGGTTGCCGTCCAGGAGATCTGCGATCCGGATCGCCGCCTGCGGGGGACGCGCACCCGCCGCGGCGGCTGTCGGGTCGCCGCCTAGCGCCGCCGTCAGATGGCTCTCCAGCGCCGCCATGACCAGCGCGCGCACTGCCGCGCGCGGCGTGTAGAAGGTCCCGCTCCGGCAGCGCTCTCGCGGCTCCATGAGCCCCTCGAAGACCCGCCCCAGGATCTCCGGGTCCACGCTCGCTCCCCCGGCGTCCGCCTCGGCTTCCACGGGAGTGAAGCGATAGCGGGCGAAGAAGCCATCGAAAAGGGCGGTCAGGGCGGCGTCCGGCAGGTCCGCGTCCGGCTGGCGCCGCTCGACCGGCCGCCGTGCGAACAACCCACCGTCGAGGTAGGGCAGCCGGTCGAGGTCGAGTGACCCCACCGCGCGGCGGCCTCGAGGAGCGTTCAGCGCTTCGAAGAAGAGCGGCTGGAGCCGCGCGCGGAAGAACGAGTCGCGCCCGGGCGCGGCGAGCCGGCGCTCCAAGAGGCGCGCGACGAAGCGGGGGTCGCCGTCCAGCCAGCCGCGCGCCTCGATGAAGTGAAGAAACAGAAGGCGGCAGAGCAGGAGGAGCGCCAGCTCGTCCCGGTCGGCGTCGTCGTCAGGGGCAAGTCCGGTCCACGCCCGCGCCAGCCCTGCACGAACGGCCCGGAACTCGCCGAAGAACCGCTCCGTGATGCGCCCGCGCGCCAGCGCCCGGGCATGGCGCAGGGCGAGCGCCGTGCCGCCGTCGCCGGGGCGCGCGGCCATCTCCGCCAGCGCCTCCAGCGCCGCCGCGTCCGGCGCCTGCCGCCGCAGCTCCAATCGCCGGACCTCGCCGTCCACGCCCGGGGACGCGAACGTGAGCCAGCGAAACTCGAGATCGTGGAAGAGCAGGAGCCACCGCCGGCCCGGGGTCGCACTGACCAGCCGGCGGATGTCCCGGGCGATGCCCGCCGCGCTGGCATCGGGTCGCGGCCCGACGGCCACCGCCAGCGTGGCGTATTCCCCCGCAATGCGGCCCGCCGCGAGCGTGCCTGGAGGCTCCAGCGGGAGCGGCGGCCACGGAGGCGGAAGCATCCGTAGACCCAGGGCACGCAGAAGGCGGCCCACGCCGTCGAGGTCCCGCGCACCCGTTACGAGCGCGCGATCGAGCGGCTGCATGCGGGGGAAGAAGGAGATGCGCTGGGGGCGCGGGAATGGCGCTTGGGGACGAAGGTCGGCTCCGGCGCGTGGGGACGGAGGTCGGCCCCAGCGTGTGGGGTCGTTCGCGCTCAGCCCTCTCCTTCGTTGCCGTTCAGGCTCGACCAGAGTCGCGGAAACGCGCGCAGGTAGCGCTCGATCTGCGCGCGGGCCGCGTCGCCCTCCGGGATATGGTTCGCGAGCTCGCGGGCGCGCGCGAAGTCCTGCTCCAGCGTGTCCCGGCTGGTCTCGAAGTAAAGCCGCTTGACCTCGCGAACGATCCGCTCCGCATCCATCGTCGGACTTGCTCCTTCCATGCTGGCTCGGCACGGCCCCGGCGGTTGCCGCCAATGCTCGCGACCGTCCGTTCGGTCGGAAGTCTTAGCCACGCCTTTCGTTCGTGGCGGCGAACGCGATCTCCGTCTGGTCGTTTGCCACGGACGGCACCACGTGGCACCGGCGGCAGCGGGCCTCGTAGCTCTCGCCGCCGCCCACCTGGATCGTAGGGCCCTCGGAGGGAGCCGGCTGCCCGCTGATCAGGCGCTGGTTCCGGGTCGCCAGGTCTCCGCAGACCATACAGATCGCGTGCAGTTTGTCGATCCGTTCGGCGATGGCGAGCAGGAGCGGGATCGGCCCGAAGGGCTCACCGCGGAAGTCCATGTCCGTGCCCGCCAGGATGACGCGGACTCCGCGGTCCGCCAGCCAGTTGCAGACCTTCACGATCCCGTCGTCGAGGAACTGCGCCTCGTCGATCGCCACGACCTGTGTGTCCGGGCCCAGCTTCTCCAGGATCTCCCGCGAGCTGGTGACCGGCTCGGCGTCCAGAGCGCCGCCGTCGTGCGACCGGACCTGCAAGAACCCGTCGTAGCGGTCGTCGAGGTGCGACTTGAACACCTGCACCCGCTTGCGCGCGATGACGGCGCGGCGGGCGCGGCGCATGAGTTCCTCGGACTTGCCGCTGAACATCACGCCGGTGATGACCTCGATCCAGCCGTCGCGCGCTCGGTGATCCATGGGGCTCGCTGCACGGCTCACCCGGTTCGGCGCCGTGGACTCGCCATGAGCTCAGCGCGCGGCGATGAAGATGACGCTGGCGGCGACGGTCAGCATGGAAGCGGCGAGCTGCAGGTTGTCGCGCCACCGGGAGCGGGGCGCCGGAGGCACGTGGAGCCAGTCGCCCGACTGCACCCGCAGGTCGGAGATCTCTCGCGTGAGCGCGTCGGGCCGCAGGTCGACGACATGGGTCCGGCCGCCCCGAACCAGCCGCACGCTCCTCGAGTTTGCGAGCTGGCCTGAGCCGCCGCCGAGCTCCTCGAGCACGCCGCCTGCGCGGGCCAGCGCATCCACCAGCGTTGCGCTCGGGTCCACCAGGTAGTGTCCCGGTATCCGAACCACGCCCGTGACGTTCACGGTGAGCTGCACCCGAACGACGAGGATGGGGTTCTCATAGAACTGCGAGAAGCGCTGAGTCAGGAGCTCGCGCATCTCCAGCGCGTTCAGGCCCTGCACGCTGATCCGGCCCACGTACGGGAGGACGAGCTGCCCGTCCCGGTCCACCGTGTGTTCGCCCGAGAGCTCAGCCGGCCGCACGCCCGCGGCCGTGAAGAACTCGATGGTCACCATGTCGCCGGCGCGCACGCCGTCGTCGGCTTGGGGGATCTGGCTCCAGGCCGGCCCCGGGCTCACGCCCGGAACGAGGAGCGCCGCGATGCCGAGTCGGATCGGGAGCGGGACGGCCAGTGCGTGAAGTGTGCACACGAGAGTTACCCACCCGGAGTCGTGGAGGTCTGAGGAGTCGCGGAAGTTTAGACCCGGCGCCCGGGGTTGTCTAGTGGCCGGGCCGGCGCGTATTCTTCCCGCCCTCGCGCTGCGCGTCCGCGGCCGGGCCTGAGTCGCCGTGGCGGCACCGCGGATGGCTCCACCCGGGGATGCGGCCCGAGCTGGCGGCGGCGCGGGGTGGCGCGGTCGGGCATCGGCGCACGCACGGCGGCTGGGCTTCGACGGTGTCCACGGGTGTCCACGCCCCGAGAACTCCGACCGGGACCACGACCCTATGACGCGTATCCCACGAGGGGTGCTTGGCCTCACCCTGACGATCGCCGCTGCCGCGCTTCTGCCCGGCTGCCAGCGCGCGGCCCAGGAGGAGCGGCCGGCCCTCATCGTCCTCATCGCGGTGGACCAGCTCAGGGCCGACCTCCTCGAGCGCTACGACTCCCTGTTCACCGGTGGCTTGCGCCGCCTCATGGACCAGGGGCGGTACTACGCCTCGGGCGTCCATGACCATGCCGGGACCGAGACGGCACCGGGGCACGCCACCCTCGCCACGGGCGTCTTCCCTTCCCGTCACGGCATCGTTCAGAACGACTGGGACGAGAAGGTCGCGGCTGGGTGGAGGACGGTATATAACACCGCGGACACCACGGAGCGGATCGTCGGCATGCCCGCGCAGGAGGGGCGCTCACCTCGGAACCTGCTGCGCGAGGGGCTGGCGGACTGGGTCGCAGCGGCCGACACCGCAGCGCTCATCGTTTCCATCTCGGGGAAGGACCGCTCGGCCATCCTGTTGGGCGGCAAGGTGCGGGGCCACGTCTACTGGTTTGCCGACACCGGCGGCCGCTTCGCGACCTCCACGTACTACCGAGCGGAATACCCGCTGTGGCTCGATCGCTTCCACCGGGAGTGGGTCGAACCGCTCACCACGGACACGGTCTGGGCAAGCAGCGTCCCGGCGGCGGCCGCCGCGCTCACGCGGCGGGACACGGTCCCATACGAAGGGGACGGCGCCCACACCTATTTCCCGCACCGTTTCTCCGAGGAAGGGCGAGGTGGCACCGCCACCGACTACTTCCGCTGGTTCGCGCGCACCCCCTTCCTGGACGCCGCCACCCTCGCCCTCGCCCGAACGGCTGTGGAAGCGCTGGCGCTGGGGAAGGACCCGGCCACGGACCTGCTGGCGGTAGGCCTTTCCCAGACGGATCGGGTCGGCCACGACTACGGTCCCTTGAGCCGCGAGCAGCTCGACAACCTGCTGCGTGTCGACCGCGAGCTTGGGGAATTCCTCGGGTTCCTGGACCAGGCGGTGGGCGAGGGTCGTTACGTGCTCGCGCTGTCGGCGGACCACGGTGTCGCCACAGTCCCCGAGTACCTCCAGGAGCTGGGGCGGCCCGGGCGGCGTGTGCTGTATGGCGAAGTCGCCGCGGTGATGAAGGCGATCGAGCGTGCGGCCGCCGGTCCGGACACGGCCGACGCCGCGGACCGGATCGCGGCGGCGGTGGAGCGCTTCGACTTCGTGGCCGACGCTGTTCCGTACCACGAGCTCGCCGGCGGCGAGCCCGCCGACTCGTTCATCACCCTGTTCCAGCACTCGTACCATCCCGGGCGGCTGACGCCTCCCCTGGGCCGCTTCGGCATCGAGGTGAGGTTGACGGAGGGAACGATCATCAGTGACAGACGTACCGGGACCGGACACGGCTCGCCGTACCTCTACGACCGCCATGTTCCCGTCCTGCTGCTGGGGCCGGGCGTGGTGCCCGGGCGCTCCTCCGAGCACGTGCGCACCGTGGATGTCGCGCCTACGCTGGCGCGGCTGGCCGGCGTGCCCGTTCCCGGGGACCTTGACGGCCGCGCCCTCGTACCGTGATCCGGGCGTAGGCCGGTAGAGGCGGTCAGCCTGCCGCGGAGACGGCATCCCGCGAGCGCTCGCGACCCGGATGGCGCCCCGCCTCTGCGTTCCGCCCGGCTCCACGTCACTCCCTCGAGCCCCCGAGCCCGCCCGCCGGTAGGGCGAGCGCCGCCAGCGCCCGCCGGTCACATTCGGGCGCGATGGGCGGGCGGTACGTGGTGGGCGCGTCGCCTTTCCGAGCGCGTTCATGCGCACCTTCGTCGCTGGCGAGGACCCACACAGCCATTGCAGTGCCCTTCACCTTTGCATTTTCTTGACAGGGCTTGAGACATGGGCGCATTATTAGCTTTGGATTCGTCCCCCCGCACATTGACCAGCCTCCCTCACGACGCGCAGGTCCGTGGCAGCGACATACGCGATTGATGCCAAGGCTTGTGTCGCCTGTCACGCCTGCGTGCGCGTGTGTCCGACGGACGCGGTTGTGGTCCTGGGGGACGGTGAGTTTCGGATCGAGCAGGAGCAGTGCATAGGCTGCGGCCAGTGCGCTCCTGCCTGCCATCATGATGCGATCCGCGTGGAGGGAGATCGAGCTCAGGCGGAGGAAGCGGCGGCCGCGGGGAATGCCATCCTGATCCTCGGAACCGAGGCCGATGTTTTCTTCCACCCGGCGACGTTCGAGCAGATCGTGAACGCCTGCCGGGCGCTCGGCTATCGCCAGGTGTACTCGTCGGCGCTCGGTGATGAGCTGGTCGCGAGGGAGTACCTGAAGATCTGGGGCGCGTTGAACAGCGGCACGGTGGTCCGTTCCACGGATCCGGTCAGCGTGGATTACATCCGGCGCCGGTTCCCCGAGTTGCTCGGGGTGCTCGCCCCGGTCGCGACCCCAGCGGCGGCTGCAGCCCGGTATCTACGAGCGGCATACGCACCGGAACCCATGTTCGCGGTGTTCGCGGGGCCGGGCGGGATGGGCGCGCCGGATGGCGAGCGCGAGATCGACGCCACGATTACGCTCCAGGATCTGGCCGGGATGCTTCAGGAGCACGGGATCGACCCATTGCGGATGCCCCGGGAGCTGACCTCGCTTCCCCAGGAGCGGCGTCGGCACCTCTCGGTGCCGGGCGGGCTTCCACTGCCCATGCTCGCGGGCGAGCGGCTGAACTCGCTACGGGTCCGCCGGGTGCGCGGGCTGTCAGAGGTCGCGGCCGTCGCGCGGGCGGTGGCGGACGGCGAGGCGTTGGGGTTCGTGGACGTCATGGCGTGGGACGGGAGCCTGGGGCACCCGTCCATGGGGCCGGCCGAGGAGCTGTTCGTGCGGCGGCGGATCGCCCGGGCGGTGGAGCCACCCCGCTCGCCCCGTCCTGTGGTGGACGAGGCGATCCCCGTGGACCTGCGGGTCGAGCATGGGCCAGCCGGGAACGGCGTCGCACCGCCCGCGTCGGAGATCGAGAGCATCCTGGAGCAGATCGGGACCGGGCCGAACGGCAAGCCATGGGACTCCGGCGCGTGCGGGTACGCCACGTGCCTCGAGTTTGCCGGGGCGGTGAGCCGCGGGCGTGCCACGCTGCTCATGTGCCCGCAGGCGCTGCGGCGGCGGGCGGACGAGGCTGAGCGCCTGGCGGCATACGACGCGTTGACGGGGCTTCACACCTACCGCGTGTTCCAGGAGCGGCTTGGTGCGGAGGCAGCCCGCATCCGGCGCACGGGCGCCCGCGTCTCGCTCATCGTTCTGGACCTGGATGCGTTCAAGCACGTGAACGACCGGCGCGGGCACGAGGCGGGGAACCGGGTGCTTCGGGCCGTGGGGGCGGCCATTGCCGGGTCGGTCCGCAAATCCGACTTCGCGGCCCGCTACGGCGGCGACGAGTTCGTCGCGTTGCTCACGGACGCCGACGCGGAGGGCGCGCGGCTGGTGGCGGAGAAGATGCGGGAATCCATCGCCGGGGTCGAGCCGCCTCCGGGGCCGCCGCCGCCCGTACGGATCACGGCGAGTTTCGGGATAGCCACCTTTTCCGGCCGCGCCGAGCGAACCCTCGACCCGGTCGACTTCTTCCAGGCGGCGGACCGAGCCGTCTACGAGGCGAAGCGTCGCGGCGGGAATATGATCGTGCTGGCACGAGAATACACGTAAGTGGATTCACATCCGCGGGAGCTTCCGGCCGCCGAGACCTGGCCGATCCGTCGGGCCGAGGAGCTGATCTCCTCGCTGACCGGCGTGGTATCGGTCCGCATCGTCACTCGCTCGGGCGGCGAGATCGAAGAGATTCACGTGCTCACCACCGAGGAGGTGAGTGCGAAGCAGACGGTGCGGAACATCGAGTCCGCGCTCCTGGCTCAGCTCGGCGTCGCCGTGGACCACCGGAAGATCTCGGTGGCCCAGACGCGGGACGGCCGCAACGCGCTGACGGAGGTGCGCCTCGAGCCCTTCGCCCGCAAGCGGCGTCCCGAGCGGCGCGTCGTCTTCGTGGGTCACGAGGTCGAGCGGGAGAAGAATCACCGCGTACGCACGCGCGTGACGCTCAGGTGGGACGAGGAGGAGGTCGTGGGAGAGGCCACGGGCACGGACCTGGGGCGCGTTCGCCTCGAGACCGCGGCGAACGCCACGCTCCGCGGGCTGGAGAGTGTATTCGCCCGCGCTCGCGGCGAGGAGGCGAACCCCGTCGTCTTCGCGCTGGATGGCGTGAAGGTGCTGGACGCCTTTGACCGCACCTTCGTGCTCGTAGCCGTGCACGCGGTGAGTGGCCGGCAGATCGTGGCTCTGGCCGGCGCCGCCGACCTGGGTGACAGCCCGGACCGATCCGTGGTCCTGGCCACGCTCCAGGCCACGGACCGTTGGGTCCGCGGACAGTTCTGAGCCCAGACGACTATCCGGTCTTGTTGCCATAGATCGAACGCCTCGCGGCCCGTGCCCGGGCTCGGCGGGCAGGAGGCATTGTCCACCAGTCACATGAGAGAACGAATCAACGAATAGATCCCCCCGATCTGCGGGAGCGGAGAAGCGAGCGAAGAGCGGAGCGCGGCGGCTCCTAATAGCGGAACGGAGCCGACACGGTGAGGAAAGGAGGTGAACGGCAGGTGTTTAGCGCTCTGTTCGAGTGGTTCGGCGCCTTGTTCGCGCTGATCGCGAATGGTTGGGGCAGTGTCTAACTCGCGGATCGGGGGATCAGCTATCTTATGGGTAACCTTCCCTACCGCAGCTACGTTGTCTTCGTCGGAGGGTTTGCAGCGGCTGCTCTCTGGACCCTCGACTGGCCCGCTGTATTCACCCTTTCACAGGCGGACCTGTTTGGGCTTTGCATTCTAACGATTCTCGGGCTGATGTCCGAGTCGTTGGCGCTGACGATAGTTGTAGGGCAGAACGTCAGCAATTCCTCTATCACGTTCATTTTGATTCTCGCAAGTGCTTTGATTTTCGGTCCAAGCATTACAGTGTTATTTACGGCTACCACGGGGGCCGTGGCGGAGTTTGGAATTCGCAGAAAACCACCGTCCAAGGCGCTCTTTAATGTCGCCCAGTACATCGTTGCCACAGCTTCCGCGGGCATTGCGTTCAATGCAGCGGGAGGTAGCGCTGGCGTCGGGGCTGCAACGGGCCCGTTTGTGCATTTCTTCGTGCGGCAAATCTTCCCCTTCTTGACATACGCGGCAGTACTGTTCTCGGTCAACCTGGCGGCCGTTTCGTTGTGGATTGCGTTGAGACAAGGTTTGGCATTCGGCCCGATCTTGACCAGATGGGCCGGGCCAGCGGGGACCAATGTGCTTTATGATCTGTTGGTTAGCCCCATCGCTGTCGCTGTAGCGATTCTGTACGAAGAGCTGTATGTAGGTGGTCTGTTGTTGTCGGTTCTACCTCTGCTTTTCATCCGTCATTCGTATTTCACCAATCTTCGTTTGCAGGAGGCGAACAGAGATCTGTTGTATATGATGGTGAAGGCAATCGAGACAAGGGATCCATACACGTCGGGCCACTCGCGTCGCGTCGCGTTGATGGCGAGAAGGATGGGCGACGTGATGGGGCTTCCGGGGAAAACGGTTGAGTCTATCGAGACAGCGGCGCTATTGCACGATATTGGTAAGATCGATGTCGAGTATGTGGAGATCATCCGAAAACCGAGTCAACTGTCGGACGCCGAGCGACGGGTTATTCAGTCGCATTCGTCGAGGGGAGCGGATCTAATCCGGTCGCTTTCTTCGTTTAGGAGCGAGGTGGTGTCGGCGGTGCGCCACCATCATGAGAGGTATGATGGATCGGGGTATCCGGAGGGACTGAGAGGCAAGCAGATCCCGCTGGGAGCGCGGATTATCATGGTATGCGACGCCGTGGACGCCATGATGTCGGATCGTCCGTATCGGCTTGCGCTTTCACTGGCACAGATTCAAGAAGAGCTGTACGCGGGGAAGGGAGCACAGTTTGATCCTGACGTGGTCAGCGGGTTGCTGGCGAGCGATCTGCTTGACCGGCACTTGGAGGAGGTAGCCCCTGAGAAGGTTGGGAGTGGAGTGGCGGTGGGGGTCGGGCTTTGAGGGCAGCGGGAGGTTGCGGGTGGCTGTGCTGGGATGGGGGTGGGTTGACGGTATGTTGACGCAGGGCGTGCGCAACCGGGCGTGAGGAACTCGCACGGTGAGAAGGGGAGATAAGGGGCGAGGTAGAGAGGGGAGGGTGTGGTCGACAGGTTGGGTGGGCTAATGGACGCAGCCGGTGGGCGGTCACTCCGCGAGAAGGGTGAGAGGAAAGGAGCGCGGGCGGGACGCGAGCCTTCCTACGTGCTGACGTTATTTGGGCGAGGGCAGTTGGAACGTGGTGGGCGACACATACCTCTGTCACCCTTGGAATTAGTGGTGCTGGCGGTACCGTTCGCGAGCGACGACCTGGTGGCGTCAAGGGCGAAGATAGCTCAAGTGATATGGGGGAATGATGAGCGTCGTCCTCGGCACCGACTGAGCCAGGTACTGTATTCATTGGCGTGCAAAACGGACGCGAAGCTCGTTGAGCCCGGGGGCACGGAACAACTGTGCGGCAGGAGTGACATGGTGGTCTGCGACGTATCAGTGTTCAAGCAGCTGTGCGAAGGAGGTAAGCTTGGCAGGGCTCTGGCAGTGCTGGAGTGCGGGTTCCTATCAGGGTTGCCATCGAGTGTGTCGCGTGGTTTGGAAGAATGGATCGACGAGAGATCCGCCCACTTCAAGTTGAGGCTCCAACAGAAGGCAGAGGGCTTATGGGTGGAAGCCGAGCAGCGTGCCGATTGGGCGAAGGCTTCGGAGGCCGCGAATGTTGTCTGGGCGCTGGAGCCGTGGAATCAGGGGTCATTGCGAAACCTGATGCGTGCCCACGCGATGTGCGGGCGAACAGGAGCGGCGATAGACGCACTGGAACAGCATAGGAAGCGTATCCGCGAAATGGGCAGAGGGGATGAAATCGAGCCGGAGACTATCGAGTTGGGCGAACGCGTGCGTGCGCTGGGCTTTTTGTGGCCTGCCAAGCGGGCGGAGTCGAGGCGGGGCGGGCCCCGATTTTGTGGAAGAGAACGCGAGGTCAGCATAGTGCGCCATGCTTTGTTCTCAAGGAAACCAGATTTGCGGCTGATCACTGTTCGGGGAGAAGGGGGGATTGGGAAGAGTCGACTCGTAGAGGAGTGCTTGAAGGAGGCTCAGTCGCTGGGCTGTCTGGTACTTTCCTCGAGAGCTGCGGAGCTTGAGCGAGAGATACCTTTCAACGCATTGCTCGAGGCGTTGCGTGGACCGGGAATTGCAGAAGAGGTTCAGGCTCTTTCGGAACCGTGGCGAGCAGTATTGCTCGGGTTGATGCCCGATTTTGCCGCGGATGGCGGCCTGCAGATAGAGGTTCCATCCGTGCACCCGGGTGCGCTGCAGCGGCGTCTGTTGGAAGCAATTAGACAGTTTTTTATGATGTTGGCTCATCGGCAACCGGTCGTGCTTTTCCTGGATGACTTTCACTGGGCGGATGATACCAGTGTCACGGCTCTTGAGTACTTACGGCGGCGATGGGCGGCGGGATCGTTTGCAGTTGTGATGGCGATGCGCCCTGAGGAGTTGCACGCGGAGGCGGCTGTTTGTCGGTTTCTTCGGGCGTTGGAGGATTGTCAGGCCCACGTTGCTGTGGACGTTGATGAGCTGGGTGAGGATGCGGCTGTGGAATTGGTCAAGGATGTCGCCAAAGGTGGGCGAACTGTCGGCGATGTCAGTAAGATCTGCACGCTCGGGCGAGGGAATCCTTTCTTCCTTATCGAGCTTACGTTGGAGGGTGGAAGGGCCTGGCAGCGGGGCGGGACGATCGATTTGGACGCGGTGTCATTGCCGTTATCGGTGAGCCATGTGCTGCGGGAGCGGGTAGGCAGACTTTCGCGGAGTGGCCGGGCCGTAATAGGTGCGTTGGCGGTGTGGGGGCGACCGGTCACGCTCCGGGCGGTCGGGTGGGTAGCGCGTGTGTGGGGGAAGGAGCTTGTTTCCGCCACGGAGGAACTGGCGGCGGCACGGCTTGTGGAGTGGAGTGGTGGGAGGCTGGGTCCACGCCACGAGTTGATTCGTCAAAGTGTCTATCGTGGCTTAGGGGAGGCGACGCGAGCATGGCTACACGATCGTAGCGCCCGATATCTTATGCGGGGCCGTTTGGCGCTGCGAGCTGAAGAGATCGCCCTGCACTGTGATCGAGCGGGGGACCGTGAGAATGCGCTGAAGTTTGCCCGCGATGCGGCTAAGAGAGCAGAGGATTCGGGCGCGGTATTGGAGGCTATGCATTTTCTGTCCATCGCGCAACGGAATGCCAAGTCGGCTGAGGAGGCCGTCGATATCCTCGGACAACTGGGGAAGTTGCGTTACTTGCAGCTAGATTTTGCGGGCGCTGCGCCTCTTTTGGATTTCGCAGTGCAACGTTATCGCTCGGAGGGGCGGAGGGGGGAGCGACTTGCGGCCGAGGTGTGGCGAGTAGATGCGCTCAGTCGAAGTGGGTCGTTTTCGATGGACCATGTCTTGGAGCAATTGAGGGCGATTAAGTTGGAGGCGCAAGAAACGGAGCAGTGGGAAGCGCTGGCGGTGGCAGTGGACGTTGAGTGGCATCTGCTGGATCGCCTGGGAGCAGCGGCCGCGCTAGAAAGACTGCTTGCGGAGGGCGAGAAGTGTGCCATGTCCCAAAGCGCTCGAGCGGGTTGCATAGGGCACCGGTCGTTGGCGATCATCCACCAATACTATGGAGACCCGGAGGCCGCGCTTCGGCATTGTGTAGCGGGCGTCCAGCTTGCTAGGGCGGAGGGGCTGCAGGATGAGCTGCTAAGGAATCTGAACGCGAGGATTGTAGTGTTGCTGCAGCATGGTCTCTTAGAGACAGCGGAGGGACGCGCGGCAAGGGACTCGGGCGAAGCGTTGGCAGCCAGGAGTGGCGATCTTTTCTTCAGGTATAACGTCAGGGCCAATATCGGCGTTTGGTTCCTGGACATCGGTGAGTTGGAAAAGGCACAGGCGTTCTTTGGCGAAGGCGAGAGGATCATCGGTGAAGCTGAGGCGCGAAGCGTGCGTGCGTTGCTGTACGTTAATCTTGGTGAGCTCTACTACGAAATGCGGCGCATCGAAGAATCTCGGGATTATTATAGAAGGCTGCTGGATCTGCCGGGAGCCCAGTTGTGGTATACGACTGCCATGACACACGCGGGTCTGGGGTTGTGCGCTGTGCACATGGGTGACTTGAGGGAGATGAGAAAGCAAGAGGAACTGCTTTCGAGTGCGCTGAGAGGACATCCGAAGTGGGCGAATGATCCGTCGATGATCGTTCGGTTTGAGGCGCAGCTGGCGCATAGACGGGGTAGCACGGAGGGCGCGGTAGAGTTGTTGAACGACGCTGCGGCCGTGATCCGCCGCCGGCAGGTTCCCAACTGGATCAAGCTGAAGCTAGAAGCCGCGCGAATGCTAGCGAAGATCAGTAAGGCCGAGGCCGCCGCGACTGCGCGTGAGGCGTACGAGGTTGCCGCCGCGCTGAATCTTGAGCGGCGCTGTCAGCAGCTGCAGGCCTTTCTGTAAACGGATCCGTAGACGGGCGTTGGGCGGTGCCAGGGCGGGGTGCTCTCAGAGGTCCTCCCCCGTCACTCCGCCGCGATACCGCTTCCCGCAGCGCGGGCAGAAGATGTCGTTGTTTTCCGCGAGAGCGTAGTCGAAGGAGCGGCCACACTTGCAGCGATCGATCAGTGCCCGGGCTCCGCATCCGGTGCAGAACTCGTCCTTTGGCTCGTAGCTCCGGAATCGGCGACAGACTGTGCAGAACTTGGTAGCGGCCACGTCAGGTGTGTCTCCGCGTGTCCGTGAGTCGCGCACGATTCCTCCGGCGAGACGGGAGCTGCGGGTCGAAGAGACAGACGCAGCCCTCCTGACGCCCGCTCCTGCACCAGCCAAAACTCTACGACCCACTCCCAGCCCAGGCAATCTCGCGTCTCGCTCGGGCGCACCCCCACGAGGCGGCTCATCTGGTTGCTGAGGGCGAAGCCGTCCGGATAGCCCAGGTCGATGGCGATGGTGAAAAGGCTGTCGGCGGTGTTCTGGAGCCGGATGACGGCATGCAGCAGCCGCGCGACCTGGAGCCAGTGGGATGGCACGGGCAACCCGCGCGAGAGGAACCGCCGTCCGAGGGCGCGGCGGGAAAGATAGAGGGCTCGCGAGAGACCACTGATGCTGCGCAGCTCGGGGGCGAGCTCGACGGTGCGGTGGATGAGCCGTCGGGTGTCGGTATCCAGGCGAATGCCTCTCCAGGCCAGGTAGTCTGTGAGCGCGATGGAGAGACGGGCGGGAGGACGGCGCAGCGCGGTGGCGAGGTGGTCGAGATCCGGCTCGGGATCGTGCGGGAGTACGCTCTGGGGATTGCACACGTCGACATGCTCCAGGAGCTGCGGTTCGCTCGCGAGCCGATCCGCGGGGGGTAGCATTACGAGGAGGGCCGTGCCGGGTGGCCGATAGCGGGCGAGTTCCCAGTCGCGAGTTGGGTCGCCGGCGGCCATGCGCCAGAGGATGGCCACTCCCTGCAGCGGCTCGACTGGAGGCCTGCTTGTCGGCAGCTCGAGGGGGAGCAGGCGATCATACGGCGGAGCGAAGAGTTGGAAGGGCGAGTGATCGAGGAACGGGCGGATCATGGGTCGCCTCCGGGTCCGGGGTGGAAGCTCCTGAGCCTGCGCGACAAGCTAGCGGGCGGGTATCAGCAAGGTATCAGTGCCCGACCTCGGGTTGAGGCGAGGATATCAGCGCAGGAGAGGGGGGTGCGCCTGGGCTGCGCCAGTCGAGCGGTGTTTCGGGCGCACGAAGGCGTAATCTACTCTTGCCCGAGCTGGCCGGCCTGCCCGGATGGGATGCCGCGGTCCTGTTCGTGGCACAGCGCGCGGACGCGCGCCGCGTGGTGGCGGCCCGCGAGATCGACGAGGAGTTTGCGGATGCCCTCCAGGAAGCCAAGGCCGCGGGGGTGCGGGTCCTGGGGCGCCGCTGCCGCGTCACGCGGGAGGGGGTGACGCTGGGCAGCCGGATCCCGGCCGGATAACCGGCGGTTCGCGTTCGCCTGAGGTGGTAGACGGCGGAGCCGGCCCAGCTCGAGATGAGGTGCGAGCCGTCGGCGAGTGGTACGACCCCGTCCAGTTGCCCTGCCGGCGGCCTCGCGAGGTCGGCCCTGGTGCCCGAGGGATCCAGCCGATACGCGTCGCCACTGCCGAACGTAGTTTAGTTTGGTTTGGCGGTCAGTGGAGGCACAACGACGCCCATGTCCATTCCCTGCCCGAATTGCGGCCGCGAGTACGACGTCACGCTCTTCCAGTTCGGCCGGAGCATCCATTGCACGTGTGGCACGCGGGTCGGGCTCGAGGTGAAGCTGGCGCCGCGGCGGCGGGCGAGGGACGAGCGCAGCTTTTTCGCCGATGCCATGCTGGGGCGGCTGGCGCGCTGGCTCCGGGCCGTCGGCTACGACACGGCCTACGATGCGCGGATCGAGGATGTGGAGCTGGTGCGGCGTGCGGTGGAAGAACGGCGCACGATCCTCACTCGGGACCGCGGGCTTCCGGTGGAGTGGTGGGTCGATGATTACCTCCTCGTCGAGTCGGAAACGCCGCTCGAGCAGCTCGCCCAGGTGGTCCGTCACTTCGGGCTGGATTGGTCCGGCCGGCTGTTCATGCGCTGCCTCGTGTGCAACACGCCGCTCGAGGAGATGGCCCCCGAGCAGGCGCGGATACAGGTGCCGCCGCGGATCGCCGAGGGGCGCAAAAGCTTCGCGCGCTGCCCGTCGTGCGGGCGGATCTACTGGGAGGGCTCCCACACCGCGCGCATGCGGCGCCGGCTGGAGCGGACCCTTGGCGGGAGCTAAAGGTAGAAACGGAAGACGAGGGGCTTGCGGAGGATTGCGGGAATACAGGAAATTAGAGGAGTTAACGACAGGAGCGTCCGTTGGCTCGGTGCCTGGGTCTCACTCTCGCCCTCTGGTTCGCAGTCGCGGTGCGACTGGGCCCGGCCGACCTGAGTGCGCAGGCGACGTCGGCGGTCTTCGGGCGCGTCACGGACGCCACGACCGCCGGGGCGGTATCCGGCGCCGCCGTGCGAATCGTCGCTCTCGAGCGCGAGGAGATCACGGACGCGGGGGGGCGATTCATCTTCCGCGAGGTTCCTGCGGGGCTTTACCTCGTCACGGTCCAGCACCTGGCCTACGGCACGCGTGGCGATTCCATAAAGGTCGAGGGCCGCGACGCGCTGAATCTGAACATCCGCATCTCGCCGGTGGCCATCGAGCTGGATCCGGTGGTCGTGGAGGTCTGGACGCCCGAGCAGTACGAGCGCCGATCGCGCGGCACGCGGGTGAACCTCGTCACGCGAGAGCAGCTCAAGGCGTTCGAGGGGCGGCAGGTCACGGTGGGCGACGTGCTCACGTCGCTCATCCCGAACGTCACCGTGCGGACCTCCGGTGCGCGGGTTGGCGGCGGGTTGTGCATCGAGTTCCGGCGTCCAGTATCGCTCCGGGACCCGCTCGGCTGCAGGATGCCGTTGGTCGTGGTGGACAACGTTCAGGTCCTCAGTCCCGCCAATTTCCTGGAGAGTCTGAACGTCTCGGACATCGAGTCCATGGAGGTTCTACCGGCCTCGGAGGCAGGAGTCCTGTACGGCACAGGTTCGCGCTACGGCGTGCTGCGGATCAAGACCCGGGAGCCGGGCCCGCAGCGTGACAAGCAGGGCGAGCCGCGGCTGGTGGAGCCCGCACGCGCGTACGACTGGACCCGGGAGCCGCGCGGCCACGCCTGGAAGAAGGTGTTCGTGGCGTCGGCGGTGGGAAACCTGGCAGGGCTCGGCGTCGGGATGCTGGGCCGCGAGTGCATTCAGCTCTACGGGCCGGGGCCGACGAACTGTGAGACGGCGGCGTCTATCGCTGCGGGCGCCGCGGCCGTCGGCCTCTCCGTCGTGGGCTCGACGATCGGCGCTACCTGGTTCGGCACGACGGCGACGTCCGCGGGCAAGCCGCTCTACACGGCGATGCTCGCGGCTGCGATCGCGGTCCCGGCCTACGCAGTGGTGGACGCGGCGCGCCGCGTGCCGAACGGCGGCGGAGAGTGGCTGGGCGGCGCGATGTTCATGGTGGGGGTTCCCGGCGCGGCCACGCTCGCGGACCATCTGTTCCGCCGGTTACGGAACCCGTCGTCGGCCCTGCCGCACCGGTAGTGCCGGCCGACCCCCCGTTTCTTCAGGCTCGCTCGCGGCTCGAACATCACGTTGGCTCGCGTAAGGCCGGCGTTGCCGCTCGGTCCCGTCTCGGTTACGGCGGTCGGGCCGCGAAACTCCTGTCATTGGCATCCGCCTCATTGGCGTCCGCGCACGGCGGAAACGAAGCGCCCTCCGTCCTCACCACCCCTCGCACTTGAGATCCGGCAGCAGCGCGGCCGGTGCGTCGCCGATGGGGCTCCCCGGCGGCGCCGGAAGCGGCTTCCGGGCGCGGGCCGGCTCGCCCGGACGCTCGAGGAAGCGCCCGATATCGGCGGCGAGCAGGGCGAAGTGGGCACGGTCATCGTCGTTGGCGCGCGCTGCGGCGGCGAGCGCTCGACCCGCCAGCGGCTGGAGCTTGTACGCCGCGACCGCCCGCACCTGTGGCATTTCGGCGTCACGGGCCAGCTCCATGAGCCGATCGACGAGCAGGCGCTGGACGGCGCGCCCGATCTCGGCGAGGTAGCCCTCGGGCGCGGCGGGCTGGAAGGCGCGGTCCAGTACGCGATCGATCACCTCGCCGAGGCCCGGCAGCTCGCCGTGCAGCGCGTGCTGCTCGACGAGGCGAGCGGCCCGCTCCGGCTGAAAGATCATGGAGACGGTGAGGTCAGCCGCGGCGACGGCGGGGGCGACCGCGTCGAAGGTGAGGCCGGTGTAGCGGCTGAACAGCTCCCGGTGAGCTGGAAAGGTGAACGGCCGGGGCGGCAGCCGCTCGAGCACCCTGGTCGGCAGCGCGAGTTCCGCGGGATCCAGGGTGCGCAGCAACGCCTCGAGCGAGTGCCGCTGCTGCGCGGCCGGCACGGGCCGGAGCGGCTCCTGGCCGTCACCGCGCAGCGCATACGTGTAGGCCTGCCCACCGAGGACTTTAGCCGCCGCCTCGACCTGGTAGCGGTGATGGAGGTAGAGGGGTACGAGCACCTCTTCCAGGGTGGCGAGCGGCATTCCGTTGCGGATCGCGGTCTCGCCGAAGCGGTCGAGGGCGGAGCGCCGCACGCGCATCACGCGCTCGAGCTCCGCCACCGCGTCGCGCCCGTTGTCCCAGAGATGGACGAGAGGGTGCGCGCTGCCCGCTGGCCGCGCGTCCTGGTCGGTGAGGAACGTGATCCCGCGGGCTCGCGCCTCGGTCAGGATGCTGTCGAGTGCCGCATCCGCGTCCGTGCCTCCGGGGAAGTCCTGGTACCCGTACGCGATGGCGACCTTGTCCCACTCGCCGATCCCGGTGTCATAGGCATTCGCGAGGTCGATGGAGCCATCCTCGCGGAGCTGCACCAGCGGGTGCGGATAGTCCATCACGGACGCGCGCCCATCGGGGCCCTCCGCGCTGGCGATGTAGTTGTGGGCCAGGCCCAGCGTGTGGCCGACCTCGTGGGCGGCGAGCTGGCGGATGCGGGCGAGCGCCATCGCCGCCAGCGCGGGCGGCGTCTCCTCGCCCGTCTCGTACGGCGAGAGCAGACCCTCGGCGATGAGATGGTCCTGCCGCACGCGCAGCGATCCCAACGTCACGTGCCCCTTCAGGATCTCCCCGGTCCGCGGGTCGATCACCGAGCTCCCGTAGCTCCACCCGCGGGTCGCGCGGTGCACCCACTGGATCACGTTGTAGCGGAGGTCCATGGGGTCGGCGTCCTCGGGCATGAGCTCGACCAGGAACGCGTCCCAGTAGCCGGCGGCCTCGAAGGCCTGGTTCCACCAGCGCGCGCCTTCGAGCAGCGCGGAGCGGATCGGCTCCGGCGTCCCCCGGTCCAGGTAGTAGACGATCGGCTCCACGGGCTCGCTTACCGGCGCCGCCGGCTCTCGCTTCTTAAGGCGATGACGGGCGATGAAGCGCCTCGCCAGAGGCTGGCCGAGGGGCGCCGCGTAGTCCAGGTAGGTGATCCCGAAGAAGCCCGCGCCCGGATCGCTCGTCCGCGGCGCGTGCGGCTCCGGAAGCTCGACGAACGAGTGGTGCTGGCGGACCGTGATCGCCTCCGGCGTGGGCGCCACGTCGCGGACCCACGTCCCCGGATCGTCGCCTACGAAGGTGAGCGTGACCTCGATCTCGGTGTTCTGCGGGAAGCCCTTCGTGCGCGGGAGGTACACGGCGCTGCGGGAGAGCTCCGGCCGATAGCTCCCCTGGCCCATCCGCTTCAGGGTACCGATCACGTCGTGGGCGTCACGAAGTGCGAAGTCCGTGGCGTTGACCAGGACGCGGCCGCCCTCCTCCGCCACCACCTTGAACCCCCAGAGCACGGAGCTCGCGAACGCGTCGTCCACGGCGCGGCGCTCCGCCGGGTTATCGCTGTCAGCGCGGTAGGCGTAGTTCGGCTCGATCATGAGGACCTTCGGGCCGACCCGGTGGAACCTGACGACGTGCGTGCCACCGAGCTGGCCGCGGTCGAGCCCGATGTCGTTCGAGCCGAGGCCCGCGGGCAGCGACGTCTGGTAGAGCAGCTCGGCGTCGAAGACGCCGAGCTCGAGGAACAGCTCGCCCGCCTGTGCGTCCCAGTAGAGGGGGAAGAAACCGTCCCGCTTCTCGAACCCTCGGGTCGCCTCGGCGATGGACTGGGGCTGCGGCGGGCGCTGCTGGAGTGCGAGAGCCGAAGCCGGAAACGGGACGCGGGAGGCCGCGAGAAGCACCATGAGCCACGTGACGCCGCGCATCATCGGAACCTCCGGGAAAGGAACGACGGGAATCGTGTGCGCCGCTGGTCGGATGCCAACCTGCGGAGGGGGTGGAGAGGCGCGCCAGCGAACCTTGCTTCACCGCGATGGGGCCGCGCGGCGTGCGCGCCCGCCCGGAGGGCGTCGGCCTCAGCGCCAGGAGCAGCGGAGCTGAACGAGGGAGGCGGGCCCGAGGGTCATCCCCCGCTCGCTCGTGAGCGTGACGATGCCGTCCGGCGCCACGGCCACCGCCTCGCCCTGCGGTTCTTCGAGCGGCCGCAGGTTGACCGTGGGCACGTCGTCGCCGGTGGCCAGGCGTCCGTTCTCGAAGCGGTAGAAGCGGAGCGCAGCGTACGTGCGTACGGCGAGGCGCCCGTCCGGCGTCGCGTCGGCGCCGGTCACCATCTCGAACGGGAGCGGTGGCTGCGTGCCCAGTTGCTGGACAAGCTCGAGCTCGACCGGTTCGTCGGGCCGCACGGGCAGGGGATAGCGATAGACGCCTACGGGCCCGCTGCGTCCCTTCGTCAGAATGTAGATGTCGCCTCCGGGCGTCACCGCCAGGGCCTCCGCGTCTTGCGGCCGGTCGGGGTAGCGCACGGGGAGGCGCTCCGCGCGGACGGTGCCGGTGCCGGTGTCGGTCGGCGCCGGCTCGGGCACGCGGTAAATGACCGCCGCCTCGCGGCTCTCATCGTTGTCCCCGATGTCGCCGATGTAGAGGCAGTCGCCCGCCGGGCACGGGCCGAGGGCCAGATCCTCCCAGTCGAGGAGGCTCGCGCCGGCCACGCGGACACGCCCGAGGATGGCGCCCTGCGCGTCCACGGCGTAGAGCCGGGGCTCGCCACCCGAATCGTTATGGGTCCAGAACACCCCTGGATGCTGGCGGCTCGCGGCCAGGCCGCTGGATTCGGACAGCTCTCCCGGGAGGGCGACCGCAGGGCCGAGCGGAACGCACCCGTTCTGACCGACCGCGCGGCGCGGAAACGCGGCCACAAGAACGGCGGCGGCCGCCACCGACGTCAGCGCGCGGCGCGCCGGGCACCCCGGTGGCAGGACGGTTGCGATGCGAATCTCCATGGCCTGTCGCTCACCCGTGTCGATGCGATCCGCTGGACACCGGCAGCATCACTGGTAGGTGTTGGTGGGGCGCGGTGGAGAGCGATGACGGTGCGCAGGCGAACGAGCGATCGCCGCGCCGGGCGCTCAAGGCGCACCCGTCTTCTCTGCTATGAGCTTGGTGAGGAACTCGCGCAACGGCTCCAGGGGAACGGCGCCCTGGACCGGGAAGCCCTCGATGAAGAAGGTGGGCGTGCCGCGGATGGCTAGCTGGCTGGCCGCCCGGTTCGCGGCGCGAGTGCGCTCGTCGCGCCGGCCCTGCTGGAAGCACGCCGCGAACTGGCTCGGGTTGAGCCCGATCGCCTCCGCGTAGCTGCTGAAAAGCGGCACCGCGTCGTCTGCGCCCTTCCACTCGCTCTGAGCCTCGTAGAGCCGGTGGTGCATGGGCAGGAACTTCCCCTGCTCGCCGGCGCACTCCGCCGCGCGGGCCGCTTCCTCGCCGTGGGGGAAGATCCCCAGGACGAAGGGAACATACTTCCAGCGCACCTTTCCCGTGCTGACGAACTCGTTGTACAGCGCCGGGAAGGTCTGCGTGGCAAACTGCCGGCAGTACGGGCAGCCGAAGTCGCTGAACTCGACCACGGTCACGGCCGCGCTCACGGTCCCGAGGTCGTAGCCGAGCCCCTGGAGGTCGACGCCCAACTGCTGGGAGAGCGCGACATCGGCGTCACGCGACTCGCCCGCCTCCCGGGCTTCGCGATCTCCGGGAGCCTCGACACGACCGGCTCCCGCGTCCGAGGGCCCAGGGTCCTCCCCGCCCTCTGCTGTTGTGCTCTCGCCGCCAGCGCCCGCTGCGCCGCCCATCGGGCCGGCGCTTCCGGCCGGCCCCGTGCCTGTGGCCTCTGCCGGCTCCTCGGCGACGCCAGCGGCCGCGCGACCTCGCTCGCCGGGTGCGCTCCAGCCCCTCGCCAGCGGCGCGCCCGCGGGTGCGCGGCCCGCCACCATGAGGAGCCCCACCAGGACCAGGATCGCCCCGGCACCCCGCTCGAGAGGCACCGCCCAGCGCCGCACGCGCTTCACCCGCACGAGGAACCAGTTGAACGCCACGGCTGCGACGACGAAGGGGACGGCGAAGCCGAGGGTATAGAGGGTGAGCAGCAGCATGCCGCGCCCGACGGTCGCCTGGAGGGTCGAATAGAGGAGGATCGAGGCCAGGATCGGGCCCACGCAGGGCGTCCAGCCGGCAGCGAAGGCGACGCCGGCGATCACGGACCCGGCGGCGCCCGCCGGCCTCGCGCCGATGTTCGGCCGCCGCTGCCGGTCCAGTGCGGGCGCCCGGATGACGCCCAGGAGGTGGAGGCCGAGCACCACGATGACCACGCCGCCGATCCGACCCAGTAGCGGCAGGGCCCGGCCGAACGCCTGGCCGAACCCCGTGGCCGCCGCGCCGAGCGTCAGGAACACGGCGCCGAACCCGAGGGTGAAGAGCAGCGAGTGGACAGCCGCCCGCCGGCGCGCACTGGCGCTCCCCTCGGCCGCCAGTTCATCGAGGCTGAGCCCCGTGATGAGCGAAAGGTAGCTCGGCACCAGAGGCAGCACGCACGGCGAGAGGAAGGACACGACGCCCGCGGCAAAGGCGAGTGTCAGCGAGACCGACGAAGCATCCATTACACAACTCGAAGAACGGAGACCAGACCGAAGCGCAGGACTACAGGCGGAACGATGCGTCGAGGAGCCGCTTCTCCGTCTCACCCTCCAGCTTCGCCTCCAGCTCGATGTACGGCTCGAGCCCGCTTCCCGCCAGCTTGTCGCGGAAGAGCTGGTCGAGCTGGAAGACGCCGGCGGAGTTCGACATGGCGATGGAGAGCCGCACCGGCTTCTCCTCGCCCGGCTCGATGTGCACCGCCTCGATGGCCGCCGCCGAGACGGAATGGATGCTCATGGAGCCCTGCTCGAACGGGATGCGCGAGCGGCCCTTCGCCATGTCGAGGGCATCGGCGATGCGAACCACGCCCGCCTCCAGCGTGAGCGGCTTGCCACCGGAGCGGTGGGCGATGATCGCGTGCAGGACCTCGGAGCGGACGACGGTCGCGGTCGGCACGTCGTCATAGATCTGCGGCAAGAGCTCGCGGAGCTTCTGCTCGGCGATGAACAGCGAGAAATGCTCGTGGTCCGCCCGCTGGATCGACATCCCCACGTCATGCAGCAGAGCCGCGAGCGCCACCACGACCTCCGCGTCCTCCGGCCCGAGGCCGTAGTACTTCACGATGGACGGCTCGACGTCCCGCTCCACGAGAAGGCGCAGCATGCGGACCGCGATGTTCATGACGATCTTCACGTGCACCGGCCCGTGGTCCGTCATCCCGAGCCGCTCCATGGCCGTGACGTTCGACGCGACCCACAGGGCGTAGAGCTCGTCGTCGGCGTTCACCAGCTCCATGAGCTGGCGCAGCCTCTCGTTGTGGCGGTCCGGGACGGTTATCGCCACCCGGTTCTCGAAGCGCTTCTCCACCGAGCGCGTCAGGGGCTCCGGGCCCACGGCCACTTCGAGCTCCTCGATCACGCGCCCGCTTCTCGATTCGGAAACCATGTCATCCAGCGCCCCTATCCGGCGCATCCTTGCTCGGGCATGATCGCTAACCCACAAATCTAACACTCCGGAACGGGGTCTGCGGGAAGCGCACGCTGGAAGGTAGTGTCCTAATTTGAAAATTAGGACACTACCCGCTGGAACCGCTGGAACGGGTATGCGCTCCGGAACGGGGTCTGGGGGAGCGCGCGGGCGGCACCGGAACGGATTCCCGGAATCGAGACCGGCGACTCCGGCTCGAGGATGCCTCCGATTCGCTTCGGCGCCTTCTGGATGCCGCCGGCTCGCTGCCGCGATGGAGTGAGAACCGCATGCGGCCCGACCTCGCGTAGAGCACGATCTGACACGATCTGCTTGCCGCTGACGCCGGGCCAGCTCTCTTTCGGCTCTTTCGGCGCCCCAGCGCGGGCCGGCTTGGCGATCCGTTGCCGGGAGACCGGAAGCCGGTACGTTGATGCCGGCGCGTTGGAGAGTTTGTCAAACCACGAAGGGGCTCGGCCGCCGGATCGACGGCCGGGTCGAAGACCGGGGGGGGCGTCATGAGACGGCGGGTGCTCATCATGGGCGCGGCCGGCCGCGATTTCCACAACTTCAACGTCGTGTACCGCGACGACGCGCGCGTGGACGTCGTGGCATTCACTGCGGCGCAGATCCCCTTCATCGCGGACCGGCTTTACCCTGCCGAGCTGGCGGGGCCCCGCTATGCGCGGGGCATCCCGATCCACGACGAGAGCGAGCTGTCGACGTTGGTGCGCGAGCGGGAGGTGGACGACGTCGTGTTCGCCTACTCGGACGTGTCCCACGAGTACGTGATGCACCGGGCGAGCCAGGCGCTGGCCGCCGGGGCGAACTTCGTGCTCCTCGGTCCCCGGGCGACGATGCTGGAGGCGAAGCTGCCGGTCGTGGCCGTGTGCGGGGTACGCACGGGCTGCGGGAAGAGTCCGGCGACCCGGAAGGTGGTCGCGGCGCTGCGGGAAGCCGGCCGCCGTCCCGTTGTCGTGCGGCACCCCATGCCGTACGGCGACCTCGTGGCGCAGCGGGTGCAACGCTTCGCCTCGCTGGAGGACGTGGATCGGGCGAACGCGACGGTCGAGGAGCGGGAGGAGTACGAGCCTCACATCAGGACGGGCACCGTCGTGTACGCCGGTGTGGACTACGGCGCCATCCTGGCGGAGGCGCAGAAGGAGTGCGACGTCCTGGTCTGGGACGGCGGCAACAATGACCTCCCCTTCTATCGGCCGCAGCTCCATATCGTCGTGGCGGACCCGCTGCGGGCGGGGCACGAGACGCGCTACCATCCGGGCGAAGCGAACCTGCGCATGGCGGACGTGGTCGTGATCAACAAGGTCGACGCAGCCGAGCCGGAACAAGTGGCCGCGGTCGAGCGGAGCGCCGCGGAACTGAATCCGAGGGCGCTCGTGATCAGGGCGAGAAGCCGCGTCACTGTGGATCGCCCCGAGGAGATCGCCGGGAAACGCGTGCTCGTGGTGGAGGACGGTCCCACTCTCACCCACGGCGAGATGAAGTTCGGCGCCGGCGTCGTGGCGACCACGCGTCACGGTGCCGCCGAGATCGTCGATCCGCGGCCGTGGGCCGTCGGCACCCTCGAGGACACGTATCGGCAATACGATGTCGGGCCGGTGCTCCCTGCCATGGGCTACTCGCCTGCGCAGCTTCAGGAGATGGAACGGATGATCGCGGCCGCCGACTGCGATCTGGTGGTCGTCGCCTCGCCGGTCGACCTGCGGCACCTGATTCGCATCGACAGGCCGGCGGTGCGAGTGCGCTACGAGCTCGAGGAGCTGGAAGGATCGCCGACGCTCCGGGATGCGCTCGCTCCGATTCTCGGCGGACCGGAGGGCGCCCAGGCCGGCGCGGATGGCGGGCGAGCTCGGAGCCTGCCCGAGTAGTCGGACCCGGGGCATGAGCGTGCAAAGCGGGCGACTTCATTGAGGGGGGACTCGGGGAGTACTCGCTGGCCGTACGTGCTCGATCGGCCGTCGTCGTAGAAGGGCATGGCTGGCCACGATCCTTGGGGGTGAGATGGAGGCACCGATCATGGGACGCGTCTGCATCGCGCTGGGCGGGCACGCGCTGCTGCGCCGACAGAGCGAGGATACAGCGGACGAGATGCGGAAGTCCGCCCGTACTGGGGCCGAGAAGGTCGCCGACATCGCGGCCGCCGGCTGGGAAGTGGTCGTGACCCACGGCAACGGCCCACAGGTCGGGCGGATTCTGCTCCAGAACCAGGCGGCCCGGAGGCGGGTGCCGCCCATGCCCCTGGACGTTTGCGTGGCCCAGAGCCAGGGGCAGATCGGCTATATGCTGCAGACGGCCCTCGGCGACGTATTCTACGAGCGGGGGATGGTGCGGCCCGTCGTCACGCTGGTGACGCTCACCGGCGTGCAGACGGACGACCCGGCGTTCCGCCACCCCGAGAAGCCGGTCGGCCCTTTCTACAGCGAGCGGGAGGCCAGGCGGCTGGCCAAAGCTCGCGGCTATACGATGGCGCCGGATGCGAAAGGCGGCTGGCGGCGACTCGTGCCGTCTCCCGAGCCGCGCTCGATCGTGGAGGGGCCGGTCATTCGCGACCTGGTGGCGGCCGGCGTGATCGTGATCGCGTGCGGCGGCGGCGGGGTGCCGGTCATCGAGAAGGGCCCGCGGCTCGTGGGCGTCGAGGGCGTAGTGGACAAGGACCTGGCCGCGTCCATCCTGGCTCGCGGCGTGGACGCGACGGTACTGCTCATATTGACGGACGTGAAGGGTGTCTACCGGAACTTCGGCACCGAGCAGGCTGAGCTGATCCCGGCGCTGTCGGCCGACGATGCCCGGACCATGCTCGAGGCCGGCGAGCTGGGCGCGGGCACTATGGAGCCCAAGGTTCGGGCGGCCGTCGAGTTCGTGGAGGCGGGCGGCGAGGGCAGCGTGATCGCGGCGCTCGAGGATGCGCTCGCCGCCCTGGGCGGCGAGGCCGGCACGACCATCTCAGAGCCCCGGACATGAGGGGGTGATTGTGCGCGAAAAGTCTTGATTTTTCGGGCCGTGGTGCGTAATATTCTTTCCGACTATTTCAGCTCGGAGAGCACGCCCATGGCCCTGCAAGCGCGACTGCCTGTCTTCCCCACCGACATTGTGCGGATCAGCTCCGAGCTGGCTGTGGCGCACCAGGACGGACGCGTCGTGCTCTTCAACGCCGGCGGGCCGATGTTCATGTTCCAGGAGGATGATGCGGAAGCGCGGCGCGTGGCGGTCGCGATGGTGAGTCAGCCGTGGATGGATGTGGCGCCGCCCAAGGCACTCGCGCAAGCGCTGGGCATCCACCGCAGCATGGTCTTCGAATACCGGGACCGATACGCAGAGGGTGGCGTCCGAGCGCTCAGGACGCAGAAGTCGGGGCCGAAGGGGCCGCACAAGCTGGAGGGCGAAAGGCTCGAGCGAGCGCAGGAGTTGCTGGCACAGGGCGCCTCGAATCGCCAGACCGCCCGAGCGCTGGAGGTGAGTGAAGGGGCGATTCGTCAAGCCTTGAAGCAGGGACGCCTGAGGCCGGCGAAGCCACCCGAGCCGGCCACACCCTTGAAAGGGCCCAGGGCGCGGAACGAGGAGGATCGCACGAGCCAGGGCGGAGTGGCGGTCAAGCGTCACGCGGAGCGCACTCTGGCGGCGGTCGGGAAGCTGCCGGAAGCGGCACCGTCTTTCACGGCGGCCGAGAGCGTGGCGAAAGCGGGCATTATGGTGGCGCTTCCGGCGCTGGTGGCGCAGGGGCTCTACGAAGTGGGCAGTCAGGTCTACGGCGCACTCCGCAACGGCTACTACGGGCTGAACGCCGTGCTCACCACGCTCGTCTTCATGGCGCTGCTTCGGATCAAGAGCACCGAGCAGCTCCCCTCGCACGCCCCGGGCGAATTCGGGCTGGTGCTGGGGCTGGACCGCTCGCCGGAGATGAAGACGCTGCGGCGCAAGCTGGCCGAGATGGGAGGGCGTGAAGAGGCCCTGACGCTCCAGGCAGCTTTTGCAGACCGGTGGGCCAGCGAACAGCCCGACTTGCTGGGCTTTCTGTACGTGGACGGTCACCTGCGTCCATATCACGGGCGCAAGCACAGCCTGCCGAAGACGCATGTGCCCAGACGGCGGCTGTGCATGCCGGCCAGCACGGACTATTGGGTGAACGACGCCTTCGCCGACCCGCTCTTCTTCGTGACCGCTCCGGGAAACGAAGGTCTGCTGGCGGTGCTGGAGCAAGCGGTCCTGCCGGAGGTGCGCGAACTCGCCGGCAAACGCCGCGTCACGCTCGTCATGGACCGGGAGTGCTGGAGCCCGACAAGCTTCAAGAAGTGGAGGAGGAAGGGTTTCGACGTGATGACGTATCGAAAGGGCAGCTATCAGCCCTGGCCGCAGGAGGAATTCGCGGAGCACGACAGTCGCGAGGCCGGCAACAGAAGCGTGGTCCACAAGCTGGCGGAGCGGCCGCTCACGCTTTCCAATGGCTTCACCGTTCGGGAGGTGCGCTGCCTCACCGATGACGGACACCAGACCTCCGTCGTCACCACCCGCACGGATCTCTCCGTGCTTGCGGTTGCCGAGCGCATGTTCTCGCGCTGGCGACAGGAGAACTTCTTCCGCTACATGCGTCACGAGTTCGATCTCGATCACCTGCCGACCTATACGGTGGAACCGGCGGACCCGGAGCGCATGGTTCCAAACCCCACAAAGAAGGAAAAGAAGAAGGACCTCGGGACCCTTCAGAATGAGCTCCGCATGCTGAAGCAAGAGTATGGGGAGCTGGTCCTTGCGGACTTCGCCGATTCCGCAACCAGACGCGAAGAGCTCGGCGGACTCGTGGCGACTGCAGAGGCGCGTCTGGAAAAGACCCGCGACGAGTACAAAGCGCTTCCCACCCGCGTGGCCCTCGGCGAGATTCGCGATCCTGATACCGTTGTCCAGCTCGAGCAAGAGCGCAAGATCTTAGTGGACCAAATCAAGATGGTGGCATACCGCGCCGAAACGGAACTCGCCAACATCGTCGGTCCCTGCCTCGGTTACCACCATGACGATGAAGCCCGCTCCTTTATGCGCCAGGTCTTCCAGCTACCCGCCGACATCATCCCGGACCGCGCCGCCGGCACCCTCCTGGTTCGCCTGCACGCCATGGCCAACTGGCGCTCCAACCGCGCTCTGGCCGAACTCTGTGACTTTCTCAACTCCTACGAAACGCACTATCCGGGGACCGACCTGCGGCTCGTGCTCGAGCCTCCAGCGTAGGAAAGATAACTGCGCATGTCTGGGGCTCTGAGTCTGGGTTCCCAGGCCCTTCGAACGGGTTGTCATCCCACTCACCGTCTTCCTCGCCGTCGTCGTGGTCGTCGCCCTCGCCGTCAGGATCATCGGGATCCTCGTCTGGAGGGTAGAGGAAGTCCGCCTCGTCGAATTCGTCCTCGCTACACCGGATGGCACGCGTTCCGTTCATGGGAATCACGTTGGTATCGGCCTAACGTTCGCGCTCAGCCGCGGCCGACAAGGAGGACGGGACATTCGACAGAGCCCCGGAGGCTCGCGAACACCACTGAATCGGCGGCGGCTGAAGCGCGGAGTTAGCTGCCGCTCACGGATCGTCACCTATTTTACTGGTGGCTTGCCTGCCTGAGCGACTTTAGGGGCTGCTCAAGAATTAAGTGGTGAGTATGTGGCTTGGCCATGCATGATCGTACCACGAGCCACAACAGGCGTGGCCAGGAATAGGCGATAGCATCACGGCTATGGAGCCTTTCGTGGGACCGGGCCATGTG
>JACQVF010000102.1 GCA_016209885.1 Gemmatimonadota bacterium | reverse complement strand
GGGTGGGGTTTTTCGTGTCTCGTGCCACGCGTAGGCGCCGTCTACGCGGCGGCCATGCTCCTGTCCTCCGCGGTATGCGCGGCTGCGGCCCAGAGCCCGGGCGAGCTTCTGGGGCGCGTCACGGACGCCGAGACCGGGGCGCCGGTACAGGCGGCCTCCGTCGAACTCCTTGAGCTGGACCGTCGGGCGCTTTCGGACGCGGCGGGCGCATATCGGCTGCGCGGGCTGGAGCCGGGGCACTACACCATGCGCGTGCTGCGGCTGGGCTATGCGGAGGCGACGCGGCCGGTGGAAATCGAGAACGGCCGCGCTCGCCGCATGGATCTCGCCCTGGCGCCCGTGCCCGTGCCGATTGCGGGGCTGGCGGTCGTGGGCGCGCGGGAGCAGGGCAGCGTTCGGATCGTGCGTGCGGCCGTGGAGGGATCGGGGGCGCGCACCGCGGCCGACCTGGTGGCGCGTTTGCCGGGGGTGGTGGTACGGCGCACGTCGGAGGGCGGCCCCGAGACCGTGAGCATTCGTGGGAGCGGCACGGATGCGGTGCTCGTGCTGCTGGACGGCGTGGCACTCAACGATCCCGTCACCGGGGAGGCGGACCTCAGCGCGCTGGCGGCGGACGAGATCGAGGCCGTGACCCTGCTGCCGGGCGCACAGTCCGCGCGTTACGGCCCACGCGCGGAGGCGGGGGTCATCCTCGTCGAGACGCGGCGTGGGGCGGCGCAACCGGAGCTGGTGGTTGCCGGTGGCTCTCTCGGCGCGTGGGCGGCGTCCGCGGCGTGGGGCGCTGGGGGACGGGTGGGCTGGGGCGCGGGCGTCAGGGCGCAGGGGCTGGGAGGCGGGTTCGACTTCGAGCTGCCGCCCGAGGTCGGGGGCGGCAGAGGCCGTCGCAGGAACGCGGATCTCGGCGAGCACGGCGTGTTCGGGAGCGCGTTCGCGGATGTGGCGGGCGGAGAGCTCCGGGTGCGCGGCGGCTTCGAGGCGATGCGCCGCGGGCTCCCGGGCAAGGGGTTCGCGCCGTCCCCTCGGGCGAGGCAGGAGCTCGAGCGCGCGCGCGCGTCTGCGGTCTGGGACCGCCTCGGGCCTGGCGCGGCCACGCATCTTTCGCTGGCCGGCATACGCCGGACGGTGCGGGTGCGTGACCCGGCGCCCCCCTTCGGGCTCCCGTATGACGACAGCGTGGCGGTGGAGTCCATAGACCTCGAGGCGCACCTGGAGGGCGGTCGTCGAGGCATGGTCCGCGGCCTCGGGACCGGCCTCGACCTGGCATGGCACCGGATCCGGGCGTCGAATCTCTCGAGCAGTGCCCCCCGGGACCGGCGGGTCGCCGGACTGTTCGCCCACGGCGCGGCGGGCGGTCGCCTGGGGGAGACGGACCTCTCGCTGGCCGCCCTTCTGCGCGCCGACTTCGATGACCTGCGGCACGAATGGGTCCTCAACCGTGCGCTCACGGCGAGCGTGCACGCCGGTCCCGTCAACGTGCACGTGGCGAACCGGAGTGGCTACAGCCCGCCGTCGCTGGGGGACCAGTTTTTCCAGGAGGCGGTCGGCGTGACGCCGAACCCGGAGCTCAGGGCCGAGCGCGTGCCGTCGGAGATCGAGCTCGGCGTCCGTGCGGAGGCGCGTACCGGGCCCGTGCGCACGGCGGTGCGGGCGGCGGCCTACCGCGGCGACGTCCGCGACATGATCATCTGGGCGCCAGATTTCCGGTTCGTGTGGAGGCCGGAGAACTTCGACGTGAAGCGGCGCGGCTTCGAGGGCGACGTCGCCCTCCAGCTCCCGGCCGCCGACCTGCACGTGTCCCTCGGGCACTCGTACGCGCGGGTCACGTACGACCGCGCGGGTGGTGCCCAGGGCGCTGAAGCGGTTCAGGTGCTCTACCGGCCGCGGAACGTGACGGTGCTGCGGGCGGAGTGGGCGCCGGGCGCCTGGAGGCTCGAGGCGGAGGCCAGGGGCACGGGCGCGCGCAACACGGTCCCGGCCGCGGTGAACCGGCTGCCGCCGTTCTGGACGGTCGCGGCGGCCGCGCGCCACGAGTGGGATCTGGGCGACTACGCGCTCGACACGGCGCTCCGCGTGGACCGGCTCTTCGACGAGAGGGCGACGCTCATCTTCGGCTTCCCCGACCCGGGACGCGTATTCCGCGTCGAGGTACGCGTCCGCCGGCAGCCCTGAGCAGGGGTCCGGGGGAATGACCTCACCCGTTGTAGATAATTCCGCCTCGCTCCTCGTAGAGGCGCAGCACCGCCACGGATTCCTCGCGCAGCACGCCGCGCACGATCTCGACCCCGCGCTCCTCCACGTAGCGGTACGACTCGGGAAAGAGCGGGCCTTCATCGAAGCCGAGCCGGCGCGCGTCGTCGCGGGAGGCTGCGGCCACGAGCCGCGTGACGCCACTCCACAGGATCGCGCCCAGGCACATGGCGCACGGTTCGCACGAGGTCACCAGCTCGTGGCGCGGCATGCCTGGGGCGCCGAGGGAATGGGAGCCGAGCCGCGACTCCGCCCCCATGAGCGCGAGGATCTCGGCGTGGAGCACCGAATTACGGGACGGCACCACCAGGTTCACGCCCACGGCCACCAGGCGCCCGGTCCCGCCCTCGAAGACTGCGCCGCCGAACGGGCCGCCGGTTTCGTGGAGCACGTTCTCGCGGGCCAGCTCGATCACCAGGCGCACGCGCTCCACGCGCTCCGCGTAGAGGCAGCTCCAGTCCACCTGCGACTCGACCCACGGCGGGTAGTCGATCTCGATGCGGCGCGGCGTCCTCTCAGGTCTGGCCATGCAGTCTCGCCGGATCACCAGGTCGCTGAAGAAAGAAGCGTGCGCGCGGACGAGCCCGTGCTGCGGGCGGGCCCCCGGCTCCGGTCGCTGGAGCGTCCACCCACCAAAGATAGCCTGCTGCCCGCCGCGATGGGCTATACCCATTCGCCGGGGCGCGGCGCATAATTCCGGAAACGAGGCCAGGCTTCCGAGCGCAGGCGGGTCATGGAGCGTCGCGGCGGGGCATTCATCGCATATTTCCTGAGGAGCTATCCCCTCGCCACGGCGGCGATGGTGGCGCTGCTCATCCTTTCGGGTGTGGCGGAAGGGGTGGGGCTCGCCGTGCTGCTCCCGGTGCTCGAGCTGGCCACGGGTGAGCCGGCGGGTGAGCGCTCGCTCCTGGCGCGAGTGACGCACGGACTCCTCGGCGTGCTGGGTCTCCGGCCCACGCTCGCGACGCTGTTGGTCCTCGTGGTTGCCGGCCTCGCCCTCAAGGCGCTCTTCCGTTGGCTCGCCATGAAGCGCGTGGGCTATACCGTGGCGCGGGTCGCGGGCGACCTGCGGCTCCGTCTCATCCGGGCGCTCATGGCCGCACGCTGGAGCTACTTCGCCAGTCAGCCGGCGGGCCAGTTCGCGAACGCGGTGACCCGGGAGGCGTTCTGGGCGGGCTTCGCCTATCGCGACGCATGCGCCGCGCTCGCTGGGCTCATCCAGCTTGTGGTGTACGCGGCGCTCGTGCTGCTTGTATCCTGGGAGGTCGCGTTCCTCGCGGTGCTGGCCGGCGGCGCCATCGCGCTCCTCCTGGGTGGTTTCGTCCGCATGAGCCGGCGCTCCGGCGCCGAGCAGACGGCCGTGACCCGGTTCCTGGCCTCACGCCTCACGGACGTGGTGCAGGGGATCAAGGCGATCAAGGCGATGGGCGCGGAGGAGCGGATCCTGCCGCTCTTCGAGCGGGAGACCCGGGGCCTCCGGGCCGCCGAGCAGCGGCACGTGCTGGCCGTCGAGTCGCTCCAGTCCTTCCAGGAGCCGCTGGTCGCGACGCTCATCGCCGTGGGGCTGTACCTCGCGGTGCGGTGGGGCGGTGAGCCGTTCGCCACGCTTATCCTTCTCGTGTTCCTCTTCCATCGCATCGTCGGCCGATTGCACGTGGTGCAGACGCAGTACCAGGCGATGGCGGCGGCGGAGAGCGCGTTCTGGTCGCTGGATGCGCAGGCCCGCGGGGCCGAGGCCGCGCGCGAGCGCGCGACCGGCGCTCAACCTCCGCCGGCGCTCGGGGAGGCGATCGAGTTCCGGGGCGTCTCGTTCGCCCACGAAGGGACGCCGGTGCTGCGCGAGGTCTCGTTTACGATTCCAGCCGGCTCGTTCACGGTCCTCACGGGCCCCTCCGGCGCCGGCAAGACGACGATCGCGGACCTCATCCTCGGACTCCATCATCCGGACGCCGGCGAGATCCGCGTGGACGGCCAGCCGCTGGACGCGCTGGACCTCGGAGCATGGCGGCGGCGGATCGGCTATGTGCCCCAGGAGAACATCCTGTTCCACGACAGCATCGCCGGCAACGTGAGCCTCGGCGACGAGAGGGGGAACCACGAGACCATCGAGGCGGCGCTGCGGGACGCGGGCGCTTGGGATTTCGTGACCGCGCTGCCACGAGGTCTGGACACGGTGGTGGGTGAGCGCGGGCTCAAGCTTTCTGGCGGCGAGCGCCAGCGCATCGCGCTGGCCCGGGCGCTGGCGCGGCGTCCGAAGCTCCTCGTGCTCGATGAAGCCACGGGCGAGCTGGACCAGGCCACGGAGGCAGCGATCTGCGCGACGCTGCACGCGCTGCGCGGGCGGGTGACAATCGTCGCGGTCTCGCACCGGCCCGCGGTCACCGAGGCGGCGGACATCGTCTACGAGCTGAGGGACGGGGTAGCCCTGGAACGGCGGCCGCCGGCCTCGCCCGCTCGCCTGTGACCCCGCCCGCTGAACGGGAAGCGCGAAGGCCGAGGAGACCCGAGGAGCGTGGCGAAGCGCCTTCCTTCCTCGATGCGCTCGCGGAGCGTGCGCGCGAACACCGGGAGGCCCGTGAGGTCTGGAGCATCTTCAACAATACGGCGGCTGGCGCGGCCGTCGCGGACGCGCTCGCGCTCATGGAGCACTAGTTTGTGAGCCGTGCGCCCACGGCCGCGGTCAGCGGGATCCCGGGACGGTCGAATGCGGTCTCGTACGCGGTGTCGAAGAGGTTGTCCACCCGCGTATAGAGCTCGAGGTGCGGCGAGACCGTGACGCTCGCGTTGAGTCCGGCCAGCACGTAGGCGTCGAGCTCGACGCGCCGGCCGCTGAACCGCTCCGTGAGCACCCACTGCCGACCCACCAGCGTGCCGCGCAGCGCCGCGGTCACGCGCTCCACAGGCGTGACTTGCAGGAAGGCGCTGCCAACCGCGGCGGGCCGAAACGGCAGCGGTTGCCCGCGGGGGAACTCGGACGCGGAGAGCCCGCGGTTGTCCAGGATCTCCATGTCGATCCAGGAGCCATCGCTGCCCACGAGCACGCGAGTGCCCGGCTGGTAGCGCACGCTCCACTCGATCCCCTGGGCGCGGCTCTTCCCCAGGTTGCGGTTGATTTGCTGCGTCGAGCTCTCCTGGGCCACGGTGCGGATCAGGTTGTCGAATTCCTGTCGGAAATACGTGAGTCCCCCGTACAGCCGGCCGTCGCGGCTGCGCAGGTCGGCGCCCACCTCCCAGCTCGTGCTCGTCTCCGGCTCGAGATCCGGGTTCGCCGCGATGAACGGGTTGTCCACGTACTGCTGCTGCAGGTTGGGCGCCTTGTAGGCGCGGCCGGCGGCGATGCGCAGCGAGAGCGCGTCGCCGAGTAGCCGGACCACGGCGCTCGCCCGCGGCGTGAACTCTACCTCCAGGTCTTCGAACTTCTCCGCCCGCGCGCCGGCCACCAGGCTCAGCCGCGGGCCGAGGGCGGCGAGCAACTCGATGAAACCGGCCACGCTGCTGCGATCCAGCGAGAGCCTGTCCTGGAAGTCCCCTGTGATGCGGTCGCTGAGCTCCTCGCGCTCCCACTGACCGCCGTAGGACAGGGTGAACGCGCCGGCGCCCGGGCCCGCGCGTGGGCGATAACTCCCCACGTACTCGAGCGTGGTGCGCCACAGATCGCTGGTGAACACGAGATTCGCGTCGAAGATGAAGAAGTCGTACGTGCGCTTCTGGCTCACGCCGTCGAACTCGTCGGCGAAGAGGAAGTCCTCGCGGTAGAGCGAGGCCCGCAGCCGGTGCATCCAGCGTTCCGACGGTGCGTATCGTAGCAGGAGCGAGGGGATCCAGCGGTCGCGCTCGAGCCGCGCGTTGGGGTCGAGCGGCGCGCGCGTGGCGCCGGGGTCGCGGACCGGATGGTTCGACTCGACGCCCGCGAAACGCGCCGTCCCCGTCAGGTCCCAGCGGTCCGAGGGGCTCCAGTCGATCCGGAGCGAGCCGTCGAGCGTGCGCGTGTCGTGCGGCTGCGCGTAGATCCCACGGTTGTACGCGGTCCCCACGCCGCCGGAGTAACGGAGCCTGGCGGCGCCGCCGGCGACCTCGGCGATACCGCGGAAGCTTCCGCCGTTGCGCGCGGCATCGCCGCCTGCCGCTGTCAGCACCAAGCGCGGTGGGCTCAACTCTCCGCGGGGCGTGAGGAACTGGACCACGCCGCTCACGGCCGACGAGCCGTAGAGCGCGCTCTGAGGTCCGCGGGCGACCTCCACGCGTTCCACGTTCGTGAGCGTCAGTCCCTGGAAATCGAAGAACCCGCCGTTCTGGTTCACCTGTACGCCGTCCACCAGGATCTGAGTGAACACTTCCTCGCCGCCGCGCAGGCGTACTATTGTTGGTCCCCCGGGGCCCACGGCTTCGTCGATGAATGCGCCCGGAAGATCGCGGAGCGCATCGGCGGCGTAGAGCGGCCGCTCCGCGGCGAGCTCCGCGGGTGTGACGACGGTGATGGCGAAGCCGACGAGGTCCGCCTTCACGGGGACGCGGGTAGCGGTGACGACCAGGGGCGGGAGAGGGACCACCGGCGTTCGGGCGGTGTCCCGCTCCTGAGGCGCCGCAGGCGCTGCGCGCGACTCGGCGCTGCGGACGGGTCGAGGGAGCGCGAGGCTCGCGATGATGATGGTGGCGATCGAACTGAGGATCGGATGGCCGTACAGGGCTCGCGGCATGACTTTCCTCCAGTCGAGCGGTCGATCTCCGATACCGGCGGACGGCCCCCGAAAGTGAGCCGGTTCGCCATGGAACGCCAGAGCGCGGCAGGCGCGGCACCCTGGGACGAGCTCGTCCTGTTCTTCGTCGCGAACGTGTTGTTCGCCGCCGGCCTCTTCTTTCACGCCTTCCTCTACAACTTCTACCTGGATGCGCTAGGGCTCCGGGAATCCGTGATGGGGCTGGCGGCTGCTGCGCTTACCGCCGGCGGCCTCGCCTCGCTGGCCCCCGCCGGGATCGTCGTGGACCGGCTGGGCGCGCGGGCGGCCTATGTCGCGGCGGCCGTGCTCACCGCCCTTGGGCTCACCGCCGGCGCGTTCGTCGTGCGCCCGCTTGCGATCTGCGCCACCGCGTTCATCGCCGGTGCCGGCGCTGCCGTTTGGCGCGTGGCCATGGGTCCGATCGTGATGGAACTCGCGCCGCCGGCGCTTCGTTCCCGGGCGTTCTCCTGGAACGTGGCGTTGCTGGTGGGCAGCGGTGCCGCGTGGATGGCGACGGCAGGCGAGGTGCCCGGGCGACTGGAGGCGGCGCTCGGGCTGAGTGGCGTCGGCGGCGTGCGCGGCGGCCTGGTGACCGGCGCCGTAGGGACGGCGCTGGGCGGCGCGGCCTTCGCGTTCGTGCGCCGAGGAGCCGGTGCGGCGATCATCGCGTCCAGCGCTGCGGGACCGCCGGTCGCCACGCTGCCTGCCCGGGCGCGGCAGGCGCTCGCGGGCCTGCGGATTCCGAGGCCGCTGGTGACGCTCGTCGTGCTGGTGGCCGTGTGGATGACCGCCGGCGGCCTGGTGATCCCATTCTTCAACCTGTACTTCCAGCGCGTGCATGGTGCCGCGCCGGATCGCATCGGCTGGATCTTCGCCGCGGCGCAGGCGCTCACGGCGGCGGTGATCTTCGGTAGCGGTGCCGCGGCCGGCCGCGTGGGTGTCCGCTGCATGCTGGCGGCATGGATGCTTCTCTTCGCACCGGCCCTCTGGGTCCTGGCCGCTGCCGGCGCGCTGCCGCTGGCCATCGCCCTCTATCTGCTCCAGGGGATCGTTCCTCCGGCTACGAACCCGCTCATCGACCAGGTTCTGCTGGAACGCGCGCCACGCAGCCGCCACGGTGCGGTCTCGAGCTGGCGGAATGGCGCCACGGAGCTGAGCGGACTCGTGGGCGCAGGCGCGGGCGGCGCGCTCCTGGAGGCGGGGTCGTTCGATCTGCTCTTCGCAGTGGCAGGCGCCGTCGCGCTCGGCGGTGCCGTGGCGCTGATCCTCGGCCTCCGGCGCGCCGGCAGCGCAGCTCCCGCCGGGGCCGGAGCGCTCGACGGCTCGGAGACGTCCGCCCTCGATTTCGCCCGTCCGCGCGACCGCCTCTAGTTCTTCTGCGACCTGCTAGGCCTCCGGCCGGCCGTCCCCGCGGTCGGGCGTGAGCGCCGGCGTGCGCAGCGAGACGCGGCCACGGAACACCCTGAACATCCGCTCCGCGTACAGCGTCCCGAGAGGTCGCCTCGAGTCCGCCGCGTGGGTCGGCCAGAGCAGATAGACGGCGCGCCGCGCGAGCTCCAGTGGCCCCGCCGCCCACATGAAACGCTCTTCCAGCGACAACGCCTCGGGGCACTGCACCGTGGACGGCGTCAGGCGCTGAAGCACCCGGCGCATCCGCGGGGTCGCCGCGCGTGCGAGCCGTTGCCGGAAGCCGTCGTCGACGATCCCCGGCACCATGCGCTCTGCCAGCTCGAACGCCGGGTACGCGAAGCGCAGGGCGTCCGCGTCCTCGAGGGCGCGCGCCACCGCCTCCCAGTTCAGCCGCCGGCTCGCCAGGTTCCGCCGAATCACGAAGACCAGCTCCACGATGCGCAGGAGCTGGAGCTCGTGCAGCTCCTCGGACGCATGCACGGCGAGGAACGCGAGCTCGAGCGGGGGCGCAAGCACGCGGGCACCGGCATGGAAGGCCTCCCACGGTTCCGTGTTCGCTGCGTCTGCCGGCCCCAGGCGGACGGTCCGCACGCCGAAGAAGGTCCGCTCGAGAGAGTCATGAACCTCGATGGCGTACGGGTTGTCCGCATGGCTGAGCTCGAGGGAGCAGAGCGCCCGCGGAGCGCCGGGTGGCACCCAATCGCACTTGTAGGGCCGTGACTGCCGCACCGTCGGCGTATACCGCGCTTGCTCCAGCACGCGGGTCGCGACCCGGAGGTCACGGGTGGGCACCACCAGATCGATGTCCGCGGCCGGCCGCGTGCCGGGATCCGGGAAGTAGAGGTGGGCCGTGGACGCTCCCTTCACCACGACGGCCGCAATGCCTGCGCTGGCGAGCAGATCCAGCACGCGAGAGAGCTCTTCCGCGAGGCGCCGCGCCCGCCGCCGCCCGTGGTCGAGATGAAGGCGCAGCAACGCCGCCACGTCCCCATCGCCTTCCAGCAGCCCGACCTCGAACCAGTATCCAAGCAGCGGGCCCATTCCCGAGGTGAACGCGGCCACGCCAAGCGCGCGGGTAGCGGCGTCCTCGGGCACGGCGATGGGAATCGGAGAGGGACCCCCGCGCAGGGCTTCTGTAACGCAGCGCTCGATCTCGCGCAGGCAAGCACGCCAGGCGGCGATCGGCACCTCCGGCCAGACGTACGACGGATGACCGTGTCGGCGCGCCCAGCGGAAGCGCTCGGCGATGGCATCCGCCGTCAGCTTCTCCAAGTAGTCGCTCATCCTTGCCCCGCTCACCGAACGGCGCGCGACCGCGGCCGAGACGCAGCGCCACGGCAACGTGATTCGGAAAGGTGTCGCCCGTCAACGGGCCGCAGACCCGGGCGGCGCTGCTCCCGCGGGCGCCCGGCTCCCGGCCCCCCGGCGCGCTGCGGGAAGATCGCAGGGGTGGGGTCCGGACGAGGTCGCCCCTGCTTCAGCGTCGGTGGGGTGGCCACTTATTACGGTCCCCACAACGTTGACGGCTCGAAGTTCGAGTATTAAAGCTAACAAGTCGCCAAAGTCTTCAGCGACCTGTTCGTCTGAACCTGCGCCCGTGTCGGGCCTGTGGCGCGTGCGGGCGAGCGCGTGACCCCAAGGCCGGGAGTGTGAATGCGGCTCGACTTTGTTCGATCTTTCCATCTACTCACCCTCTTCTGCGCGGGCGCAATCGACCTGCTGATCGCCCAGGTGGGGCACGAGCGCGCCGACCGCTCCTTGCGGTGGTCCTCCGCGTGGATCCGCGGGACGCCGCAGCGGTCTGGACTTCGCACGAGGGTCGAGGGGCTGGGGGCGGGATCCCGATCGGCGGTCGCCGACACGCTCAACCGCGCGGCGCGGAGGGCCGTGGACCTGACCGGTGGGCTCGTTCTTCTGGTGCTCTCGGCGCCGCTCCTCACCGCAGCCGCGCTTGCGGTGTTCCTCGGCTCAGGCCGTCCGGTCTTCTTCGGCCATCACCGGGTCGGACAGGGCGGCAAGCCGTTCCGCTGCTGGAAGCTGCGGACGATGGGCGTGGACGCCGAGCGCGCGCTGGATCGCGACGCCTCCCTCAGGGAGCGCCACTTGCGGAACGGGTTCAAGCTTCCGGCGGACGACGATCCCCGGGTGACGCAGGTGGGCCGCTGGCTCCGGCGCACGTACCTGGACGAGCTGCCCCAGCTCTTCAATGTGCTGAACGGGACGATGTCGCTGGTGGGGCCGCGGCCGGTGGTGCAGGAGGAGCTGGTCCACTTCGGCGCCGCCGTGGACGAGCTGCTGGCGGAGAAGCCCGGGATCTTCGGGGAGTGGACGAGCCGCGGGCGCGGGCGGCCCGACTACCCGGGGCGTGCGCACGTCGAGCTGGACTACGTGCGCGACCGTTCCTTCCGGCGCGACCTCGCCATCCTCGTGCGCTCCGTCCCCGTGGTCCTCCGTGGCCACGAGTAGAGTCGGCCGTGACTGCCTCCTTGATTGGTTGGAGGCGTAACGTCGCCGCTTCCCGTGGCCCGAGCATGGAACCCGTCATGACGCGAGGAGAGCGACGCGGGGTCCGCGGGATCAGGACGTCCAAGCCCTGGCTCTACGCGGCGCTCGGCCTCCTGGACCGGGCTGGTGGGCGGCTGGTGAGGCCGCACTTGCGGCGGCGTACGGTCCCGTTTCGGCCGAGAAAGGTGCTGGTGGCGAACATCGCGCACCTGGGGGACGTCCTTCTGTCCACGGGGGTGCCGGCGGCTCTGAAGCGCCTCTTTCCGGGAGCCGAGATCGACTTCCTCGTCTCCAGCAGGGCGGCGCCCCTGCTTCGCGGGCATCCCGCGGTGGCGCGGGTCCACGCGTACGACAGCATGCTGTTGAACTGGACGGCGCGCCCTGTGAGTCGCTCGGTCCGCTGGATCCGCTCGCTCGCGGCGGTGCTCCCGCCGCTGCGGCGCGAGCGGTTTGACCTGGTGATCGAGCTGCGATCGTACTTTCCGAACGCGCTCCCGCTCCTCCGGCTGCTGCGGCCCGGCTGCCTGGTGGGCTTCGGCACCGGCGGATTCCGGTTTCTCCTGGACCTCGAGGTCCGCCGGCGCGGGGACGTGCACGAGGTACGGCGATTCCAGGACGTGGTGGACGCGCTTCGCGGGTGGAGCGGCGTATGCACGGCGCGACCGGCGAGGGCGGATCCCGACATCGGCTATCTGCTGCGCGCGGGCGCGGCGGCGGCCGAAGAGGTGCTGGCGCGCCTGGACGCCGGTCGATCCGAGTACGCAGTCCTGCACCCGGGTACCCGCCCGCGGAAGCGTTGGCCGGACGCGTGCTGGCGCAGCGTGGCACAGCAGCTCTGTCGCGACCGGTGGAGCGTGATCGTGACCGGGACCGCGGCCGAACGGACGTGGCTGGCCGGAGCGTTTGAAGGGCTGCCCGTGCGGTTGGTGGCCGGCGCCACGGACATCGCCGCGCTGGCGGGGGTTTTCCGGCGGGCATCGGTCTACGTGGGCGCGGATTCCTTCGCGTCCCACCTGGCCGCGCTGGCCGGCACGCCGCGGGTCGTGGTGCTGTGGAACCGGTTCGCGGATCCCGCCGAATGGGCGCCGCTCGGCCGTGGGCAGGTGCTGATCCTCGAGCCTGCGGCCGCGCCGGAACAGGTCCTGAGTGCGTGCCTCGCCGCGCGCCCGTCCCCGGGCTCAAGTTCTTCAGCGACCTGCTGGCCGTGACCCGCGTCGCCCTTGTCCACGATTGGCTCACCGGCATGCGGGGAGGCGAGCGCGTGCTGGAGGCGCTCCTCGCGCTCTATCCGGACGCGGAGATCTTCACGCTGCTTCACGTCCCGGGCTCCGTGTCTCGACGCATCGAGGAGCACCCGATCCACACGTCTTTCGTCAGCAGGCTCCCCCGCGCCGCGGAACTCTACCGGTACTATTTGCCTCTCTTCCCCGCGGCGGTGGAGCGTTTCGACCTGCGCGGCTTCGATCTCGTCATCTCGAGCAGTCACTGCGCGGCGAAGGCCGTGCGCGCCCCACTGGGCGTGCCGCATCTCTGTTACTGCCATACGCCCATGCGCTACGTGTGGGACCGCTACGACGATTACTTCGGTGCAGGCCGCGCACGGCCGTGGGTGCGCGGCGCCATGGCCGTGGCGGCGCCCGCGCTGCGGCGCTGGGACGCGAGGACGGCGGAACGGGTGGACGCGTTCGTCGCCATCTCGAGACACGTGGCGGGGCGGATCCGTCGCTACTATGGCCGGACGGCGGACGTGATCTACCCGCCCGTGGAGATCGACCGGTTCCGGCCGGCGGCCTCGCGGGAGGACTTCTATCTCATCGTGAGCGCCCTGGTCCCGTACAAGCGTGTCGATCTGGCGGTCGAGGCGTTCAACCGCCTCGGGCGCCGGCTCGTCATCGTGGGAGACGGCCCGGAAATGCCGCGGCTGCGCGCCCTGGCCGGGCGCAGCATCGCGTTCGCCGGCCGCGAGAGCGATGATGAGGTCGCCGAGTGGATGGGACGCTGCCGCGCCTTCGTCTTCCCCGGCGTCGAGGATTTCGGGATCACCATCGTTGAGGCGCAGGCCGCGGGTGCGCCGGTCATCGCCTATGGCGCGGGTGGCGCGCTGGAGACTGTCATCGACGCCAACGGGGGCCCGCACGACGCCCGTGACCGGCCGTCGCCCACCGGCGTCTTCTTCCACGAGCCGACGCCGGAGGCGCTCGCCGCCGCGGTACTGCGCTTCGACTCGTTGAGCTTCGATGTTGAGGCGCTGCGGAGGAACGCGCGGCGGTTCGACGTGCATACCTTCGGGCGCGCTTTCCAGGATCAGGTGGAACGACTCATTTCGAGCAGTGAGCTAGCGGTGCGCGAGGTGGAATGCGCTCATCCGGCGGTCGGACCTGAGCGGTGAAAGACTCCGTCCGTTTCGTTCCGTCGCCGGATCCTCTGTATCGAGCTGTCCCCGTCGATTACTACACAGAGATTCCGGTGCTCGGGATCCCCGTGCGCTTCGAGTCGAACGCGCCGCGTATCGTGGAGGCGGCCGAAGAGGCGTTCGATCCGTGGCGTGTTCTGGCCAATGCGGCTGAGCTCGTGTCACCTCTGGGTGTACGCGTGGTCATAGTGGTGCACCCGGGCAGTGAGGGCGAGAGCGCCCACGCGCCGCTCCAATACCGGAAGCCGGATCACCAGCGGGTGATCATCCATACGCCGGGAAGCGTGGCCATCGCCGATCCTTCACGCCGAGAGGCCATCGCGTACGTGACGCCCGCGTTCGTGAGGGATCGCGACCACTTTCGCTACAGCCTCCTTGAGGCGTTGACGCTGGCCGTGCTGACCCAGCTCGACCGGCAGCCATTCCACGCCGCCGGGCTCGTCCGCGGGGAGACGGCCCTGCTCCTCTGGGGACCCAGCGGCGCGGGCAAAAGCACCCTGTGCTATGCGGCGCTGCGGAGCGGCCTGGCCCTTCTTGCCGATGACGTCGTGTTCCTCCAGCTCGAGTCGCGGCTCCGGATCTGGGGGATGCCGGGGTTTGTGCACCTCCCGCTCGATGCCGCGACATGCTTTCCGGAGCTGGCCGGCTGCCTGCCCACGCTCCTGGCGAACGGCAAGGAGAAGATTGTGGTGCACGCGGCGCAGGCAGGCGCGCTGGCGCCGAGACCCGTGGTCGATCACGCAGGTATCTGCGTCCTCGAACGCTCGGGCTCGAAGGTCAATCTGGAGACGGTCGAGCCCGCTGAGATCGCGCGGACGCTCGGCCAGTCCGAGGAAGAGGGGTTCGACCAGTTCACAGACACGATCGGCCCCGCGATCCGTGGGGTTGCGGAGCGCGGCGGCTGGCGGCTGCGGCTGGCGGGGCACCCGATGGCTGCGGTGCCGCTTTTGGCAGCCATGTTCGACGAACTCGAGGTGCGATGAGCTTCTGGCACCCCTACTTGGACCGGTTCGCTGCACTCAACCGCAGCACGCTTCGATGGCAGCGAGGTCGAGGACACTCTTCCGGGTTGGCGCGGTCCGTGCGCCGCGTCGTCATCCTCGCTCGCTCCGTCGCCGTCGCACAGCGGGGCGAGGGACGCGGCACATGAGGCGGCTTCTGGTGCCGCTTTTGTTTGTCGCATGCACGTCGGTTACGGATGCGCCGTCGCCGATCGTGCAGGCGACCGACCTCATCGAAGCCGGGCCGCTGGTTCGCGCCCTCAAGGTCGAGCTCCAATCGCCGGCGCCCTTGACGGTTCGATACGGAACGGCCGCCGGGCCCGATCTGGAAGTCAGATCTGCGCAGGCCTTGGCCCACGACATTCTGCTTTCCCGCCTTCGAGCGGAGCGCGCGTACCGCTATGACGTGGTAGGCACCTCCCACTCGGGCAGCTTCGAGACGGGACCGCTCCCCTCGGATCTCGCGCGGATGACTTTTGCGGCGTCGGGCAATCCGACTATGCCGCTTGTCCTCTTGCATCTGTATGACCCGGAGGGCTTCAAGGGGTATGCGATCGTCGACGGTGGTGGCCAGGTCGTGTGGTTCTGGCGGACCCGAGACTTTCCGTTCGGGATGACGCGTCGGCAGAACGGCAACTTCGTCTTCATGGACAAGGACCGCGGCCTCGTGGAGGTTACAGTCGCCGGAGATGTTCTGCACGAGCTCCCGCAGGACGTCGCCCATCGCGAGATGCATCACGATGTGATCTCGACGCCTCGGAACTCGCTTCTCTTCATCGCCTTCGACGCCCGGGAGGTGAGGGGCAAACGGGTGAAGGGTGAGTCGATTTGGGAGTGGTCGCCGGAAGAGGGGAGTACGGTCAAGCGCTGGAGCTCGTGGGAGCACCTTTCGGTGGTGAGGGATCGGGGGACTCGCTTCGGGACAGAATGGCTGCATGCGAACTCACTGGCGATCGGTCCACGGAGCAACGTCCTTCTGAGCGTGCATTACCTCAACCAGATCATCTCCATCTCACCGAATTGGCTGGCGATTGAGTGGCGTCTCGGGGGAGTTAATCCGACGATGGGCATTGACGAGCGCGAACAGTTCTTCGGGCAGCACACGGCGCGCGAGATTTCGCCCGGGCGAGTCGTGCTGTTCGACAACCGTCTCGAAAAGGGCGACTACTCGCGTGCGTTGGAGTTTGAGCTGGGCCTAGGTACAGCGCACAAGGTATGGGAATGGCGGCCAAAGCCGGACAACTTTGCGTTCGCGGTGAGCTCGGCACGGCGGCTTCTCAACGGCAATACGCTCGTCGCGTTCGGAATGAGCGCGGGACTGAATGGCTCGACGGGGCCCACGGAGGTTTACGAGGTGTCGCCAAGCGGCGAGGTGCTCTGGCGGCTGATCGTCACCGGTCCGCGGGTCATGTACCGGGCCGAGCCGATCGCGTCGATCGGTGCAGAGAAAGAAGTGGTCGAGTCACGCCGGTGATGGATCTGATCACTATACCGGTACATCGAAGCAAGCTCGAGGCGAGGCGCACGAGGCAAGGGTCGAGGCGTTCGTGCACGTCGCCCAGTTGAGCTTTTATCTGGACGCCGTGGGGCGCTCGCCGGACGAACTGCTCCACGCCTGGCCCACGCTCTCGGCCGTGGCCGAGGCGGCTCTAGGCGCCGGCGTGCGGGTGACGGTGATTCAGGCGTCGTGTGCGACCGCGCATATCGAGCGGAACGGTATCGCCTATCAGTTCGTCCCGGTGCCGCAAGCGAGCCTGGCGGGTTGGCCGTTCGGACGACGGGTTCGACTAGCTTCCCGGACGATCCTCCAGCGGGTCGCGGAGCTCGGGCCAGACACGATTCACCTTCAAGGCTTGTCATTTCCGGTCCAGACGCGGCTAGTGACGGCGAGTCTTCCCCGCATTCCGGTCCTCGTGCAGGACCACGGGGACGGCGTGCCGCGGCCGTGGCGGCGTCCACTGCACCGCTGGGGGCTCGCCCGCATCGCGGGTGTGGCGTTCACGGCCCGGGAGCAGGCAGCTCCGTTCATCGAAGCCGGCGTTCTCCGCTGCGATCTGCCGGTTTTCGAGGTAGTAGAGTCGTCGAGCTGGTTCACGCCCGGGGAGATCCAGCCGGCACGCGAGCGAACTGGCCTCCACGGCGATCCGTGCCTTCTGTGGATCGGCCGACTCGATGCGAACAAGGATCCGCTCATGGTGCTCGATGCATTGAGCCGGGCCGCCCCGTCGCTTCCGGATCCGCAACTCTGGTGCTGCTACTCGAAGGCGCCGCTGCTGGAACGGGTGCGCCAGCGGCTCGCGGCCGAGCCTCAGCTTGCAACGAGGGTGCACCTTCTCGGCTCGGTTCCGCACGAGACCGTAGAGGAGCTGTGCCGGGCGGCGGACTTCCTGGTGCTCGGCAGCCACTGGGAGGGGAGCGGGTACGCGGTGCTCGAGGCCCTCGCCTGCGGAACTACCCCGCTGGTCACAGACATCCCATCGTTTCGGCGTATGACCGGGGGCGGCGCCGTGGGCGCACTTTCCCCTCCGGGAGACGCCGACGCGATGGCCCGGGCCTTGATCGAGTGGTCTGGGCGCGACCGGGCGGTGCTGCGCCGCGCGGCGCGTGACTTCTTCGAGCGTGAGCTTTCTTTCGAGGCTGTTGGCGTGCAGCTTCGGACCGCCTACGAAGCCGTGCTCGGTGGCCGATGAAGGTGGGACTCATCGTCCCGGGCGGCGTGGACCGGACCGGCACCGAGCGCGTCATCCCTTCTCTGCTGTGGCTCATCGAGCGCATTGCACGAGTGCACGAGCTGCACGTGTTCGCGCTGCGGCAGGAACCGCGGCCCAGCCGCTACACGCTGCTGGGTGCGCAGGTCCACAATATCGGCGCCCGGCCGCGGCGGCTCCGGGCGGTGCTCGCACTGCGGGCCGAGCATCGCCGGCGCCCGCTCGACATGCTTCACGCGGTCTGGGCCCACCCGTCCGGCATCGTGGCGGCGGCGGCCCGACGACTCCTCGGCTGTCCGTTGCTCCTTCATCTGACCGGCGGCGACCTGGCCGCGATACCGGAGATAGGGTACGGACTGTGTCTCACCCGACGCGGGCGTTGGTGGCTGAGAAAGGCCGTCACGGCCGCGTCGCTCGTCACGGTCCCCAGCACCGCTGCGGCGGAGCGCGCTCGGGCGCTCGGAATCGCGGCGCAGCGGTTGCCGTTCGGTGTCGCCCTCGATCGCTGGCCGGTCGCGGCGCCTCGGGCGCGAGAGCCCGACCGACCTGCACGGCTCATGCACGTCGCGAGCCTCAACCTGGTGAAGGACCAGCGTACGCTGTTGCTCGGGACCCGCGTGCTCCGCGACTCGGGCGTGTCTTTCCACCTCGACATTGTCGGCTATGACACTCTCAACGGCGCGATGCAGCGGCTCGCGGCGGAACTCAGCCTGGCGGCGTGCGTGACGTTCCACGGTTTTTTGCCGCATGCCCAGCTCCGTCCGATCATGGAGCGAGCGCATCTGCTTCTCGTCTCGTCACGTCACGAGGCGGACCCGATCGTGGCGCTCGAGGCAGCGGTTGCCGGAGTGCCCACAGTGGGTACGCGTGTCGGGCATCTGGCCGACTGGGCGCCCGAGGCGGCCGTCACCGTGGCGGTGGGAGACCACCGAGCCCTGGCGACCGCAGTGGTCGAGCTTCTCGCGGACGACGCGCGCCGCCTCCGCATCGCCGAGGCGGCCCAGGCTCGCGCCGTGAGGGAGGACGCGGACTCGACCACGCGACGGGTGCTCGAGCTCTACGAGCGGCTGGCCGGACGCGGAGTCGGGCAGCAGCGGGGCACTGCGAATGCGGCGCATCCCGCGGCCGGCACGGCAGCCGGCACGGCGGGCGGCGGACTCGGAAATAGACGGAGGTGACGTCCTGGACCCGATCACGCACACGCTCACGGGCGCCGCCCTCGGCGAGTGCGGCCTGAAAGACCGCACGGCCCTGGGCATGACCACGCTCCTCGTCGGCGCGAACCTCGCGGACATCGACGTACTCTCCTACGCGTGGGGCGACGTCACGGCCCTGAGCTTCCGGCGCGGCTGGACGCACGGCGTGCTGGCGATGCTGGTCCTGCCGCTCGTCCTCACCGGCGCGATGCTCCTGTGGGACCAGACGCAGCGCCGGAGGCGATCCATGCCCGCTGCCGTCGATGCTGGTGCGGACCACGATGCCGCCGGCGCTGCTGGGCGTGCCGCGCCTGCGGCGTCCGGGGCGTCCGGGGCGTCCGGGCCGTCCGGTTCCATCATGCCCGAGGGGCCAAGGTCTCCCGCGATCGCGAGCGCCCCGTGGCTGCTCGTCCTGGCGGCGCTCTCCGTCTGGTCACATCCGATGCTGGATTTCCTCAACACCTACGGGATGCGGTTCCTGATGCCGTTCTCCGGGCGGTGGTCCTATGGGGACGCGCTCTTCATCATCGACCCGTGGGTCTGGCTTGCGCTCACCGCCGGCGTGTTCGCGACACGGAGGAGGGTCGGCGAGCGAAAGGTGCAGCCGCGGCGGCCCGCTCGCCTCGCCCTCGCCGTCACGGGCGCCTATGTCGCGCTGATGCTCGCCGCGAACGTCGCCGCCCGCCGCATCGTCGCCCGGGAGCTGGTCCATTGCGGGCTGCCGCCGGCCCAGCGGATGATGGTGTCGCCGGTCCCCGCGAACCCGTTCCAGCGGCTCGTCCTCCTCGACACCGGGGCTCGCTACGAGTTCGGCAGCTTCGCGTGGCTGCCGGCCCCGCGCTTCGCGCCCGGAGGCTACTCCGTGGAGAAGCGTCCGCCGGCTCCAGATCCGGCGATCGCGGTGGCGACTCGCGTCCGCGATGGCCGGAACTTCCTGAGCTGGGCGCGCTTCCCGTTCTTCCAGATCGAGCGCCGTCGAGACGCGAAGCTTGTCCACATGGGCGACGCCCGCTACACCGTCGACCCGGCGCGGTCCTGGGCCGCCGTGACGGTGTGGGTGCCGGCGCTCTAGCCCTGCCGGGACCCTGCCGGGACCCACGGCCGCAGCGCGGCGTGCCGCTGTGTGCCGCGACCTACGGCTGAGGCGAGCTCCGAGCGGGGGCGTCGCGCATCTCGCGGCTCTTCCGCGCCAGCCCTTTGCCAGAGCGGACTTTTGTCCTTAAGTTCGGTCAACATTCCCGAAGGCGATTCCTGCCGGTCGAGCCCGTGCGACTCGACGTGAGCTCATAAGTCGTTCGAGTACAAGAAGCTGTTTTCTCCGGCGTAGGAGGCGCGGATCTTGCTCGGGTGTCCGGTAGTGGGTGGTTCGCGCCAAAGGTCCGGCGAGTCGGTTCCCGTTGGCCAGCAGAGTCCGGTGCTCGTCAGGTTCTCCGGTGTGCGACTGACCATGCGGCGAGCGATTGCAGCCCTGTCTGTTCTCCTCCTCTGCCTGGCAGGGGTGGGTGCGGACCTCCGTCACCCGGCTGTGCCATTGGCGGATGCGCAGGCGCGGGATTCCCTGGCGATGGCCTCGGGAGCACGGGGAAGCTCACGCGATCCGTTCTCGGCCTATCTCGAGCTTGCGGCGCAGGACACGCCGGGCGCGACTGTGCTCGCGGAGCTGAAGGGCGCCCGTGCGCATGCCCGGAGGAACGAGCACGAGGCGGCGCTCGAGGCGTACCAGCGGGCGGCTGCCGGCCTTCCCGGGCTCAGCGACTGGCTCCACCTCCTCGCCGCCGACGCTGCGTCGCGGCTGGGCGATACCGTGGCGGTGACGCAACTCCTCTGGGCCACGGAGCCTGGGTTAGCGCGGGAGCGCGGCTGGCGCGCGACGGCAAGAGCGCGCGTGGCTGCCGGGGACACCGTGGGCGCTCTGGCGGCGGCGGAGAACGCGGGCTGGTATCTCCACGACCCTGGTGGCCGGGCCGACGCGTGGGTGCGCGTCGCGGAGCTCAGGCTCGCGGGTGGCGATACGGCGGCGGCACGGGAGGCGCTGCGACAAACCGTGGACGCCGCGCCCCTCTCCACCAGCGCCACCGAGGCGGCCCGGATGCTGGAGGCACTCCGGGGCGCGAGCGCGGAGGAACGGCTGCGCGCCGGCCGCATCTACATCCAGAACGGGAACGTCCGGCGTGGAGTGACGGCGCTGGATGCGTACCTGCGCCTCGGGCTGGGCTCAGCGGAGGAACGGGCAGCGGTACGGCTGGAGGCTGGCCAGGCCCTCTTCCGGGCGCGGCGCTACGCCGACGCAGAACGGCGGCTCCTGGCGCTCGCGGAGGAGGACGCGCCCGCCGCCGTCGCCGCGGAAGCGCTACTCCTGGTGGGGCGCGCGCGCCAGCGGCTCGGCCGCGTGACCGCGGCGCGCAGGATGTACGAGCGGACCGTCGAGCGGTTCCCCCGCGAGCGGGCCGCCGCCGAGGCGCTCTTCCTGCTCGCCGACCTGGAGCACGATGCCGGCCGGCTGGACAGCGCCGGCGCCTACTACCGCAGGGTGATCGACGCGGGTTCGGACCCGGAGCGCGCTGCCGAGTCGGCCATGCGGCTCGGTGGGCTCACCTTCATCGGCGGGGATTACGCCGCCGCCCTCGAGATCTTCGACGGCTACCGGGCCACGCACACGAGCGGGCCGCGTTATCAGCAGGCCAGCTATTGGGCGGCGCGCGTCTACTCACAGCTCGGGGAGCCTGCGCTCGCGCGCCAGCGCCTCCAGGACGCGTGGCAGGAGGAACCCGCCTCGTACTACGGCGTTCAGGCGGCGGAGCTCATGGGCGACCTCGAGTGGATGGCGACGCTCCGGCCGGCTCCGGTATCCGATCCGCGGGCCGAGACCCGGGTGACCGGTGCCTTTGCCCGCCTGGAGCTGCTGGACGAGCTGGACCTGGAAGACGCGGTGGCGTACGAACTGGAGCGGCTGAAGCGCTACTTCGCCCGCGAGGACGGGGGACTCTACGCCTTCGCCGAGGGATTCCACACCCGCGGCCGCGTCGCCGAGGGGATCCTGCTCGGGCGCGAGATCCGCCGCCTCGAAGGCGCGTGGAACGAGCGGCTGCTCCGGATCGTCTATCCGTTCCCCTACCGCGAGGAGATCCTCGGGGCGTCGAGTGAGCGCGGGCTCGACCCCTATCTCGTGGCCGGGCTCATCCGCCAGGAATCCATGTTCAACCCCGGGGCCGTGAGCCCCGCCGGTGCCGTAGGCCTCATGCAGATCCGCCCCTCCACGGGCCGTGCCCTCGCCCGGCGCGCGGGAATCAAGCGTTTCCAGCCGAGCCTGCTCAGGCGCCCCCAGGAGAACATTCGCCTCGGCACGCTCTTCCTCGCCGACCTGCTCCGGCGCTACGACGGCCGTCTCGCCGACGCGCTGGCCGCGTACAACGCCGGACCCAGACGCCTCGCGCGCTGGCGCAGCCACCCCGAGTACCAGGACGAGGAGCTCTTCGCGGAGCGCATCCCCTTTGCGGAGACGCGTGCGTACGTGAAGGTCGTGCGGCAGAACGCGCGGCTCTACGCCGCGCTCTACGGCGCTCGGCCGGCGGCCGGCGGACAGCCGGACCCATAGCGGCGAGGCGGATCCGCCCGCACGATCAGGAGAAGCTTCGCCTCACGAACCTGCTAGGCCGGGACCGCCGCCTGCAGGCACTCCCGCTCGCACGTGACAGGGCCGTCCGCGAAATACTCACATTGGAGGACCGCGAACGCCGGCTGCCGCCGCTCGCCGACGATTCCCAGATGCACCTTCATGGGCGCCGCTGCCAAGGGGCAGAAGATCGCGACCGGCAGCCCCGGCGCCTCTCGCGCCGGTGCCAGAGCGTGAACCGTGGACGGGCGGGGCGTGCCGCGGACGAGGATCGCCGTCAGCACGACGGCCACGATCACCATTCCGGCTACCTCGGTGATGAGCAGCGCGGACGGATCCATACGCGCCTCCGGGAGTAGGGGATCCCGCGGGTGCGGGCAAGCAATGGCCTACCCGTTTTCTTTCCGGTTCTCGCTGCAGAATCCGTGCCCGCGCTCTGAGGCTGAAAACCGGGGCGGCGCGTGCCTCCGGCCGCAGGGTTGGGTCAGATGGCCACTTTCCTGGGCCATTCTGTCACGGCGCAGCCCTCACGGCGGGGCCTGACCGCGCAACGCTCACGGCAGGAGGAGGAGCTTTCCCTTCGTTTTGCGGCCTTCCATGTACCGGTGGGCTTCGGCGGCCTCGGGCAGTGGAAAGGTCCGGTCGATCCGGACCTCAAGCGTTCCGGCGGCGATCCACCGGAAAAGGTCGCCTGCGCGCTCCAGGAGCTCGCTGCGGCCCGCGATGTAGTGGGCGAGGCTCGGGCGCGATAGGAAGAGCGAGCCCCTCTGGTTGAGGATCTGCGGATCGACGGCCGCCACCGGGCCGCTCGATTGGCCATACAGCACGATGTAGCCCCGTGGCCTCAGGCAGTTCAGGCTCCGGAGGAAGGTGTCGGCGCCCACCGAATCGTACACGACGTCCACGCCCTTTCCGTCCGTAAGCCGCCGTACCTCCGCCTCGAAGTCCTGCTCGGTGTAGAGGATCACGTGATCGGCGCCGGCCTTTCGGGCCAGGTCCGCCTTCTCCCGCGTGGAGACGGTCCCGATCACGCGTGCGCCGGCGGCGCGCTTCGCGACCTGGACGAGGAGGAGCCCGACGCCGCCGGCCGCCGCATGGACGAGCGCCGTCTCGCCTGGCCGGAGCGCGTAGGTCGAATGGGTCAGGTAGTGGGCGGTCATCCCCTGGAGCATGATGGCCGCGGCCGTCTCGAGATCGACGCCATCGGGCACCCGCACGAGCTTCTCCCACGGGACCACGACGAGCTCGGCGTAGGCGTCGGGGTGCATGGCGAACGCGACCGGGTCGCCGGCCGCGAGCTCCGTGACGCCCGGACCCACCGCGTCCACGACGCCGGCCGCCTCGCGCCCGGGGATGAACGGCCGCGTCGAAGGATAGAGGCCCGTGCGGTGGTAGATGTCGATGAAGTTCACCCCCGCGGCCTCCACGCGCACGCGGACCTGTCCCGCGGCCGGATCCGGCGTCGGGACCTCGTCCAGGCGCAGGACCTCCGGACCACCGAACTCGTGAACACGAATCGCCTTCATGCGTAGCCTCCGTTCTTAGCGGGTTCTAAGCGGCCTAGCGGGTTTAGCGGGTGAGTGCGTTTGCGGCATCCGGCGCCCATCATAGGAGCTTCGCGCTCGGGCCGACAGGGCGAGGTTGCGGGTGACGGCGGGGACGTGTCGACCGTAACGAACTGTACCGCTGGGTGACGAGGACGGGGACGAGACGCCAGTGGCCGCGAAGAGGAACGGCAGCCCGCACGCATGCGGCCCTGAGGTTCCCGGGCGCCGGCGCATGTTGTCGCTGTTCCGCGGGGTAGGTACTATGCGGGCGTCCGGGAACCGTTGCCCTCACGTGGCCGCGTGGATCGGGAACCTGGGGATCTCGTGGCTGGTCGTGTGGGTGCTGCCGGCGTTCGGCGTGATGCCGGAGTTCTCCGACTACCTCCAGTTCTGGTTGCTCATGGAGCTGGGTGCTCTGGTCTTTGTTCCCGCCACGCTGCTCATGCCGCCGGAACCCATGGATCATCTCGTGGGCTATTATGTCATGACCCGCCCCCTGGGGTAGTGGAACCCGGTACGCCGGGAGGCGGAGCGCCGGGGTCTGATCCCGGGGCGCGACGGCGACGCGGCGGTCGGGGTTGGGGGAGAGAGACGCGGAGCTGGCGATTCGGGTGCGGGCAGGGGTGGTCCCGCGTCCTGGGTGGGAGCCGGCGGGGTGGTAGGGCGGCTCGCACCGCGGACGACGCGCCGCCCGCTGATCCGCCGTAGGTGGACGCCTGAAGGAGGCGGGCGAATGGACGCGGGAGAATTGGATCGCCATCGTGCTCGTGCTCGTCGTCTACGCGGGGCTCCGCGGAACATGGGCGGGTAGCTTCCCAGCGGGGAAGGGCGGGCGGCGAGTGCAGAAGCACAGCGGCAGGCGGCCCGGGCATGCGGCGTGGTGGAGCCCGGCGCGGGCGGTCCGGCGATCACGGGCAGCACGTCATCGCAGGGTCACGGCAAGGAGGGATCATGTCTGCACAGATCACCGAGGCTGACTGGATCTGGAAGGACGGGGACTTCATCCTGTGGCGCGAGGCCCGCGTCCACCTGCTGAGCCTGGCCGTGCAGTTCGGGTCGTCCATCTTCGAGGGGATCCGCTGCTACAGCACGCCGAAGGGGCCGGCGATCTTTCGGCTCCACGATCACCTGCGACGCCTCTACGACTCGTGCCGCATCTACCGCATGCTGCCGCCTCAGTCCATGGACGAGATCGCGGAGGCGTGCGCGGCCACGGTGGCGAAGAACCGGCTCGAGGAGTGCTACATCCGGCCCATGGTGCTCCGCGGCTACGGCTCCGCGGGGCTGAACCCTGTCGCCAGCCCGATCGAGACCTACATCCCCTGCTGGCCGTGGGGCACGTATCTGGGTGAGGGGGCGCTGGAGCAGGGGGTGGACGCCTGCGTATCGAGCTGGCAGCGGCCCGAGCCGAACACGTTCCCCGCGATGTCCAAAGCGGCCGGGCATTACAACAACGCGCAGCTCATCAAGATGGAGGCGCTCGCGAACGGCTACGTCGAGGCGATCGCCGTCGGGCCCGGCGGACTCGTAAGCGAGGGGAGCGGGCAGAATCTATTCCTGGTGCGCGAGGGCTGGCTCATCACCCCGTCCCTCGACGGGACGCAGCTCGCGGGCATCACGCGGGACAGCATCGTGAAGATCGCAGGCGACCTGGGGATCGCCGTGCGCGAGCAGATCGTGCCCCGGGAGATGCTCTACATCGCCGACGAGCTGTTCTTCACCGGAACGGCCGCCGAGGTCACACCCGTCCGCAGCGTGGACCGCATCACCATCGGCCCGGGCAGGGCCGGCCCCATCACCCTCGCGCTCCAGACGCGGTTCCTGGAAATCGTCCACGGACGGGCTGGGGAGGAGTACGGCTGGCTGGCGTACGTCAACGAGCTGGCGGCGCAGCCGGACCGCGCGGCGGCCAGGGCACGCGCGTAGCGCGGCTCGCGAGCTCGAGCGCCCCAACGTACGGTCGTGGAAAGCGACTGAGGGACGGCGGGGGTGACGTCGTACCCGGGGCACCCGGGGGTGGGCCGGAGGCGGAGCTTCGCCTTCGCGCAGGGTCTCGCCGTTGAAGTCCGTCCTCGATACCAATTTCCTGATCTGGATCGTCCTGGGCTCGGAGCGCCTCGACGAGTATCGCTGGCTCGAACGCGATCGGCCCTGGGGGGTCTCGCCAGTCTCGTTTCTCGAGCTTGAGTTTCTGGGGGAGGCGGGCAAGCTCGAGGTGCGCTTTCCCGACTTCATGGACGCGGTGATGCGCGATCCGAGGTTTGTGGTGGATGAGATTCCCTTGCTCACGTTGATCCGCCACTCCCTCGAGCTCCGCTGGACTAAGGACCCGTTCGACCGTCTGCTCGCCGCGCACAGCGCCGCCAGGAGGGTCCCGCTCTGCACGGCGGACCGGCTCCTGCTCCGCCACCATGCGCCGCTTCCCCGTGAGGTGAGGTAGCGGCGTCACCGTCGGCGATCCGTTTCCTTCGTGCCGGCGGTCCCCGGCGAACCGAAGCTGAGGGACCCCGTGGACGCCGGACCGGGTGGCTCGTAACTTGTCTGTCGCGGGCTCTCCGGAGGGGCGAGGGGATGCCCGTCTTACCCCCCGTCTCCCGACGGCCCGCGTGCTTATCAAGGATTGTTCAGCAGGAGCGCGAGCATGCCCATCTACGAGTATCGCTGCCAGAAGTGCGGGGAGCTCTTCACGCGCGTTCAGCACATCGACGAGCACCAGAGGGCGCGGCCCCAGTGCCCGAAATGCCGGAGCCGGAAGGTCGAGCAGGTCTTCGGGCCCTTCTTCGCGAAGACCTCGAAGAAGAGCTGAGGGCCCCGGGCATCGCATCTCCTTGCCGGTGCGCTGGGCCAGGTGCTCCGCCGAAAGCGCAGGCCTTGGCCCAGGGTTCACGGTATCGTCCGGACGTGCGGGGCTCGCGCAGGCGTGCCGGCTCGCTGAAGATGCGGCTCCTCGGCGCCCTGCTCTGTTGCGTGATCACCGGCACCGGCTGCGTGCAGGGGACGGAGCCGGAGCCGATCAGCTACGCGACGATCGAGGTCTCGTCAGGCGCGTTGCCGGCGGTCGATCCGGACCGCGTGTACAAGTACCGGTTCGCGTCCGTGAATGCCGATTCCGTGCTGCGCGTGCTCTGGCACGCCGGAGCGCCGCTGGTCGAAGCGTGGCTGCCCCTCGAGGACCTGTGTGCGGATCCGGTGGGGCCTCGGTTCACGGTGATCCTGTCCAGGCCCGAACCCGACGTGGAGCGATTCGATTTCGTTCCCGGGAGCGGGATCCGAGCCTGTACGATCAAGGTTCGCTGGTTTGTGATCGCCTCGTGAGCAGGGTCGAGTGCGCGCGGGACCCAGCCACCCTGCCCTTGCCCTCGCCCACTCCCGGGGTGTGCGCTCCGGTCCCAAGGCTGTGTTCACTTCGAGGATCACCATGAGACGATGTCTTGCCGCCGCGCTGGCCGCGGTCCTGACCGTGGCCGGCGTGCGGCCCCCGGCCATCCGGTCAGAGTCCACGTACCTCGACCGGCTTCCGCCGCTCATCGACCGGGAGATTCTCTTCGGTGACCCGGAGATCGCCGGGGGCCAGATCTCGCCCGACGGCCGGTTTTCAGGAGTCCATGACGCCGGAGATCGCCGCGCGACTCGGGCTCCTGACGGCGAAGGTCGACACGCTCGAGGCGCCGGCGCTCGCGGAAGAAGCGCCCGCGGCTGCGGCGCCCGCCGCGATGCCCGCGTTTGACGGCCGCGCAGTGACGCCTCTCTCGCTTCGCTACGCCCAGCAGATGCAGCTCCGCGGCCACCGGATCGACGCTCTGGATCGAACGCGCCGCGCCGCATCGCGTCGTGAGGGCGGAGACGAAGCTGCCCGCCATGGTCGGCGGTGGCGTGGCGGTGGCGGAGCTGGTGGAGGGGAAGTAGCGTGCTCTGCGGTTGCAGGCGGGCAAGCAGGGGGTGGCGGAGGCTGGCGTCCACGTCACACAGATTGGTGAATCGGCTTCCACATACAGAGAGCTGAGTGGCCCCGTTGCACTACTCACAAAGGAGGCGGCGATGGTTCCGTTGATGTCGTTGTGGATCCCGATCCTGCTGTCCGCAGTGATCGTGTTCGTGGCGAGCTCCATCATCCACATGGTGCTGCCGTACCACCGTACCGACTTCGGCAAAGTGCCGGCTGAAGACGAGGTCAGGGATGCGCTGCGCAAGTTCAGCATCCCTTCCGGCGAGTACGTGATGCCGCATGCCGCGAGCCGCGAGGAACTGAAGGCACCAGAGTTCCTCGAGAAGACCAAGAAGGGCCCAGTTGCTTTCTTGACTGTCATGGAGAGCGGGCCACCGTCGATGGGCAAGAGCCTGGTACAATGGTTCCTCTACTGCATCGTAGTCGGCGTTTTCGCGGGGTACATAGCCGGGCGGGCGCTGGCGCCGGGCAGCGAATATCTAGCTGTATTTCGCTTCGCGGGCTCGACCGCGTTCGTCGGCTACGCTCTCGCGCTCTGGCAGAACTCGATCTGGTACAAGCGGGCGTGGAGCACGACTCTCAAGTCGACGTTTGACGCGCTGGTGTACGCGCTCTTGACGGCTGGGACTTTCGGGTGGTTGTGGCCTGCGTAGGTGCCGGTGATTGCGCATGCATTCCGCAGCCGGATCATTACGCGAGTGACCGGACAGCTGACGAACTGCTGTGGCTGACGGGCGCGTGGATGAGCCGCAGCTTTGCCAGGCCGCTGCCGGGCATAGGCGCGTTCGGGAGCGAAGCACCGAACTCTCCCGGGGAGGTGGGGCCGTGAGGCGCCGGTGGACGGGGGAAGGGGGTGAGTCCCATGAGATCATCGATCTCAGCGACGAGCTTTGCCCGCTTTACTTCCTGTGCCTCGAAGATCGGTCGGAGGAGGTGAAGGAGGCGGGTCCTCACAAGGAGGTCTGGTACCACAAGGTCAAGGGCAGGGGGCTTCGGGTCAAGCTCGTGGAGGATGACCATGGCGTGGTCGGCGGCATGATTCAGTACCTGCCCACCGAGTATTCGTTCGCCCGAGGGCCGGGATCTTTACGTGCACCCGCTTCCACTGGACGATCTCGCATCCCTGCCGCATCTTCTGCCCGGACAAGGCAGGAAAGATGCGCCGCGAGAGCCCACCGGTGGACTCGTGACGGGGCGACCTAACGCGCGAGAGCAAGATTACCTCCAGGAGGCATCATGGATCGCCGTACGTTCCTGAAGGCCACGGCTGTGGGAGGAGGCGCGGCCCTCGGCTTCGATCTCTCGCTGGCGTACGCGGAGGTGCGCGAGCTGAAGATCGCGCGCACCACCGAGACCCGCAGCATCTGTCCCTACTGTGCCGTCTCCTGCGGCGTCATCATCCACACCCTTGGGGATAGGGCGAAGAACGTCACCCCGGCGGTGGTGTACGTGGAAGGCGATCCCGATCACCCGATCAGCCGCGGCACTCTCTGCCCCAAGGGCGCGTCCTTGAAGGACGACATCACGCATGCGGGCCGACTCCGTGCGCCGAGAGTGCGGAGGCCTGGGTCCGACCAGTGGGCGGAGATCTCCTGGGACGAGGCGTTCTCCGGGATCGCCCGGCATATCAAGGACACGCGCGACCGCTGCTTCGTGGCGAGAAACGCCAGAGGCCAGGTGGTCAACCGCAACCCGGGCATGGCCATGATCGGCGGCTGCACGGACACCAACGAGTTCAACTTTCTTCAGTGGAAGGCGGTGACCGCCTGGGGAGTCCCGTACCGGGACACCCAGGCGCGTGTCTGACACGGCCCCACAGTGGCCAGTTTGGCCGCTACGCTCGGTCGCGGGGCTATGACGAATGGCTGGGTGGACATCAAGAACGCCGATGTGATCCTGGCCATGGGCGGCAACCCGGCCGAGAACCATCCGGTGGGCTTCAAGTGGTTCATCGAAGCGAAGAAGTTGCGGAACGCGCAGCTGGTGGTCGTGGACCCCCGGTTCACCCGCACCGCGGCCGTGGCTGACCTCTACTCGCCGATCCGCGCCGGGACCGACATCGCCTACCTGTTCGGCATCGTTCGCTATGCGCTGGAGACGCGGCGCTTCCACGAGGAGTACGTCCGCATCCACACGAGCGCGCCGCTCATCGTCAGCGAGAAGTTCGGGTTCGAGGAAGGGCTGTTCTCCGGGTTCGACGAGGCGAGGGGCGAGTACGCCAAGGACACCTGGGCCTACGAGCTCGACGCCCGCGGCTTCGCGAGGGCCGACCCCACGCTCCAGCACCCGCGCTGCGTGTTTCAACTCCTGAAGCGACACGTCGACCGGTATACGCCCGAGATGGTCGAGCGGATCTGCGGCGTGCCGAAGGAGACTTTCCTCAAGGTCGCCGAGGTCGTGACCTCCACCGGCAACGCCGAGCGCGTGGGCACCGTGACCTACGCTCTGGGCTGGACGCAGCACTCGACGGGCGTTCAGATGATCCGGGCGGCTGCCATCCTGCAGCTGCTGCTGGGCAACGTCGGGCGGCCGGGAGGAGGCGTCAACGCGTTTCGCGGCCACTCGAACATCCAGGGTGCAACCGACACCGCGGGCACCTTCGAGATCCTGCCAGGCTACCTGAGGACCCCGAGGGGCGAGTGGGCCACGCTCAAGGACTACCTCGGCGCCCTGACCCCCAAGCCCCTCGCCTCAGCCTCCATGAACTACTGGCAGAACTACGGGAAGTTCATGGTCTCGCTCCTCAAGGCGGCCTACGGGGAGAAGGCTACCGAAGACAACGAGTTCGGTTACGCGTGGCTGCCCAAGGTCGACGGCAACTACTCCTGGATGTACATCTTCGACGCCATGTACCGGGGCAGCTCGGAGCGGGTCGGGGGAACGGAGCCCGGACCCGAAGGGCTCATCAGCTTCGGCATGAACCCCGTGGCCACCGGCCCGAACTCGAAGAAGATGGTGGCCGCCCTCTCGAAGCTCAGGTGGCTGGTCGTGGTGGAAAACGCAGAGACGGAGACCGCGATCTTCTGGAAGGCGCCCAGGGAGCTGGAGGGGCCTCCCGCGGCAGAGATCGAGACCGCAGTGTTTCTGCTTCCGGCCGCCAACTTCGCGGAGAAGGACGGGACGTTCACCAACTCGGCGCGCTGGCTCCAATGGAAGTGGAAGGCTCTCGATCCACCCGGCCAGGCCAAGCCCGACCAGGAGATCCTGGCCCGGCTGTTCCTGGCCGTCCGCGACCTCTACGAGAAAGAGGGCGGAGCCTTTCCCGAGCAGGTCACGAGCGTGGCCTGGAACTATACGAATCCCATGAGCCCGGACCTGGTCGAGGTCCTGAAGGAGATGAACGGGAAAGCCCTTCGCGATCTCAAGGACCCCGGTGATCCGAGCAGACTGCTCAGAGCGGCGGGACAGCAGCTCGACGGGTTCCACGAGCTTCGCGACGACGGCTCGACGATGTGCGGGAACTGGGTGCACTCCGGCGTCTACACCGAGGCCGGGAACAAAGCCCAGCGTCGTAGCAACGCGGATCCCACGGGCCTGGGCATGTTCCACGACTGGGCCTTCTCCTGGCCCGCCAACCGGCGGGTCATGTACAACCGGGCCGCGGCCGACGCTGCGGGCCGGCCGTGGGACTCGACGCGCGTCGGCATCCGGTGGAACGGTGAGAGCTGGGTGGGCGATGTGCCCGACACCAGGGCCGACGCTCCTCCCGGGACTCTTGGGGCTTTCGTGATGATGCCCGAGGGCGTGGCTCGGCTGTTCGCTCCGACGCTGGAGGATGGGCCGTTCCCGGAGCACTACGAGGCGCTCGAGGCGCCCGTCGCCAACCCGCTGCATCCGGAGGTGACGTCCAACCCTGTCGCTGACCGCTTCAGCTCGGACAAGGACGTCTACGGGAACAAAGAAGACTTCCCCATCATCTGCACGAGCTACCGCTTGACGGAGCACTTCCACTATTGGACGAAGCACCAGCACCAGGGGCGGTTGAACGAGCTGCAGCCGGGCTTCTTCGTCGAGATTCCGGAGGCTCTCGCCAGGGAGAAGGGGATTGCCAACGGCTCCCGAGTGAGGATCGTGTCGGCGCGGGGCGAGATCGAGGGCGTGGCGATGGTGACCAAGCGGCTCCAGCCCATGATGGTGGATGGTCGCCTCATGTGGCAGATCGGCTTCCCGATCCACTGGGGCTTCGCCGCCGCGGCCACCCACTCCGGACCGCTGGCGAACCTGCTGACCCCTTCGGCCGGGGACCCGAATACCTGGACGCCAGAGTACAAGACGTTCCTGGTCCGGCTGGAGAAGGCCTGAGGTGGACGGCCCGAGCCTCGAGATCCGGCGCTCGTCGGCCGCGCTCTGGGGCGAGAAGACCGGGGTGCGCCACGTGCCGGTGGTCGCCAAGTACATCGACACCTCGACGTGCATCGGCTGCAAGGCGTGCGAGGTGGCGTGCCAGGAGTGGAACGACCTCGGGGTTGTGCCCACGCAGCAGACGGGAAGCTACCAGACGCTGCCGACGCTCCACGCCGACTTCTGGAACCTGATCCGCTTCAGCGAGCGCGAGACGGAATACGGTGGCCTGGCCTGGCTCATGCGCAAGGACCAGTGCATGCACTGCGAGGATCCGGGCTGCCTCGCCGCCTGCCCCGCGCCCGGCGCGATCGTGCAGTACGAGAACGGCATCGTGGACGTGGACCCGACCCGCTGCATCGGCTGCGGCTACTGCCTCACCGGCTGCCCGTTCAACGTTCCGCGCTTCTCAGCCAGCACCGGCAAGATGGCCAAGTGCACGCTCTGCGTGGACCGGGTCCAGGTCGGGCTCGAGCCCGCGTGCGTGAAGGCCTGCCCGACCGGCTGCCTCCAGTTTGGCACCAAGGAGGACATGCTGGCGCTGGGCAGGACGCGAGTGGCACAGCTCAAGGCGAGCGGCTTCGAGGCCGCGACGCTCTACGACCCGCCGGGCGTCGGCGGCACGAACGTCGTGACCGTGCTCGCACACGGCGACCGTCCGGAGTGGTATGGCCTGCCTCGCGATCCGCGTGTTCCGTTGGCCGTTCGGGTCTGGAAGCGCGTGCTCAGGCCTGTTGGCGTGCTGGCCGTCTTCGGGACGATCCTCGCTGCCGTCGGGCACTTCATGACGCACGGCCCGAACGAACCCGGGGCGCCGGGCGAGGAGGGCCTGTGAGATGGAGCCGCTGATCAGATGTCGGCACGTGCGCTAGGCGTTGTTCGAGCGCGGTCCGCGGAGGACGTGGTCGTGGGGCAGGAGATCGTCCGCCATCGGCTCGCCTCTCGCGTGATCCATTGGTCCGTCGCTTTCTTTTTCCTCGTCTGCGTCTTGTCCGGGCTCCCGATCTGGACGCCTGTCTTCGGGTGGATGGCGGGCCTCTTGGGCGGGCTCTCCGTCTGCCGCGTGCTGCATCCCTGGGCGGGCCTTCTGTTCTTCGCATCCTCGGTCGCCATGTTCGTGCATTGGCTGGGAGCGATGCGGCTTTCGCCCGGGGATTGGGAGTGGCTCGGTGCCAAGGTCGTGGTGTACCTGAGGTATGGGGAGCACGACCCGGAGCTGGGCAAGTACAACGGCGGCCAGAAGCTCTTCTTCTTCGCGGTCTCGTTGGGCTCCCTCGGGCTCCTGGTCTCGGGCCTCGTGCTCTGGTGGCCGGAAAGCTTCCCGCAGGCCATCCGCGTGGTCGGCATCCTCCTCCATGACGTGACGTTCATCCTGCTCGCGATGGCGATCGTGCTGCACACCTACCTGGGGAGCGCGGCCCTGCCGGGCACGTTCCGCTCGATGACCCGGGGTACGGTGAGCGCGGCGTGGGCGCGGCATCATCACCCGCGCTGGTATCGCGACATCGTGGAGGGCATCACCCATCGCCCCTGAGCGTAGGCGACGGTTGCGTCGGCCGGCGGAGGACGCCGTCGCCGTGAGTCGCGCGATAGACGTGGCCTTCGAGCGGCGGGCCGAGCGCGCCCGATTGCTCGCTGGCGGCGCGGTTGCGGCGCGGGAGCCGCTCCGGTTCGCGGCCGGCCTGTACCGCGTCCAGGGGAGGCTGGCTGCGGCACTCGAAGGTCTGCACGGCCGGCGAGCGCTCACGGGGCGGCTCACGGAGGACGTGGCGGGCGTTGTCGAGGCGTCCGGAGAGCTTCTTCGGTTCGCGGCGGAGAACGGACCCGCGGGCTTGGCCGGCGTGGCCCGCGCCCGAAGTGGCGAGGCGAAGTCTTTGTGCGGCTCCCGGCTGCTCGCCTTCTGGGACGCTGACCGGCCGACGGAGCCGGATTATCTCTCGCGGGCGCTGCTGCGCCCTTACGTGGAGATCCTGGCGAAGCTCGGAATCGCTCCCGACCGCCCGCTGCGGGCGGGACATTGCCCGTTCTGTGGAGGGGCCCCCTGGGTAGCCGCGCGGCGTTCAGCTGCCGAGGGCGACGGGGCTTCGCGCTTCCTTGCCTGCGCCGTTTGCGGCGGCGAGTGGTCCTTCGCCCGGATCCGCTGTCCAGCGTGCTCGGAGCATAACCCCGAGCGTCTCCCCTGCTTCAGGAGTGACACCTACCCCGCGGTGCGAATCGAGGCGTGTGAGACGTGCCGCCGCTACGTGAAGTCGATCGACCTGACCCTCGACGCGAGAGCGATCCCGGAGGTCGATGACCTGCTCTCCCTGTCCATGGACTTGTGGGCCGAGAGCGAGGGGTTCGACAGGATCGAGCCGGGTCTGGCCGGGATCTGAACTCGGCGGGCCACGGTCACCCCAGCTCGATCCGCTCAGCTCCCGCGTAGACGTTGAACCGCTGGCCACGCAGGAAACCGGTCAGGGTGATGTGGAACTCGAGGGCCAGAGCGACCGCCAGACTGCTCGGGGCGGAGACAGCGCACACGATCGGTGCTCCCGCCGCCACGCACTTCTGGAGGATCTCGAAGCTGCTTCGGCCGCTGACCATCACGACGTGCCCGTGCCATGGCAGCCGACCCTCCATGAAGGCCCAACCCACGAGCTTGTCCAGCGCGTTGTGGCGGCCCACGTCCTCTCGCAGCGCGAGCAACTCGCCTTCAGCGTCGAAGAGCGCGGCCGCGTGGAGGCCTCCGGTCGCGCCGAAGATCGCCTGGGCCGCTTGCAGCTTCTTGGGAAGGTCGCAGAGGATCGCGGCAGCGATCACCGGCCCGGGCGGAACAGCCGCATAGCCCCGAAGCCGCAAAGAGTCCAGGCTCGTCTTCCCGCACACCCCGCAGGCGCTCGTGGTGTAGAAGTGGCGTTCCAGCGACTTCAGATCCGGTCTGAGGCCCGCGCGCAACTCGACGTTGACGACGTTGTCGCGCCACTCGGTCTCGAGCGTCTCGTCGTGGCAGTAGCTCACACGGCGGACGTCCTCCCGCTCGCGCACGATCCCTTCGCCGTAGAGGAAGCCGGCGGCGAGGGCGAGATCGTCGCCCGGCGTACGCATGGTGATGGCTACCGTGCGGCAGGCGGTAGGAGCCGGGACCGACCCCCGCCGCGCCAGCCGGATCAACCCGGGCTCCTCGGTCAAGAGCCGGATCTCGAGAGGCTCCTCCGTCGCGAGCTGGTCGGATCGCAGTCCGGCGCGGCGTCCCTCCACCGCCCAGACCTGAGCTTCGGTGGTGTCGCCTCGGCGCCCGGGAACGCCGGACGCCGAAACACGGACGATGCGCCCTTCCCCGTGGTTCGGCTGTGACATCACCCACAACCGTACGCCACGGCACGCTGAGTCGTCAAGGCGGAGGCCAGGGTCGTGGGGGCCGCACCGCCGAGGCGTGGTGTCAGCCCGGCACCATCCCCCTGGCGCCCTTCGGTCAGGCTGCCCCCGGCGCGGGGTCCCCCGTGGCGGAAAGTGCGCGAGGGTGGGCCGCGACTACGCGCCCGGTCGCTTGCTCGGGGTCTTCTTCTTCTTCCCGGGACGCGGGCGCGCCCTCCCGTAGGTGCCCCGATAGAGCTTGCCGCGCCTGGTACGCTGATCTCCCTTTCCCACGGACGATACCTCCGGTTGTTACTCGCTGAGATGTCACGCCGCTGCGGACGTGTGTCCTGCGCCGCGAGCCGGTCGTGACCTTCGCTCGAGTCCGTCGGGCAACGCATCGGCCGAGCGAAGCGAGTCCGCCGTGCGGCGGTGCGGATCGGGAGCAGCACGGCCGGACGGAAGTGGACGCCACCCGCATCGAAGCCGCAACGGACGTCCTGCCGTGGTAATGTATTCGGGACGGCACGTCCCTGTCGATGGACCCGGTCGGGGTCACGGAAAGCTTGCAGTAGGGGCCAGCCAAGCCGGCCGCCGTCGTCCGCGGCGAGGACGAGGGGCTCGTCCAGGCAGCCGGTCCCCCTCTTTCGGCACGGCTGATCTAGCGTCCACATTGTTCGCGTTCTCCACGAGCGCCCAGATCTCGAGCGCTCGTTTCCCCGATGGCCCCGAGCCTCGCGGGCGCAGGTGCTTGACCAGAGTCAAGGCGATGGTTGAAGAGGACCCATGGTTCGCACCCTCCTCCTCGCGCTTGCGGGCGCTCTCGCGGTGCCGATGGGACCGCTGGTGGCTGCCGGTCTCGCGCACGCAGCGGGCCCGCAGGTCGCGCAGGGTCGGGCGCTGCCGTCGCTCCGGGCGCACCGTCTGGTTGAGAGCGGGGAGACGATCGAGGTGGACGGGGTGCTGGCGGAGCCAGTCTGGTCCGCGGTGCCGGCGGCCACGGATTTCCGGCAGCGTGAGCCCCTCGAGGGCGAGCCGGCGACGGAGGCGACGGAGGTGCGGGTCGTATACGACCGTCATGCCCTGTACGTCGGCGTCCTGGCCCGGGACCGCCAGCCGGAGCGCATCCTGGCGCGGATTCTCCAGCGCGACAAGCTCATGGAGCTGAGCTTCGAGCAGAAGCCCCAGTTCGCAGGCGACGATGCGGTGGCGATCCTGCTGGATCCGTTCGATGACCACCGGAATGCGATGGTTTTTGCCACGAACGCAAACGGCGCGGAGTTCGACGCGCTCATCACGGACGAGGGGCGCGAGTTCAACATCGACTGGCGGGCCGTGTGGGAGGTGGCGGCGCAGCGCGTCCCTGAGGGGTGGTCGGCGGAGTTCGCGATCCCGTTCCGCACGCTTCGCTACCCGTCCGGCGGGGGCGACCGGCCCTGGGGATTCAACGTCTACAGGGTCATCCGTCGGAAGAACGAGGAGGTGCTCTGGAGCGCGTGGTCGCGGGACAACGAGGGGTTCCAGCGCGTGAGTCGCGCGGGTCACGTGGAGGGCATGGCGGAGCTGCCGAGGGCCGGACTCAACCTCGAGGTGAAGCCGTTCGTCCTCTCCGGCGCAGCGCGTGAGTACGGCGCCGGCGGCGTGGCCTCAGCCACCGAGGGCCGCCTCGATGCCGGGCTCGATCTCAAGTACGAGGTGAAACCCGGTCTCGTCCTCGACCTGACGGCGAACACGGACTTCGCGCAGGTCGAGGTGGACGATGAGCAGGTGAACCTGACCCGCTTCGACCTGTTCTTTCCGGAGAAGCGCGACTTTTTCCTGGAGAACGCGGGGATCTTCGAGTTCGGGCTGAGGGGCTTCGCGGGGTTCGAGCCGCCGCCGTTCCTGCTCTTCTTCTCCCGGAGCATCGGGATCGCCGAGGACGGCGAGGTGCCGCTGCTGGGCGGGGCACGGCTGACGGGACGCGTGGGCGGCCAGACCGTCGGCCTCCTCGATGTCGTCACGGGAAGAGCCAACGGCGAGCCGCGCACGAACTTCGCCGTGGCGCGCATCAAGCGGGATATCGGGGTGAGCAACTACGCGGGGCTCATGCTCGTGGACCGGCGAGACGCGGAGTCATCGAATACGGGCGTAGGGGCGGACGGATCGTTCTGGCCCGGGCCGGCTCTGAACGTCCAGGGCTTCGCGGCCCGCACGTTCACGTCGGACGCCGGCGGCGAAGGCGGGGCGTACCGCCTGGCCGTGGACTACCAGAAAGACCGGGCCGGGTTCAACGTGGCGCACCTGGCCATCGACCCGGAGACCAGTGCGGAAATGGGGTTCATCACGCGGACGGACATGCGCCGCACCGAAATGTTCAGCCGGCTGACCGCACGGCCGCCTGTCCTAGGGCTGCGCAGGGCGGATCTCTTTCTCGGCAGTCAGTACGTGAGCCGAACGGACGGGCGGCTCCAGGACCGCGTGCTCGGGCCAGGGGTCGGCTTCACCTGGAACTCCGGGGAGACGCTCTTCAGCTTCGTGGATCGGGCGTTCATCCGGGTGGAGGAGGCGTTCGAGCTGGCGGACGAGGCGGAGATCGCGGTCGGAGATTACCAGGGCTGGTTCTACGGCTTGTTCGCGAACACGAGCCCGGCGCGGCCCGTCGCCCTCGGCGTCGACATGTTGCTCCAGCGCATGTTCGCTGGCCGGATCCGCACGATCACCGGCCGCGTGACGGCGGCGCCCGGCTCACACCTGGCCCTGAGACTCCAGTACACGCGGAGCGCCGTGGACGTCCCCAGCGGGCGTTTCGACGCGGATCTCGCCAGCGTTCGCGTCGGGTACGCGTTCTCCACGCGCCTGACGGCGAACGCGCTGATCCAGTACAACCGTCTCGATAACGAGATCTCGGCGAACGTGCGTGTGAACCTGATCCACCGTCCGGGAAGCGATCTCTTCATCGTCTTCAACGAGGTCCGCGGCGCCGCAAGCTCCCTGTGGGACCCGAGCGCCCGTGGCGCTGTGGTCAAGGTTACCTACCTGCTGCGGCTTTGAGGCGAACCCTGGGTCCGCCGCGCAGGCGGGCCAGCTCACTCACGCAGCCCGGTACGCCCGCCGGAAGAGCCATGCGCTCAGCGCCATGGCCGCGCCGATCCAGAGGATCCCCCAGACCAGCGTCGGCACGCCGGTGAGCTCCGCCAGCATGCGGGCGTCGGATGCGACCTCGGGTCGGTCGAGCACGTCGCTCTTGATGTCGAGGATCGCGTAGAGACAGCTCGTCAGCCCGAGCGCGGCGAGCACGGAGGAGCACGCGGGCGGCGAGAGGAACCGGCCGGCGGCGACGAGAGCGGCGCCGAAGGCGAGGCCGAAGAGCACCCCGAAGAGGCTGCGCACGTACAGCAGCGTGAGCGCGAGCACGACGGCGCCGATTCCCGCGACGATCCCGCGCAGCCAGCGGCGAGGCGCCCGCGCGGCCGTGAGCAGGAGCGCACCCCAGGCGAGGCTGCCCAGGTATCCGGCAGAGAGCGTGAGGAACGCGTTCCCCCCGGGGCACACGCAAACGCCGCCCTGGTCCTGCGTGAGCAGGATGTGCTGGATCGCGCCGCCGGTGGCGACGGCCACGACTCCATGGCTCAGCTCGTGGAGGAAGACGACGAAGACCTTGAGCGGATAGACGACGGGCGTCTCCCAGAGGATCCAGAGCGCGGTGAAGAACGCGGCGAAGGCAGCGACGAACCGGAGCCTCCGGCGGGTGGCAGGCCTCATCGAGCGTTACGCTGGGCGGATTACCAGGCCGCGCCCGGTCGGCGCACCGCCACGCACCCGGTCCGCTCCCGGAGGCGTGGCGGGGGGGGCCGCCGGCTCAGGCGTGGGCGTGCTCCTCACCGCCATCGTGGCGGGGGACGCGTCGGATCCTTACGCGCACGATGCGGAAGCCGATGCGATAGACCGCGGGGAGCGCGATGACCGACAGTACGCTCGCGGCGACCAGCGCGGCCGCGACGCCGGCCGGGCCGCGCAGCATGGCGCGCAGCACCGCCCAGAGCGCCAGGTAGAGGGCGAGAGAAAGGACGAGCCCGACGAGCTCGCGGGGGCCGCCGCCGCCCTCGATGCGGATGGGGGCGCCACCGAGGTAGAGGGCGCCCAGCGTCGCGAAGAGACAAAGGGGAACGAGCCATGCGGTCATGAGGCGCCCCGAGTCGCAGAGTTCGGATCTCGATGATCATTGCTCGGACGGCCGAGCCACGCTCAATTATGACGGGTACGTCGTGGCTGTCAACGCATCTGTTCGTTTGGACTCGTTGGACCCGAGCCGGGGAGAGGAGGCATCCCATGGTCGCACGGCTGCTCACGGCAGGTGCAGGTCTCGCGGCGCTCCTCGGGGTGGGGGTGGACGTGGCGGCCCAGGAGCGCACGGCAGGAGTTGACGTCAACTGCAAGCCCATGGTCGACCGCATGAAGCTCGAGGGGCGGGCGAGTCCCTATGACTCGACGGTCGTCACGATCGACGGCCAGAGCGCGAAGATCTGCTACGGCCGGCCGTCGGCGCGCGGCCGCATGATGATCGGTGGCGAGGCCGTGGCGTACGGCAAGCTGTGGCGCACGGGCGCGAACGAGCCGACCACCATCCATTTGCCGTTCGCGGCGTCCATGGCGGGCGTTGCCGTCGAGCCTGGCTCCTATTCGATCTATACGATCCCGGGCGAGAAGGAATGGGGCGTCATCCTGAACCGCTCCATCACCCAGTGGGGCCACGAGGGCCGCTACACGCCGGAGGTCCAGGGCCAGGAGGTCGGGCGCGGCACCGTCATGAGCGAGCGCCTGGAGGACCACGTGGAGATGTTCACGATTCGCTCCGAGCCCGGCGGGCGCGGCAAGGCAAACCTCGTGCTCGAGTGGGAGCACACGCGAGTCCGGATCCCTATCGAGATGAAGTCGAAAATGTAGCACAGCGAGCGCCGAGGCGGGACGGGTGGCGGTGGCCCGGGTGGCCCGGAAGCGCCGTCGGCCGAGAAGGAAGCGGCGCGACGCGGATCGCATAGACGGTATAGAAAGACGGCGGCGCGGAGCGTCTCCTCCGCGCCGCCTCTTCGGGCTGGGCCGGCGCACCGCCTGGACGGCCAGGCGGCACGCCGGACCGCGGGCCTCAGGTCGAACCGGACGTATCCGCCGCCATGCCCGTATCAGGCATCGCGGTGGTATCCGGCATCGCCGGGGCGGGAGTCGGCGTCGGCGTCATCTGCATCTGCGCCGTATCCTGGGCCGCCCCTTCCTCGCCCGTCTGTCCACCGCCGCAGGCGGCGGCGCCCAGGAAACACACCACCACAGCCACCAGCAACGCACGGTTCATTCTCTACATCCTCCATAGTTGAGTTTGAACGGAAGCGCCGGACGCCCGAGTGGCGTCATGCGGCGCGTAGCCGGCGTGAACCTTCGCCGGCGGGCTCCCGCTCGGGAGCCCAGTCGTGGAACCGATGCTCATCGTCCTCATGCCTGTGTCACGGGAGCGGCACGTCCAGCCGCCGCCCGGACGCGCCGGGCGTTCGTGCGCCCGTAGAAGAAGTAGATCACCATCCCGATCGCGAGCCAGACGAGCAGCCGCATCCAGGTCGGCAGCGGGAGCCCCAGCATCAGGTAGAGACAGAACAGCGCCGCCAGCAGCGGCGTCCACGGCGTCCCCGGCGTGCGGAACGGCCGCTCCAGCTCCGGCGCGGTCCTCCGCAGAACGAGCACGCCGATGGAGACCATCACGAAGGCGAGGAGCGTCCCGATGGAGACGAGCTCGCCTAGCACACCGATGGGGAAGAGGCCCGCCACCGTGGCGACCACGAGACCGGTCACCGCGGTGGTGACGTAGGGCGTGCGGAAACGGGGGTGGATCTTCCCGAACACGGTCGGCAGGAGCCCGTCCCGCGCCATGGAGAAGAAGATCCGCGGCTGGCCCAGGAGCAGCACCAGGATCACGCTCGACAGTCCGGCGATCGCGCCGAGCTTGACGAGCGGCCGCAGCCACAAGAGCCCGGTGGCGTCGATCCCCACGGCGATGGGGTCCGGCACGAGCAGCTTCGAGTAGTGCACGATCCCCGTGAGCACGGCGGCCACCGCGATGTAGAGGACGGTGCAGACCACGAGCGAGCCCAGAATGCCGATGGGCATGTCCTTCTGCGGGTTGCGCGCCTCCTGCGCCGCCGTGGAAACCGCGTCGAACCCGATGTACGCGAAGAAGATCACCCCCGCGCCGCGCAGCATGCCGCTCCAGCCATACTGGCCGAACGTCCCCGTGTTCTCCGGAATGAGCGGACTCCAGTTCTCGGGGCGCACATAGGAGGCGCCGAACGCGATGAACAGGAGGATGACCGCCACCTTGATCAGGACCACCGCCGCGTTCGTGCCCGCCGACTCCCGGATGCCGATGATCAGGAGCGCGGTGACGGCCAGGATCACAGAGGTCGCCGGGACGTTGAACAGCCCGGTGATCGTGCTGCCGTCCGCCAGGGTAACCTGTGTGCCGGCCGGCGCGGTGAGCTGCGGCGGGATCACGATCCCGAGATCGCGCAGGAAGCTCACCACGTACCCAGACCACCCCACGGCCACGGTCGCGGCGCCGAGCGAATACTCGAGGATCAGGTCCCAGCCGATGATCCACGCGAAGAGCTCGCCCATGGTGATGTACGCGTACGTGTATGCGCTGCCCGCGACGGGAATCATGCTCGCGAACTCCGCGTAGCAGAGGCCGGCAAAGGCGCACGCGATCCCCGCGAGCACGAAGGACAGGACGATCGCCGGGCCTGCATACTGCGCCGCCGCCTGCCCCGTGAGGACGAAGATGCCCGCGCCGATGATGGCGCCGATCCCCAACGCGGTCAGGTTCAGCGGGCCGAGCACACGCCGCAGCTCCCCCTTCTCGGCTTCGTGCTTGAGCTGGGCGACGCTTTTCGTCGTGAACACACCGGCTCCCCGTGACTCGCTCACTCTGGTCGCTCCTCTGGTTCGTCTGGCGGCTGCCTCGCCAGATCGGGTGGATGGATCCCAGGGCCCACACGCAGGCGAAGATCGCGGGCGGGTGGTCCGCCTGCCGCGTCGCCGATCGAAAGCGCTTCCGGAGCGAAGTGCGCCCAGCCTGTGCCTCACACCCTACCCAGATGGCCATGTCCCCCGTCGGAGTTCGCCGCCATGTGCGCGGGCAACCCGATCGCGAAAACTTGCGCGCCGGCGCCGGGCATGAGGACCGGCCCGGTCGGGCGCGCCCCCCAGGAGTCCACGCTCAGTCCTGTCCGGGCCGGGAACAACCGAATCAGAGGAGCGGGGGAGCGGTGCTTCGCGAGGCCAGCCGCCCGGCGCGTGCCGCGGCCAGGGCCGCAGCGAACTCGCCATACGCGAGCTGAACCGCGCGAATCCGTTGACGGTTCGTAAGGTCCGCCGGAGCCTGAGCGGGAGAATGCACGGCGAGCCGGATCGTGCCTCCGTCCTCGGCATCAAACCCGCCGCCCCAACGCATGGGCCGCTTGATGGGGCGGCCCGGATCGCCGGCGGTCGGTGAGAATTCGGTGCGCTCGCGGTCGCAGCGGTGCGCCCGGTGCGTCCCGAGCCCGGGCATCCCCGCCGTCATCTGTGGGGGTGCGCTGCCCGGAGCCCGCGGCTCCCAGAGCTCGCTCAGCCCTGCGGTCGCCGCCAGGGCGGCGAAGCACACGAACTGAGACGACTGGACCCGCACCATAGCGACCGTTCTGCAGCGAGGAGGCCGGCGCCTCCCCGGTGGAAACACATTGCAGGATCTCGAAATCGCAAACCGTAAACAAACCGTAAACCGTAAACGTAAACTAAGTAGTTTATCGTGGCCCTCACCGATGATCAATGCCGCGACACCCGACACACCCGACACATCCGACACCGGACACACCGTGATCATCGCGATTCATCGCGATGTCGCGATGTCGCGAGGTTCGACATGGCGCTGCGCCATTGAAACTTCCGGCGCCGCGGCCCGTAGGGAGAGACGATGTCGGAGTCGCGTCGAGGCGGCTCGCCCGCCGCCTCGACGGGGAGCGCAACCCATTCGGGAGCGGTGGCCATGAGCGGAGGCGCCTCATTTCCCTCGTCCGGCACGAACCGCCTCCTCGCCGTGGTGGCGGGCGCGGCGCTGCTGGGGCTCGGCGCGCATGCTGGGGTCGTCCGCGGCCAGCAAGCGGAGCGGTACGTCCTGCGCGGTGACGACGTTGCGATCTACAACCTGGCCGGCGAGGTCTCCATCGTGCGCGCATCCGGTTCGGAGGTGGTGGTCCACGTGGTCCGCGGCGGCAGTGACGCCGGGCGGCTCCGCATCGAGACGGGCCCGGTGGGTGGGCGCGAGACGCTGCGCATCCTCTACCCGGATGAGCGGATCGTCTATCCGCGGCTGAGCCGCGGCTCCCGCACCCAGACCACGGTGCGGGGCGACGGCACCTTCGGGCGCGGGCGGGAGGGGATCTTCGGCGGCCGGCGGATCACGATCAGCGGGTCGGGCGCCGGGCTCGAGGCGTACGCGGACCTGCGGATCGAGGTGCCGGCCGGGCGGCGGGTAGCCGTGTACGTCGCGGCGGGCCAAGGCTCGATCGTCGGCGTGGACGGTGACATCCTCTTCGATGGCGGCTCCACGCCCGTGACGGCCGAGGGTACGCGCGGCGCGCTCCGCATCGACGTGGGCTCGGGGTCCGTCAAGGTATTGGGGTCCGAAGGCGTGGTGGAGATCGACACGGGCTCCGGCTCCGTGAACGCGAGCGAAGTGCGCGGCCGGCGCCTCTTCGTGGATACGGGGTCGGGCTCGGTCTCCGTGTCGCGGGCGGACGTGGAGGATCTGGAGGTGGACACGGGTTCGGGCACGATCCACGTGGCCAGCGCGCGCGCCGGCGCCGTGCGCCTCGACACCGGCAGCGGCTCCATCACCGTGAACGGCCTGAGAGACGGCCAGGATGTCACCCTGGACACAGGCTCCGGGTCCGTGCGTGTCACCGGCCTCGGCGCCCGGCGGCTCGTGGTGGACACGGGCTCCGGGTCCGTGACGCTGGCGGACCTGGAGGTCGGTGAGGTCTCGGTGGATACGGGCTCCGGCGGGATCACCGCCACGGCGCTGCGAGCCGACGACCTGATCCTGGGAGCGGGGAGCGGCTCGGTCCGCATCGAGCTGGTGAGTGATCTTCGTTCTGCGCAGATCGAGACGAGCTCCGGCGGCGTGACGCTCGAGGCACCGAGCGGCCTCGGCGCCGAGGTCGAGGTGCGGACGGGGAGCGGCGGGATCTCCGCCGATCTTCCGATGCAGCTCCTCGAGAAGCGCCGCTCGTTCCTGCGCGGCCGCATCGGTGACGGGGACGGTCAGATCCGGATCGAAGCCGGGTCCGGCAGCGTGAGGCTGGTGAGGCGCTGATCCCAGGTGGGCTGCTGCGGGCGGCCACGCCGGTGCCAGCTCGCTCCCATCCCGACACGGGCTCGGCTGCCGCGGCGAGAGGCGTCATGCGACCCGGCAGATGAAGCACTTCAGGTAGGCAGTCTCGGGGCAGGACGCGGAGACGGGATGGTCCGGCGCCTGACCGCGCTGCTCCAGGACGTGGATCGGACGCCCCGTCCGCTCCGTCACTCCTGCCAGTACCTCCGTGAACGCCTCGCGACTCACCCGGCCGGAGCAGCTGCAGGTCACCAGGATCCCATCCGGCGCGAGCACGCGGACGGCCAGCTCGTTCAGGCTGCCGTAGCCGTGGAGCGCCTGGTCGAGCCCCCGGCGCGAGCGCGCGAAGCGCGGCGGATCCAGCACGATGAGATCGAAGCGCTCCCCGCCGTCCGCGAGGTGCTCGAGCCTCTGGAACACGTCGCCTGCGTCGAACCGCACGTTCTCCACGCGGTTCAGGGCCGCGTGGCGGCGGGCGGCCTCGAGGGCCGAATCCGAGACATCGATGCCCAGGACCTCCCGGGCTCCGGCCCGCGCGAGGGCGATGGCGAAGGCGCCCGTGTAGCAGCAGCCGTCGAGGGCGCGGCGCCCGGGAGCGAACCGCGCGGCGGCGCGGCGGTTCTCGCGCTGGTCCAGGTAGAACCCGGTCTTCTGTCCGGAGCGGATGTCCACTTCGAAGCGGAGCCCGTCCTCCGCGATGGTCACGGGCGCCTCGGGCGTCGCGCCCCAGAGGATCCCGTCGGCCAGGACGAGCCCCTCCTCCCGCCCGATCCCGCGCTCGGTGCGCAGGTAGATCCCCTGGGGTCGGCAGCGGCGTACCAGCTCGTCCACGACGAGCTCGCGGCGCATGGCCAGCGCCAGGCTGGTGAACTGCACGGCGAGCCACCCGGCGTAGCGGTCCACCACGAGCCCGGAGATCCCATCGCCCTCGCTGAACACGAGGCGGCAGGCGCCCGCGGGATCGTGAAGGCCCAGAATACGCTCCCGCAGGTCGATCGCAGAGGCGATGGCAGTGCGCCAGAACGTCTCATCCAGGCGCTCGGTCTCCTGCCACGAGTAGAGCCGGACCCGGATCTGGCTCCGGGAGTTGAAGAGCCCGCGAGCAACGAAATGGCCGTCGTGGGTGAGCACGATCACCTCATCGCCGTCCGCCGGGTCACCGGCGAGCCGACCGATGGCTCCGGAGAAAACCCAGGGATGGCGGCCGAAGAACGGGCGCGCGCGTCCCTCCTTGAGGTAGACCTGAGGCTCCTGCGATCGGGCCAAGAGAAGTCGCCTTTGCCGTCGGTCTTCGTTCGCTCTCGGGCGCCGCTCAGGCCTCCGGGTAGGTACGCCGCGCGGATGACCCGGCGCTTGATCCTGGCGTTTCACGCAGCGACGACCGTTGCGGGGTAGCTATGGGATTGATATATGGGATCGTCGAGAGGCGGAAAAGAGCGCTCGCTCCCCGCAGCAGTTGGTGCTCACTGCGGTAGGCAGGATCGGTCGGGCGATCGCGTTCAGGTCGGCGCGCACCCGAAGAGTCGCCGGCACGCGCTTGTTGAGTGGAGCTACCCCGCACTACCTTGCGGGACATGAACCACCTTCACCGTTCTACTCGAATCCGCCGCCGACCGGTTCTTCGCCGTCCCCGTCTGCTCGCTGCCAGCGAGACCGTTGCCCTCGGCATTTCGGGACGGTCTTACTCAATGAGGAAACGTCGCCGCCGGTACGTCAGGTGGCTGCGGGGCTGAGGAGCCTACGAACCACGCAACAAACCACTGGAGAAGAGACAGGCATGCCCTCCCCAACCGATGAGATCAGCCGCCGCAACTTCGTGCGGATGGCGGCGGGTGCGGCCGCTGGCGCCGCCGCGCTCCATGCCGTGCCCCACGGCTCCTACGCGTATGCCGTGACCCAGTCTGATGACCTGGCCAGCCTCACCATCGCCGAGGCCTCCCGGAGGATACGCTCCGGAGCGATCAGCTGCACGGAGCTTACGCAGGCATGCCTGGCCCGTGCCGAGGCGTACAACCCGAAGGTCAACGCGTTCATCACGATTATGCACGAAGAAGCGCTCGCTCAGGCGAGACAGTTGGACGCCGAGGCGAGAGCGGGCAGGTTCCGCGGTCCGCTGCATGGCGTTCCCATCGCGCTGAAGGACAATATCGACACAGCCGGGACGCGTACCACAGGCGGCAGCGCGGTGTTCGACGAGAACTTCCCTGAGGAAGATGCTTTCGTCATAGAGCGCCTGAAAGAAGCTGGAGCGGTGATCATGGGCAAGGCCGGCCTTCACGAGTTCGCCATGGGCGCGAGCAGCGCCTCGACGTATTTCCGGCCGGTGCGGAACCCGTGGGCGCTGGACCGCATTCCGGGAGGTTCCTCGGGCGGTTCCGGTGCTGCCGTGATCGCTGACGTGACCCTCGGCGCGCTCGGCACGGATACGGGCGGCTCAGTCCGTATCCCGGCAGCCTATTGTGGCATCGTCGGACTCAAGCCGACCTATGGCCTGGTCTCCATCCGAGGGATCATTCCCCGAACGTACTCGCTCGATCACTGCGGTCCGATGACCAAGACGGCCGAAGACTGCGCGCTGCTGTTGGCGGGTATGGTGGGGTACGACAAGTACGACGTGGCCAGCGTCGAGCACCCCAAGGAGGACTATGTCGCGGCCCTGAACCAGCCGGTCCGTGAGCTGCGCCTGGGCATCCCGCGGGCTCCGTTCTTCGACTTTGTCGACGGCGAGATCGCCAAATCGGTCGAGGAAGCGATCGGCGTGCTGACGCGGCTGACCCGGAGCGCGAGGGAGATGCACCTGCCCCCCCAGGGCCAGTACTCCAGATCGTATCTCGACGGAGAGATCGAGGTGTTCCACTGGGAGTGGTATCAGCGGAAAGCGGGCAGCTACTCGCTGAGTCAGCGGCGGACGATCGAAGCGGTGCACAGGAGGCTGAATGACGTGGCGACCCAGCAGTGCTCCACAAGGGTCGTGGACTATATTAGTGCGCAGTGGGAGCTGCAGCGGATGCGCAAGACCATCGACGACGCCTTCGTGGATTACGACCTGGTGGTGCTGCCGACCATGCGCGTCATGCCGAACGCGATCAACGACGCACTGGAGCGCGAGGAGAACGTCGGCGACCCGACGGAACCCGCCGTGACGTCGAACTGCCCACCATTCAACAGCTTTGGGATTCCCGCCGTCTCGGTTCCGTGCGGATTCTCGGCCGATGGCTTGCCCATCGGGCTCATGATCGCCGGGCCGCGCTTCTCGGAGGGCAGAGTACTCGCTCTCGCGAATGCCTACGAGAAAGCTACGGATTGGCACACCAGAAGGCCGAAGCTCAGCCTCGACATGCCCGTTCCGCCGATCAAGCGGAAGGGCGGTCCTTAGGAGGTCGCGGATCGCTGAAAGACTCCAGCGGGTCGTGTTGCG
>JACQVF010000009.1 GCA_016209885.1 Gemmatimonadota bacterium | reverse complement strand
GCTCCTTCGCCACCTCGAGCGCCTTGTCCTGAAGCTCGGCATCGTCGACGCACAGCGACACGAGACCGATGCGCTCGGCCTCCTCGCCGTACACTGGCTTGCAGGTGAGCAGGTAATACTTAGCCTTGGCCATGCCGCAGAGGATCACCCAGTTGATGCAGGCTACGTCGCCGGCGGCGACGCCGAGGCGCGTGTGGCCGTCGATCACGCGCGCCGAGCGCGCGATGATGGACACGTCGGCGAGCAGCGCCGCGACTAGGCCCGCGCCCACGGCCACCCCGTTGATCGCGGAGACGATCGGCTTCGAGCAGTTGATCATGTTGTAGACGAGGTCGCGCGCCTCCTTCCACGCGTTCAGCGTGTCGTTCCAGTTCTCCGAGTTGTTGCGCACCATCCCGAAGTCACCGCCGGAAGAGAAAGCCTTTCCCTTCCCGGTCAGGATGACCGTATTCACCTCGCGATCGAGGTCGATCTCGCGCCAGATGTAGGCGAGCTGTCGGTGCGCGACGGCGTCCACCGAGTTGTAGGTCTCGGGCCGGTTGAAGGTGATGCGCAGGATGCCGTTGGCCGGGCTGTCGAATTCGAACGAAGCATACTTCTCACGATAGCGATCGAGCATGAGTTCCTCCTCCGTCAACAATGGAACCGGCGCCGCGACGCCGCGCGGTCGGGTTGCTCTACCTTCGCCTGCTCGCTGATTTTCTCCTCTCACTCCTTTTCCCGGACGCCGCCACGATCAGCTCCGCATCACCGTCTCGCTCGCTTCGAGGTCAGATCACGCCGCCCTGACGGAGCTCGGCAAGAGCCTCCGCGGAGAGCCCCAGCAGCCTCGTGTACACCTCGTCGTTGTGCTCTCCCGCGCGCGGTGCCGGGTTCCTGAGCTGGCTCGGCAGGTCGGAAAGACGAATGCCCAGCCGGGGATGGAGCAAGGGCCCGGCCTGCGGAACGTCGAGCGGGGTCAGGAGGTCGCGGAAGCGGACCTGCGGGTGGTCGATCACTTCCGCCATACCGTTCAGCCGGCCGCACAGCACGCCGGCCTTCCCCGTCTCCTCCATCACCTGCTCGACGGTGCGTGACCCGACCCAGCGCTGGATCGCCTCCCTGACGAGCGGGTGGTTCTCGTAGCGGGAGGTGTCGTCGTGGAGGCGCGGGTCCTCCAGCAGGTCCGGGCGACCGATCAGGCGCGCCAGCCTGCGCCACAGGGGGTTGCTCACAGCGGCGACGATGACGGCTTGCCTGTCCATCGTGGTGAACAGGTCAATGAAGGTGTGATAGCCGGCGTTGCCCAGCCGGGGCCGAAGCAGACCCAGAGCCTGATACTCGGCCGGGGGACCGTAAAACCCGAGGTAGGAGACGGCGGTGTCGAGAAGAGCCGTGTCGACGTGCTGCCCCTTGCCGGTGCGCTCGCGATTCCAGAGGGCCATGATCGTTCCCAGTGCTGCGTAGAGCCCGGTGCTCAAGTCGACCCAGGGCACCTGGGAGCGAACCGGCTGGGAATCGGGATGGCCGCTGAAGCTCATGCTCCCGCACTCCGCCTGGACGATCGGATCCATGGCCAGGCGGTGACTGTAGGGCCCCTCGTCGCCGAAGCCCGACACCGTCGTCACCACCAGGCGCGGATTGATCCGGGCGAGGTCTGCATACGTCAGCGCCAGGCGCTGCCTAACCTCTCGGCTGAAGTTCTCGACCAGCACATCGCAATGCGTGATCAACCGGCGGAGCAACTCGAGCCCTCGAGGGTCGTCGAGATTCAGAGTGATACCCTGCTTGTTCCGCGAGACCATCAAGAAGCGCACGTTGTCGCCGGAGCGGGCCCGGGGGCCCTGCTCCCTGTCCTCCGCGCCTCCAGGTCGCTCCACGCGAATCACCTCCGCGCCGTAGTCGGCGAGCACCGTCGCGCACAGGGGAGCGGCGAGGTACCGGCCGAGATCCAGGACTCGTATTCCGTCCAGCAGCATGTTCGACCTCCGCGGCTCGCCGACCCGTCAGCGGGCCAGGATCGTGACCGAGCTGTTCGGCCCGGCTCCCATGGCGTGGGCGAGCCCCACGCGGGCCTTTGCCACCTGTCTCGGCCCCGCCTCGCCGCGCAGCTGCCGCACGAGCTCACACACCTGCCCGAGACCCGTCGCCCCCATCGGGTGCCCGCGGCCCATGAGGCCGCCATCGGTGTTCACCGGCAGCTTGCCGGTGAGATCGAACACCCCCTCGCGCAGCAAGCCGGGTGCTTCCCCTACCCCGCAAAACCCCAAATCCTCCAGGTCCCAGAGCTCCGCCGCCGAGACGGTGTCGTAGGCTTGGACGACGTCGACGTCCTCCGGACCGTAGCCAGACGCCCCGTATGCTTGCTGCGCGGAAAGCCTCACCAGGTTCGTGTCGCTCGGGTATCTGACGCTGCCCACGATGCCCCCGGGCACGTACTCTTCACCGTGAATGGCCGAGGTGAGCGCCGAGGCCGCGATCCTCACCGCGCGCCCGGGCGATGCGAGCTTACTCTCGCTGCACACGACGGCCACCGAGGCCCCGTCGGCGAGCGGGGCGCAGTGCAGGAGCCGCAGTGGCGGTGCAACCATCCTGGAGGTCAGCACCTCCTCCAGCGTGACCGGAGTCTGGAAGCGGGCGAAGTCCGTGAGGGACGCGTTGCGGCGGTTCTTGACGGTCACGCGGCTGATGTCTTCCTCCGTGGCACCGACCTCCTCCATGTACTTGCGGACCTCCAGCGCGTAGTTCCCGGGCTGGAAGTTGAAGCCCGCCTCAAGCTCCCAGGGGTCGAAGGCCGTGCTGGCGATCGGGCCGCGCGGGTTCCGCTCGATCCCGAACGCCAGCACGACGTCGTGGATCCCGGCCGCCACCTGCTGGAAGGCGAGCCGCAAGGCGGCCGACGAGCTGGAGCAGGCGTTCTCCACGTTCACGATCGGGATACCCGTCAATCCCACTTCCCGGATCACCCGGTGGCCCGCGCCGGTCCCCTGGTACACGGTGCCGCAATAGGCGGCCTGCACCTCGGGCCAGAACATCCCGGCATCCTGCAGCGCGGCGAGAATCGCCCGGCTGGCGTAGTCGGAGCACTGCGTCTCGGGGTAGAAGCCCCAGTTGGACATGCCGATGCCGGCAATGAAGACCGGCCGTCGCCGCCAGCTCGCCATGTGGCCTACTCACCCGTGGGATGAAAGCGGTAGATTTCGACGACGTCGTCGGCCTCGCCTCGCCCGAGCTCGTCGATCGAGAGCTTCACCCTCATGCCCGTGCGGAGTCGGTCCGGCGCTGCCGCAATGTGGCCCTTGACCCGCACGCCGTCGTCCAGCTCGACGATGCCGTAGCAGAAGGGGACCGAGCCGCGGTAGCGGCCCCCCGCCGGTGGCTGCATCACCGCGGTGAAGGTCGCTATGCGCCCGAGCGGCCCGAGCTGCACCTCGTCCAGCCGCTGCGAGTAACATCGGCTGCAAGTCCCGGTGACCCTCCGGGGGAAGAAGACCTCCCCGCAGACGCGACACCGATGGCCCAGCAGCCTCGGCTCGCCGTCCGCGGGGACCGTCCACAGCCCCTCCCGGACGGGGCTTCTTCGCGATTCCCGTTCGCTCCCGCTCATCGTTCAGTCCCTCGCGTACTCGGCGACCTGCGCCTCCCATTCCGTGCCGAATGCGACCACCATCAGCGCGCGCATCATCGACTCGTGATCTTCGAGGGAGACCACTTCTCCCCCGCCTGGCTCCGCGATGCGGACGAGGCTCCGCCGCACCTCGTCGCGGAACTCCGGCAGCGCCGCCTCGACCGCCGACACGATTCCGCCACGGTGCCGGAACTCGGCAACGAGGCGCTCGATCTCGGGCCAGTCCTCCGGATGCGGCGGCGAGTTCGCGACCACGACGATGATCTTGCGCGAGCGCACGCGCCAGCTCATCTCGTTCACCGCCGCGGCGAGCCCCTCTTTCACCCCCTCTTCCCAGTCGCCGCCGCCGCCCTCGGCGGCCACGCCCTTGAGGATCGCCCGCAGCTTGTCGCCGTGAAACGTCAGGGGCGACTTGCGCACCACGAACTCCGACAGCGAATCCCGATCCTTGTACAGAACGAGCCCGACGCGCGCCACCGGCACCAGCTGCTGGATCCGCTCGATGAGCCGGGTGACCTTCTCCCTCACCTCGTCGATCACGAACTGCATCGATCCAGTGGCGTCGATCACGAACACTGCGTCGAAGCCCCACTTGTGAAGAAGGCCGATGAAGTCGCCGAACCCGCGACCGAAGCCCCGGCCGATTCCGCCTCCCAGCCCACCTCCGGCGCCCACGCCGGGACCGAGCGCCACTCCACCTCCGATCGAGGCGGGCGGCATGTTGCGGAGGCTCGACGCGAAGGCAATCGGGTTGATGCGCGGCGCCACCGAGGCGAGATGCACTCCGACCTCGGAGAGCTCGGGCACCGCTTCGCTCGCGACCTCCGGCAGGGGCTCAATCTGCTCGATCTGCTTCGCCACCTCCTGCAGGAGCGAGTCGGATTGGTGCGTCCGATCGGTCTCGTAGTCGAGACGCCCGTGTCCGGAGAGGAGCGAGAACATCTCGCCTTTGCCGCCGTAGCTGTCGCCGGGCCCACCCCCACCGTCGAGCACGACCGTCGCCAGCAGCAAGAGAAGGATGACCGCGTGAATACCGAGCGAGATCAGGTACGAAACGCTGGTCTTGAAGTAGTCGCGCCGGAGCCATGGGTACAACGCCGTGGGCGACAGGGCCTTCTTCGACTTCCTCTGGGTCTCGGTCACGCAACGGTCCATGTTGTCAAAGGGCGATCGGAGGACAAGCGGGGAGAAGGCCTCATCGCACGACGATCGGAAGGCGTACGCCGCTCAGACCGCCTCACGCAGCCGCTCGAGCTGCTCCAGCATCCGCGGGAGCGTCATTCCCGGGGCAAACTGCACGTCGAAGAACACGTGCGACACCCCGAGCTCGGCGGCGCGGCGCGCGTCGTCGCGGATCTGGCTCAGCGTGCCCGTGAAGAGCCACCCCTCCGCCGG
>JACQVF010000100.1 GCA_016209885.1 Gemmatimonadota bacterium | reverse complement strand
CCGGCACCCAGATACAGGTCGACGGGGAAGATGTTGCCGACCACCGACTCAGCATTGCGGAGTGACTGGGCGAACTGGTGCAACCTCGCGTAGCTGCCAGAGAAGGCGAGCAGCTCCGAAGGCTTCCAACGGAGCTGGACGCGTGGTCCCAGGAGCACGTCCCCCGCGGCCGTGGCGAGGGAGGCCATCAGCTCGGCCTCGGTCCGCGGGGCAATTCCGCGGGCGTGCTGGATGAACGCGGTCGCCACCGGCGTCCGCGCGCCCATGGCAAGCGAGGGGCGATCGCCGGAGCCAGACTTCACGCGATAGGTTGTGCGAGTGCGCTCGACGCGAACTCCCGCGACGGTTGTCGCGCGCGAAGCGCTTCGCTCGACCACGGCGAGCAGGCCTTCGTCGCGGCGCGCCGCGGTCATGTTCGTCGGGGATCCGTTCTCGGCGGCCCAGATGGCGCCGGCGGCACCGGTTGCTCTCCAACCCCGGAACCGGACGGACACACTCGAAATGGCTCGTGTCCATTCGGCTCCCATCGAGCGGCTCCGCCACTCGAACACGTTCCGGCCGGACTCCGGACCGGTGGCGTCCGGCGCTTCCACGGCCGCGGCGTCGATCTTGTTCTCGTTGTCGTAGCCGAGGAACCGCATCCGGCCGCCGAACGCCGGCGCCTCGATGCTCGCGAGCCAGTCGCCGGTTTCCCCCGTCACGTAGGAAGGCTCATCCCGGGGAGCGACGACACCGGGAAACCCCGAGCGCAGGCTCAACAGGTACCCTGCGCCGGCCACCCCCAGCGGCCCGTCCACCGTGACGCGCGCCTGGGTGGTGCTGACGCCGCCTTGCGCCCGGAACTGCGATCCCGGAGTGCGCGTGACCGCCGCCACGGTGCCGGACAGGGATTCCAGGAAGACCGGCGACGGCGAGGTGGACGAAAGCGTGAGCATGGACAGCGCATCCGGGTTCCAGGCGCTGAACACGCCGGCCGCGTGGTAGGGGCTGAAGACGGGGATCCCGTCGAGCAGGTAGGCGGTCTGATCGGAGGAGCCGCCACGGATGTGGACGCCACTCGGCGACTCGGGGCTCACGACGACGTGGCCGCCTCCCAGGGCCTGGAAGACATCGGGCTCCGCTAACAGCGGATGGCTGCGGACGGCGGCGACCGAGATCCCGCGATCCAGGAACGCCGCACTGGCGCCGCTCTCAACGCCCCTCACGGGTACAGTGACCCGCACCTCGATCCCCGCGAGCGAGACCGGGTCGGGACGCAGCGCGATGTTGATCTGCAGCTCGCCTTCCGGCGGCACCAGTGCGTGCAGTGTCCGCACAGCGTAGCCGATCGAGCGAACCGTAAGGTGCTGCGGACCGGGCGGCACGTCTGGGAAGGCGTAGCGGCCGAAAGAATCCGTGAGCGCGGCGCGATCCAGGTCCGTCAGCGCCACGACCGCGCCGGCGAGCGGCTCGCCGCTCTCGCTGGCTCGCACCGTGCCGACGACCGTCGCCTGTGGCGCCTGCACCGCGAACGCAATCCCGACCGCAGTCAGCAAGAAGGAGCCCATGCCGTCCCTACGGGTAACAGGTTCCGTCCAAGCCGGACCCGCGCAAATGGATACGTGCTTCTACACCGCATCGGCGCGGTCCGCAATGTGGCGCTCGATCTGGGCCCGAGAACCCCGGAGTTTGGCTGCCGAGCAGCATCGGCACAATGTACACGCCGGGTCTCTTCGGCGGCGGACTCGATCGCGCGGATCTCGTGGCGGCGCCTGAAGCGGTATCCGCGGCCACGTGCTGATCCGACGGCGCCCTGGGGCGCTGGTACTCGTGAAGGATCCAAAGTACGTTTGGCAGATCGAACGGGATCTCGCGGGCGGACGAATCGACCTCGGTCCGAGCGGGATCAACGCCCTGCCGGGATCCAGCATCGCTTTCCCGAGTGATGCCGAGACTGCCTGCTGCGTAAGAACGGAGCGAGTGATGCCACGGCACAATTGCTCTGCCGTCGTGCGGGCCTCCCTGGGGATACTCGCGTGGTGGTTAGTGGTATTTGTCCAGGCGAGTCACGCGCAGACGTCGGCGCCGGCACCGAAGGCGGCGGAACTTCGGCTTCACCTGTCTGTCGACCTGGGCCGCTCTCAGTCGAGCCTGCCTCAGGTGCTGCCCGCCGACTGGCGAAGTCGGTTTGAGCCGCCCAGCAACCCCATGACGGCGGAGCCATCCGACCATGCCTGGTTTGTCGAGCTTGGCGTGGCCCTCGAACCCGCGTTCGCGATTGGGAGCTGGCAAATCGGCGTGCCCGTCTCGTACGGTTTCGTCGGTTTGGCTCCGATAGGCTCGTACACCCGCACATATGTGTACAGAAAAGCTGTGGCGGGAACGACACTCGACTGGTGGAATCCCGTCCTGTTGCATGCGACCGCCCTCCGGAAGACCAGCCCGGCGGTGGGTCTATCGATCAAGTACCGGCGCCTCGTCATCCAGCCGAGTGTCCAGGCCTATAAGGTCCTCGCGCAGGATTTCAGCGGTCGCGACTGCCGCGGATGTCCGAATACATCTCGACTCGTGAGTACCCGCGAGATGGCTCACGGCGTCGGGCAACGATTGGACGTGTTCCGCGAAGGAGCTCGTGACGGCACTTCCGACGGCGGCTCCGGCATCGGTTTCTTCTTTGAGCGCAATGGAGCCGGGATCTGGCAGTTGGGCGCGCGCGGAAGGCTCACGATCACCTTGGCCGCGCGTGGGAAGATTCCGCCGAGTTGACTCGGTCGGGCACGAAACTCGCGCTGTGAGCGGAGACAGTCGCCACGAAGTGATCGAGGGAAGCCGCCGACAGCGAGGGTCGAGAAGCTCGCCGTTCTCACAGGCGTAACGCGGCGCCATCCTTCCCGCTGGGACATCCCGTCCCGTCAGGCCGGGTCAATTCGTCACACCGGCGACAGGGTGTCCCAGGAAGCGCCGCCGTTAAGCGGCGGGCGGCCGGGGCGAAGTCCCGCAATTCATCGCGCTTTTCGCGGGCGGGCGTGGCCGTAGGCCGCCCGTGACGCCTTTCCCCCCCGGTCTTTTTCCGTCTGGTCCCCCTTTTGCGGATCCACTTGCGGGCAGCGCCGGCGTGGGGCGTACCCGGGTTGTGGGCGGGTGGTTTCCCCGCGGCGGGATGGGCACCACGGGAGTGTGCGTGTGGTCCCGCAGCCGGCGCTGGCGCAGGGGTCGCAGCACCTGGGGGTTCATCACGAGGGGACGGGAATCATGCCGATTCGAAGCGTGCGTCAGCTCCTCGCGGGGCGTGGCGTGCGGCACACCGTGATCGAGGACGTGTGCGCGAACGTGAGTGTCCAGGAGCCGGCTCCGGGCGGGATCCCGGCCCGGGAATGGGTGGAGAGCGTGGTGTTTTTCGCGGACGGGCGGCCGGCGGTCGCCGTGGTCCCGGCGCTGCGGTGGGTGAACCTGCGCCGGTTGGCGACGGCGACGGGCGCCCGGGAGGTGCGCTTTGCTTCGCGGAGCGAGACGGACGCGCTGTTCCCGGGATGTGAGCCGGGGGCGGTGCCGCCGATCGGCGGGCTGTGTGCGCTGCCGATCTTCGCCGACTCCGCGCTACGGAGCGTGGGCCGCATCGCGTTTCGCGCGGGCAGCCGCCGCGCGGCCATCGCCCTCGCCCTTGCCGACCTGGAGCGCGTGACTGAGCCCGTGTGGGCCGACTTCGGCGAGCCGGTGATCGCGGACCCGGACGATCAGTGCTGACGGACTGGAGGGGTCGAGCGCCGTGGCGGTCCACGGCCTTCCTGGTTGCGGCGTCGCGCTGAAACCGCGGGTTGCTTCCGGCAGCAGCTTGCCGGCTCCCGGGTCGGGGAGCCGGCGCCCAGCTCATCTCGCCACTGCCCGATCCGCTAGCTGGTGTCGGACCTCCGCGCACTCGCGGCGGAGCAGCGTGAACAGCTCGTCCATGTGCTCGAGACGGGTACGGAAGTTCACGGGATTGATGCGGAAGTAGGAGCGCCCCTTGAGCACGGTGGTGGAGATCCAGAAGCGACCGCCGCTCTCGATGCGCCGGGCGACCTCGCGGTGGAGCCGCGCGAGACGCGGCTCGTCCAACTGCGGGCCACAATAGCGGATGCAGATGGCCGACATGACGGGCTCGACCGCGGCCTCGAAATCGTCACTCGCCGCCACGAGCTCGTAGAGGCGCCGCGCCTCATCCACGTTGCGGTCGATCCATTCCCCGATCTGCTTCACGCCGTAGCGCTTGAAGCTCATCCAGACCTTGAGCCCGCGCAGCCGCCGCGACTGCTCGAAGCCGTGCACGCAGTACTGGTAGCGCTCGCCGCGCACGTCCATCTCGTCGGTGAGGTACGCCGGGCGCATGCCGAACGACGCGGTGAGCCGGGCGGCGTCCTTCACCAGCACGGCGCCGGCGTCGAGCGGCGCGAAAAACCACTTGTGGGGATCGAGAACGACGGAGTCCGCGAGGGCGAGCCCCTCCAGGATTCCGGGATACTGGTGGGAGAGGAGCATGCCGCCGCCATAGGCCGCGTCCACGTGGAGCCATGCGCGCTCCCGGTCGGCGATGCGCCGGAGTTCGGCGAGCGGATCGACGGCGCCCGTGTTCGTCGTCCCCGCGATGCCGATGATGCACACGGGGCGGATGCCCCGGCGCCTGTCCTGCTCGATGGCCGACTCCAGGGCGTCGATGCGGATGCGGAAGCGGTCGTCGGTGGGCAGGATCCGGAGCCCGGTACGTCCGATCCCCACGGCGTCCGCCGACTTGTCCACGGCGACGTGGCGCTCCTCCGAGGAGTAGGCGGCCCACTGCCCCGTCACGCCGTCGTGCTGCGCGCGGTCGCCCGACGCCCAGTCGCGGGCAAGCTTGAGCCCGATGAAGCTCGCCATCGTGCCGCCGCTCGTGAGGTTGCCGCCCGCGCGCTCGTCGTATCCCACCAGGTCGTTCAGCCAGCGCACGACGCGGCGCTCGATGGCCACGCCCGACGGGCCGATTGTGTACGTGCCGATGTTCTGGTTGAGCGCGGAGGCGACGAGGTCGCCCAGGATCCCCATGGGCGCCGGCGTCGGCGTGATGAGGCCCATGTAGCCGGGGTGGCTCACGTGGGAGCAGTAGGGGAAGAACTTCTCGTCGAGCTCGCGGATCACCGCATGCGCATCCGTCCCCTCCTGCGGCACGCGCTCGTCGAACAGCGCGTTGAGGAAGGCGGCCTCCACCTTCGGGAATAGCGGGCGCTCCTCGAGGGTCGCCTGGTAATCGGCGAGGAAATCGATCAGGCGATGTCCGACCGCGCGGAACTCGTTCGCGTCCATGGACCCTCCTCGATCGCGGGCCTCCACCACTCACCGCCATCCGAGGCCGCCGGCTCCATGCCGGCGGCCAGGATGCCGTGCATCCCGCCGTCCACGTCGGGTGGTGCGAAGATAGGCGTCAGCGGTGGAGCATGGGAGGGTGGGCCCGGGCTATGGCGCGCCCGCCGGCTCGGCCACCATCCCGGCCCGCACGGCCGTCTCCTCCCACGGCAGCCCGGGCCGGCCGAAGTGCCCGTAGTTCGTGGTGCGACGGTAGATGGGGCGGAGCAGGTCGAGCCGCTCGATGATGGCGCCCGGGCGGAAATCGAACTCACGGGCATAGATCTCGGTGTCCGCCGGATCGCCCGTGCCGAAGGTCTCGACCTCGACGCACAGCGGGTCGGCGACGCCGATGGCATAGGCCACGCGGACCTCCGCGCGCGTGGCGAGCCCCTGCTCCACGATCCGCCGCGCAACGTAGCGACAGAAGTAGGCGCCGCTCCGGTCCACCTTCGACGGGTCCTTGCCGCTGAAGCAGCCGCCGCCGGTGCGCGCGATGCCGCCGTAGGTGTCCACGACGATCTTCCGCCCCGTGAGCCCGCAGTCGGCGGAGGGGCCACCCTGAACGAAGGTGCCGGCTGGATTCACCAGGAAGCGGATTCCGCCGTGATGCCACTCGCCGAGCGCCGCGGGGGCCAGCTCCTCGATGACAAAGGCGCGGACCGCCTCCAGGGGCGTGTCCCCGGCGTGCTGGGTGGAAACGACGATGTGGGTCACGGCCACCGGGCGCGAGCCCTCGTAGCGCACGCAGACCTGGGTCTTGCCGTCGGGGCGAAGCCACGGGTGACGGCCGCTCCGGCGCGCCTCGGCGAGCCCGGCGGTCAGGCGATGCGCCAGCAGGATCGGGAGCGGCATGAGCTCCGGCGTCTCGGCCGTCGCGTACCCGTACATCATCCCCTGGTCCCCGGCGCCGCGCGCCAGGAGCGTGCGTCCGTCGCCGCCCACGCCGTGCGCGATCTCCGGAGCCTGGGGGCTCAAGAGCTGCACGATCTTCACGCCGGCGGCGTGGAAGGGGACGGACGGATCGGTGTACCCCACGTCGCGGATCGCCCTGCGGACCACGGCCTCGTGATCCGCGGTGGCGCGGGAAGTGATCTCCCCCGCCAGGATGACGGTATCGCCCTTGCAGAGCGCTTCACAGGCCACCCGGCTCTCGGGGTCGCCCGCCAGATAGGCGTCCAGGATCGAGTCCGAGATGTAGTCGCAGACCTTGTCCGGATGACCTTCCGTCACCGACTCGCTCGTCATGATGGGCATGGGCACCGCTCCTTGTTCGCCTGGAGACGCTCTTCTCCCACCGCTGTGGCACCCGGCACCACGGCACCGTGCGACCCCCGACACGACGAAGGGGTCCCGCGCGGCCAACCGCACGCGGGACCCCCCGAGCGGTTTAGCACATTTCTGACGCGGAGCAATCGCCACAAATCGCCGCGGTGCCGCAAAGCACGCCGGGACAATAGGGGCCGGCCCCGGCGGCGTCAATGATAAGGCGCTGAGCGCGCTGAACCGCAGCCCGCTATCCGCCTTGCCCGACGAGCGCCCGCCCCCGGCCCAAGCGTCTATAGGCCGGCCCCGGCGGCTGCGCACGACCCCATGTATCCGACTCGCAGGACCTGGGGGCACCTCGCCGCGGCCTCAGCAGCCCACCGCCGCACGGCACCGTCCACCGTCGCGGCGTCAGGCCACCTGAAGACGGACGAACTCAACGATCTCACGGGCATACGCGACGGCCTGCTCGCTCTGAATGGGATTGCCCACGAGTTGGTCCTTCTGCAGACGCCCTTGCCTGTACCGCGTCGGCAGCTCCGCCAGGAAGCCACGGAGCTGTTGCCTCCAACCTAGGTTTCCGGCCGCGGGGCGAACAGGGGAGGCCGGGGAAGCCCGGTCATTTGTTCGTACCTGCCGACAGCGTATAGTATTCGGGGGCGGGGAGCGGGACCACCATCGCAGACGCGGAGCATTGTGAGCACGGCTAGCATCGGGGATGGGACGGGCGGGGCGGCAGCGAGGAGCGTGGACACCAGCGGCCTCGACTTCATCCGCGCCATCGTCGCCGAGGATGTGGCGGCGGGGAAGCACGGCGGCCGCGTGATGACGCGGTTCCCGCCGGAACCCAACGGCTACCTCCACATCGGGCACGCGAAGTCCATCTGCCTGAACTTCGGCGTGGCGGCGGAGCACGGCGGCGTCTGCAACGTGCGCTTCGACGACACGAACCCCACCACCGAGGACGTGAACTACGTGGAGGCGATCAAGCAGGACGTCCGGTGGCTCGGGTTCGACTGGGGCGAGCGGCTCTTCCATGCCTCGGACTACTTCGAGCAGCTCTACCAGTATGCCGTCCGGCTCATCAGGGACGGGAAAGCGTACGTGGACAGCCTGAGCGAGGATGAGATCCGGGACTACCGGGGCACGGTCACGGAGCCGGGGCGCGAGAGCCCGTACCGCAACCGATCGGTGGAGGAGAACCTGGACCTTTTCGAGCGCATGCGGGCCGGCGAGTTCCCCGACGGCGCGCATGTGCTTCGCGCGAAGATCGACATGGCGGCGAGGAACATGCTGATGCGCGATCCGGTGCTCTACCGCATCCGGCACGCGCACCATTATCGCACCCGGGACGAGTGGTGCATCTATCCGATGTACGACTACGCCCACCCGCTCTCCGACGCCATCGAGGGGGTGACCCACTCCCTCTGCACCCTCGAGTTCGAGATCAACCGCGAGCTCTACGACTGGGTGCTGGACGCCGCGGGGTTCCCGCGCGGCGCGCGCCCGGAGCAGACTGAGTTCGCGCGGCTGAACCTCGACTACGCGGTGCTGAGCAAGCGGCGGCTGCTGGCGCTGGTGAACGGCGGCCACGTGAGCGACTGGGACGACCCGCGCATGCCCACCCTCGCCGGGCTGCGGCGCCGCGGCGTCACGCCCGAGGCGATCCGCGCCTTCTGCGACATGATCGGCGTGGCGAAGACGGACAGTCGTGTGGACATCGGCAAGCTCGAGTACTGCATCCGCGACCATTTGAACCGCGCGGCGCCCCGGGTGATGTGCGTGCTCCGGCCTCTGCGCGTGGTGCTCGTGAACTACCCGGAGGACCGCGCGGAGTGGCTGGACGCGCCGGATTTCCCGGCGGATGTGGGCCGGGAGGGCTCGCGCAAGGTCCCGTTCTCGCGCTTGCTCTACATCGAACGCGACGACTTCATGGAGGATCCGCCCGAGGGCTTCTTCCGCCTCACACCGGGACGCGAGGTCCGGCTGCGCTACGCGTACTTCGTCCGCTGCGTTGAGGTGGTGAAGGACGAAGCGACGGGCGAGGTGACGGAGCTGCGCTGCACCTACGATCCGGAGACGAGGGGCGGCGCCGCACCCGACGGCCGCGAGGTAAAGGGTACGATCCACTGGGTCTCGGCGGCCCACGCGCTTACGCTGGAGGTGCGCCTCTACGATCGCCTGTTCCGCGTGCCGGACCCCGACGACGTGGCCGAGGGCCAGGATTTCACCGCGAACCTGAAGCCCGAGTCGCTGGTGCTGATCCCCGACGCCCGCGTCGAGCCGGGCGTCGAGAGCGCGCTGCCGCTCAGCCACTTCCAGTTCGAGCGGCTAGGCTACTTCTGCGTGGATCCGGTGGATTCCCGACCCCACCGGCCGGTCTTCAACCGCACGGTGACCCTGCGAGATACGTGGACGCGACGGGCGGCGCAGCCGGCGCGCCGGCGGACTGGGGTGGCCGGGCGCGGGGCGCACGCGGCCACGGCCGGCACTGGAGCGGCACGTTCGGAGAAGGGTGTCGTCGGCGGTGGAGAGCGCTCGCCCGCGGCGCCATCGGTCGCGGCGAGGAGGACGGATGCGCCGGCGAAGGAGCTGCGGGACCGGACCTCTCCGCTGCCGCGGCGCGCAGAACGCGTCGCCCGCTACACCCGGGAGCTGGGACTGTCCGCGGAGCGAGCGCGGATCCTGGTGCGCGACCCGGCCATCGCGCGGCTGTTCGACGACGCTGTGGCCGCGCACGCCAACCCGCAGGGGATCGCGAACTGGGTCATCAACGAGCTGCCCCGGGAGCTGAGGGGCCGGACGCCGGAGGAGCTTCCCTTCGGCGGCGCCGAGCTCGGCGCGCTCATCGCCATGATCGACGACGGATCGGTGACCACGCCCATCGCCAAGGAAGTCTTTGCCGAGATGGCGGCAAGGGGCGGGGAGCCCCGGGAGATCGTGGAGCGCCAGGGGCTCGAAGAGATCGCAGACCCGCAGGCGCTGGCGCCCATCATCACGCGGCTGATCGCCGAGTACCCGGACAAGGCGCGGGCGTACCAGCAGGGGCGCACGGGCCTGCTGAGCTTCTTCGTCGGTCAGGTCATGCGCGAGACCCGTGGGACCGCGAACCCGAAGGTGGCGGAGGAGGTGGTGCGGCAGAGGCTGGAAGGCCGCTAACTGCGGTCTCCCATCAGGATCGCACCATGGATGCGGGCACCTTCCCGACGTTCAGGTCCGAGGGCGCGAAATACGAGCTGTACAACTTCCAGCCCGTCGAGCAGCTCGAGAAGCTGGTCGGCCTGCTGAGCGGCGAGTCCGAAGCTAGGCCGTGGGTCATCGCTCTCGCCGGCGAACCCGGATCCGGCAGGACCTACCTGCTCGAGTCGGCGATCTACGAAGCGAGGAAGCGGCGTACCGAGATCGCCCTCGGCGGCCTGAACCTGGACGGCTACGAGCCGGGCCGAACAGCGCTGCAGGAATACCTGAATCATCAGCTGGCCCGCTTCGCCAGGGACGAGGTCTCCGAGCGGTCGCGGGTCACGGACCGGGTGAGCGCGAAGCTCAGCCTGCCGCTGTTCCTTCCCAGTTTCCTCGACGTGTCTCTCGCCTCGCTGGCGCTCAGCGTGACGCTTCCTGTCGCCAGGGTTCTCGCATCGCTGGATCGGACGTTCGATGCGCTGCCCGGGCCGCGCCGCGATCCGCGGGAGGCGTTCGAGCGGCTCCTGCGCTCGCTCACCGAGGACACGCGGCTCGTGCTCCATGTGGTGTCCAGCGCCCAGTTGCCGGAGCCGCTGCGCTTCGAGCTCCTGGAACAGGTCAGGCGTAACCGGAGGCTGTTGCTCGTGTTCTCGTGCCAAGCCACCGAGGCCAGCGCGGACGTGGCGCCCAGGATCACGGTGCACCGCCTCGATGTCGGTCCGCTCGACGCTGGCCGCTTGCGCGCCGTGCTGGAGCATCGGTTCTCACCGAATTCATTCCCCGACGAGTTCTACGACGCGCTCCTCAGACATACCGGAGGGTGGACGCGTAATCTCAGCGCGAAGCTCGTGGATCTTGTGGCCGCCAACCTGATCGTAGGCGGTGGACGGAGCGCGTGGCGCTTGTCGGAGCCGCTCGTCTCGGAGCGGTGGGCCAGGGAATTCGGGAGCAGCTTCTACGCGCCGGTGCTCGCCGTCCTGCGCGAGCTGGATGATCGGCGGGCCAAGCACGTGGAGGATTTCTTCTCGCTGGCGGCCCTGTGCGGCGAGGCGATTCCCGTAAGCGTGGTGCTGGAGCACGTGGGTGTGGAACCCGAAGAACGGGACGGCTTCCTCGACCTCATCGATGACCGATTCGGACCGGAGGCATCGCCGCCGTTCTTCCGGGATCACGAGTTTCAGCATCCTACGTTCCCCGGCCAGCTCGTGTATTCGTTCGTGAACCCTGCCCTTCGAGCGGCGGTCCTAGATCGGCTCTCCGCCGCGGAGGTCCTCACGCAGGCCGGGGAGCTGCTGCACACGGTGCGGCGCAAACTGCCGCCGCTGACGCGGGGGATCGCCGCGCTGCACCTGGAGCTGGCCCGGTTGAGCGCTAGCGCCGATGTCCAGGTCGCGGCGGAGAGGGAGCTCGCGTGGTGGGTCGGCATCGAGGAAGCGGAGCGGCTGACGCAGTCGCTGGGCGAAGGCGTGGCGGCGGGGCGCATCTCGCCCGATGCGGTCTGGGGCACCGCCGAGCGGTCGGCCGCCACGTGGCCGCCCTACCGGCGCCTCGCGCTCGTGAATGCCTTCGCGCGTCAGCCCGGCGGAGTCGCGTACAGCTTCCTGCCCCGATACCATGCCGTGAAGGCGACGATCCTCTTCCAGTTGAAGCGACTGGATGCGGCCGAGGACAGCGCTCGTGCGGGGCTGGACGCGCTGGTGGAGCCGCGTTCCCGGTTGGGGGCCCAGTTTCACGTGATCCTCGCAGACATCGCGGCCGAGCGAGGCGACTTCGAGGAGGGCCTGCGCGACGCTCGGCTGGGGGTCGAGATCGCCGAAGAGTGCGCCGGGCCGTCCGATCCGCTCGTTGGTTCGGCGCTGGAGACGCTGGGCACCATCTTGCGGGCCGTCGGCCAGACTCGAGAAGCGTACGACCGCCTCGAGCGCGCCCTGGTTATCCACGAGGGGAACTGGGGCCCCGATCACCCGGCGGTCGTCCCAGCGCTGAACGCGTTCGGCGGGATCAACCGCGAGCTGGGTCGGCCGGCCGAGGCGGCGAGGTGCTTCGAGCGCTGCGTGGCCATCGCCGAGGCCGCGTACGGCCCGAGGTTCCCGTGGCTGCCCGTCATGCTGGACAACCTGGGGCTGGCCAGGCTCGAAGTGGGCGACGTGACCGGCGCGCTGCAGTGCTGCGAGCGCGCCCTCGATCTGGCGCTGCAGGCCTTTGGCCCGGACCACCCGGACGTGGCGAAGGTGCTGAGCAACCTCTCAGCAATCCACGGCGCCGTGGGCGAGCACGAGAAGGCGGAAGCCGAGCTCACGCGTGCCATCGCCGTCTACGAGGGCGCGCTCGGGCCCGACAACCCGTTCCTTGCCGTGCTGTGGGACAACCTGGGCGTCGCGCGATCGAATCTGGGGCGTGCGCCGGAAGCGGTGGAGGCGAGCCACCGGGCTCTGAGCGTGGCCGAGAAGTTCTTCCCTCCCTCCCACCCCACGGTTCTGCGGATTCTGGGCAACCTGGCGGCCCGTTATGCCGAGGTGGGCGATGTGAGAGGCCGCGCCGACTGTCTGCTGCGGATCGCGCGCGCCCGCGCGGCGCTCGGCCCCGGGGGTCGCCCCGAACCCTGATACTCCCGGTTCGCCGGTGGCGCGATGCACTCGGTGCATTCGGTCCGGGGGTGGACTTCCGGTGTGCTTGGGTGAATACTAAATATTCTGATATAGAGCGGCGGCGGGCGGTATCTGGACCGCCGGCGGGCGGGGCGTTGATCCGCACCGAGCGCGGCTGAGGAATGACCGGGATCTTATCCGTGCCACGTCTTTCATTTGCCTTGTTCCTGCTGTTCGCCCCGACCTCCGTGTCCGCACAGGACGCGGGGCGCCGGTCGACGACGGCGGCGGCGGCGCTGGACCATGCCGCCGCTCCCGTGGCGATGGCGACGGAGGCGAGTGCCACCATCGAGGTGGATGGGCAGCTCGACGAGGCGGCGTGGGCGGCGGCTCCGGCGCTCACGGAGTTCACGCAGCTGGATCCCCGGGAGGGGGAGCCGGTGAGCGAGCCGACGGAGGTCCGCATCCTCTACGACACCGACGCGCTCTATGTGGGGGCGAGGCTGCGGGACAGCGCACGGCCGTCGGCGCGTCTGGGGCGACGGGACGGGATGATTCCGAATTCAGACTGGTTCGCAGTGGCGCTGGACAGCTACCACGACCATCTGACGTCGTTCCGGTTCGCGGTCAACCCGTCCGGCGTTCGCCGGGACCAGGTGATCTATGGCGGCGGCTCGCTGGAGGGGGGCTTCGAGGGCCGTGGCGGTGACTCGTCGTGGGACCCGGTGTGGGACGTGGCGACCAGCGTGTCGGACTCAGGGTGGGTGGCGGAGATGCGGATCCCGTTCAGTCAGCTTCGGTTCGGGCGGCAGGACGAGCAGCGTTGGGGCATCCAGCTCGAGCGCCGAATCAACCGGAAGCAGGAGCAGGCGCTCTTCGCGTTCACGCCCAAGAGTGAGGCGGCGGGCGTGGCGCGGTACGGCCACCTGCAGGGCATCCAAGGGATCCGGGCTAGCCGGAAGCTCGAGGTGCTGCCCTACGTCGCGGCGCAGGCGGAGCGTCGTACGGTGCCGGCGAACCCCGAGGCCGGCTTCGCCAACCCGCTCCAGAACGGCCGCGACCGGTTCTCCAGCGCAGGCGTGGACCTGGCATATCGTGCGAGCTCGAACGTCACAGTGAACGCGACGCTGAACCCGGATTTCGGGCAGGTCGAGGTCGATCCGGCGGTCATCAATCTTACGGCTTTCGAGACGCGCTTCGAGGAGAGGCGCCCCTTTTTCGTGGAGGGTGCGGAGCTATTCCGGTTCGGTACGGCGGGTGGCGGCGGCCTCGGGGGCGGCTTCGGTGGCCCGGGTGGCGGGGGCGGCGGATTCGGCGGTCCGGGCGGTGGTGGGGG
>JACQVF010000101.1 GCA_016209885.1 Gemmatimonadota bacterium | reverse complement strand
GGGCCATCGTCGGGGTGACTGGGTCACGGCCACGGCCGACCTGCAGATTCAGCAGCGGGGGTTCACGCTGAGCGCAGCGGGCTTCGGGCGATCCGTGACGCCGGAGGATGCGCGGGTCGGTTCCTACGAGGGGGCGGGAGGCGAGATCAGCGGCGGCTACGCGCTGGTGGCGAACCGTCTCGAGCTGGTGGGACGCTACGGGCAACTGAGGTGGGACGTGGACGATCCGGACACCCGGGAGGCAGGTTGGGATCTCGTGTTGACGCTGTATCACCGGGGTCATGCGTGGAAGACACGCATGCAGTACAGCAACCGTCGTCGGGTTGCGGAGCAGGGCTTGGGGAGCGACCGGTCTCTCATCGTGGAGACGCAGCTTCTGTTCTGACACGGGCGGCCGGTCTGGAGCGGCGGCCGGCCGTCCCAGCGGAGCGACGTGGCCGCGCCCAACGAGCTGCCGCGCCGGGAGCAGCGGCGCCGGCTATCGTGTCGGCGTCCGTCGTGTAGTAGAAGCCGCGGCCCTGGCGTGTTGTGCACGGGTCCGTTTTCTGCCCACTCGATCGGGAGATGCTTCGATGAATGCTCGCAGGTTCCCGGGCGCGCTGGCGCTCTGCTGTCTCCTGCTGGCCGCGTGCTCCGAGCGCTACGACTACGACATCCTGATCCGCGGCGGAATGGTGATCGACGGCACGGGCGCTCCGCCCTTCGCGGGCGATGTGGGGATCCGCGACGGGCACATCGTATTGGTTGGCGCCGCCGGCGATGCGACGGCGCGGAAGGTGATCGATGCCGCGGGGCTGTACGTGGCGCCCGGGTTCATTGACGGGCACTCCCACGCCGCGGACGGGCTGGCCACGCCGGAGCTGAGCGAGGCGCGCCCGTTGCTCGCGCAGGGCGTGACCACCGTGGTGGTCAACCCGGACGGCGGCGGGCCCGTGGACCTCGGCCGCCAGCGGCAGGAGCTCCTGGCCGCCAGCATCGGCGTCAACGTGGCCCAGTTCATCGGTCAGGGCTCCGTGCGGCGCGAGGTCCTGGGGATGGCGGACCGCGCTCCGTCAGCGGAGGAGCTGGCTGGCATGAAGGAGCTGGTGCGCGCCGGAATGGAAGCGGGCGCCGTGGGCCTGTCGACCGGCCTCTTCTATACGCCGGGCGGCTATGCGAGCACGGAGGAGGTCATCGAGCTCTCGAAAGTCGCCGCGGAGTATGGCGGCGTATACCACAGTCATCTTCGCGACGAGGGCGACTACACGGAGGGAGGCGTGGTCGGCTCCGTGGACGAGCTCATTCGCATCTCGCGGGAGGCCGGGCTGCCCGGCATCGTGACGCACGTGAAGGCCTATCGGCCTGGGGCCTGGGGAAAGGCGAAGGAGATCGTCGAGCACCTCGAGCGAGCCCGGCAGGAGGGCCTCGAGATCTACGCGGACCTGTACCCGTACGACGCCTGCGGCGGCAGCATCCAGGGGGTCCTGGTGCCGAACTGGGCGGAGGAGGGCGGACGGGAAGGCTTTCTGCGCCGGCTCCAGGACCCGAAGGAGCGGGCGCGCGTGCGCGCCGGCATGCAGGAGAACATCGATCGGGGCGTACTGCCCGACCGCATCTTCATCCGGGGCCACCGCGCCGATCCGTCCCTCGAAGGGAAGACCCTGCAGCAGATTGCCGACGAGCGCGGCCAGGCCCCCGTGGACGCGGCCATGGACATCGAGGCCGCCGGCGGCGCTTCGCTCGTACAGTTCCTCATGACGGAGGAGGACGTGCAGGCCTTCATCCGCCAGTCGTGGACGATGACCGCGTCGGACGGCGGGCTCGTGCCCATGGGCGAGGGGGTGCCGCACCCCAGGAACTACAGCACATTCCCTCGCCGGATTCGCCGGTACGCCGTCGATCTCAAGCTCGATGACCTGGCTAGCGCCATCCGGAGCATGACGTCGCTTCCGGCCAGCGTACTGCGCATCCCGGAGCGCGGCGAGCTCCGGCCGAACCGCGTGGCGGACATCGTGGTCTTCGATCTCGATCGGCTGCGCGACAACACGGACTACGATCGCCCGCACCAGCTTGCCGAGGGAATGGTGCACGTGCTCGTGGGCGGCGCCTTCGCCATGGAGAACGGCGAGTTCACAGGCGCGAAAGCCGGTCAGGTGCTGGGGCGCGCGGCCGCGAAGCCTAGGGGGAGTGCGGCCACCGGCCGGTAGGGTCCCGAGGGGTCCGCCAGAAGCCAGGGTCGATAACCGCCCCCTTCCGCCGGTCGACGTGCTGGCAGCGTCGAGGATCCTGCGAGAATCACCGGCGGCGCGTGGCGCGCTGGTGAATTCTGTGCCGCCATCGCGGTCCCCTGGGTCGCCCCGCGGTTGCGGCCACGGCGGCCGCGCTTAGGTTTTCAGCCATGTCTGCGGATCGTCACAGGGCGAAGGGTCCCGCGGCGACCCCGGGAGCGGCCCGTCCAGCGGTGTGGGACCCACGACCGGCGTGGTGACCGCGTTCGCGCCCGCCTCGGTTTCGAATCTGGGGCCCGGCTTCGACGTCCTGGGCCTCGCGCTCGAAGGACCCGGCGACACGGTTACGGCGCGCGTCGTGGACGGCCCTGGGGTGCGGATCGCCCGGATCGAGGGGGAGCGTGGCGCGCTGCCGCGACAGGCTTCCGCCAACACGGCGGGGATCGCCGCAGCCGCGACGCTGGGGCGTGCGGGAGCACGGCTGGGCGTCGAGCTGGAGCTCGTGAAAGGGCTGCCGATCGGATCCGGCCTTGGCAGCTCGGCCGCGAGCGCGGTGGCGGCAGCGTTCGCGGTGAATCAGCTACTCGGCGAGCCGCTGGGCCCGGCGGAGCTTCTGGAGGCGTGCCTCGAGGCGGAGGCCACGGTCTCCGGGCGTCACGCGGACAACGTGGCGCCCGCGCTACTGGGCGGGCTCGTGGCGGTGCGCTCGGTCAGTCCCCTCGACGTGGTGCGATTGCCCGTTCCGGCGGGGCTTGTGGTCGTTGTGGTGACGCCGGCGTTCGAGCTGTCCACGCGGACCGCGCGGGCCGCGCTGCCCCAGGCCGTGCCGCTCGCCGCGATGGTGCGGAACAGCGCGAACCTGGCGGCCCTCGTGGCGGCGTGCTGCACGGGAGACCTGGCACTCCTCGGGCGCTCCATTGAAGACGAGGTGGTCACGCCGGTGCGCGCCGGGCTGATCCCGGGATGCGTCGAGGTGATGGCCGCCGCGCGCGAGGCCGGCGCGCTCGGCGCGTCCATCAGCGGCGCGGGGCCGTCCATATTCGCGCTGTGCGACTTGGAGGACCGGGCAGTCGCGGCCGCTTTCGCGATGCAGGCGGCGTTCGAGCGCGCCGGCCTGCCGTCGAAGTCTGTGATCTCCCGGGCGAACTGCCCCGGCGCGAGGCTCCTGTGAGCCGCGCCTCCTGGTGCCTGGCCTGCGTGGAGTGCGGCGCGTCGTATCCCGGCCTGGACGTCCGCTACACCTGCCAGTGCGGCGGGCTCCTCGAGGTCGTCCACGACCTGGAGGCGCTTCGCGCCCGCCTGAGCCTTGCAACCTTCGACGCACGCCTCGGCTCCCGCGCCCCTGCGGACCGCTCGGGCGTATGGCGTTTCCGGGAGCTTGTCCTGCCGCTGGAGACGCGGGAGCTGGTGACCCGCCTGGAAGGGAACACGCGCCTCTACGATTCGCCGGCGATCGCGCGGTACGCGGGGCTCGATGCCCTGCTCCTCAAGCACGAGGGGGAGAACCCCACGGGGTCGTTCAAGGACCGGGGGATGACGGCCGGCGTGAGCATCGCGCGCAGATTGGGGATGACGCGCGTGGCCTGCGCGTCCACGGGCAACACCTCCGCGTCCATGGCATCCTATGCCGCCGCCGCGGGCATGCGTGCCTACGTGCTCATCCCGGAGGGCAAGATCGCCTACGGGAAGCTCGCGCAGGCCCTGGCCTACGGCGCGAAGACGATCCAGATCGAGGGCGATTTCGATGCGGCCATGAAGCTGGTGCGCCAGGTCTGTGACGCGGAGGGGATCTACCTGCTCAACTCGATCAATCCGTTCCGCATCGAGGGGCAGAAGGCGCTCCTCTTCGAACTGCTACAGGATCTGGGGTGGGAGGTGCCGGACTGGATCGTGCTTCCCGGCGGAAACCTCGGGAACAACACCGCACTCTGGAAAGGCTTGAGCGAACTCCACGCCCTCGGGCTGATCCCGAGACGCCCACGGCTCGCGGTGGTGCAGGCGACCGGCGCGAATCCGCTCTACCGGGCGTTCGTCAGCGGCCAGGACCTCGTCCCCGTCGAGCGGCCGGAGACGGTGGCGACGGCGATCCGCATCGGGAACCCGGTCTCCTGGAAGAAGAGCCTGCGCGCAGTCCGCGAGTCCGGCGGCGTGGTCGAGGAGGTGACGGACCAGGAGATCCTGGACGCGAAGGCGCAGGTCGACGCCGCAGGGATCGGCGCGGAGCCGGCGTCCTGCGCCACCGTGGCGGGGGCGCGGAAGCTCGCCCTCCGCGGCGTGATCCGGCGATCCGAGCGGGTCTGCGGCGTGCTGACCGGACACCTTCTTAAGGATCCCGACGTCGTGGTGGCGTACCACCGCGGCGAGCTGGCAGGAATCGCTGCGACGTTTGCGAACCGACCCGTTCGAAGCGCCGCGACCCTGGAGGGCGTTCGGGGGTTGCTCAGCGAGTGAATCGCCCCCCCGGGGTCTAGCGCCCGCCGGCTCCATAGCGTATAGGTGAAGCCACTCGTCAAGACATCGGGCTCCCCGAACGGCGCCACGGGTCCCGGCGGCGGATGGCGGTTTCGGCGCTGGTTGGCAGGGGGCGGGGTCTCGAGGCGACTCGAGGGTCGGGCCCGGTGCCAGGGGAGGGCCGGTACGGCGCGGCTGGAGCGCCGTTCTCACATGATCGGCCCGATCGCGTGGGCCGAGGAGGGTTCCTATGCGTTACCTCGTTCGTATCGCAGCGGCGGCATTTCTCACCTTCGGCGGCACGGTTCCCGTATTTGCCCAGGCTGGCGGCCTGCCGGGGCGCGAAGCGGGAGCGATGCTGGCGGCCAGGGTGGAGGGGCCGCCTGTGGTGGAGACGGAGGGCAGCGCAGCAGCGAAGGCGGCGGAGTTATCGCTGCCGGCGCCTTCGCGCGAAGTCGCTGGCCCCATGGCCCCAGCGACCCTGGTTCCGCGCGTTGCTCCCGTCACGCCTCAGGAGGCGTTCGTGGCCGGGATCGTGGTGGATGACCGCAGCGGGCAGGCGGTGGCCGGTGCCCAGGTCGTGGTGGCGGGCGCGGAGCAGGGGACGATCACGGACAGCCGGGGTCGGTTCCGCATCCAGGGAGTGCGGGGCACGGAAGTGATGCTTCAGGTCGTCATGATCGGGTACCGTACGCTGGAGCAGGCGGTCCGGGTCGGCGATGCATCTGTCCGGCTGGCGATCACGGAAGCAGCGATCGAGCTCAACGAGATCGTGGTGACGGGCACGGCAGGCGCCGTGCAGAAGCGGGCCATCGGAAACACGGTCGCTCGCATCGATGCCACCAGGACGATGGAGGTCGCGCCCGTGATCACGGTTTCGGATCTGGTGAACGCACGGACGCCCGGCGTGCTGGTGCGGCCTGCCTCCGGGACCGCGGGTGCAGGCTCGCGGCTCAAGATCCGGGGGACGGGGAGCCTCACCCTGGACACGCAGCCGCTCATCTACGTGGACGGTGTTCGGCTGGACAACGCCATCGCCACGGGTCCGGCTACGCAGGGCGGCCAGATCACGTCGCGCCTGAACGACATCAACCCCGACGACATCGAGAGCATCGAGATCATCAAGGGCCCGGCGGCCGCGACGCTCTACGGGACGGAGGCCTCGAGCGGGGTCATCCAGATCATCACGAAGAAAGGTCGGAGCGAGCAGCTCGACATCGGGGTCACGATGCGTCAAGGGGGGACGTGGTTCATGAACCCGGAGGATCGTTTCGCGACGACCTACTACCGGGGCCCGGAGACGAACAACGAGCTGCGCTCGGTCCGCATTGTCGAGGCGGAGAACGCCCGCGGCACGCCGATCTTCCGCACGGGCTGGCAGCAGGGCTATGGCGTCAACCTGAGTGGCGGCGCGGAGAAGTTCCGCATCTACGCCTCGGGCGACTTCGATCGCGACGAAGGGGTCGAGCGCCCCAACGTGGCCCGGCGCTACAGCGGCCGCATCAACCTCACCGCGCTGCCCCATTCGTCGCTCGAGATCGCCACGAGCCTGGGGCTCACGATCGTGCGTACGGACCTGGTGCGGGAGGAGTCGCCGACCCAGTCCGTGACCGGGGCGACGAAGCGCGCGAACCCGAGGCAGCTTGCGTTGAACCCGGCATCCCGGGGCTTCTTCGCCGTGCCGCCGGAGGCGATCTGGGAGGCGTTCAAGCTGACGCAGGACATCGATCGCTTCACGGCCAGCCTCAACGTCATCCACCGGCCCCGTAGCTGGCTCACCCACCGGCTCACGCTCGGCGGAGACTTCGTAGGCGAGAACAACCAGGTGCTGACGCCATACCTGCGTCCGGAGGTCGCCAGGTTTTTCAATCCCCAGGCCGCGACCGGGTCCAAGAACGTCAACCGGCGTGACATCACGAACACGACGGTGGACTACAGCGCGACGGCGACGGTCCCGGTGAGCTCCGCTCTGACCTCCAGGACGTCGGTCGGCTGGCAGTATTACAGGAAGTTCAACCAGTTCTTCACGGCGTCGGGGAGCCAGTTCCCCGCGCCCGGCGTGAAGACGGTGACGTCCGCGGCCATTCGGCTGGGCGGCGACGATTTCGTGGAGAACTCGACCGTGGGGTCGTACGTGCAGGAGGAGGTCTCCTTCAACAATCGGCTCTTCCTGACCGGCGCGGTGCGGGCCGATGACAACAGCGCGTTCGGGAGGGACTTCGACATCCAGATCTATCCGAAGGTCAGCGCGAGCTGGGTGGTGAGCGAGGAGCCGTTCTGGAGCGTCGGCTGGGTGAACACGCTGCGGCTGCGCGGCGCCTTCGGCGCATCCGGCCAGCAGCCGGACGCGTTCGCGTCGATCCGGACGTTCGAGCCGGTGACGGGCACCGGGGACAGGCCGGCGGCGACGCCGCAATCGCTGGGCAACTCGAAGCTGGGGCCCGAGCGCGGCGAGGAGGTGGAGGTCGGGTTCGAGGCCGGGGTCTTGCAAGACCGCGTGGGGATCGACTTCACGTATTACCGCAAGACGACGAAGGACGCCATCGTCCTCGCGCCCGTGGCTCCGTCCACGGGGTTCCCGGGCAGCCGGTACATCAACGGCGGCGAGATCCGGAACCAGGGGATCGAGCTGCTGCTGAGGGCGCGTGCGCTGGAGACCGAGCGCGCGGATCTGGACGTGACGCTCAACCTGTCCACGAACGACGCCGAGATCCTGGACATGGGCGGAATCTCGCGGATCGGCGCCACGGGCACGGCGCCCGGCGGGCCGACGGCGGAGCACCGGAAGGGCTATGCGCCCTGGTCGTTCTTCGTGAAGCGGGTGGTCAGCGCGCAGTTCGACGCCCAGGGCCGGACCATCAACGTGATGTGCGATGGCGGCCCGGAGAACAACGGCCAGCCCCTGGCGTGCGCGCAGGCGCCCACCGTCTACGTGGGCAAGCTCGAGCCGGACCAGCAGGGCGCACTGAGCGGTGCGCTGACGCTGTTCGACCGGGTGCGTCTCTACACGCTCTTCGACTTCCAGTTCGGGCGCCAGAACTTTGCCGAGGACAACTGGGTGCTGTGCTCCGTGTACCGCGTCTGCCTCGAGAACTTCGAGCCGACCAGGTTCGATCCGCGGCGCGTGGCCGAGGTCGAGCTGGGAGGCTCCTCCCTCGAGCGTTCCATCTACTACAACAACGCGGCGTTCGTGAAGCTGCGGGAGCTCTCGCTCAACTACACGCTCCCCACGGAGCTGGCCGATCGCTTCGGCGCGAAGCGCGCGTCGGTCACGATCGCGGGGCGTAACCTCCACACCTGGACGAGCTGGACGCAGCTCGACCCGGAGAGCACGAAGCTCGGGCTGCCGGGCGGGTTCGACCAGGCGACGGCGCCGCCCATGTCACAGTTCGTCACCACGATCAACTTCGTGTTCTGACGGCGAGTGGGATCACAGGGGAGGAAACTCGGTTTCCAGGGCGCGGGACGTTGGTCCCGCACCGACTTCGGAGGCGATCAAGATGAATATGAGACGTTATAGAGGGCGCGGACGCAGGAGCGAGCTTGGCGGGCGAGCGCGTCTCTCTCCGGGCGTGGCGCTGCTCCTCTCGGGCGTTACGGCCTGTTCCTCGCTGCTCGATGTGGAGGCGCCGAGCCGGATCGAGGCGGAGACGCTGGAGCAAGCCAGCAACGCGGCGCTCCTGGTAGCGAGCGCCATCAGCGATTTCGAGTGTGCGTTCTCGGACTACATCGTGGCGGCGGGGCTCGTGGGCGACGAGCTCCAGGACTCGCAGCTCGCGTCGGCCCTGTGGCCCTACGACCAGCGGCAGTGGCGGGCCGAGTCCGGAGGCGCCTACGCGAGCAACACGTGCCCCAGCCTCGGCATGTACACGCCGCTCTCGACGTCACGGTGGCAGGGGGACAACGCGCTGAAATGGCTGGACACGTGGACGGACGCGGAGGTAACGAGCCGCACGCAGCTCATCGCCCAGGCGGCGGCGTTCGCGGGCTACAGTCATGTCCTGATGGGCGAGGCGATGTGCTCGGCGGCGTTCGACCTGGGGCCCGAACTCACACGTCCGCAGATCTGGCAGCGCGCGGAGGAGCGGTTCACGCGGGCAATCCAGGTCGCGGATGGGCTGGGCGACAAGGACATCGGGAACATGGCGCGGGTGGGCCGGGCGCGCGCGCGCCTCAACCTGGGGAAGAAGACGGAGGCGGCGGCGGACGCGGCGGTGGTGCCGGAGAGCTACGTGAAGAACGCCACCTACTCGGGGACAGCGCCGCGGCGCGAGAACACCGTCTGGACGCGCAACATCCGCACCGGGTCGGCTACGATCGAGGACGATTTTCGCGGCTTGACGGACTTGGGCGTGGTGGATCCACGGGTGAGAGTGACGGCCGCCGGGATCTCGCGGGCGGACAACATCACGCCGCTCTGGCAGCAGAGCAAGTATGCGTCGGTCTCGGCGTCGATCCCCATCGCCACGGGGGACGAGGCGCAGCTCATCGTGGCGGAAGCACAGGGCGGGCAGGCCGCGGTGGCCATCATCAACAGGTTCCACGCCCGGGCCGGGATCCCGCCGTTCGCGAGCGCGGATGCGAAGGCGATCCAGGACCACGTGATCCTGGAGCGCAGCCGGGAGCTGTTCCTGGAGTCCCACCACCTGGGGGACAAGATCCGGTACAACCTCCCGTTCACGCCGGCGGCGGGGACGCCGTATCCCCCGAAGGCCGGAGGGTTTTACGGGACCATGACGTGCTTCCCGTTGCCCGACGTCGAGCGGCTGTACAACCCGAACATCAAGGGTGCTTCGTGAGGCGCGCCACGTGTTTCGTGGGCGGTGCAGGGGCGGTCGGGTGATGCGGGTGAGAACGCAAGCTGAGCGCGGGCGCCGGCCCGTTCGGATGAGGACCGGCGCCGCGCTTTCCGTGGCCTGCGTTGCGACATTCGTTACGGTGGTTACGACGCTGCGGCCGTCGCAGGCTGGAGCGCAAGACGCACACCGCGCGGTTCTGGCCAGGAAGTTCCAGGCGCGGATCGAGGCGATCGCCGGCGACGCGCAGGGGGTGCTGGGGGTGCAGATCCTGGATCTCACGGACGGCGCGCGGTTCGGGGTGAACGAGAACCTGGTCTTTCCGCAGGGCAGTGCGATCAAGATCCCGATTCTCCTGGCGCTCTACGCGCGGCAGGCGGCGGGCGAGCTGGACGTGAACCGGCGCGTGCCGCTGCGTGCCGCGGACCGTACGGGCGGCAGCGGCTTTCTCGCGAATTTCGGGGATGGCACCTCCGAGCTTTCCCTCCATGACCTGGCCGTAGCCATGATCGTGGTTTCGGACAACACCGCCACGAACATGCTGATCGACCAGATAGGGATGGAGTACGTGACCCGCCTGATGGCGGAGCTGGGCGCCGCGAACACGCGGCTCCAGCGCAAGATGATCCGGCCGGAGGAGAGCGCGAAGGGAAACGAGAACCTGTCGACGCCCGCCGAGGCCGCCGCGCTCATGGCGCGGATCCACCGGTGCGAGATCCCCGTCTCCAAGGCGGACTGCGCCGAGATCCGACGCATTCTGGAGATCCGGCACCCCCACCCCGCGCCGGTCCAGGAGTCCGCGCCCGCCGGGGTGCGGGTGGCCGAAAAGGATGGGTGGTTCACCGGGGTCTGGAGCGCGTGGTCCATCGTCGGCCTGCCCGGCAGACCGTATGTGCTCGCGGCCATGGGGAACTACAGCGAGAGCGATACCGTGTACGCGGCGATCCGCAAAGTGGCGGACGCCAGCTACGAGTACTTCTCGCGCCTGGCGGGTGCGACGCCATACGGGACCCGCGTCCCGCTCGACCTGCTCGACCGCGTCTCGCGCCCGCCGCGTTGAGAGCGCTTGGCGCGAGGTCTGGGAGCCTTCCCGTTGAGCCACGTTCGTAGAGCCTTCCCGTCGAGGCGGCGGCGCCGTGAACCGGCAGCGAACTCGCGAGCGATGCGGCGCGTGCTGTCTCGCGTGCTGTCTCGCGCGCTGGTGGCGCTGGCCCTCGCGCTACCCGCGTGCCGGCTCGAGCAGGAGCTGGGACCGTCTGACCGGCCGCTCATCATCGACCTGTCGGCCGACAGGTCAACGGCGCGGCCGGGCGAGGAGATCGCCTTCCAGGTGCAGGCGAGCGGCGCCTACCTCGCCGGCATCATCATCAACTATGCTGACGGGCAGGTCGATTCCGTGGCCACCGGCGGCGCGCGAACTGCGTCGGTCCGCACCAGGCACGCATACACGAAAGCGGGCACGTACGTGGTGAGGGCGATCGCCGAAGAGCTGTCGGGGAGCAACGCCTTCGACGACGTGTCGGTCCAGATCTCACCGCCCTGACGCCCTGAGCATCGCGCGAGCGTGCGCGTCCCCGTCGATCCTCGCGGGGCTGTCGATGCTCCGGACCACCGTTTCCCAGCGGACATCAACGGAGGGAATCGATGAAGAGGGGAAGAATCGGCCCATTGACGCGTCTCGTCTCCGTCATCTCTGTCTTCGCGTTTGTCGTTCCTGTCCAGGCGCGGGGGCAGCCGGCCTACGATGTGATTCTGCGGGGTGGGCGGCTGCTGGACGGTACGGGGAACCCGTGGCTCTACGCGGACGTGGCGGTCACCGGCGAGCGGATCGTTGCGGTGGGCGATCTGTCGCGGGCGGCGGCGCGGCGCGTGGTGGACGTGCGCGGGCTCTACGTAGCGCCGGGCTTCATCGACGTGCATTCCCACTCGGGCGAGGGGCTGACGACGCGCGAGTTGAGTGAGGCGCGGGCGCTGCTGGCCCAGGGGCTCACCACGGTCACGGTGAACCCGGACGGGGGTGGTCCGGTGGACCTGGTGGCTCAGCGGGCCGAGCTGCTGAAGGACGGGTTGGGGGTGAACGTGGTGCAGCTAGTGCCGCACGGTTCGGTTCGGAGTGAGGTGCTGGGTATGCAGGACCGCGCGCCGACGCCGCAGGAGCTGGACCGCATGCGGGGGCTGGTGCGGGCGGGGATGGAGGCGGGTGGCTTCGGGCTCTCCAGCGGGCTGTTCTACGCACCGGGCAGCTATGCGAAGCTCGAGGAGGTGATCGAGCTGGCGAAGGTTGCGGCGGAGTACGGCGGCGTGTACACGAGCCACATCCGGGACGAGTCAGACTACAGCATCGGCCTGGTGGCGTCGGTGGATGAGGTTATTGGGGTGGCGCGGGAAGCGCGGCTGCCCGGAATCGTGACGCACATCAAGGCGCTGGGCCCGCGGGTCTGGGGGTATTCGGGCGCGCTGGTGAAGCGCATCGAGCGGGCGCGGGAACAGGGGATCGAGGTCTTCGCGGACCAGTATCCGTACACGGCGTCCGCCACGGGGCTCGAGGCGGCGCTCGTGCCGCGCTGGGCGGAGGTGGGCGGCCGGGAGGCGCTCCTCAAGCGCATGAGCGACGCCTCGGTGCGCCGGCGGCTCCTGGCGGACATGAGGGAGAACCTGGACCGCCGGGGCGGCGCCGCGCGCATCCAGTTCCGGCGCTACCAGCCGGATCCTGCCATCGAGGGCAAGACGCTGGAGGACGTGGCGCGGGCGCGCGGGCTCGATCCCATCGATGCGGCGCTCGAGCTCATCGAGGGCGGCGAGCCGGGGATCGTCTCGTTCAATATGGACGAGGACGACGTGCGGCTGCTCATGAGACAGCCGTGGGTCGCGACGTGCACGGACGGCGACCTGGTTCCCATGGGCGAGGGGGTGCCGCACCCGCGGTCGTACGGCGCCTTCGTGCGCAAGATCCAGAAATACGTGGTCGAGGACGGCGTCATCGACCTGGCCATGGCGGTGCGCAGCATGACGCACCTGCCTGCGACGGTCTTTCGGCTCAGAGACCGGGGTTTGATCCGGGAGGGCGCGACGGCCGATATCGTAGTGTTCGACCTGGCGAGGGTGCGCGAGAGGGGGACCTATCAGCAGCCGCATCAGCTTGCGGAGGGGATGGTCCACGTGCTCGTGAACGGTCAGTTCGCGGTGGAGGCCGGGAGGTTCACCGGCGCCAAGGACGGACGGGTGCTGAACCGGAAAAGCGGGTGAGCGGGTCACCCGCTCACCCGCTCGCCGGCTCACGCAGTTGATGGAGGACCTCACCGAGGGCGTCCATGGTCCGGCCCACGTCCGGCGGCCGGATGTCCCCGAGATGCCCGATGCGCAGCCCCGCCGCCTTGAAGGGGCCGTCCCCCGCCGCCACCAGGATATTCTGCCTTCGGAGCCCGTCGCGGATCGCCTGAGGGTCCACGCCTTCCGGTGCGCGGAGCACGGTGACGGTGGGGGAGAGCCGTCGCAAGCCGGAGGCGTGCATGGCGAAGCCCAGCGCGGCCGCGCGCTGCCGCACGGTGCGCGCATTTTCCTGGTGTCGCGCGAGGACGTTTTCCACCCCCTCCTCGGCGATCATGGTGACCGCCTCGCGGACCTGAAAGACGAGGCTGACGGGTGTGGTCCCCGGGGTCTGCGGCCGCGGCCTGGTCACGAACTCGCGGATGCCGGGCAGGTTGAGATAGACGCGCGGAAGCGTCGCCGTCCGCGTAGCCTCCCAGGCCCGGTCGCTCAGCACGGCGAAGGCGAGGCCGGGAGGGGACATGAGACACTTTTGCGAAGCGGTGACGGCCACGTCCACCCCCCAGTCGTCGAAGCGGAAGGGAACGCCTCCGACAGAGCTGATCCCGTCGGCGAGAAGGAGGGCGCCGCGGGAGCGCGCGACCGCGGCCACTGCCTCCACGTCGTTCAGGACTCCCGTCTGGGTGTCGCAGTGCGTTACCGTCACGGCCCGGACGCCGGTGTGGGTTCGCAGCGCGGCGTCCACCTCGTCGGGGTCCACGTCCCGGTTCCAGTCCGTGCACACGCGGTGGACCACCACGCCGTAGGCCTCTGCGATCCCGGCCCACATCGCGCCGAACTTGCCGTTGCAGCAGGCCACGATCTCGTCGCCAGCGCAGAAGAGGTTGGCGACCGCCGCCTCCATGGCGGCGCGGCCGGTGCCGTGGACAGGGAGGACGTCCGCCTTGGTCCCGAACAGCGGCCGGAGCCCGGCCAGCATGTCCGCAAGGACGGCTGAGAATTCGGGCGTACGGTGATGAATCATGGGCCGGGCGCCGGCCTCGCGCACACGATCGGGCACCCGGCTCGGCCCCGGCGTCATGAGCAGCAGTGGCTCGGAATGGCAGTGCGTATGCATGGCTGACCCCATGGCTTCTGGATCACGGCGGTCACGGGATCGGTGCCGTGTGGGAACCGCGCCGCCGGCCCGCCGCGCCCTAACGCTGAGCCGCGGGCTGCTGAGCCGCGGGCTCCGCTTCGAGCTCGACCGGGTTGCGGAGGACGCCGATCCCCACCGCCTCCGCCTCCATCACGTCTCCGGGCTCGAGCGGGCGGGTGGCGCCCAGATCGCCGGTGGCGATCAGGTCGCCGGGAATGAGCTCCAGCCACTTGGACACCTCGGCGACCATGGCGGAGACGGGGAAGAGCAGATCGCGGGTGTTGCCGTCCTGAACCGTCTCGCCGTTCAGGCGGAAGCGAAGCGAGACGTTGTGGATATCGGCGACCTGGTCCCTGGGGACGATCCAGGGTCCGGTGGGCTTGCTCGTCTCGAACACCTCGTGGGCATTGAGCCCTCTGGGCCGATCCCTGAGGGTAACATCGTTCAGGATCGTGTATCCCCAGATGTGTTCTTCCACCCGCTCCTCGGGGATGCAGCGGCCGCGCTTGCCGATGACTACGCAGAGCTCGGTGCCGTAGCCGACCGGCGCGGGATGGTGCCTGGGAAGGATGACCGGCTCGTCCGGACCCACCACCACCTGGCTCATGATCGGGAAGTACTCGGGCTGCTTGGGGGGATCCATCCTGTCCGCTTCGGCCTGGCTCCGGAACGTGAGGGCCATCCCGACCACTTTCGAGCTGGGCAGGATGGGCGCGCGTAGCCGCACGTCACGCAAGCGGAACGCGAGCGGCTCGCCGCCCGGCGCCTCGTCGATCCCGTCGGCCAGGGCCCGCGCGAGCGCCGTGCGGGCCGTGGAAACGACGAGGGCGCTTCCGGCGAGGAAAGACCCCAGCTCGGGCGGCACGAGTGTATTGGCGAGGCGATAGGCGTCCACCGCGCCCCTGGCCCGGCGGAGCCACGCGGCGCAGCAGAAGTTCAGGTCGTAGACCCGATCCTCCACGGCGCTGGCCACACGCGCGCCGTCGCCGGCATCGTAGAGACACACCCTGAGCTCTTGCATCTCTCACCTCGTTCACGGGGTCGAGCAGGTGGTCGAAGAACTGAAGCGACTCGGCACAGCTCTTCCGCGGCCTGCCAGACGGATTGCTATCGGATACGCGGCATCGCCGAAGCTTGCCTGCGGGTCGTGCTTCCGGTCCGCCGCCGCGGCTGCGGCCGGCACGCCTGCGACCGGCACGGCTGCTTCACGCTCGGACCGCGGCCAGCCGCTCTTCCCTCACGGTGTGAGCTGCCACGGCGTCGTGATCCAGGTCGGGCCAGTAGCCGGCGGGAAGGAGCAGCGCCCCGGCCGCAAAGGAAAGCGGCTCCGAGAACAGCCGGACGCGAGGCTTCAAGAAGCCGTTGAACTCTCCGGCGTTGTCGATGGTTACCGTGGCCACGCACGCCTCCATCCAGCACCCGATCTCGGAGGACACGCCATCGCCCAGGACCTTGCGGAGGCCATGGCGAGTTACGCGGTCGAGGCCGTCCTTGAGGCGGTCGAGGCCACCGAGCTTCTTCAGCTTCAGCTTGACGTAGCCTACCCCCTCCAGGGAGGCGGCCCGGTCGATGTCGTCGGGGCCGTAGATGGACTCGTCCAGCATGACCGCAACCCGGGAGACGCGGGCGACCGCTGCATTCGCGTCCCAGTCCTGGGACGCGCAGGGCTGCTCGAAGAGCTCGATCCCCTCGGGCTCCAGGGCCTCCGCGAAGCGGCGTCCGTCCTCCATGGAGAAGGCGTGGTTCGCATCGAGACGGACCGTGCCCCGCCCGCGCAGGGCGGCCACGGCCGCCTCGACGACGGCCAGATCTTCGTCCACGTCGAATCCGACCTTCAGCTTGAGGGTCCGGAAGCCTCGCTCCAGCAACGCCTCGACTTCGTCGGGGACGCGCTCCAGGTCCCGGGTTCCGAGGGGCTCGACGAGGGGAAGGCGCGCCTCGCGCGCGGGCCGCAGCAGCGGGTGCCTTTCCAGCATCTCCACCGCGGTGACAAGCGCGGTAGCGGCGCAGGGGCTCCGGGCGACGAGGTCGGGGGTGATGCGCTCCTTCGCATCGTGGCTGCGCCGGCCGAGAAGCTCGCGTCCGTGCTGGAGGCAGAACTCCCAGCCGCCCTCGATCGTTTCGTGGCTGTAGCCGTGAGAGATGTAGCCTTCGCCCCAGCCGACGCCGCCGTCCTCGTCGCGAACCTCGACCAGGATCGGCTCGAACGCCTCGTGAGTCCGGAACGAGACCCGGTACGGCTTGATGAGCGGAAGCCGGAGCAGCCGAAGAGTGACGTCCTGGATCCTCACTCAGCGACCTCCTTCTCGGGTCCGTCTGCAGGTGAGCGGTCGCATGCGCGCGATCCGCGCAACGCCGGGGACATATCGCCGTCGCCGGGTCCTCGCGCCAGGGATGCGGATCCGCTCGCCGGACGCCTCCGCAGAGCTGCGAACAGCTCCAGACAGCTACGCCTCCAGCCGGACCGGATTGCTCAGGACCCCGATCCCCTCGACCACCGCTTCCATGATGTCGCCCGGCTTGAGCGGCTGCGTGGCGCCCACATCACCAGTGGCGATGAGATCGCCGGGGATCAGACGGAACCACTTTGAAACCTCCGAGACGATAGCGCGGACCGGGAAGATCATGTCCCGCGTGTTCCCGCGCTGCACCACCTCGCCGTTGATCCGGAAGCTCAGCTCCACATTCTGGGGGTCGGGGATCTGGTCGCGGGGCACGATCCAGGGACCGACGGGGGCGGCCGTCTCGAACGACTTGTGGGCGCTCAGCCAGCCCGGGCGTCCCCGGAGGGTCATGTCGTTCAGGATCGTGTAGCCCCAGATGAGCTCGTCCGCGCGCTCCTCCGGAATGCTGCGACCCTCCTTTCCGATCACTACCGTGAGCTCTGACCCGTAGACCACTGGGTCTGCGTGGTGGCGGGGGAGGATGACCCAATCTTCGGGGCCCACTACCACCTGGCTCATCTTCGTGAAGAATCGGGGGAAGGGATGCGGTGTTTTTCCACCGATGTCAGCGTGACTCTTGAAGGAGAGCGCCATGCACAGGACCTTGGTGCTGGGGAGCACGGGAGCCCGGAGCTTCACGCGGTGGAGGCTGTGGAACAGCGCTTCACCGGCCGGCCCCTCGCGACTCTCCCTCTCCCGCACCCAGGTGAGTGCTCTGCGAGCCACGGCCATCACGTCGGCGCCTCCCCGGAGGAACGTGCCGAGATCGGCCGGCACCCTGCGGTTCGCCAGCCGGTAGGCCTCCAGCGTTCGTTCCTCCGCCGCGACCTGCTGGGCGCAGCAGAGGTTCAGGTCATAGACCCGGTCGTCCGCCACGCCACCTACCCGCGCTCCGGCACCGGCATCGTAGACACAGACCCTGAGCTCCTGCATTCTCCACGCCTCCCTGTTCGTGGCTCGTTCCTCGCGCTACGCGGGGCTGTCCGCCGGCCCGTGCGGCCTCGCTAGAACACGCTGCGCAGGCGGCCGCCGTCCACCTGCATGCTCGCGCCGGTGATATAGGAGGCGGCATCGGAGAGAAGGAATACCGCCGCCCGGGCGAACTCGCTGGGGTCCCCGTAACGGCCGAGGGGGATCTGAGCCGCTGAGCGCTGCTTCACTTCTTCGACGGAGATCCCCGACCGCTCCGCACGGATCCCGTCCAGCTCGCGGACACGGTCGGTGTCGATGCGGCCGGGAATGAGCTGATTCACGCGGATTCCATCCTTTGCGTGCTCGTCCGCCAGCGTCTTGGAGAGCGCGGCCACCGAGGCGCGGACCACGTTCGAGAGGGTCAGGTTCGGGCTCGGCTCCTTCACCGCAGCGGAGGTGGAGAGGACCATGCTTCCCCCTCCGCGTTCCCTCATGAGGGGGATCGCCGCTCGGACCATGCGAACCGCGCTGAGGACGAGGAGATCGAAGGCGTCATACCAGACTTTGTCATCCGTCAGGGACTCGAACGTGCCCGCCGGAGGTCCACCGGCGTTCGTGAAGAGCAGGTCCACGCCGCCGAGACGCTCGCGCGTTCGCTTCACCCACTCTGCGATCGCGTCGGCCGACCGGATGTCGGCCGCAATGGCCAGGACGTCCGCCGCCGTCTCGTCCCGGATGCGGCGGGCCGCCTCCTGGATCCTTGCCCCATCGCGTGAGACGATGGAGACCCTCACGCCTTCCGCCGCCAATGCGCGGGCCACGGCATAGCCGAGCCCCCGGCTCGCCGCGGCTACCAGTGCGACCTTCCCCTCGAGTCCCAGCTCCATGAGTCCTCCCTCCTCGCTGTCCGCTTCGGCGTTTCCGCGCGCATCCGGCGCACCCGGGCGCCCGGCACTTCAGACGAGTGGTGCCGAGACCTTTGGCCTCAGGGGCTCCTCTGGACGGGGCGGAGATCGGCCCTCTCGAGGAGCGAGTTAAAACCGCGTGAGATCCGACTTCTTCACGGCGTCCAGGCGGTCGAGCTGCACCTGGAGCTCCCCCGAGATCACGTCGAAGACCTCATACACCTGGCGGGTGGGGCGGGCGTCCGCGCTGAACACATAGCCCACCAGGTGTCCGAGGCGCATGACCAGCCGCACCCCGTACTGGTGTGCGCCGCTCGGCTCGCTGGAGCGGACCTGGTAAATCTTCTCCTCGATTTCGCTGAGCCGGGCCTTCAGCCTCTCGCCTTCCGCTGCGATCCGCTGATCCCCTGACTGGCGGATCCGGTCGTCCACGTCCTTGCGCATGGCCCGGATCTCCGCGACCGCCGCGGTGGCCTCGGCGAGCCGCCGGTGGATGCGCAGCCCCAGCTCGGACTGCGCCCGCAGATCGGCCAGCGTCATGTCCTTCAGTCCCGGGTGGGCGAGGATGCGGAAGCCTTGCTCCTGGCTCGAGCCGTCCGCAGTGAGCCGGACGCGGTAGTCGCCCGGTGGCGCATAAGGACCGAGCAGGTTGGTCTCGGAGAGGTACATCCCCTCGAAGCCTGGGGCCGGCGGATAACGCATGTCCCACACGAAGCGGTGGACCCCTGCCTCCGTCCTGAGCGGGGGAGGAGGTGGGGCGAAGCCGGCGTCGGGCCCGTTGATCCAGTTGCCCACGTCGTCCATGACCCGCTCCGGCGGACGCTCGCCGCGGACCCCTGTGAAAATGCGGATCACGTTTCCCTGGGCGTCCAGGATCTCGAGGGTCATGCGCTCTGCCGGCGCGCCGAGCCGGTACTCGATGAGGGCCTGGGTCAGGCGGCGGGTCCGGCCGTACTCCTCGGTGGTCGTGGCCAGGGAGCGGACGGCGTCCGCGGGCTTGAAGAGGTGGAGGCGATGGGCCATCACCTCCGGGTTAAGCTGCCTCAGGAGCGCGAGGGCGCCGTCCAGGACCTGGAATCCGCGCCCGTACGTCGAGATGACCAGGTCGTTCTCCTTCACTTCCAGGTCCGAGACCTGCACGTCCGCGAGGTTCAGCCGCAGCGGCTGCCAGTTCGCCCCGTCGTCGAACGAGATGTACGGCCCGTGCTCCGTTCCGGCGAACAGGAGTCCCGGCCGCTTCGTGTCCTCCTTGACCGCCCGGGTGTAGTGTCCGTGCGGGATTCCGTTCACGATCTTCGTCCAGCTCTTCCCGAAGTCCTCGGTCCGATAGAGGTAGGGCGCCAGGTCCTGCATCTTGTAGCGCTCGATGGCGAGGTAGGCCTTCCCGGGCGCGTGGGGCGAGACCTCGATGAGGCTCACCCGGCTGAACTTCGGCAGGTCCGGCGGAGTCACGTTCTGCCAGTTCGCGCCGCCATCCCGCGTGACGTGGATGAGCCCGTCGTCCGACCCCGCCCAGATCACGTTCGCATCGTGCGGGGAGACGGCCAGCGAGAAGACGGTGGCATAGTAGTCCTGGCTGTTCTGGTTCGGAACGATGCTTTTCTCCCCCTCCAGCGTCGTCGGATCGGCGTGGGTAAGGTCCGGGCTCACGCGCTCCCAGCTCTGCCCGCGGTTCGTGGTGCGCCAGACGTGCTGGGACGCGATATAGATCACCTCCGGGTCGTGCGGCGACATGATGATCGGAAACGTCCACTGGAAGCGCTCCCGGATCGCCTGCGGCGGGAGGCCCAACGGGAAATCGGGCCACACGTCGATCTTGCGGCGCTGGCCGGTCTTGCGGTCCAGGACCCAGATATAGCCCCGCTGTGCGCCGCCAAAGTTGAGGTCCGTGTTCTCGGGGTGAACCGCGATGTAGCCCTGCTCGCCGCCCGCGGTGGTGTAGTAGTAGCTGCCGTCGCCATCCATGGGCACGCACTTTGACGAGTTGTCCTGCTGCGCACCGCAGACGTAGTAGGGGAAGTCGTTCGTGGTGATCACGTGGTACATCTGGGCCGTCGGGTAGTCCTGCTCGGTCCAGGTCGCCCCGGCGTCCCAGCTCACGTTGGCGCCCCCATCGTTGGACTGGATCATCCGCCGGTTGTTCGTCGGGTCGATCCAGAGGTCCTGGTTGTCCCCGTGGGGCACGTCGATCTGGTGGTGGGTGCGCCCACCGTCCCGGGTGCGGAAGAAGCCGTTGTTCCCGAGGATGTAGACGGTGTTAGGCTCCTGAGGATCCGCGTTCAGGCGGGTGTAGTACTCCGCCCGGGAGTAGAGGATGCGGTTGCCGTTCATGCGGGTCCACGTGGCGCCCGCGTCCTCAGAGCGGTAGAGGCCGCCGTCCTCGTGCTCGATGAGCGCGTAGACCAGATTCCGCTGCGCGGGCGAGGCCGAGATCCCGATCTTGCCGACGCGGCCCCGGGGAAGTCCGGGGTTCGCCGTGAGCTCGGTCCAGGTGTCTCCGCCGTCCGTGGTCTTGAAGATCCCGCTCCCCGGCCCGCCGCTGTTCGCTTCCCAGGGGCGGCGCCGCACCTGCCACAGCGCGGCGTAGATCGTGCGCGGATCGTAGGGGTCGATGGAGATGTCCACGCCGCCGCTCTTGTCGTCCCGGTAGAGTACCTTTCGCCAGGCCCTGCCTCCGTCCGTCGAGCGGTAAATCCCGCGCTCGGGGTTGGGTCCCCAGGGGTCGCCCAGCGCCGCTACGTAGACTCGATTGCAGTCGCCGGCGTCGACGCGGACCCGCGCGATGGCCTGCTGGCCCGTGCTGGACTCGAGCCCCAGGTACGTCCACGACTTCGCGGCGTCCCTGGAGGCGTAGACGCCGTCACCCATGCTCATGGTACCGCGGAACTGCGCCTCTCCCGTGCCGATGTAGACGACGTCGGGGTTCGCCTCGCACACGGCCACCGCGCCCACCGACGCCGCGTTGATCTGCCCGTCCGTTACGGGGAACCAGTCGGTGCCACCGTTCGTGGTTTTCCAGAGGCCGCCCCCAACCGCGCCGAAATAGTACTCGAGGGGCCGCTTCGCGCTGCCGGCCACGGCAATGGTGCGTCCTCCCACGTTGGGCCCGATCCCCCGCCATCTGAATGGCGCGAACAGCTCGGGCGCGTAGGTCTCGCCTCTTGTCCCGGGGGAGACTCCCTGGGCGTGAGTGGGGCCGGCCACCGGAAAGGCTGCGAGGACTGCCACCAGGGGCAGGAAGCGCGGGCTCACGGTGATAGGCCGGTGCATGGTTCCCTCCGCAGTTCACGGTTCCGCGTCATCAAGTCTGCCGTAGTAGAGGCCCCGGATGGGGCTACGTCGAGACGAGGAGCTCTCCTTCGCGGATCACCGGCTCGCCGTCGAGCCATACCGACGGCGCGCGGATGATCGCGTCGAAGTGGGTCTTGGCCTGGACCGCGCCGCCCAGGCTCGCGGACGTGCCGATCCCGATGTGGATCGTGCCGTTGACGCCCTCGTCGTTGAGCATCTCTCCGGTGAACTCCCGACACTCCGGGTTCAGCCCGATGGCGAATTGAGCGATGTTGTATACGAAGGGGTCCTCCTGCGCCGCCAGGAGCTCGCGGAGGAAACGGGCCTGCTCTCCTCCCTCGATGCCGCGGACGAACCCGTCCGAGATCCGGAACGTCACCGGCTCGCGGATCACCCCCACCCCGTAGTAGGGGATGCTGCCGTCCACGACCAGGATGCCCTGCGTGCTGCCGTCCGCCGGCGAGGTGTTGGCCTCGATGTTCGGTACGGCGGTGAACCCGGCCTCCCGCACGATGCAGGCGTGGCTGTTGCCTCGCCGGCCCTCCACGCTGAAAACCAGGTCGGTACCGGCCGGGCCCGTGATGCGGACCTCTCGCGCCGCGCTCAGGAGCTGGGCCATCCGGTCGCAAAGAGGCTTGCGGTCGGGAAAATCTGCGAAGAGGCCGCCCTCCCGCATCATCCGCTCGGTGAAGGCGGTCATGGAGACCACTCGTGTCCCTGCGGCGATGGCCTCCCGGGTGGCTCGCGTGTGGGACAGGCTCTTGCTCACCGGAAGGAAGAGGACGCTGCCTGCCGCCATCGCCGCGGCCACCGGGCGCGCGGGCTCCTGGTTGTCGATGGCGCGAGGGGGCGCAGTGACCACCGTGGCGATCCCTCCCGCCGCCTCCGTTGCATCCCGCACGGCCCCGGCGATGGCCAGGCGCTCGTCGTCGCACACCACGACCACCTGCTCCCTTTCCCGGACTCCCGCACACACCTCCACCAGCACCCTGGCTCCCCGCCGCAGCGGGCCTCCTCCCGCGCCGGCGTAGGCCCCGCGTGCGGCCCCGACACCCTCTTCCCCTTGACCCCCGATCGCGGCCATCCTCCCCACCTCCCACAGCAGCCTTCCGCCGCACCCTCACACCAGGATCTCCCGGCCCTGCTGGACCACCTCCCCGTCCACGTCGATGGTGGGATCCCACATGAGGAGATCGAAGTGCGTGGGCGCCACGACCTCGCCGCCCAGCATATGGCTCGTGCCGATGCCCACGTGGATGGTCCCCATCACCCCCTCGTCCTCGAGCATCTCTCCGGTGAGCCGGGCGTTCGGGTTCAGGCCGACCCCCAGTTCCGCAACGTTGTAGCAGTTGCGGTCGCCGTAGGAGCGGAGGCTCTCGTCCAGCATCCTTGCGGCGCGCCCGCCTTCGATGCGGACGATGAACCCCTCCTCGACGGCGCAGACCACCGGCTCGTCCAGCACCCCGATGCGCAGGTACGGGATGCTGGCGTCAATGATGAGAGTCCCCTCCGCAGTCCCGGTGACCGGGACCACGTTGACCTCGATGTCCGGCACCGGGGAGAGCTCGCCCGGTCCCGGGATGTTCGTCATGACGTTCGCGCGCCGGCCGGCGATGGAGAAACGGAGGTCCGTACCCCGCGGTGAGGCGAGGCGCAGCGCCGAGCCGCGGGTGAACGCGTCCCCGAGCCGCCGGCACACATCAGCCTGCGCCTCGAAGTCCGTCATGAGGAGCGCCGCGCTCCTCATGAGGTCCACCGTGTATGCGGTCATGGCGATCGCGCGAGCCCCGGCGTCCAGGGCCGCCCGCATCGCCCGGGTGTGCGTGATCGAGACCGAGACGGGCGTGTAGATGACGTTCGCCTCGCGCATGGCCGCGGCCACCGGGGCGGGAGGCTCCTCCCCGTGCCGCTTGCGCGGCTCGATCACGCACGTGACCACCTCGGCGCCCCGCGCGGAAGCCGCCGCGGCGACTGCTTCCGCGAAGGCCACCATCGAGTAGTCCGTCACGATCAGGACGCGCTCGCCAGGCTCGACCCGGCCGTTCACCTCCACCAGCTTCGTGGCTCCGGGGGCCAAGAGGACCGTATTCACTCCCTCCTCCTCAACGCATTCGCCGCAAGGGTCATAGCCGGGTCCCGGGGCCGAGGGGGTCGCTCGGTCGTCAGAGCGGCTCCGGTCGCGGTCCGGCCGGCAGCGCTTTGGCCTCTACCGCCACCGCACCCGTCCGCTGCCGTACCGTCTTCTTCGCGAACAGGCGGTCGAAGACGGTGTCAAAGAGCACGGCGCTGAACCCGTCGTCCGTTACGTTCGTGGCCGTTCGGAACATGTCCGGCAGGCCGCTCGAGAGGGCCATCCAGGTGGTGACGAAGGTGGCCCGGACGGGGTCCTCGAGCCCCAGCATGGCCGAGAACATCGTCGAGCTCCACAGCGCGGTCCCCATGCCCGCGGGAAGCCCCGGCGAGGCGAAGGTCAGCACCACGATGGCGGGCCACGCCGTCAACAGCACGACCCAACTGATCTCGATGCCGAAGATGTGGGTCAAAACGAAAGGCGCGTAGGCCACGTATGCCATGGCCGACGCGTTCATGTTGAAGATAGCCCCGAAGGGAATGACGAAGTCCGAGACCTCGTCGCGCACCCCGTACCGCTTGATGTTCGCCAGATTGACGGGCATGGTCGCCAGCGAGGATTGAGAGCCCGCCGCGAAGGCCGCAGTGGGGATGTAGTACGTGGTGATCAGCTTCCCGACGGGACGCCCCGTGATCAGACGCACGATGACGAAGACGAAGAACGCCCACCAGGTCAGGCAAAGGACCGCCGTGTAGAGCGTCATCGTCAGGTAGTGCCCCATCCCCATACGGGCCCCGAAACGCACCCCGATCGTGATTCCCAGCATCAGGATGATCGGGATGAGGACATAGGCGATGCGGTGTCCCGCCGCATGAATCCCGCGCTCCACCCGCGCCAGCACGGCGTCGAGGCGAGGGATCCAGACCGCGATGAGTCCCAGGATCACAGCCCCCACGATGGACAGCAAGGGGAGTGACGCCTCGCTCTGATGAGCGAATGTCCCCAGCATGTTCCGGGCCTCCGCCCACCCGCTGGCGCTTCCGGACGAAAACGGCACGTCGAAGATGATCGAGGAGACCACGAGGCCGAAGAGCCCCGCAGCCGTCGAGGTCAGGGCGAACCAGCCGATCACCGAGGCCGCGAACTTGCCGGCCAGACCCCGCTTGACGAGCGTGGCGATGGCCGGGCTCAGCGCACCCAGAATCAGGAGCGGCACCAGGAGTACGATCAGCTTGATGAGGGCTGTGGTCGCGCTCGCCACCGGACCCAGCGGGCCGGGTAGAAGCCCACCCAACACCACGCCGGCGACCAGGCTCCCCAGCGTCCACACGTAACCGGGCACGCGCTTGAGCTTCGTCCACATGGGGCCTCCGGCGGCCTCGGGCTCCCGCACCCGCATCGGTGCCTCGATCGGGAGGGCAAAACGGAATGGCGGATCCGAAACGGAAGAAGCATTATAGGAACGCGCGCCGCGACGATGCAAGCGCCCGCAAAGCTTCGCCCTGGCTCGCGGGACGCTGCGCCCCGCAGTTGGACGCGGTCTCGCGTGTTCGAATCGGGGTTTCTGTGGAACGACGCCCCGGCAGGCTGCCCCTTGACGGGCCCGGCAGTCGGGGAGGAGTCGGCAGCGTGACGTATTTCCGCGACCAGTTCCCGGTCTTGCGGGGCGGCGTCTATCTGGATGTCGCCTTCAAGGCCGCGGTGCCGGACCCGGTGGTTCGGGCGATCGCCGCCTTCTATGCCGGGGTGCAGCACGACGGTGGAGACAAGGGCGGGTGGACGCGCACGGTCGCGGCCGCGCGAGAGAAGATCGCGCGACTCATCGCTGCACGACCCGGGGAGATCGCTTTCGTCAAGAACGCGTCGGAGGGGATGAACCTCCTGGCCCACGGCCTCCGCTACAGCGCCGGCGACAACGTCATCATCAGCGACCAGGAGCACGAGACGAACGAGTTCCCGTGGACGAACCTGGAGCGCCGGGGGCTCGAGGTCCGGCGGGTGCCGAGCCGCGACCTCCGCTTCGATATCGAGGACGTGGCCGCGCTCGTGGACAGCCGGACCCGCGTCGTCTCCCTCGCCCACGTCTATCCGGTCAGCGGGTTCGTCCCTGAGGTCGCAGCCGTCGGACGGCTCTGCCGCGAGCGGGGCCTCTACTTCTTCCTGGATGCGGTGCAGTCCGTGGGGGCGCTCTCGACCGACGTGCGGGCGCTCGGGGTCCACGCTCTCGCCACCTCCGGCCACAAGTGGCTCCTCGGCCCGTACGGTGCCGGGTTCCTCTACGCGAGCCCGGAGTTCATGCAGGAGGCGGAGCCGGTCTTCGCCTCGAAGCATTACACCGCGTCACACGGGGAGGAGCTGAACACGGCCCGGCGGCAGGACGCCTCCCGCTGGGAGTACGGCAGCCTCAACTACTCGGGGATCGCGGCCCTGGAAGCCGGAGTGGACATGATCCTGGCCGTGGGTCCGCAGCGGATCGAGGCGCGCATCCGGGAGCTCGTCATGCGCCTGCGCCAGCGGGCCGAGGAGGAGGGGCTCGAGGTGGCGAGCCCGCCCGCCGACGGCGGGGCCGTCTCGGGCGTAGTCTCCCTGCGCGTCCCGAACGCGGAGCGCGTCGCGGACCGGCTGCGCGGGCAGCGGATCTTCGTGTCTGCGCGCCGCGGACTGCTCCGGGCATCTGTGGACTTCTACAACAACGAGGAGGACATCGACGCGTTCGTCGCGGCCGTCGCTGGCCGCCCGTTCGTCCTGCGTCGAGAGCCCGATGCCGAGTTTCAGGAACGTGTGTCATGAAGAGACCGGCAGCGCCGCTCCGCGGGCCTGAGTCTGCGCAGCCAACTCCCCCAACTTCGGAGAGACCGATGCCATCGCCACGACCCGCGACCTACGACGGCATGGAAGAGCTGATCCGTGCCTCCCGACGTCGCTTCCCCGCCACAGAACGCTGGATCTATCTGGACACCTGTGCGCGCGGGCTCCTGTCGACCGATGTGCGTGCCGCCGTGGACCGCTACCTGGACGACCGGATGTGCGACGGCGGCAACAAGACCGCAATGTTCGAGACCGTGGAGCGCGCCCGGAAGAAGTTCGCCAGGCTCATCAACGCCGACGCGGACGAGGTGGCCTATACGAAGAACGTCTCCGAGGGCCTCAACGCCGTGGCCACCGCCATTCCATGGAAGCCCGGGGACAACGTAGTCCTGTGCCCGGAGCTCGAGCACCCCAACAACGTCTACCTCTGGCTGAACCTCAGGCGGCGGCATGGTATCGAAGTGCGCGCGGTGCCGGCGCGGGACGGGCATATCCCCAGCGACGTCCTGGTCGAGGCCATGGACGCCCGGACGCGCGTGGTGACCGTTTCCAGCGTGACCTTCGCGCCGGGCTTCCGCACCGACCTTCGGACCCTGGCCGACGCGTGCCGGGAGCGCGACGTCCTCCTTCTGGTGGATGCCGCTCAGTCAGTTGGCGTCCTGCACACCGACGTCCACGAGCTGGGCGTTGATGCCGTGGCGGTTTCCACTCAGAAGGGGCTCCTGGCCTTCTACGGGATGGGCTTCCTGTACTGCCGTCGAGAGTGGGCGGAGCGCCTCACGCCGGCCTACCTCGCCCGGTTCGGGGTGGACCTCGGAGATGCCCACGAAGCCTCCATGGGCGATGCCGACTACCGGCTCATGCCCGCGGCCCGCAGGTTCGATCTCGGCAACTACAACTTCCTGGGTGCGACGGCGGCGGATGCGGCCTTCGATCTGCTGCTCGAGCTGGGTACCGAGCGGATCGAGAAGCATGCCGTCTCCCTCGCCCATCGCCTGGCCCGCGGAATGATGGCGCTCGGACTGCCGGTCTGCGGCGGTGAGCCGGGACCACACCTCGGCCACATCGTCACCGTGGGCCGGCTCGGAGCCGGCCAGCACGACAGCGCCGACGACGCGACCATCAACGAACTCTACAGCCACCTCAGGGACAAGGGCGTCAAGCACACCATCCGGCGCGGCGTCCTTCGCTTCGCACTGCACCTTTACAACGACGAGACGGACGTCGATCGGACCCTCGCGCTGACGCGGCACTGGCTGGAGCGGGGGCAGCGCGTGGAAGCCGTCCCGAGCTCGACGGCTTCGGCGGGGTCCACGACCTGAACGATTCTTGCGAGCGCGTTCTTGGCGAGGGTATGTTGCACCGCCTTCGGCGTCCGCTTCGGAATGCATTTCGGGATTCAGGCCTTGGGGAGGAGTTGGGGCGGAGGGTGCCCATCCGTTCTTTCGTCCGCCAGGCGAATGGCGGTGCCATGCGGCGATGCGTTCTTCTGACGGCGCTCATCTCGAGCGCGTGCTACACCTACGTTCCGGCTCGCGTAGAGAGTGTGTCTCCAGGGACGGACGTGCGGGTGTACCTCACCGATGAGGCGGTCAGCAACCTGAAGGAGCCTCTCGAGCTGAACGGGCGGCAGGTGGAGGGTCAGCTGATCGCGCATAACGGAACGGAGATGTACTTCGAGCTTCCTCGCCGGCTTCGTGGGGAGGGTCGGCTCGAGCGGATCCTGCGGCAGCGTGTCACGATTCCCGCCCGAGACATCGTGGCGGTGGAAGTGAGGTCCCTGGACCGGTTTCGGACGGGTGCTCTGGTGGTCGGCGCTGCTGTGGGGGGCATGGTGTTCGTGACCGGCCTGTTCAGCGGTGAGGGCCGGACGGGGCGCGGAAAACCGCCGGGTGGCGAGACGGATACCTGGGTGCCCTCGTTCGGCACGCGCTCCTGGTGAGGCGGGGTCGCCGCCGGCCGACCACCGGCCTGTATATGCTCGGCACAGGCCTGCGATGAGCGAGCTACGGGTGGCTTTCGCTGCGGAAACGCCCTAGCTTCGCGGTAGACGCGAAGCCAGCGGCCGACGATTCCCACCGCACGACCTCTCTGCCCTGTTTGTCCCGGCATTTGCGGAGGTGCAGACACGCAGAGGGGGCGAACGAAACAGGAGCATTCATGGGACACGGAGACGACGCCATCGTGTACTTCAACGGCGAGTATCTGCCGAAGGGGCGGGTCCGGATCTCGCCGGACGACCGGGGGTTCCTCCTGGGCGACGCGGCCTATGAGGGGTTGCGCACGTACGGCGGGCGGATCTTTGCCCTGGATGCGCATCTTCGCCGGCTCCAGCGCAGCCTGGACGAGCTGTGCATCACCGGCGTGCGCGCAGACGAGTTCGCCGACGTGCTCCCGCGGCTCCTGGAGCTCAACGGGCTCGCAGAGGGCGATGCGGCGAAGCTCTACGTGCAGGTGACGCGGGGGGTGGCGCCACGGCAGCACGCGTTTCCCGATCCCGCGGTTCGCCCTACGCGCTACGCGGCGGCGGGGCCCCTGGAGCGGAAGTGGGAGCCCGCCGTGGGAGTGTCCGTGATCACGCACGCCGATCTGCGCTGGTCGCGGTGCGACATCAAGGCGGTGGGGCTCCTGGCCAACGTCCTTGCCAACCAGCGGGCGCGGGAGGCGGGGGCGATGGAGGCGATTCTGGTGCGGGACGGGCTCGCCCTCGAGTGCTCCAGCACGAGCCTGTTCGCCATCTTCGACGGCGAGGTCCGGACGGCGCCCGTCTCGAACCTGATCCTACCGGGGGTCACCCGCGGCATCGTGGTCGAGCTTGTCCGGGAGGCCGGGATCCCCATCCGCGAGGAGGCCATTCCGGTCAGTGAGCTACGGAACGCCGACGAGGTCTTCATCACGGGCACCACTCCGGAGGTCATGCCCGTTCTCCGGATCGACGGCGCGCCGGTGAGAGACGGCACGCCAGGCCCGCTGACCCGGCGGATCTACGAGCTCTTCTGCCGCCGGGCGGGCGCCGTCGCGGTCGGCTGACCCGCATCAATTCTTCTGAGTACCGTGGAGTCGCGCGCCGCGCGACGAGCCCGCGGCGGCACGTGTGCCGGGCGCGGCGACCGCGACGCGCGTCCCCGAGCCGGTCGGGGTGCCTTTGGCGAGACCTGCGTGCGGTCAGATCCCCGTGGCCGGGCGGTCAACGGGGGTCAACGGGGACGGCTGACTTCAGATGAGGACGTCAACCCGGGTGCGACAACGCGTCGCGCAGTCGTGAGACAGCCTCCTGAAGGATGTCCCACGACTTCACGCAGGTGATCCGCAGGTATCCTTCTCCGTGCGGGCCGAAGGCCCTTCCGGGCACGACGGCGACGTGGTAGTCCCGGAGCAGCCGCTCGGCCAGCTCCTCCGACGAGAAGCCGGTGCCCGAGATGTCGGCCCATGCGTAATAACCACCCTCCGGGGGGCGGCACGACACCCCCGGCATCCGGTCGAGCTCCGAGGCCACGAACTCGCAGCGGCGCTCCCAGTCACACCATAAGGCGGTGACCTCGGGCGGCGGTGGATCCGCAAGCGCGGCCGCCGCTCCGATCTGGGTGAACGCCCCCGCGCTCGTGATCAAGTGCTGCTGGAGCGTGACCATCGCGGAGATCACCGGCTCCGGCCCGAAGACGAAGCCGATCCGCCAGCCGCCCATGGAGAAGCTCTTGGTCAGGCCCATGAGGGCCAGGTTCCGCTCCCTCATTGCCGGGCGCGTGGCGATGGAGATGTGCCGGCGTCCGCCCCACGTTACGCGCTCGTAGATCTCGTCGGAGATCACGAACAGGTCGTGCTCCACGGCGACTGCGGCAATGGCGTCGAGATCCTCCGCACTGTGCACCGCTCCCGTGGGGTTCTGGGGCGAGCAGAAGAGGATCGCCTTGGTCCGCTCGGTGACGGCTGCCTCGAGGTCGCGGGCGGCCCAGCGGAAGCCGGTTTCCGGGCGAAGGGGAACCGCCACCGGCACCCCACCGACGAGCTCGACGGTCGGCTGGTAGCTTACGAAGCACGGGTCCTCGATGATGACCTCGTCGCCGGGATCGAGGACCGCCAGCAGCGAGAGCATGAGCCCCTGCTTGCAGCCGAGCGTGGCCAGGATCGACGTTTCGGGGTCGGCCTCGATCGCGTTCTCGCGAGCCAGCTTCCGCGCGCACGCCTCGCGGTACTCGGGCCTCCCCCGGGCCATCGTCTGATGGGTGTCGCCGGCGAGCATCGCCTGCGTCGCGGCACGCACCACGAACCCCGGCGTGGACTCGGATGCCCGGCCCGCCGACAGATCGATGACGTCGATCCCTTGCCGCTGCATGGTGGTGGCCAGATCCGCCAGACGCACCGGGGCGGAGGAGGCCGTCCCGAGCGCCCTTCGAGCCAGTGAAGGCATCGTCTGTTGCGCCATTCTCTTCTTTCTCCCGCTGTCCGACAACGTCGGCGTGGGGCCTATCGTGTTATCGTGTCGGCCACGGCTCCCGCGCGCCCGGGCGCCACCAGGGTACCAGGATACCGGGCTACCACGGTACCACGGTACCACGGTACCACGGTACGCACACATGAACCCGGGGCCGGAGCGCCGGCCCCGGGTTCTCATTCCGACACTCCTGCCGGCATCCCTACGGCACTACGGCAGGTCGGGGACGTTGGGGTTGGTGATCCGCTCGCTCCGGGGGACGGGGAAGCAGAGGACGAAGTTCGGATCCAGGTACGTGCCCCGGCCCCGCTCGTGCACAGGCTCCGTCGTGCTCGAGACCTCCCAAACGGTCAGCTTGCCGGGCGCTTTGGTGTCCTTCCACCGCTGCCGATCGCCCATGCGCCGGCCCTCGAGCCAGAGCTCGATGCCCCGCTCCTTGAAGAAGGCGGTCCACGCCTCCTCCACGTTGCTCGCCTGCCACGGCTCGAGAGGCTTGCCCGTCTTCCGGCTGATCAGACTGGTGCGGAGCTCGTTGGTGATCTGCATCGCCTGCTGCCACTCCCCCTTCACGAGGTAGGACTCGGCGATGATCAAGCGCATCTCGCGGCCGTCCACGAGGTCAACCGCGTCGTCGGTTTTCGTGTACTTCCGCTGCATGCGGAAGGGGACCTTACCCCAGTCACCGACGCCCGAGTCGCCCAGGTCCTGGGTGGGATGCTTCTCCCAGGGCGTCCGTGGGTCTCCGGTCTGGGTGTAGTAATCGAGATAGAACGTGTTCCAGACCGTGAAGGCACGCCAGGGCGCGCTGCTGATCAGGAAGGCGAACGAGAGCTTCTGGTCGATGTCCGCATCGGAGAATTTGGTCTGGTACTTGAAGCTGAGCGGCACCTGGCCGGCATCGGCCACGGCGTCGGCCCACTTGCCGAGCGACATTCGCACGGATGCCCGCCCGCCCACGGCCGCGAGCTCGATATCCTTCTTCCCGGCTGCCCGGGCCACCTGGATCGCCTCCGTGAATTGCTTCTCGGCCCTCTCGAAGAAGGCCGTACGTGGCTGGATCGGCCCGCCGTCGAGCACGGCCTCGCAGAAGTGCTCGCCTGCGAGGCGGCTGCTGAGCCCCGCCCAAAGGAGCGACTGGCCGGCCACGGCCGACTTGGCGAAGTCGGTCTTGAGAACGCGGCGGAACCGCTCGACACCCGCCTCGGCGACCCAGCGGGCGTTCTGCACCGGATCCCACGACTGCCCACTCGCCTTGCCGTCGTCATACGGCATGAGCCCTCGCCGGTTGAACTCGCCGATGGCCTTGTAGCCCGTGTTGCCGGAGGGGAACACCTCTCGCGCGTGGGCGGCCGAGAGAATGGTGGTCAGGTTGAAGGCGTCGTTGTACAGCCGGTTCGCCCCGACCACGATCGCCTGGTGGGACTCGGCGCGGTCGAGGACTGCGTCCTGAGCGGGACCCGGGTTGGTGACGTCGAAGTTGCAGGCCGATGCGGCGAGGGCCAGGATCGCCAGGAAGCCCGCCGGCGCCCGGGCCCTCGCACACGTGCCTTCGTTCCGTTCAGCTTGAACGCGCATCTTGGTATCTCCCTGGTCGGTCCTCATTTTCGCGCTGGCTCGAATCACTTGGCTGTCCACGGGTTCCTCCCCGCTCAGAAGTTGATGCGCAAGGAGGCAGTGTAGACCGCCGGCGGCGGCACGTGCTCGGAGAAGCCGCGCACGAAGGTGTCCGCGCCATCGTTGCCGGGCATCTCGGGGTCGAACGCCCAGAAGCCATCGTTCAGCCAACGGATCGCGTTCCTGGCCGTAAGGCTCAGGCGCGCGTCCTCGCCCCACGGGAGCAGGAAGTCCACCGGCACCGACAGGGTGACGTCCCGCACCTTGAAGAAGTCGCCGGGATAGACCCAGGTACGGCTCTGGGACTTCTTGAGATCGCAACGCCGCCGCTCCAGCGCGCTGATCCCTTCGAGCTGCTTGGCCGCGATCGCCTTGCTGATGTCGCCGAGCACCTGGCGGCTGCAGGCCGGCCACTCGATGGACCGGCCGGTGGCGTTTCCGGACGGCCCGTCCTGCATGTAGAAGCCGCCCAGGTACTCGCCGCGGGCGCTCAGGATGACGCCACCCGGCAGACGGATGCGCGAGCTCGGCGTGATGATCGTCGTGGGCTGGTTCGGCCCGTACGCGTAGTTGGCATCGATCTTCGGATCCGCGAACTCGTCCTCGTTCAGGACCTTCTCCCCGATGATCACGGGGGCGGGCTGCCCTTCCCTGATCCAGCCCAGGTTCCCCACCGAGAACGGCGCGGCGCCGCCGAGGGTGAGCACCTCGCTGTGGTTGGTGGCGACCCCCAACCCCAGGTCCCAGCCGAAGTCGCGGCTCTCGAGCACGGTCGCATCGACGGACAGCTCGATCCCTCGGTTCCTGACTTTGCCCACGTTCTGGAGCTGGGACCGCCAGCCGCCCTGAGACGGCATGTTGCTCACCGGGAACAGGGCGTCGCTCGTCGTCCGCTGGTACCAGGTGAGCTCCGCGGTGACGCGGTTGCCCAGCCATCCGGCGTCGAAGCCGGCCTCGATCTCCGCGGTCCGCTCCGGCCCCAGCTTCGGGTTCCCCAGATTCTGAGGGATGAAGCCGGGCTGCCCGGCCAGGCTGGTGGGCGCCCACGTGCGGACGGCGTCGAAGGCTCCGGGCGCCCGACCCGAGTGCCCGTAGCCGGTGCGCAGCTTGAGCGTGCCCAGGGCCTTGGGCCAGAACGCCTCGTCAGAGATCACGTAGGAGAGGCTTGCCTTCGGGTACGGCTCGAGCCCCAGGTCCTGGCCGAACGCGCTGTTCCCGTCCATCCGGAGGCCGGCGGTCAGGAAGATCCGGTCCCTCACGTCGAAGCGGACCTGACCGAAGAAGCCGCCGTTGATCACCCGGATGCGCTCCTCGCTTGCGAGCTGGATCGATCCGTTGCTCACCACGGCGTCCCCGGGCCCCGGAAAATACTCGCCCCAGCCATGGGTGGTGAGCTCCTCCGTCTCGACCGTCTGCGCGCCCCAGGAGAACGTGGCGCCCAACTGCCGGCCCAGGTCGAACCGGTAACTGCCGGAGTAGTCGAACGTCAGCGTCTGCCCGACCCACCGCTTGTCCGACCTCGCCCCGAGGGGCTCCAGGATGTACCCGAACGGCCGGTAGGAGATGAGCTCCATGTCCGTGCGATCGAACCCGAACACCAGCCGGTTCGAGAACGCGGAGCTCGGGGAATACGTGAGGGTGACGCCGGACGTGAGGCGCTCGATGTCCTCGGTATGCTCGAGGTCCAGCGTCTTGTTGATGACCTCGACGTCATAGCCGCCCACGTAGTTCGCATCGCCGCGGTACGCGTTCATGTACGGGCCGTTGGAGTTGTTGCCCGACGGCGTGTTCGTGATGTCGGAAAGGATGTAGCCCGTGTTCCACTGGACGTTCACGCCGAGCAGGTTGAACCCCATGTTGACCCGGAAGGCGCCCTTCGTCTCATTATCCAGAACCAGCGAGTAGTCGTCGTCCCCATAGGTGCCTGACACGTAGTACGCGATCCCGGCCTGCGTGCCCTGGGCCGACAGGCTGTAGCTCTGCTGGTAGCCCTTCCGCAGCCAGGGCTCGGTCCGGAAGTAGGGGTACACGTCGGTGTGATGGTTGAAGCTCTGGATATCGGTGAACCCCTGGTCCACCTGGAGTGTCCAGCGCGTCCGCCCAGGCGTGCCCTTCTTCGTGAAGATCTGGATCACGCCCGCCGCCGCCTCTGTGCCGTAGAGGGCAGTAGCGGCCGCACCCTTGATGATCTCGATCCGCTCGATCGTGCTCGGGTCGATATCGTTGAGCGGGCTCGCTACCGTGTTCGGGCTGCGGTTGTCCTTGGTGCCCACGGGTCCGACGTTGCGGGGATACGGGTCGCTCCGCGTGCGGACCCCGTCGATATAGACGAGCGGCGTGTTGCTCTGCGAGATGCTCACGTTGCCCCGCAGCCGTATCATGGCGCCACTACCCGCCTGGGACCCGGACTCGGTGATGGCGAGACCCGTGGCCCTCCCCTGGAGCAGACCCTCCAGCCCGACCACCGGCTCCTGCACATCGGTGAGGTTGATCTGCGTGATCGTGTTTCCGATCTCACGCCGGCGCGCCGCGCCTGCCTCTCCCGTTACCACGAGCTCGTCGAGCTCCAGCACGTCTTCCGCGAGCTGGAAGCTCACTGCCTGCGACTCGCCGGCCCGGACCGTGACGCTCTGGACGCCGTCCGCGTACCCGATCCGCTCCACCCGGATCTCGTGCGTACCCGCCGGTACGTCCAGGAGCAGAAAGCGCCCGTTCGCCGCTGTCAGAGTGCCGATCCCCGTCCCGGCGAGGAATACCTGAGCGCTCGAGATGGGGGCCTGCGTACGAGCATCCACCACCGTGCCGGTGACCGTCCCACCCTGCTGGGCCGACGCCGGCACGGCCGCCAGCACTACGAGCAGGGCAGGGATCACAACCCAGGGCGCGAGACCTCTGAGTCGGCTCTCGTCCCGCAACGTGGAATTCGAACCAAGTGGCCTCATACTCCGCCTCCTTTGGAGAGGGTGAGCGCACGGTCCCGGGGACGCAGCCGTGCAGGAGTCGGGCGGAAAGCACTGCCGCCCGCCGCCGTCTCATTCGCTCCCGGGGCTACGGGCTAGCCGTGGGGAGAACGACGGTCGGGGTCCACCGTCCCGGTAGTCGTCTGTAACCTCTTCTGCCCGTTCTGCCTGGCTCGGCCGCGGGGCGGCCCAGACATAACTTCACCGACCCCGGCCCCGAGCGCGGCGCTTCGGGTTCAGGTCGGAAGATATCAGCGGGCGATCGTGGCGTACCGCCACACCTGCGGTTCGGTATCGGTGTGCAAAACTCGGTGCATAATTGGACTCAGCTATCACATTTGTCAAGAATGGTTGGCCGCAGCGGCCGCAGCCGGCAGTGCCCATGGACCATTGGGCCGGAGCGGTGGCGCGGACGGGCCGGCTACCTTCTCTCGGGGACAGCCGGCGCTCGCGCTCGGGCTGCTTCCGCCTCGTCCAGGATCTGTCGCGCCAGCGGGCTGTCAGGGGCAAGCTGGAGCGCCCGTCGTGCCGAGGCAGCGGCCTCCACGGGCGCGGCGAGCCGCAGGTATGCCTGGGCGAGGCTCAGGTGTGCCACGAGCAGCCCTGGGTCGACTTCCGCGGCGCGGCGGTATGCGGCCACAGCCTCCTGCACCCGGCCGCTGGCCAGCTCGAGGTGTCCGAGGTTCAGGTGCGCAGCGCTCTCCCACGGGTCGATCTCGATCGCTCGCTCGAGTGCGGCACGGGCTCCGGCGAGATCGCCGGCCCCGGCGCGCAGTGCGCCCAGGTCGGCCAGGGCCAGTGGCTGCAGCGGGTCCACCTCGAGGCTCCGGTCCAGGAGCTGGATGGCCTGCCCGGACAGGCTGGCGGCGGCGTATGCAAGGGCCATACCGGCCAGCACCCGCGGATCGTCGGGAAGGATTTCGAGGGCCTTGCGGTAGGTGGCGATGGCCGGTTCGAGCTCCTGTCGCTTCCGGTATGCGTCGCCGAGATAGCCGAGGGCGAGGACCCAGCGGCGGCGGACCGGGCGGTCGCGGGCGCCGAGCGCTTGGAGCCGCTCGGCAAGAAACGCGCGGACGCCGCGGTCCTGGCCCCGGGCCAGGTGGAGGGCGGCGAGTCCGAGAGCCTGCACGTCCATGTTGTCGGAGCGGCCGAGCCCCTCGAGGCGCCGCACGACCTCGGGCTCGAGCGACTTCATGTCCGGCTGGAGGTATTCCTCGACGAAGCGGGCCAGGCCGGCGAACTGAGCCACGGGATGGCGGACATCGGGCTGGAGGAGGTGCTCGGCGGCGGCGGCGCGATCGCGGGCCTTATCGGCCCGGAGTAGCCCGAGCACCGGGTCCTCCAACGGCTTGAGCTCGCCGTACCACGTCTTCATCTGAGACTCGAGCTCGGCGGTGGACCGGTCCCGGTGGCACATCGCGCAGGCGCTCTCGAGGCCCAGCGCCCTGTCGAACGCAGGCCGGGGCACGGGGATGGTGTGGTCGGAGCGAGCGTAGCGTAGCCGCGTCCCGATGGCGGGCTCCTGGAGGTACGGCATATGGCAGGTGACGCAGAGACTCCCCTGCGAGTCCGGCTTGTGGTGGGTATGGGCCTCCAGAGGCTCGGCCTTGCTGGCGTGGCAGCCGGTACACTGGCCATTGCTGAACCGGCCGTCGAGAGGCCGCAGGTTGACGTCGCGATACCCCTGTCCGTGAGGATCGTGGCAGTCCACGCAGGTCATGGCGCCGCTGACGTAGCAGTCGCTCGAGAGGTGGGTACCCTGGTAGGCGAAGGTTCGGACCCGGCCATCCGGGAAGTACGGCCTGTCGCCGAGCTGCGAGAAGAGCAGCGCGTAATACTCGGGGAACGCCTTCCCCGGGAGGTAGCCGGTCCGTCCCAGCTCCTTCTTGAGGGCATGGCAGCGGAAGCAGACCTCCAGGGACGCGTCCGTCGAGAGGGTATCCAGGTACTCGATTCCCAGAACCGGAGAGTCAGCCAGGCCGCCGGCGCGAGCGCGTGCCACATGGTCTCGGCCGGGCCCGTGGCAGGACTCGCAGTTGATGGCCAGGGATGTCCAGCGGGTCCGGTAGGGGACGTCGCCGCCCGCGAGCGCGGCCTCGATCTGGCTGCCGTGGCATTCCTGGCAGGAGACCAGGCCGCCACCTGTCCCCATGACCCTGCTCGGCGGCCAGTCCCGGCAGTCGGCGATGGAAGCGTCCGGTGTGATCGGGAGCCAGCCTCCGCCGGCCCGGGGAACGGCGTCGCAGAACCAGACGCCGGCGCCGGCGTGGTAGTCGAACGGGAGGTAGCGAACCGTGCCGTCCGGGAAGCGGGAGAAGAAGCCCTGGGTGCCGCCGCCCACCATGTGCCCGCCGCCCACGACGCCGTCCACGCGGAGGGTATCGCGGGGCCACGCCTCCTGTTCGACCACGAAAGCGTAGTGTCCGTCGGCCGTGCGGTTGGGTGTCACCGTAGCATCGCGGAAGCGGATGGGGCGCCCGTCGAAGCGAGCCAGGACGCGGTGCGGCTGGGGATCGCCGCCAGCGCGACCGTGGGTAGACCGCTGCCATGCCTCGAACTCGGTCCGGTGGCAGTCGCCGCACACATCGGCGCCAACGAAATCGTCCCAGACGGGGCCGTCCGCAGCGGGTGTCGAGGGCGGCGCGGGGAGCGCGGGGAGCCCGCCTGAACGCTCTCCCATGAGGCGTGACAGCGCCGCCTTCGCCGGGCCGCTCAGCAGGAAGGCGCCCGACACAGCGAGGAGCCCAACCAGCGCCACGAGCGCCACCAGCGCCAGGGACCGCGGAGGCACGCCGCCCCGGAGTCCACTCTCATAGCTGCCGGCGCATGCGCCGATGCGCGAGCCGCGGTGGTGCGGCCCCACCGGGCCCCTGCTGCTGCGGTGGAGCCGCCTCACGATGTCGGCCTCGCCCCGTCCCGGGACCAGGCCGGCCCCAGACAGCGGCAGAGCTGGCGGATGTAGGCGACCAGTGCCCGGATCTCGGTGCGGCTGAGGGTTTCGCCGAACGCCGGCATGCGGTGGCTGCGGCCCAGGATTCGCCCGCCGGCGTAGATCCCGTCGAAGAGGGTGTCGTCGGGACGGCGGGACATGAGCGCCGAGTCGGCATGGGGCACGGGGCGGGCGGGAAGGTGCGGGGCGTTGTAGCCATCGCCGCGGCCGTCCGGACCGTGGCAGGGAGCACAGTACGCCCGGTACAGGGCCTCGCCGCTCCGCGCCTGCGCTCCCATGGGAGGTGCGGGAGGCGGTTGAACGGCCGGCGCGGTGTCCTCGGGGACGCCCCTCCGCTGGACCAGGTAGGCCGCGATGAGATCCAGCGTCTCCGGGCGCATCGGCACCTTCGGCATGATGGTGCCCGGCACCATCATGGCGGGATCTTCGATCACTGCTCGCACGTAGGACGCGCCGGCCCGCATTCCCAGGCCGGTGAGGTCTGGCCCCATGCGGCCCCCTTCGTCCCCCAGGCGGTGACAGCCCAGGCACGGGAGCCGGTCGCGGATCAGCGCGTCCGCCTTTGCCACAGCGAAAGGAGGGAGGGGCTCCGGCGCGAACGGGGAGACGCGCTGGAGCTCGCGCAGGTAGTTCACGATGTGCCACCGGTCGCGGTGGCTCACCCGCTCCCCGTAGACCGGCATGACTCCTCGGCCCACCCGGATCATCCCGTAGATGTAGCCGTCCGTGAAGTTCCTGACCCGATCCGTCAGGAGCGGGAAGGGCGGAAAGCCCGCAGGTATGACCGACCCCGTCACCCCGGCCGCGTCCGTTCCATGGCAGGGTGCACAGTTCCGGCGGAAGAGGACTCGCCCCCGAGCGAGGGATTCGTCCGTGGGGCGCACGGGGTTCGCGAGCCTTGCGGCGATAGCGTCGAGCTCCGCCTGCGTAAAGGGCGCCGGCTCCTCCGACACACGGGGTTCGGCGTGTTCCACGCCGCCCCGGGACGGGTACTCGCCGGCGGCAAACGGGATGGATCCCGCAGGCGGCAGACGCGGGTTCTCGTACGGGTCGAAGGACGGTTGGTTCCGCATGCTGCGGCCGAAGATGATGCCCACGGCGTGGTCCAGGGGGGTGCAACCGGCGGCGATCGCGGCGATCGAGGACAGCAGGACGGCGGCGGCGAGGCCCCGTAGCCGAGTCAGGGAAAGCCGGATGTGCCGGGCGGGCGCGCGCATTCGCGTATCTTCCGACCGCACCCGTGGTGCGTCAAGCCGGAGCGTGGGCCACCGAACGCAAGTGAACCGTGGCCCGGGCCGGGCACCGTGCGACCGGGTCGCCCCTTCGCGTCCTCAGCGGACTCCTCCGAGTGGGTCCACAGGGGCCGGTACCGACCGTCTGGCCCCGCGGTCCAGGAGGTCGTTATATATGTGCCGTTCGAAGATCCGCAGGGCGGCACTGTTCTCGTGTCCCGGACGTTCCGGCCGTGGATCCCGCCCTTGCGCGGCGCTCGTCCACAGCGGCCATAACCCTGGGCTCGGGCGCTGGGGCTTCGAGCGGGCGCGGGAGGCGGGGGAAAGTCCCGGCGGTGCACGTTGGCGCAGAGGATTGCGAGGGGGGGACGTGGCGATGGCGGTGAAGGAGGAGGCGAGGGTCGGGACGGCCACGCGTACCACAGGCTGGGTCATCGTCCAGTACCTGTCCGCCGCCGGGATCCGTCACATCTTCGGCTACCCGGGCGATCCCAACGTCGAGCTCATCGAGACGGCGCGGCTGGAGGGGTTAGATCTCGTGCTGGCGCGACGGGAGGGCACCGCCGGCTTCATGGCGGAGGCGTACGGGATGCTGACGGGCCGGCCGGGGGTGTGCATGTCCACACTGGGTCCGGGCTCGACGTCGCTCGTGAACGCCGTGGCGAACGCATACCTGGACCGCTCACCTATGCTGGCGATTTCCGGCCAGATCACCTCGAAGCTCGAGCCGTACTTCACGCATCAGATCGTGGACCACAACCGGCTCTTCGCACCGATCACGAAGTGGGCGGTGCGCATGGAGCCGGCGGCGGCCGCGTCGATCATGCGGAAGGCGCTGCGGGTGGCCGTGGCCGAGCGTCCCGGGCCGGTGCACATCACGACGAACTCGAACGTGCTCACGGCGGCTGCGCCGGACCACGAGGTGGCGCTGCCGCCGCTCGAGCCCGTGGCGACCTGGTCGCAGGTGTTCCGGAGGGACGGAGCGGGGGGCGAGCCTGAGCAGATGCTGGCGCGGGCGCGGCGGCCCGTCGCGCTCGTGGGGATGTCTGCGCTGCGGGGACGCGCGGGCGCCGCGCTCGTTTGCCTGGCGGAGCGGGCAGGCTGTCCAGTGGTCGTGGCGCCCATGGCGAAGGGGGTTTTCCCGGAGGACCACCCCTACTACGCGGGCGCCCTCGACATGGCGTGCAACAAAGTTGTGTGGGACTTCCTCGCGCGCGCGGACCTGATCCTGGCCGTGGGGTTCGATGCCGTCGAACTGATCAAGCCGTGGTCGCTCAAGGTGCGGACGATCCACATCGACAGCACGCCGAACACGGATCAGATCTACCCGGCGGAGGTCGAGATCGTGGGCGGCATCTCCGCGATCCTGGAGGCGCTGGCTGGTGGATATGCAGGCGAGCCCAAGTGGCCGGAGGCGGAGATCCGGGCGTATCAGGAGAGGCTGAGAAGCGCATACCACGTAGGGCGGGTGGCGGGCAAGCTCAATCCTGCAGATGTCGTAGACGCGGCGCAGGCGGCGTTTCCCGCGGACACCATCGTCACGGTGGACGTGGGCTCGCACAAGTTGCTGGTGGCGCAGGCGTGGCGGACCGTGCAGCCGCACTCGTTCCTCACCACGAACGGGCTTTCTTCGATGGGGTTCGCTGTGCCGGCGGCGATTACGGCGAAGCTCCTCGACCCGGGCCGGCCCGTCCTCTGCCTGGTCGGAGACGGAGGCTTCGCCATGGTGCAGGGTGAGCTCCAGCTCGCGGCGGAGCGTCGGCTCGGCATCGTGGTGGTGGTCTTCTGCGACGACAGCCTGAACCGGATCGAGATCAAGCAGCGCGTGCGGAGCTATCCCAGCGTGATGACGCGCATCGAGCGCACGGACCTGGTGAAGCTTGCGGAGGCGATGGGCTGCGAGGGCGCCTGGGCGGAGAGCGTGGCGGAGCTCGAGCGGGCGCTGGCGCGCGGGGCCGAGCCGCTCGACCACCCGCTGGTCATCGAGGCGCGCATCGATCCCTCTCAGTACCTGGCGCAATTCTGAGGGGCAGAGGGCGGATGGTGCTGGGTCGCCTGGCGGACTACGCCGCGGCAGAGCGGAGCGCGCACCTGCCGGCGGAGGTTCTGCACCACGCCATGCGGGCGGTGGTGGACTGGTTCGCGGCGACCATTCCGGGGGGGACGCGGCCGCCCGCCACGCTGCTCAGGGAGGCGCTGGGGGAGGAGTTGGGCGGCCGCGGTTCGAGGCGCGCGCGGCTCCAGTGGGTGCGCGCATGAGCCTACCGGTAGGGTTCATTGGTTTCGGAGAAGCGGCGTCCGCGCTCGCGCGGGGGCTCCGGGAAGAGGGGCTCGAGGAGCTGTACGCGTTCGACGTGCTGTCCCGGTCGCCTGAGGGTGCGGGCCGTGTCGGGGCACGGGCGGAGTCGGCAGGGGTCGAGCTGCTGGATGATCTGGAGTCGCTCCTGGGCAAGGTGGAGGTGGTCTTTTCGGCCGTGGTGCCCAGGGCGGCGGTGGACGCCGCGGCCGGCGCCGCGCCGCACCTCGGCGCGGGCCATCTCTTCGTGGACCTGAACTCCACGTCGCCTGCGGTGAAGCGAGAGGTGGCGCGGATTGTGGAGGCGAGCGGCGCGTCCTTCGTGGAGGCCGCGGTGCTCGATGCCGTGCCCACCTACCGGCACCGCGTCCCGATGCTGGTGGCGGGCCCGGGGGCGCGGGCGTTCTCGGAGCGAATGCGGCCGTACGGCATGCGGCTCCAGGTGCTGGACGCGCCGGTGGGCGGGCCGGCGGCGGCCAAGATGTGCCGGAGCGTGGTGATCAAGGGGATGGAGGCGCTGCTGCTGGAGGCGTTGCTCACAGCCCGCGCGTACGACGTGGACGCGACGGTGCTGGACTCGCTCTGCGAGAGCATGCCCGGCATCGATTGGCGCACGCATGCGACCTACTACCTGGGGCGCACGGCGATGCATGCCGAGCGGCGCGGCCACGAGATGGAGGCGGCGGCCGAGACGGTGAGGGCGGCGGGCGTCGAGCCGTACCTGGCGGCGGCGGCGGCGCGGCGGATGCTCGAAGTGGCCGCGTTGGACATCGCCACGCGCTTCCCGGACGGCCCGCCCCGGCATTACAGCGAGGTTCTCACGGCGATTCGAGAGGCATTGCAGGGATGAACGTGAAGACGAGGGGCGAGACGGCGGCCCTGCCGGAGTACGGGCTCCTCATCGGCGGAGAGTGGGTCGACGGCGCGGGGGCGTTCGAGGTGCGGGACAAGTTCACGGGGGAGCCTGTGGCGCGCGTGGCCCGGGCGTCGCCCGAGCAAGCCGCCGCCGCCGTGGCGGCAGCCCGGGCCTCCTTCGAGCGCCAGGCGTTGGAACCGTACGCTCGGTACCGCGTGCTCCTTAGGGCCGCGGATCTGATCGAGGCGCGGCGCGAGGAGATCGCACGGACCATCGTGGCGGAGAGCGGCTTTACGGTCGCGGATGCGAGGCTGGAGATCGACCGCTGCGTACAGACGCTCGTGGTCTCGGCAGAGGAGGCGAAGCGGATCACCGGGGAGATGGTGCCGATCGACGGCGCGCCGGGGCAGGCCCATCGCCTGGCCTTCACGATCCGGGTGCCCATCGGCGTGGTATGCGCCATCACGCCGTTCAACTCGCCGCTGAACACCGTGACGCACAAGGTGGCGCCGGCGCTAGCGGCCGGAAACGCAGTGGTCCTCAAGCCGGCCTCGTACACGCCGGTCACCGCGGCGCTGCTCTGCGAGGTGCTGACGGATGCGGGCCTCCCGCCGGGGCACGTGAATCTTGTCCAGGGTGGCGGGAGCGACGTGGGCCAGGCGCTTCTCGATCAAGCGGACATCGACTTCTACACGTTCACGGGGAGCACGGCGGTGGGGAAGGTGATCCGGAGGAGCGTCGGGCTGCGGCGCACCTCCCTCGAGCTGGGGAGCATCTCGGGCACCATCGTCTGCGAGGACGCGGATCTCGGCTGGGCGGCACCCCGGTGTGTGCGGGCGAGCTTCCGCAAGGCGGGGCAGGTCTGCACGTCGGTCCAGCGGCTGTACGTGCACGAGCCCATCGTCGAGCGGCTGGTGGCGATGCTCATCGCCGAGATCCGGCGCTGGAAGGTGGGGGATCCCTACGACCCGGAGACGCTCGTCGGCCCCATGATCGACGTGAAAGAGGCCGAGCGCGCGGAGGCATGGGTGAGCGAGGCCGTGGAGCAGGGCGCCCGGATCGTGCATGGCGGTGAGCGGGAGGGCGCGGTGCTCTACCCCACCATCCTCACGGATGTGAGACCGGACATGCGGGTGATGTGCGAGGAGATCTTCGCGCCGGTGATCTCGATCGTTCCGTATCGGTCGTTCGACGAGGCGCTCGAGGGCGTGAACGGCACGCCGTTCGGCCTCGCGGCCGGCGTGTTCACGGCCGACCTGGAGCGCGCGTTCGCGGCGGCCAGGCGCCTGCGCGTGGGCGCGGTGCACATCAACGAGACGTCGAGCAGCCGCGTGGACCTGATGCCGTACGGTGGCGTGAAGGAGAGCGGGTACGGCCAGGAGGGGCCGCGTTACGCCATCCGCGAAATGACCGAGGAGCGCCTCGTCACCATCAGCCTGATGTCGAAGCCTGCCGCTCGGGGCGATCAATGACGTTCACGGGACGGATCCAGTGAAGCCACGGGACGCCGGGAGGTACGCGATGACGCGCTGGGCCGGAGGGATGCTCATGAGGGTTCTGACGGTCATCGGGGTCGCGGCGGTGTGGGGCGCCGTGACCGGCGGCGAAGCGCGGGCACAGGCCCCGTCCGGCGGCGGCTTCGACCCCGCCCTCTTTGGCGTCTGGCAGTGGCGCAGCATCGGGCCGATCGTGGGCGGGCGGTCGCTGGCGGTGGCCGGGAGCGCCAGGCGTCCCCTCGAGTACTACTTCGGCGCCACCGGGGGCGGGGTCTGGAAGACGACGGACGGCGGCACCACGTGGGCCCCGGTGAGCGATGGACAGTTCCGCACCGCGTCCGTGGGCTCCATCGGGATCTGCGAGGCAAACCCGGACGTCGTGTACGTGGGCATGGGCGAGGGCCAGTTCCGGAGCCAGTTCAGCGCGGGCGACGGCGTCTACGGGACGCGGGACGGCGGCAAGACGTGGACGCACCTGGGCCTCGAGTCGAGCACCGGCCAGCAGGTAGTCCCGCGGCTCCGCGTGCATCCCCAGGACTGCGACGTGGTCTACGCGGCGGTCTTGGGCGACCCCCACGGCCCGAACCCCGAGCGCGGCGTGTACCGCTCCCGGGACGGCGGGCGCACGTGGCAGAAAGTGCTGGATCGCGGCGCGGGCGCCACGGACCTGGTCTTGGACCCCAGCAGCCCACAGGTCCTCTACGCGACGCTCTGGGACATCGTCTTCCCACCATGGGGAGGCGTGACGGGCAGCCGCAGCGGCGTCTACAAGTCCACGGACGGCGGCGATACGTGGACGGAGATCACGCGCAACCCGGGCCTGCCGCGCGGCAAGCTCGGGAAGATGGCGGTCGCGGTGTCCGCAGATCCGAGGCGAGCCTACCTCGACATCGAGGCGCATCCGGACTCGGGCGGCGTGTTCCGGTCGGACGACGGCGGTGCCACCTGGCAGCTCATGAACAGCCACAACGGGCTGTTTCACCGGGCGGAGTACTACGTGCGGATCTATGCCGACCCGAAGGACGCGGATCGGGTGTACGTGTTGAACCGCGACTTCTACGCCTCGAGCGACGGCGGCAAGACGTTCACGCAGATCCGCGCTCCCCACGGCGACCACCACGATCTCTGGATCGCGCCCGACGATCCGCAGCGCATGATCAACGGGAACGACGGCGGTGCGAACGTGAGCTTCAACGGCGGGCTCACGTGGACGGACCAGGACTACCCGACCGCCCAGATGTACAACGTGATCACGACGAACGAGTTCCCGTACTTCGTGTGCGGCGCGCAGCAGGACAACTCGTCGAAGTGCGTCCCCAGCGACGGAGTCGGCGATTTCTTCTACCAGGGGGCGGGCGGCGAGCAGGGCTATATCGCCGTGCACCCCAGGGTCCCGACGCTGGGATACGGCGGCTCCCAGCGCGGCGGGCTCACGCGGCACGACCGGCTCACGGGCCAGCGGCAGACCGTGGACGTCTGGCCGATGCTGACGGACGGCGATCCGCCGCTCAAGCTGCGGGAGCGCTTCCAGTGGACGTTTCCGATCGTCATGTCGCCGCACGATCCCGAGGTCGTGTACGCCGGCTCGCAGCACTTGTGGCGCACGACGAACCGCGGGCTGAGCTGGGAGCGGATCAGTTCGGACCTCACCCGTGCGGACCCCAAGACCCTCGTGGGCGCGCAGGAGGTCATCAATGATCACAGCGGCTCGGACTACTACGCTACGATCTTCACCATCGCGCCATCGCCGCACGACCCCAACGAGATCTGGACGGGCTCCGACGACGGAGTGATCCACGTGACGCGGGACGGGGGCGGGAACTGGACGAATGTGACGCCGCCCGAGCTTCCGCCGTACGCGAAGGCGAGCCTTATGTTCGCCTCCCCGCACAGGCCCGGTAAGGTCTACCTGGCCGCGGAGAAGTACAAGCTCCAGGACATCGCCCCGTACATCTTCAAAACGGAGGACTACGGTAAGACCTGGACGAAGATCGTGAACGGGATTCCCAACGGTCACTGGGTGCGCGCCGTCATCGAGGACCCGGTGCGGCCGGGGCTCCTCTTCGCGGGGACGGAGCGCGGCCCCTACGCCTCGTTCGACGACGGCTCGCACTGGCAGCCCCTCTCCCTGAACCTCCCGGCCGTACAGGTCTCCGATCTGGAGGTGAGGGACAACGATCTGGTGATCTCGACGTTCGGGCGGGGGTTCTACGTCCTGGACAACATCTCGCCGCTGCGTGAGCTCGGGCCCGAAGTGCTGGCCCGTCGCCTTCATGTGTTCAAGCCCATGGATGCGATACGGACGGCAGGCACGGTGACGGCGGGGGACGGCGGCCGTCTATACCGGCGGTCGCGGATCCCGGGGGCGAACCGGGTCGAGATCTACTACTCGCTGCGAGAGCCGGCGAGCCGCGTAACCATCGAGGTCCTGGATGTGCGAGGCCGCACGATCCGGACCTTCACGGGGGCTGCGGACGAGCGGCCGCGGGTCGTAATGCGGAACTCCGTAGGCGATGTGATCAACGGGCCGAGCTGGGGCCTGGCGACGCCTCCTCCTCCGGTTCGCACGGCGGCCGGACTCCATCGCTTCCCCTGGGACCTGCGCACTCTCCCCGCCAGGGACTTCCCGGGCCTCCGGCTCCGGGAGGAGAATGTCGATGGCCCCGTGGTGCCGCCGGGTGAGTACCGGGTTCGGGTCACGGCGGACGGGCAGAGCCAGGAGCACACGTTCCGGATCCACAAGGACCCGCGGCTCACGGAGGTGACGCAGGCGGACCTGGAGGCGCAGTTCGATCTCGCGATGCGGGCGCAGCTCCGGACAAATAGCGCGACGTCGACGGTGGTACGGATCCGTGCGATCAAGGGGCAGGTGGGCGATCGGATCCAGCGTGCGGGCGGCGAGCGCCGGATCGCCGAGGCGGGCGAGGCGCTCAAGGCGCGGCTGACGGACGTGGAGGGCGCGATCTATCAGTTCCGGATCGAGGCGGAGAGCGACATCAAGCACTACGGTCCGGATATCACCAACAAGCTTTCCCAGGTGAACGCGGCGGTGCGGAGCGCCGACGCGCGGCCGCCGCGGCAGGTGTACGAGATCTTCGAGGAGCTGAGTGCAGCGCTGGATGCACAGCTCCGGCAGCTCGACCAGGTGCTGGCGAACGAGCTGCCGCGTTTCAACCAGTTGCTCCAGGGCCGGAACCTCCCGCCGGTGGAGCAGAATGCCCCGGTCGCGTCCGAGGGCGCCGGCGGCCCCGGACGAGGCTGATAGCCGGGGGTGGAAGGCTCGAGTGGCGGTGCATGGGGCCTCCGCGGGGGCGACGGCGCCGCCGTACGGGTGGGTGGCAATCCTGAACAGGAGGTTGTATGGCGCAGCTCGGTCGAATCGGCTTCCGGATCGTTACGGACCCTCCGCGTCCCGAGCCCGCGCTCGTGGCGCGCTTGTATGGAATCCCGTCCGCCAATCTCGCCGATGCCATGGGCCGCTTCCACTTCATGGACCCGGGGATCCGGCTGCGGTCGGGTACCGGGGTGTGTGGCGTGGCCGTCACCGTGAATGCGCGGCCGGGTGACAACCTGATGGTGCACAAGGCGCTCGAGCTGGCGCGACCCGGCGACGTCATCGTCGTGTGCACGAACGGCGATGTGGCGAGCGCGGTGTTCGGCGAGCTCATGTGCCGGACGGCGGCGGGCGCAGGGGCTGGGGGGATCGTGGTGGACGGCGCGGTGCGCGACGTGGAGGGCATGGCCTCGCTCAACTTCGCGGCGTACAGCCGGACGGTGAGCATCGGATCGTGTGACAAGGACGGCCCCGGGGAGATCAACGTACCCATCGCGTGCGGCGGCACGGTCGTGATGCCGGGCGACATCGTCGTGGGCGACGCGGATGGCGTGGCCGTAGTCCCGCGCAGCGACGCGGAGGAGGTGCTGGCGCTGGTCACTGAGCTCGTGGAGCGGGAAAGGACGCGGATCGAGGAGATCCGGGCGGGGGCGCTCTTCAAGTCGGACATCGACGAGACGCTGCGGAGAAAGGGAGTGCTGGCGTGAGGGTGCCGCGGTGAGCGGCAAGACCGTCAGCGAGAAGATCCTCTCGACGACTGCGGGCGTCGATGCGCGGGCGGGCGATCTCGTGGTCTGCCGCTTCGACCGGGCGCTCGGGACGGACGGGTCCGTCCCCATGGCCATCGACTACTTGCGGCGGATGGGCGCTACCCGCGTGGTGAATCCGGAGCGCATCCTCTTCTCTCTCGATCATTACTCGCCGCCGTCGAGTCTGGCCACCGCGCGCTTCCACGACGTCATGCGCGCGTTCGCCCGCGAACATGGGATCGACCTGCGCTTCGTGGGGGAGGGGATCAGCCACCAGATGGCGGTCGAGCTGGGATACGCGCTGCCCGGCGGCCTGGTGGTCGGCGCGGACAGCCACACGGTGACGTGCGGGGCCGTGAACGCGTTCGCCACAGGGATTGGCTCCTCCGACCTCGCCGCGGCGATGATCTGCGGGCGGGTGTGGCTCAAGGTGCCCGAATCGGTCCGCGTGATGCTGACCGGTGCGCTCCGCGCCGGTGCGTGCGCGAAGGACATCGCTCTCACGCTGCTCGAGATCTTCGGGAACGACGGCGCGAACTACCTGGCCCTCGAGTTCCAGGGCCCGGGGCTCGCCACGCTGTCCATGGATGACCGGCTCGTACTGAGCAGCATGTCCGTGGAGATGGGGGCGAAGGCGGGGATCTTCCCCTTCGACGGAGTGACGGAGCGGTACCTGGAGGGTCGCGCCGCGGCGGCCTACTCGCCGGCTCACGCGGATCCGGACGCGCGCTACGTCCGGGATATCGCCGTGGATCTGGGGGATGTCTCGCCCCGCATCTCACTCCCGCACAGCCCGGACAACGTGGTGCCGCTGGAGCGCGTGCTGGGAACGCCGATCCATATGGTTTTTGTCGGCACCTGTACGGGCGGCCGCACCACGGACGTGCGCCAGGTCACCCGGGTGCTCGAGGCGGGTGGCGGGATCGCGCCCGGGGTCCAGCTCGTCGTGACGCCGGCCTCGCGCCTGGTCTTCGAGGAGCTGGTGCGCGAGGGGATCCTGAGCAAGCTGGTGGCGGCCGGAGCCACGATCACGACGCCCGGGTGCGGGGCCTGCTGCGGCACCTCGGGTTCGGTCCCGGGCGACGGGATGAACGTGATCTCGACCGCGAACCGGAACTTCAAGGGGCGGATGGGGAACCTGAGCGCCGCAATCTACCTCGCCTCTCCCGTGGTCTGTGCCGCCGCGGCGGTGACGGGCCGCATCACGGATCCCCGCGACGTGCCGACCTAGCAGCTCTTCAGCGACGTGCTAAGCCTGCGAAGTATGCAGATCCGCATCGAGGGTCGCGCGCGTGTGCTGGGCGACGACGTGAACACGGACTACATCGTCTCGTCGAGCCGGAAGAAGGAGTCGCTGGATCCGGAGGTGCTGAAGAACTACCTGCTCGAGTCTGTGGATCGTGCTTTCGCGGACAGCATCCGGGCGGGCGACGTGATCGTGGCCGGAAAGAACTTCGGCTGCGGGTCGGCCATGGAGGTCGCGGCCACGGTGATTCTCGCCGCCGGGATCCGGGCCGTGCTCGCGAAGAGCTTCGCGCGTACCTACTACCGCAACGCGGTGAACAACGGGCTCATTCCCGTGGAGTGCGCAACGGCGGGGATCGAGGAAGGCGACCGTCTTCTCGTGGTCATCGGTGCCGGTCGGACAGAAGTGCGGAACGAGACGAAAGGCGCGACGATCTCCGGAGGGAGCTTTCCGCGCGTCATGCTCGAGATCCTGGAGGCCGGCGGTCTCGTGCCCTACATCCGCCGGTACGGGGGCTTTCGGGGCTAGTAGGTCACTGAAGAACCAGGTCGGAAGCGCCCGCGGTTCCGAGGAGCGGGGCGGTCTTGCGGGGCGAAGGGCGATCATGCGACTCCACACGAAGATCCTGGTCGGGATGGTCACAGGCGCGGCGGCTGGCGTCGCCGCCAATGCGATGCACGTGGAGTGGCTGCAGGCGCTTCTGTTGTCGCTCGAGCCTGTGGGTACCGCGTTCATCCGGCTCATCACCATGATCGTGATTCCGCTGGTCGTGGCGAGCCTCCTCGTGGGCATCTCCTCGCTCGGGGACCTGCGAAGTCTCGGGCGGATCGGCGGCAAGACGCTGGCGTACTTCCTGATCACGACGATCGTGGCCGCCACGATCGGGTTGGCTCTGGCGCTCTTGGTGAGCCCTGGCGCACGCATGGATGCGGGGGTGCGCGACGAGCTGGCTGCGCAGTTTCAGGCAGCGGTCCCCGGCCGAGCGGCCGTCGAGTCCACGCCGTCGCTGGTCGAGACGCTGGTGCAGATGGTCCCGCGGAATCCGGTAGCGGCGGCGGCGAACCTCGAGCTGCTCCCGCTCATCATCTTCGTTATCGTCTTCGGCGCCGCGGTCGGCATGGTGCAGGAGGCGCGGCGGCGCGCGCTCGTGACGTTCTTCGAGGGTGTGAACGATGCATGCATGGTCGTCATTCATTGGGTAATGAAGCTGGCGCCGTACGCCGTATTCGCTCTGATCGCGGCGGTCGTGGCTCGTTTCGGGCTCGAGCTGCTCAAGTCGCTCCTGGTCTACTCCGGCGTCGTGACGGCGGGGCTCGCGGTCCAGGCAGTAGTCGTGTTCCCCCTGGTGCTCCGGTTCCTGGGGCGCGTGAAGGCATGGTCGTTCTACCGCCGGATCTCCGAGCCCATGCTCCTGGCGTTTTCCACCTCGTCGTCGAATGCCGCGTTGCCGCTGAGTATCGAGACCGCCGAGCGGAAGCTCGGGATCTCGAAGCAGATCACGAGCTTTGTCGTGCCGCTGGGCGCTACTCTCAACATGAACGGCTCGGCGCTCTACAAGGCGGTCACCACGGTGTTCATCGCTCAGGTGTATGGTGTGACCCTCGGGCTGGGCAGCCTGCTGACCGTGATCCTGACGGCCACGCTGGCGGCGGTGGCGGGCGTGGGTGTCCCCGGCAGCTCGCTGGTCACCACACTCATCGTGTTGAACGCCGTCGGCCTGGGCGCGCATGCGGAAGCGGGAATCGCCCTTGTTCTCGGAGTCGACCGCATCCTGGACATGATGCGCACGACGATCAACGTCACCGGCGACCTGGTCGGCGCCGTCTTCGTCGCCCGGACGGAGGGGGAGGATCTGCCGGTGGGGTAGCGGCCGTGCCCGGGGCGCTCCATCGTTCGACGTGGCGCGCCCCGAGTATCGCGGGACTTCTGGCTCGGCCCAGAGATGAGAACGGGGAGGCCCAACCGGATGCCGGGCGCGCGACGCCGCACCGGCTCCACGCGGGGAGCCTGGCGGATCTGAGGGAGGGGTTCCAGGGAGGAGCTTCCATGAAGACGTACCATCGTTTCGTGCACGCGGGGCTGTGGGTCGCCGTGGCGCTGGGGTTGGGGGTCGCGTGCGCTCCGCCGGCCGCGCAGCAGGAGCAGTACGACCTCATCATCAAGGACGGCTTCGTCCTGGACGGCAGCGGCGATCCCTGGTACCGCGCGGATATCGCGATCGCGGGGGACCGCATCGTGGCGGTGGGCGACCTGACGAACGCGGCGGCGGGGCGCACGATCGATGCCCGCGGTCTGTACGTGGCGCCCGGGTTCATCGACCTGCACTCCCACGCGGGCGAGGGGTTGGCGACGCCGGAGCTGAGCCCGGCGCAGCCGCTGCTGGCGCAGGGGATCACCACGGTGGTAGCGAACCCGGATGGCGGGGGGCCCGTGGACCTGGCGGCTCAGAAGAGCGAGCTGCTCAGGGACGGGCTTGGCATCAACGTGGCGCAGTACGTCGGCCATGGCTCGGTACGCCGCGACGTGCTGGGGATGCAGGACCGTGCGCCCGATGCCGCCGAGCTGGATCGAATGAGGGAGCTCGTGCGCCGCGCTATGGAGGCGGGCGCGGTGGGGCTGTCCAGCGGGCTGTACTATGCGCCGGGCAACTACGCGGCCACCGAGGAGGTCATCGAGCTGGCGAAGGTGGCGGCGGGGTACGACGGCTTCTACAGCAGCCACATCCGCGATGAGTCCGACTACAACATCGGGGTGGTGGCGGCGGTGGACGAGGTGATCCGCGTCGCCCGGGAGGGCGGACTTCCCGGCAACGTCACGCACATCAAGGTGCTGGGCCCGCGGGTCTGGGGACAGTCGTCGGGCATCGTCGAGCGAATCAATGCGGCGCGGGCCGAGGGGATCGAGGTCTGGGCGGACCAGTATCCGTACGCGGCCTCGGGCAGCGGCATCACGGGCGCGCTCGTGCCGCGGTGGGCTCAGGTGGGCGGCGACACCGCGCTGGTTCGGCGCATCGACGATCCGGCGGAGCGAGCCAAGCTCCGAGCCGGAATGCGCGAGAACCTGGATCGCCGGGGCGGCGCCGATCGCCTCCAGTTCCGGCGCTTCGAGCCGGATCCGTCCATCGAGGGGAAGACGCTGGGGGCCGTGGCGAAGGAGCGGAGGATGGACCCCATCGAGCTGGCCATGGAGCTTCTCAAGCAGGGCGGCGCGTCCTTCGTGTCTCACGTGCTCACGGAGGACGACGTGGAGACGTTCATGCGCCCGGCGTGGACGGCGGTCGGCACGGACGGTGACCTGGTGCCCATGGGCCAAGGGTCGCCGCATCCCCGGAGCTACGGCACCTATCCGCGGGTGATCCGGCGGTACGTGCTGGAGCGGAAGGTCATCAGCCTGGAAGACGCGATCCGCAAGATGACGCAGCTTCCGGCGACGATCGGCCGGCTCGCGGGCCGCGGCGTGATCCGGCCGGGCGCATACGCGGACGTGGTCGTATTCGACCTGGCAAAGGTGCAGGACAAAGCCACGTACGCGGAGCCTCACCAGCTCGCCGAGGGAATGGTCTACGTGCTGGTGAACGGCCAGCTTGCCCTGGATGAAGGGAAGTTCACGGGTGCGAAGGGAGGGCAGATCCTGGCACGCGCAGGCGCGACTCCCGCCAACACGGAGTGAAGGACGGCCGCCTCGAGAACGGTCCCCGCTGGCCCCGCTTCCCGTGGGGCCAGCGCGCTTGCGGTGCGCGCATACGGTGCCTGAGCGACCGCTCACCCGCGGACCGTTTCCCGTGCCGCCTGTCGATCCCTCGATTCGCACCCGATCTCGCTCGCCTCCCGGGGCCGGCGGACCCGAGGTGCATGATCGTTCACGGGGCGTCCTTCTGCACGGGGACCTCGGAGCGAGGACGGAGTGTTGACACGCCGACGGGAAGATCGCGCAGGAGAATCGCGCAGGAGAAGCTTGCGCCGCACCGGGAGGTCGCGCTAGCTTGCGCCATCATGAGAACCGGAATACGAATGATGCCGGGGTGCTGTTGTTGCTGTGACCCTGTTGCGCCGCGGGACGCGGGCGCCAGGAGTGTTCGCGGGCACGTGACCAGACGATAGCAGCAGCGCACAGGCACCTTGCAGCGAACACCGGCCGCGATCCGCAGGGATTCGCGGCCGGTCCTCGTTCGGGTCGGCGAAGTGGGGGGTCGGAGCGTCCGGAGGAGAGTCTGCGCGGCGCCGGTGGGTGTGGGTCGGCGGACCGTCGGTCCACGTGGGGTTCTCGGGTCCGGGGGCCGGTCCGACCCGAACGCAGCGGCGGTGCCGGGGCCCCGGGGATGAGCATCCGCATAGTAGGCAAAATCCGGGTCCGGTGTTGCACTTGCGGTTTGGCTTCTTCGCCACAGGAGGCACTACGATGGGTTGGATCCTGCATCTGAGCTCGGCAGCCGTGCTGGCGGTGACGCTGGCCTTGCCGTTGGCCGGCGCTGGGGCCAAGCCCGGCGGGCCCGACGGGGCAGCGGCCATCGGCATCACTCATTCGGCGCCGCCGTCGGCCCTGCAAGAAGGGACGGTCACGGGGAGGGTTGTGGACGCTCGGAGCCTGGCACCCCTGGCCTCGGTCCAGGTCTACGTCCCGGGAACGGACATCGGCGGTCTCACGGCGGCGAACGGCCGCTATCTGCTCGTGGGCGTTCCGGCGGGCAGCCACGAGCTGCGGGTCGAGCGGATTGGATACCGGGCGGCGTCACAGCAGGTGGTCGTGCGCGCGGGCGCCGCGACGGAGGCGAACTTCGAGCTTGAGGAAGAGGCTCTCAGGCTGGACGAGATCGTGGTGACGGGCACGGCCGGTGGCACGCAGGCGCGGGCCATCGGGAACTCGGTGACCCGGGTCGAGGTGAGCGACCTCATGCAGGTAGCTCCGTACCAGGACGTGCAGGGCATCCTGAGCGTCCTCGTGCCGGGGGTGACGCGGTTCGCGCCGCCCGGCGATGTGGGGACCGGCGGTCCCATGCGGGTCCGCGGGATCTCGAGCATGACGCTGTCAAGCGTGCCGATCATTTACGTGGACGGCGTGCGGGTCGACAACAGCCAGCAGGCGGGACCGAAGCCCTTCCGTGCCGGCAGAGTCAACCGCCTGAACGACATCAACCCCGAGGAGATCGAGAGCATCGAGGTGATCAAAGGCCCAGCGGCGGCGACGCTCTTCGGGACCGAGGCCTCCACCGGGGTCATCGTGATCACGACGAAGAAAGGGGCGGTGGGCCGCCCGGTGTTCGACCTCAGCGTCAAGCAGGGGGCGACCTGGCTGGCGGACCCGTCCGGGAAGTTCCCCACGGCCTACGACCGGGATCCGCAGACCGGCCAGATCCGAAGCATGAACCTGATCGCGGAGGAGGAGGCGGCGGGCCGATCCCCCTTCCGCACTGGCCATAACCAGGGGTACGCCCTGGGGGTGGCCGGTGGGAGCGAGACGTTCCGCTACTACTTCTCCGGACAGTTCCAGCGGACGGAGGGGATGGTGGACTGGAACTGGCAGGAGAACTTCCACGCCCGCAGCAATTTGAACTTCACGCCCAGCGACAAGCTCGACTTCAGCACGAACATGGGGTTCCTGCGGAGCACGACGCAGTTCGCGTCGTCGGCGACCGACCTGTCCACTCAGATCGTGTGGACCCTGCCGCAGCGCAAGGAGACGCCCACGCGGGGGTATCGCGGATCTCCACCCGAGGCGATCGCGACGGTCGAGGCGCTCGAGAAGCTGGACCGGTTCGTCGGCGGACTCACGGTCAGGCACCGGCCGGTAGACTGGTTCACCCAGCGAATCACCGTCGGGACCGACGTGGTGAACTCCGTGGACTCGAACGAGTACCCGCGCCACCCCACAGGGGCTGCGTACTTCTTCCGATCGAGCAGCCTGGGCGCGAAGGACCTGGAGCACGTGAGGACGACGTTCGCCACCCTCGACTACGCGGCCACGGCCTCGTGGAACGTGACCCCCGATCTCGCCGCCGAGACGTCCGCGGGCACGCAGTATTACAGCAAGCAGGTGGAGACGAGCTCCGCGAGCGGGCGCGAGTACCCGGTTCCTGGGTACAACACCGTGGCGGCGGCCGCCCTGCGTACCGGATCCGAGGACTTCATCGAGAACAAGACGTTCGGGCTCTACGTGCAGGAGCAGCTCGGCTGGAAGCAGCGGGCATTCCTCACCGCGGCGGTGCGCGGGGATGACAACAGCGCGTTCGGCGCGAACTTCGACTTCGTGGTCTACCCCAAACTCAGCGCCACCTGGGTGATCCACGAGGAGCCCTTCTGGAACGTGCCGCTGGTGAACGCCTTGAAGCTGCGGGCGGCATGGGGCCGGGCCGGCAAGCAGCCGGACGTCTTCGCGGCGAGGCGCCTGTACGAGCCGCTGGCGGGGCCCGGCGACAGGCCGGGCCTGACGCCGGCGGCGGTGGGCAATTCGGATCTCAAGCCGGAGGTGGGTGAGGAGCTCGAGCTCGGGTTCGACGCGAGCGTGCTGAACGAGCGCGTGAGCGCCGCGTTCACCTACTACAACAAGAAGACGAAGGACGCCATCGTGCCGCGGACCGTGGCTCCGTCCAGCGGCTTCCCGGGCGTGCAGTTCGTGAACGTGGGCGAGCTGGCGAACCGGGGGATCGAACTCGAGCTGAGCGCGCGACTCCTCGAGCGCCGGAATCTGGCGTGGGACGTGGGCTTCAGCCTCGCGACCAACCACAGCGAGGTGGTGAGCCTGGGAGGCCTGCCGCCGCTCGCGCTGCCCCTGATTCAAGGCGTGGCCACCGGACAGCGGCACGTGGAAGGGTATCCCATTGCGGGGATCTGGGACCACCGCGTGGTCTCTGCCGAGTTCGCTGCGAACGGCAAGATCGTGAACGCGATGTGCGAGGGCCCGGCATCCCAGGGTGGCCGGCCCGTGCCGTGCAGCCAGGCGGAGTTCGTGTTCTGGGGTCCGGCGGTGCCCACCTATCAAGGAGGCGGCAGCACGACGCTGCAGCTTTTCCGAAACATCCGACTGTACGCGCTGGTGGATTTCATGGGCGGTCACAAGAAGATCAGTGGCGACCTGTGGGGCTCGCACGTGGTGTTCCGCAACTCGCTGGCGATCAATGAGCGCAAGGACCCGATTCTGGCGGCATACGATGAGATCCTGCGCACCGGCTCGCCCGCGGGTCTGATCGACGGCAGCTTCGCGAAGCTCCGTGATCTCTCGCTCGTCTACACGCTGTCCGAGCGGTGGGCGGGACGGCTCGGGGCGTCGCGGGGATCCGTGAGTTTCGCCACGCACAACGTGGCCACGCTGTGGTGGAAGCAGCCGGGGACCTTCGGCCGCCGGGACGTGGATCCCGAGGCCGCGAACGCGGACCACACGGAGTGGGGAGGCTACTACCAGACGCGGCTGCCGCCGTCCACCACCTTCACGACGACCGTGAGACTGACATTCTGAGGTTGCGCACGCGGGTTCGCCGACCGAGGCAACGTTCGCGTCAGGCGTGACGGGGAAGGAGTGCAAGCTCATGTGGACCATCGTTGAAAGGCACGTGCGTTCCCGGGCGCCGAAGGGGCGTCTGCGGGCGTCGGCGGTGCTGCTCAGCCTGGCTGCGCTGGGCGTCCTGGCCGGGTGCGAGAGCCTACTCGAGGTCGAGCTGCCCACGAAGGTGGGCGCCGAGGCGCTGGACGATCCCGCCATCGCGGAGATCCTCATCACCAGCGTGGTCGGCGACTTCGAGTGTGCGTTCAACAACTACGTGCCGGCCACGGGTATGATCTCGGGCGAGCTCCGGCACAGCACGGGCGCCCGCGCCATCTTCCTGTGGAGTCAGCGCCGGATCACGAACATCGAGGACGTGAAGGGGTGCACGGCGTTCACGGCGGCTGCCGGCGTGGACCGCGGCTACGGCGTGTACCGGCCGCTCCAGACCGCGCGCTTCCAGGGTAAGGACGCGGTGCGACGCCTGGACGAGTGGGGTGATCAGAAGGTCCCCAGCAGGCCCGTGTATCGCGCCACCGCCCTGGCCCACGAGGCCTACAGCCTGGCGCTCCTGGGCGAGAGCTTCTGCGACATGGCCATTGACGAGGGTCCGCTCCTGAAGCCGCCGGCCGTGCTGGCGCTGGCCGAGCAGCGGTTCGCGGAGGCGATCGACGGCGCCCGGGCGGCGAGCAGCAACGATATCGCGAACATGGCGCTGGTGGGACGCGCCCGCGTGCGCCTCGACCTGGGGAAGAAGGCGGAGGCCGCGGCGGATGCGAAACTCGTCCCGAAAGGCTACGTGCGACAGGTCACGCGGTCGTCCGCGATCCAGACGCGCTGGAACCTGATGTACCAGGACAACATCAACAACGGCGCGATCTCCGTGGACCTCGACTACGTGAACCTGATGTGGGGCGGCGTCGCGGACCCGAGGGTGAAGGTTGTGCAGGCGGACCGCAGGGGCGCGGACAACAGCATCATCTACTGGCAGACGAAGTACACATCGTTCGGGAGCTCGTACCGGCTCGCGAGCTGGGAGGAGGCGCAGCTCATCATCGCGGAGGCGGAGGGTGGACAGAGCGCGGTGAACATCATCAACCAGTTCCACAGCGCGGCCGCACTCCCGCCGTTCACCAGCTCGGATCCGAAGGCGATCCTGGATCACGTCATCCAGGAGCGGAGCCGCGTGCTGTTCCTGGAAGGACATCGCATCAACGACATGCTGCGCCACAAGCTGCCGTTCAAGACGGGGATCGGGCCGGACGGCGTGCCCTACGGCGAGACCACGTGCATGCCGCTGCCGCGGATCGAGATCGAGGGCAACCCGAATATCAGGGGTTAGCGCACATCGTCCACTTGCCGCCGGCGGGTTGGAGGGTTACAGGGTTACAGGGTTACAGGGTTCTAACCCTCGAACCCGCTCACCGGCCGGGGTGAGGTGTCCAATGGGAGCAAGCTTGCCGGGGGCTCGAATGCTCGCAGCGGCTGCGCTGTCCGTGATGCTCGGTGCGGTGGTGGCGGCCTGCGCGGCTGCGCCGAGCCTCGAGGATCAGGTCCGGTCCTGGGTGGATGCCCTGGACGCGAAGACGTCGGTCTACGCGAAGCATCTCCCTACGGGCCGGGAGATCGCGATCCGGGCGGACGAGCCCATGAACACGCTGAGCGTGATTAAGCTTCCGGTCATGGTGCTCGCGTACCGGGACGCGGAGGCGGGCATTCTCGACCTGAACGAGCGGTACGTGGTCGCGCCGGAGGACATGCGGCGAGGGAGCGGTGTGCTCCAGCACTTCGCGCCGGGGCTCCAGCCCACCTACCGCGACATCATCACCGAGATGATCATCACGAGCGACAACAGCGCCACCGACATCATGATCAAGCGGGTGGGGCTGGAGCGCGTGAACGAGATGCTGGCGGCGCTCGGGTACAGGGAAACGCGGCTCAAGTCGACGACGGGCGGCCGGTTCCGGCGAGTGCTCGAGTTCGCGGACCCGGCGGCGGCGTCGCTCTCCGACCGCGAGGTGTTCGAGCGCGGATCGCCCGCGGACCCCGCGGCGCGCGAGCGGTTCGTGCGCGATTCCGCGGAGTGGCTCGGCCGCAGCACGGCCCGCGAGATGTCGCGGCTGCTGGAGCAGCTCCACAACGGCGAGCTTGCCTCGCCCGAGCATACCAGCGAGATGATCGACATCCTCAAGCGCCAGGTCTCCAGCTCGCGGCTGCCGCAGCGCATTCGGTTCCAGGACGTGGTACTGGCGCACAAGACGGGGGACTGGGCTCCGTACTCGGGGAGCGATGTGGGCATTCTCTACTACGAGGGCGGACCCACCGTGGTGTCCGTCTTCACGAACGAGAATCGCGGCGATTTCGTGGAGCTGGAGGCGGCCATCGGCAGGATCGCTGAGGACCTGGTAAAAGCCTGGCGGTGAGCGGGCTCGCCCGCCCCGCCCGTCGGCCTCTCGCCTCGCATTCGCGCGCAGCGTAGCTTGATGACGCGCGCTTCCATCCGATCCGTTCCTCATTCTCTGTGGAGGGCATACCGATGCCATTCGAGAGCGCAGCCCTCGTCCGCTTCCGTCGCTTCGCAGGCGTCCTTCTGCCCCTTGCGCTGTGGGCGCCCACCGGGCAGGCCAGGGGGCAGGCCGCACGTCCCGAGCCGACATCGCCGGCGTCCCGACCGTCCGAGGTGCCGGCCTCGGCCCTCCAGGCCCTGAGCTGGCGGTCGCTCGGCCCGTACCGGGGCGGGCGCTCCGTGGCCATCGCCGGCGATCCGCAGAATCGCTTGATCTTCTACCTGGGGTCCACGGGCGGAGGCGTGTGGAAGACGGAGAACGGGGGCTATACCTGGCGAAACGTGTCCGACGGCTACTTCGGCTCGGGCTCCATCGGTGCCATTGCCGTCTCGCAGTCGAACCCCGAGGTGGTCTACGTGGGGACCGGCGAGGCGTGCATTCGGGGCAACATCTCCCATGGCGACGGGGTCTACCGGTCCGGCGATGGCGGAAAGAGCTGGACGCGCGTGGGGCTCGAGGCCACACGCCAGATCGGGCGCATCCGCGTTCACCCTGGCGACCCCGACGTGGTCTACGTGGCGGCTCTCGGACACGCCTGGGGCCCGAACCCCGAGCGTGGCGTCTTCCGCTCCGCGGACGGCGGACGGACGTGGGAGAAAGTTCTCTTCCCGAACGAGCGGACGGGCGCCATCGATCTCGCCATGGACCCGCGAGATCCTCAGGTGCTGTATGCCGCCACGTGGGAGGCGCGGCGCTACCCGTGGGGTCTGCGCGCCGCGGGTCCGTCGAGCGGACTCCACAAGAGCACGGATGGCGGCCGCACATGGACGGAGCTCACGCGCAACCGCGGGCTACCCGAGGGCACGAATCGGGGCCGTATCGGGATCGCGGTATCGCCGGCGAATGCGGCCCGCCTCTGGGCCATCATCGAGGCGGAGCGCGACCGATCCGGTGTCTACCGTTCCGACGATGCCGGGGTCACCTGGCAGCTCACGAGTCAGAGGGCGGAGCTGCTCCAGCGTCCCTGGTACTACCATCACATCGTCGCGGACCCGAAGGACCCGGAGACGGTCTACGTTCTGAACACGAGCCTCTGGAAGTCGACGGACGGCGGGCGGACGTACATCCGGCTCCCCGCGCCCCACGGGGACATCCACGACCTCTGGATCGACCCTCGCGATCCCAGCCGCATGGCCGAATCGAACGACGGCGGCGGCACGGTATCATTCGACGGCGGAAAGACATGGTCGAGCATCTACAACCAGCCCACGGCGCAGTTCTACCACGTGACCACGGACAACCAGTTCCCATACCGGGTTTACGGGAACCAACAAGACAACTCGACGCTTTCGGTCCCCAGCCGCTCCGACTTCGGGGAGATCGGTGAGCAGGAATGGTACACGATCGGTGGAAGCGAAGACGGCTATACGGCGGTCCGGCCCGATGACCCGAACATCGTCTACTCCGGCGATCACTACTACCTGACGCGCTACGATCACCGGACGCGGCAGGTCAGCGACATCTCGCCGTGGCCCGAGATGTACTGGGGTTGGGGCGGCCGGGATCTCAAGTACCGATTCCAGTGGGTCTACCCGGTCATCCTCTCGCCTCACGACCCGAACGTCCTGTACGTGACCTCCCAGTTCGTGCACAAGTCCACGAACGAGGGCCGGAGCTGGGAGATCGTGAGCCCGGACCTGACGCGGGCGGACCCGAAGACCCTGGAGCCGACGCCCGGGTGGGGCGACCCCGAGGACACGGGTCCGTCCTGGGGGCCCATCAAGCGGGACAACACCGGGATCGAATGGTACGCGACGGTCTTCGCCTTCGATGAATCGCCGGCGCAGCCGGGGGTGCTGTGGGCGGGCTCGGACGACGGGCTCATCCACGTCTCGCGCGACGGCGGAAAGCGCTGGGAGAGCGTGACGCCGAAGGATCTGCCCGAGTTCACCATGATCAGCATCATCGAGCCTTCGCCGCATGATGCGGCGGCCGCCTATGTGGCGGCGACGCGATACAAGCTCGATGACCTGACGCCGTACCTCTATAAGACGAGCGACTACGGCAGGACGTGGAACAAGATCACGAACGGGATCCGGGAGAACGACTTCACCCGGGTGATCCGCGAGGACCCGCAGCGGCGGGGGCTCCTCTACGCGGGCACGGAGACCGGGGCCTACGTCTCCATCGACGACGGCGGGAGGTGGCAGCCTCTGCAGCTCAATCTCCCGCTGGTGCCGATTCACGACATGGAGGTGAAGGGCAACGAGCTGGCGATCGCCACGCACGGGCGTTCGTTCTGGATCCTTGATGGGCTGCACGTTCTCCGGCAGCTCACGGGCGAAGTCCTGGCATCAACGGTCCATCTCTTCCAGCCGGAGCCGGTGGTCCGCTTCCGCGAGGGCTCCGTCGGTGCGGTGGCGCGGCCGGGCGGGACCGAGGCCGGCTCTACGGCGGTGGGCACGAACCCGCCGAACGGAGTCGTGATCTACTACTACCTGGGGCAGCCGCCGGCGGGCGAGGTGACGCTGACCATCACCGATGCGACGGGTGAGGTGGTGCGGCGGTTTGCACGGACGTCGTCCGGCGCCCCGGAGATCGCGGCCCAGGTGGGGCTCAACCGCTTCGTCTGGGAGAACATGCGCTATCCCGGTCCGCTCGCCCTCGAGGGCGCGATCTTCCGGCGGCACAATCCCAGGGGTCCCCTGCTGCCGCCCGGGAGCTATCGGGTGACGCTCGCCATCGGCGGCGCGAGCCAGGCCCGGGACTTCGAGGTGGGGAAGGATCCCCGCATCGACATGACCCCGGCGCAGTACGCCGAGCTGCACCGATTCCTCCTGGCGGTCCGCGACAAGATCACGGAGACCCACCAGGTCGTGCTGAGGATCCGGGGGCTGCGCAGCGACGTCGAGGCGGCGGTCCGTAACGCGGAAGCGGCCGGCCGCGGCCGCGATGCCTCGCGCGCCGCCGAGGCCATCACCCGCGAGCTGTACCGGATCGAGGAGCAGCTCATCCAGTTCCGCGCCAAGGCGACGCAGGACCTCATCAACTATCCGACCAGGTTGAACGACAAGCTATCCACCCTGTTCGGACTCACGGAGCTGAGCGATGCGCCGCCCACTGCGCAGGCGCACGAGCTCTTCCGGGACCTCTCCGCGCGCGTCGACGCGCAGGTCGCCAGGCTGCAGAAGCTGGTGGATACAGAGCTCGCGCAGTTCCGGCGGCGGTTTGCCGCGAGGGGGTGAGGTGCCGGTGCGCGCGGACTCACCTGGCCCTCGATGAGATTGTGGTTACCGGAACGCCCGGCGGCGCGCAGAAGCGGGCGATCGGAAACGTGGTGGGGGTCATGGTTGTCCCATCCACGGGGATGGTCGGCGGCTCGGGCTCCATTCGCATTCGTGGGGTCACCAGCCCCGCGCCGGCCAGCGATCCGCTGATTTACGTCGACGGGATCCGGGTGGACAACACCCGCGGCGGTCCGCCCGGCCGGGGTGGTCCGCAGATGAGGCGGATCGACGACCTGAACATCAACGACATCGAGAGCCTCGAGATCATCAAGGGTCCGGCGGCGGCCACCCTGTATGGGACCGAAGCCTCGAACGGAGTCATCCAGATCTTCACGAAGCGGGGCGTACAGGGCCGGCCGATCTGGGAGTTCACGGTCCGGCAGGGCGGGAACTACCAGCCCTGCAACTCTGCGCTAGCCAGCGTTCGCGGGCACGACCCGGCGGCCAGTTCAGCCGTCGGGTCGTGCCCTTCCCAGGACCGCAGCGCGGCGTCTCTGGCTCGGGTTCGGGCGTTGACGCGTGGTGGACACCTTGCGGTCCGCGCCCTGCAGGGGTAGCGTCTGCGCACTCGACTGGGGCATGGAGTTCGTTATCCGGCGGGCCCTCGTCCCCTCGGCTGCTCGCGCGCTCGCCTCACTGGATGAGGTCCACTCTGCCGGGAGCTCCTACACGACGGAGGGGTCCATGAGAGTCAGCACTGTTTCCGTGGCGGCGCGGGTCACGCGCTTGCTTCTAGTCTCCCTGGCACTGGCGGCGTGGGCGCCCGCGTCGGCGCTTCCGCAGCCGTACGGGCAACCTTCCTACATGACGCCGATCGCGAAGCGGTACGAGGCCGCGATCGTGGACTCCCGAACGCTCCTGTCGGCGCTCATGGAAGAGCAGGGCATACCCGGGCTGTCGGTGGCCGTGGCTGTGGGCGGTGAGATCGTCTGGTCGGAGGGGTTCGGCTACGCGAATGTGGAGCACCGTATCCCGGTGACCCCGATCACGAAGTTCCGGAGCGGGAGCATCGCCAAGGCGATGACCGGGACGGGGCTCGCCGTGCTGGTCGAGCGCGGCCAGATCGACCTGGACGCGCCGGTGCGGAAGTACGTGCCGCAGTGGCCGGAGAAGCACCCAACGATCACGATCCGCCAGCTTGCCGGCCACCTCTCCGGGATCCGGCACTACGACCCCCAGGGCGAGGAGTTTTTCAACAAGAAGCGGTACACGGACCTCGTGGATGCGCTGGAGTACTTCAAGGACAATGCGCTCCTCTTCCAGCCGGGAAGCAAGTACTCGTACTCGAGCTACGGCTTCAACCTCCTGGGCATGGCGATGCAGCGGGCGGGGGGCAAACCGTACGTGATCCTGATGCACGAGAACGTGTTCGAGCCGCTGGGGATGCGCTCGACGGTCGGCGACCACTCGGACACGATCATCGCGTACCGGGTGAGCTTCTACGAGCGCTCGGGCGGCGGTTCTTCCTACCACACGCGGAAGACGGGGTGGAACTCGAAGGAGCGGACGCTTCTCAACGGTCCGTTCGCGGACAACAGCTACAAGCATCCAGGCGGCGGGTTCCTGACGACGCCAGAGGATCTGGTACGCCTGGGCTCGGCGATCCTGCAGCCGGGGTTCCTCAAGGCGCAGACGCTCGCGCTCCTTCTCACGCCGATGCGCACGGCAGCGGGCGAGGAGACGGGGTACGGGATGGGCTGGCGAATCGCGAAGGACGAGCGGGGCCACCGGACGATCGGCCACGGCGGCGGCGCAGTGGGCGGCACGTCGTCGCTCGTCGTATACCCGGATCAGAAGGTTGTTGTCGCGATCCAGGTCAACCTGACGGACGTGGAGTACGGCGAGGTGCCGGAGCGTCTCGCGTGGCTGTTCATGGGCCCGGGTGCGACGGGGTCGGGCGGCGAGGGTGCGGAGCGGAGGGAGCAGTAGAAGCCGGCTTTCCCCGAGGCGATGGCGGCGCCGCGGAGGTAGAAGCGGGTTAGCGGGTTAGCGGGTTAGCGGGCGAGCGATCCGTCGATCGAGCTACTGGCGCGCCAGAATCGGGGTCTCGGGCGCCAATGGACGCCAGGTCATCGGCGCCTGTGTTGAGACGCGAAGCGACTCACCCGCTCACCCGCTCGCCGGCTGCACCCCATGGAGGTCGAGATCTTGACGCAGGTACGGATTCCCGCCGTCCTTATGCGGGGCGGCACGAGCAAGGGAGTCTTCTTCCGCGGTGGCGTTCTGCCTGCCGATCCGGACCTGCGCGACCGCGTGCTCCTGCGGATCTTCGGCAGTCCTGATCCGTTTCGGCGGCAGATCGACGGTGTCGGCGGTGCCGCGTCGGTGACGAGCAAGGCGGCGATAGTCTCACCCTCGGTGCGGCCGGACTCGGACGTCGATTACCTGTTCGCACAGATCTCCATCGACCGCCCGCTGGTGGATTACTCCTCGAGCTGCGGCAATCTCTCGTCGGCGGTGGGTTCGTTCGCCATCGAGGAAGGGATGGTCGCCGCGGCGGGCGAGCAGACCACGGTCCGTATCTGGCAGGTGAACACGCGCAAGCGGATCCTCGCGCACGTGGCCACACGGGACGGTCTGCCGCTTGTGGACGGCGACTATGAGATCGACGGGGTCCCGAGCCCTGGCGCGAGGATCACCCTCGAGTTCCTGGATCCCGCGGCGTCGGCCACCGGGCACCTCCTTCCCAGCGGACGCGCGGCGGACCGCCTCGACGTGCCCGGCGTGGGCGAGATCCTCGTGACGCTTGTGGACGCCGGCGCGCCCGCGGTCCTGGTGAGCGCCGCGGAGATAGGGCTCCGGGGCACCGAGCTCGCGCCCGAGATCGACGAGCGCCCCGAGCTCCTGGCTCGCCTCGAGGCGATCCGGAGCCACGGAGCGGTGGCCATGGGGCTGGCCTCGTCGCCGGGCGAAGCGACGCTCCGTCGTCCTGCAACCCCGAAGATCGCCATGTTGGCGCCGGCCACGCCGTACGTGACGTCACGGGGCACGACCGTGGAGGCATCCCGCGTGGATGTGGTGGCGCGGGTCATGTCCATGGGACGGCTCCATCAAGCGTACTCCCTCACGGGCGCCACCGCCACCTCCGTCGCCACCCTCATTCCCGGCACCGTGGCGAACCGCGCAGCGGGCATCGCGGGCGGCGGCGAACGAGTGGTGCGCCTCGGACATCCCTCGGGAATCATGGAGGCGACCGCCGTCGTGGAGATGGACGGGAATGAATGGGCGGCGCGGAAGGTGATGATCGGACGTACAGCGCGCCGACTCATGGAGGGGTGTGTGCTCATCCCCGGGTCGGTCGCCACCGCATGGAGCCCGGAAGGGACAGAGAAGGCTGCCCGCGCGTGAACCAGGCCGATCCCCTGGATTCCCCCGGATGATGACCAGCGAGGAGGCCATGGCCCCAAGTAAGGGCGCTGCGCTGCGCCGGCGGATCGCCGCAAACGGGCTGGTCGTCTGCCCCGGAGTGACGAACCCGCTCCATGCCCGGATGGCCGAAGAGGTCGGTTTCAGGGCGGTCTTCGTCACGGGCTCGGGAGTGGCCAACGCCGAATTCGGAGTGCCGGACCTCGGTCTCGTCACCATGACGGAGATGCTGGAGGTCTGCCGGCGCATCGCCGCGAGCGTCACGATCCCGGCGATCGTGGACATCGACACGGGTTACGGTGGTGCCCTCAACGTGATGCGCACGGTCGCCGAGTTCGAGGCAGCCGGGGTGGCGGCGGTCCTGCTGGAGGACCAGGTGAACCCGAAGCGCTGCGGCTACTTCAGCGGCAAGCAGCTCGTGTCCGCCCAGGAGATGGTGGAGCGGGTCATCGCCGCAGGGGAGGCGCGAACAGACCCGGGGCTCTTGATCATCGCGCGCACGGACGCCATCGCGGTCGAGGGGTTCCGGGCGGCGATTCAGCGGGCGCATACCTACGTGGAGGCGGGCGCGGATGCCGTGTTCGTAGCGGCGGCCCAGAGCCTGGAGGAGCTGCGGGCCATCCCCCGGGAGTTCGAGGTGCCGGCGGTGGCGAACATGGTGGAGGCCGGAAAGATGCCCCTCGTCCCGGGCGCGGAGCTGGCGGAGATGGGCTACGCGTTGGTGCTCTACGCCGACGCGGTGTTCCGTGCGGCGACCGCGGCCGCGCTGCGGGCGCTCCGGACGATCCATGGGACCGGGTCCAGCGCCGCGCTGCAGGTGGAGATGCTCGGCTGGGAGGAGCGCCAGAGCCTGGTCCGCCTCCCCGAGTTCCAGACCCGTGAGGACGGGATCGTGGAGCGGGCGAGGTCTGTGTTGTCGCGCGTGTCGCATCCGGCCGAAGACGCCGGGGGTGGGAGGGATCGCCGGCGGACGCGGCGCATGTGATCGGTGCCATGCAGCGAGGCGGAATGCAGCAGCGGCTGAAATCGACGCTACGTCCGGTCGGGAGCACGGATTACGCGCCGGGTTGCGGGCCGGAGTCGAGGTCGAGAGGCGGACGGGAGGGGTCTCGTTGAAGCTCATGGCACTGAACGGCCAGCTCGGCTACGGCTTCACGGTGGAAGCGTTCCGGGAAGGGCTGCGTCGCGGCCCGGATGTGATCGGTGCGGACGGGGGGAGCAACGACGGCGGGCCGTTCTACCTGGGGCACGGTACCCCGATGGTCAGCCGCCGCGCCGTGCACCGGGACCTGTCGCTCGCGTTGCCGGAGGCCGTGCGGCGAGGGATCCCGTTGATCATCGGCTCGGCGGGCACCGCCGGCGCCGACCCGCACGTCCAGTGGACGCGCGAGATCATCGACCAGATCGCGCGCGAGCAGGGCCTGTCCTTCCGCATGGCCGTGATCCGCGCCGAGCTCACCCGCGAGCGGGTGGTGACCGCCCTGCGGGAGGGACGGATCCGTCCTGTCCACGACGGCATCCCTCCCCTGACCGAGGCAACCGTGGCGCGCACCCACCCGATCGTGGGCCAGATGGGCACGGCGCCGTTCCTCCGGGCCCTGGAGCTGGGTGTTGCCGTGATCCTTGCCGGGCGGGCCTGTGACTCGGCCATCTTCGCCAGTCCTGCGCTGCGCGGCGGCTACGAGCCGGGTCTGGCCTACCACATGGCCAAGATCGCGGAGTGCGGGACGCACTGCTCGGTGCAGGGGATCGGCGCCGACTGTCTGTGGGTCGAGATGGCGGAGGACCACTTCACCGTGGAGCCCCTGCATCGCGAGAAGCACTGCACCCCGGTCTCCACGGCGGCGCACACGCTCTACGAGCAGGCGAATCCCTATCTGATGTACGAGCCGGAGGGCGCCCTGGATGTCTCGGCGGCCCGGTTCGAGGCGCTCGACGGCCGTACGGTGCGCGTCTCCGGCAGCCGGTTCATCCCCAGGGCCGGCCCTGCCACCGTCAAGCTGGAGGGCGCGAGCCGCGTGGGCTACCGCACCATCACCGTGGCGGGAGCACGCGACCCGGTTTTCATCGGCTGCATCGACCAGGTGTGCGAGGAGGTGAGGGCGCTGGTCGCCGCGAATCTCGGAGACCGCATCGCGGCGGACCTGTGGCGGCTGCGTTTCCGCCAGTACGGGCGGAACGCCATCCTCGGGGAGCGGGAGCCCTTCTGCGACCGGCTTCCCCACGAGCTGGGTGTGGTGATCGAGGTCCTGGCCGAGACGCAGGAGATCGCCGACGCCGTGTGCGCGCTGGCGCGTTCGACCATGCTGCACTGCAGCTACCCCGGCCGCAAGACGACCGCCGGCAACCTCGCGCTGCCGTACAGCCCCGCGGACATCCCGGTGGGAGCGGCGTACGAGTTCAGCATCTATCACCTGATGGAGGTCGCGGACCCCGCCTCGCCCTTTCCCGTCGAGGTCGTGTACGTGGAGGGCGCGAGCGATGGCTAAGCTCGCCGACCTGGCGGCCGTGCTGCGCAGCAAGAACGCGGGCCCTTTCCTCATCACCCTGGACCTGCTCTTCGACCGGCCCGAGCACTACCGCCGGGTGGTGACGAGCGGCGTGCTGTCGCCGGACAGCCTGGCCCCGCTCTACCGCGTGCCTGCGCAGGCGATTCAGGTGATCCCCTTCGACGTGGCGCTGGCCATCAAGGTGACGATTCCGCGCCCGCACTCCGCCGGCTCTCCGGAGGACACCGACGTCTACGGGGCGCAGCAGCATGCCCCGCTCCTGCAGCTCGAGATCCCGGAGTGATTCCCGCGCAGCCTGTGCCACCCGAGCTGACTAAGTGGTCGAGTCCATAAATACGATGATGTATCGAGGGCGCCGAGGCGCCCCGATGGCAAGGAGCGCGACTGAGGCGTACCCAAAGCGGTACGCCGCAGGGAGCGCGACGCGGCCAGCGGGGATGCATCGGCGTCCGAATACCATCGTATTTATGGATTCGACCACTAAGCCAATGTCTTAGATCCTGAAGGGCGGGTCTCGCAGCGCCGCGCACGATCCGTAGCTCGCCTCCGGACAAGCACTCCGAGCGTTTCTGCACTGCCACTTCCCACACCACAGGAGGACCTGCATGAGTGGGTTGACCCGCGCTGTCGGCCATCGTTGTCAGGATTCCGTGCATACCCGAGCCGCGGTCCTCGTCGGGCGCTGCGCACTCGCGTTGCTCGCCGTCGTCGCGGCCGGGTTCCCGGTGTTCCCGGTGGTGGCCCAGCAGACGCCTGACCTGAGCCGCGAGGCCGCGCTCGTGCGGCGGCACATGCAGACGCCTGAGCTGCGGCAGGCGCTGCAGTTCGTGGAGTCGCAGATTGCGGACCCGTCCGCATCCCCGACTGGAACCCGGCGGACAACCCGCAGGCCCGCTTCGTGGCGGCCGCCGCGCACGCCCTCTACGGGCTCGAGCCGGTGATCGACCCGGCTCGGGGCTGCGGCGACTGCACGAACATGTACAAGATGGGGCTGCCCGCCTTCTCGTTGCGGGGCGACGTGGTCGATTACGGCAACGGGCGGATCGAGCGTGACTATCTCGAACCGGCCCGCCAGGGCGGCCACGACGTGACCGAGAGCATGGTGGTCCCGCCGATCTGGGCCGGCGTCAAGCACGCGCTGGTGTTCGCGGTGTCGTACGCGGGGATTCAGGGGGTGGCGGGGGCGGGGCGGCGCCGGGTTGGGCCGCGTGCGGCATCAGCGCCCGGAACGCTCCTCCAGAAAGCCCTTGAGTACCCGGGCACTGTTGTGCTCTTCATCGCGCGCAGCGAACACAAACGTGACAACTTTCTTTTCCCGCAGCACCTGCTGTATGCGTGCCACGGCTGGATTCTGCTGGAGTTCTGTCCGATAACGTCCTTGAAATTCGTCCCACTTCGCCGGATCGTGGCCATACCACGTTCGGAGTTCTGGGCTGGGTGCAACCTCCTTCAGCCATAGGTCGATAGGGACACGCTGCTTAGAGAGGCCACGTGGCCATAGCCGCTCAACCAGTATCCGGAAGCCATCTGCTTGAGTGGGTCGCTCGTAGACACGTTTCAGACGTATCACGCTATCGGTCCCTCATCAGCGTGGATTAGCAGCTCCATCCTTTTGTGGGATCGACAGCGGCTCAAGAAAATGGTCCCTCAGCCCGGCGGGCGCGTCGGCGCTCCGCAACTCGAGAAAGCCGCGGGCCCGCCGTCGGCTGCACCATATGCAGTAACCCACGAGAACCTAGGGGCCCGACGGCCCGCACGTCAAAGAGGCCCGCGTCCCGACCACGGCGAGATCCTGAAGCTCCTGCGGTCGCGCCACGTGGACCGGCGATCGACCCCGATACAGCCCACACCCCAGCACGGCCCGGCGCTCTTGACAGCTCGCGACGCGGCGTGCAGGTTAGGTCCTTTAGTAGTAGCTCTCACAAATACTAGCGCCGCCCCGTGAGCCAAAAAGCCCCGTCGAGGCCCTTGCGGGTCACCCAGCCCGCAGGGCTCCGATTGTTGATCCGTCAGCGGAGAGAGAAGTCGCGCCCCGTTCGCTTGCTCTTCGCCGCGGCCCTAGTTTCGTGTGGCCTCCGGGGGTCGGCGGAATGCAGCGGCGGTCGAACGTAGCCGTATTTCCGGTGGAAATACTACTCCAGCGGGCGCCCGCGGGCCCTTCGTGCGGGGGCGTGGTCGAATCGAGCTGGACGGAAGCCCACATCGGGCTCGGCCGGGCGAAGTGAGGTGCAGCGAGGCGCGTGGCTTGAGAAACTGCGTGTAGACACTCGGTGGAGGAAGGTTGACGGATGTCCGAGTTCAGATATGACGTGGTGGTAGCCGGCGCCGGGAACGCGGCGCTCTGCGCGGCGCTGTCGGCGCGGGAGTCGGAGGCCAGCGTGCTCGTGCTCGAGCGTGCGCCTGAGCACGGCCGCGGCGGGAACTCGTTGTTCACCGCGGGGCTCGTGCGCTTCCCCTACCAGGGGATCGAGGAGGTCCGGGCGCTGATCCCGGACATGACGGACGAGGAGGCGGCCTCCATCGAGGTGGGCCACTACACCGAGGAGGAGTTCTACGCGGACCTCGCCCGGATCACGGAGTACCAGGCCGACCCCGAGCTCGCGGCGATCCTCACGGCGGAAGCCTTCCCCGCGATGAGATGGATGGCGGAGAAGGGGATCCGCTTCGGGCTCGCGCTGCGCCGCCAGGCGTTCAAGGTGGGACAGAAGTTTCGGTTCTGGGGGAACGCGCCGGTAGAATTCGTGGGTGGCGGCCCGGGACTAGTGGACGGGCTCCTGGAGGCGGCGAGGAAGAACGGCATCGAGGTGTGGTACTGCGCCCGGGCCCGGAAGCTCATCGTGGATGAGACGGGCGCGGTGTGCGGGATCCGGCTTCGTCGCGATGGCACGGATGTCGATGTGCGGGCCGGCGCCGTGGTGCTCGCCACGGGGGGGTTCGAGGCGAACCCGGAGATGCGGGCGAAGTACCTCGGGCCGAACTGGGACGTGGTGAAGGTGCGGGGGACGGAGTTCAACACGGGCGACGGGATCCTGATGGCGCTGGAGGTCGGGGCGCAGCCGTACGGCAACTGGAGCGGCTGCCACGCGGTGGCCTGGGACGCCAACGCGCCTCCCACCGGCGACCGCAAGGTGGGCGACGGCTACCAGAAGCACTCCTACCCGTTCGGGATCATCGTGAACAAGCTGGGGAAGCGGTTTGTGGACGAGGGTGCCGACTTCCGCAACTACACGTACGCGATGTACGGGAAGGAGATCCTGAGGCAACCGGGACGGCTGGCGTTCCAGGTCTTCGATTCCAAGGTGGTGCACCTCCTGCGGGAAGAGTACCGCATCCGGGAGGTGACGAAGGCCGAGGCGCACACGCTGGAGGAACTGGCGGACGCGCTGGGGATCCACCGGGAAGGGTTCGTGCGAGCGGTGCGGGAGTTCAACGCGGCGGTGATGAAGGACAGGACCTTCGAGCCCACGATCCTCGACGGGAAGGGCACGGTGGGGATCGATCCGCCGAAGTCGAACTGGGCGCTCCCCGTCGACTCGCCGCCGTACCTGGGGTACGCGGTCACCTGCGGGATCACGTTCACGTTCGGGGGGCTCCGACTGAGCGAGCGGGCAGAGGTGCTCGACCTCGACAACCGTCCGATCCCGGGGCTCACGGCGGCGGGCGAGCTGGTGGGCGGCCTCTTCTACCACAACTACCCGGGCGGCACAGGACTCACCTCGGGGGCGGTGTTCGGGCGAATCGCGGGGCGCACGGCGGCGGAGTATGCGAAGAAGAGATCAGTGAACGGCGAACAGTGAACAGTGAACAGCGGACGACGGCCACTGACTGCTCATCTCTGATCGCCAGTTGGAACGAGCGGGGAGGCGGAGAAGCGTGCACATCGTTGTTTGCGTAAAGCAGGTGCTGGAACCCGAGATCCCGCCGACGGCGTTCCGGGTGGGCGAGGACGGGAAGACCCCGGCGGTCGTAGGCGTACCGGCGTCGCAGGTGATGGACTCGTACGCGGAGAACGCCCTGGAGACGGGCATCCAGCTCCGGGACGCGGTTCCGGGAAGCCGGCTGACGGCGCTGTGCGTGGGCGACGAGGGGTCCGACGAGGTCCTGCGCCGCTCGCTGGCGTTCACGGCGAATGCGGCCGCGCGGGCGTGGGATCCGGGGTGGCAGCGGCTCGACGGGCTGGGCGTCGCGCATATCCTCGCTCGTGCGACAGCCGCCCTGGGCGGCGCGGACGTAATTCTGTGCGGCCGCCAGGCCAGCGACATCGAGGAGGGTGTGGTAGGGCCGGCGCTGGCCGAGGAGCTGGGTCTTGCCTGCATCACCGTGGCGCGGCGCCTCAGCTTCCAGGAGGGCGTGGTGCGCGTCGAGCGGGAGGTCGATGGCCTGGTGGAGACGGTGGAGGCGCCGCTTCCGACCGTGGTCACGATGACCAGCTCCGAGAGCAACGTGCCGCGGATGCTCAAGGTGAAGGACATCATGCTGTCGCGCGGGAAGCCGATGCGGGTGCTGAATGCGGCGGCGCTCGGGGACGATGCGGGGAAGGTCGCGGGTCGGGTGGAGATCGAGCGGCTCTACCTGCCCGAGACGACGGGGACGTGCGAGATGATCGCGGGAAGCGATGGCGCGACGCAGGCGGCGGCCCTGGTGCTGCGCCTGCGGGAGTTGCGGGTGATGTGAGAGAGGGGGTTAGAGGGGGTTTAGCGGTTAGAGGGTTAGAGGGTTAGAGGGCGAGAGCGCAGGCTTGTGACAGGGCAATCCGTTCCCGAGGGGATGGGGCTCGAGAGGTAACGATGACGGTCCTGGTGTACGCGCGACAGGAAGGTGGTCATCTGACGGAGGGGGCTCGCTCCGCCCTGGGGTTCGGCGCGTCGCTGGCCGAGGCGGTGAGGGGCGAACTGGTGGCGGCCGTTCTGGGAAGCGGCGCGCCGACGGCCGGGCGGCAAGCCATCGCCTGCGGCGCCTCTCGCGCGATGGTGGTGTCGCATGCGGCGCTGGACCGCTATGGCGCGGAGCGGCACCTCGCGGCGCTGGAGGCCGTGGTGGGCGCCACGGGGGCGTGGGTCATCTGCCTCCATTTCGATGCACACGGCAAGGATCTCGTCGGGAGGCTGGCCCGGCGGCTGGACGCTGCGGCGGTCACGGAGGTGGTGGGGTTCCGCGTGGAGGAGGGCAGCGTGCTGTGGGAGCGGCCCGTGTACGGCGGGAAGGCCGTGGGTGTATTCCGTGCCGACGGGCGACGGGTCGTCATCGGTCTGCGGCCCAAGAGCCGGGGGCCCGCGCTGGCCGATCCGGCTCGCGCGGGCGAGGTGGTCGGGGTGGAGTGCGCGTTGCCGGAGCGAGTTCCCGTCCGCGTCATCAAGGAGGCGGTGTCGGAGGGGGCGCGTCTCGAGGATGCGAGGATCATCGTGTCCGGTGGACGCGGCCTGGGCGGATCCGAGCCGTTTCGCGGGTTGGAGGAGCTGGCGGAGCTCCTGGGCGGGGTGGTGGGCGCATCGCGGGCGGCGTGTGACGCGGGATGGGTGCCGTCCACGTACCAGGTCGGACAGACGGGCGCCATGGTGGCGCCCGACCTCTACATCGCCGTTGGGATCTCGGGAGCGAGCCAGCATCTGGCCGGCATCGCGGGGGCCAAGACGGTGGTGGCCATCAACCGGGACCCGGAAGCTCCCATTTTTCGGCGTGCCGATCTCGGGATCGCGGCCGACTATCGTGACGTTCTGCCGGCACTTCAAGAGGAGCTGCGGAAGATCGTTTCTGGGCGGGTGAGCGGGTGAGCGGGCGAGCCCTCGGCACCTCGCACGGGGGCCAGAGCCCGCGTCACCACTTGTGCGCTCAGTGCCGACGCATACGCTGTCCATGACCTGGCTGATCAGCCGAGAGCAGGCGCTGGCCACCCGCGAGGTGCAGTGGAACGTGAGCGGCCCGATGCTCGCGTTCATGTACGGTACCATGGCCGTGGCCGTCGGAGTCTTCGCCTACGGGACCTGGCAGCGGGTGCGCATCTGGCTGCTGGGCAGGCCGGTGATCCGCTGGGACCATCCCTGGCAACGCACGAAACGGGTGCTCGTCCGGGCTGTGGGCCACGCGAGTCTCCTCAAGGAGCGGGTCCCCGGGCTCATGCACGCTCTCCTCTTCTCCGGCTTCGTCATCCTCTTCGCGGCCACGGTGGTGGTCATGGTCGACCACGATCTTGGCATTCCGATCATGAGGGGGCGCTTCTACCTCTACTTCCAGAGCCTTGCCACCAACGTCTTCGGGCTCCTCGCCCTGGTGGGGATCGGCATCGCCGTGTACCGGCGCTACATCGTTCGTCTCCGCCGTCTTGAACACGGACAGCTCGCGGATGCCGTGCTTCTGTCGGCGCTCTTCGTACTCCTGCTCACGGGGTTCGCGATCTCGGGGCTCCGCATCGTGGTGGCCGGGGATCCTTGGGGGCCGTGGCGGCCGGTCGGGTACGTGACCGGGCGGGCGATCGCGTCGCTGGTCCCTGAGCTTCAAGCGCTCTCGCGGATCCACGCCTGGACCTGGCTGCTCCACGTGGCGGTCTGGCACGCGTTCCTGGCGGCGATTCCGTACACGAAGATGTTCCACGTGGTCTCGAGCACCTCGAGCGTGTTCTTCGCCGACCTCGAGGTCCGGAGCACGCCGCCGGTGCTGAACTTCGGGGCGGAGACGGGCCCCGGCGTCCTCGGGATCGGCTCGCCGCTCGACATGACCTGGAAGCAGCTCCTGGACCTCGATGCCTGCACGGAGTGCGGACGCTGCCAGGATGTGTGCCCCGCGTGGGCGGAAGGCAAGCCCCTTTCGCCGAAACGGGTGATTCTCGATCTGCGCGACCACGTGCGCGAGCAGCGGGGCGAGCTGCTCCTCGCTCACGCGGCTCGCCGTCGGGGGGACGCGGAGGCGTTCGAATCGATCGCCTCGAGGATGCCCCCCCTCGCGGGGGGTGTCATCCGGCCGGAGACGCTGTGGGCGTGCACGACGTGCCGGGCGTGCGAGGAGGCGTGTCCAGTGAGCATCGAGCACGTGCCGCTCATTCTGCAGCTCCGACAGCACCTGGTCATGGAGCAGGCGGAAGCGCCCGAGGGCCTGGTGGAGATGGTGCGGAGCCTGGAGGCGCGCCGGCACCCGTTCCGGGGCGCGGCCACGGACCGCACGGCATGGTACGCGCAACGCCTCCCGCACCGGCTTGGCGGCTGAGCGGGCAACTCCGGCACCGCGTCCACCGAGAGCGGCGCACTCGAGATGACAGGGACGCCGCCCGGGTATGCTGACGGCTGAAGGGCCACGCAACCGGAGCGGTTCGACCGCATCTCGGCACATCACAGGCTCATCAGCCGGGTCAACTTGAAGCTGAGCACCCTGGGCAGCTCGCCGTTGCCCCGGAGGCCGCGGATCCACGCGGGCGACGACGCAGCGAGGTCGGCGATCGAAAACCCTTGACAGGAAACGGCTCGGCGGCCGATAGTCGTAGCTCAAACCAATACCAACGTTGGGGCCATGCGGTGGAAGGCGCGGACGGGTCTTCCCGGGTTGTGGCCTTGTGATCGGTCCCTTGGAGCGCCCGCCTTTTGTCGGAGGAGAGTTCAGATGAGGGGGCACATCACGGCGTGGTTGGGCCTGGCTCTCCTGGGTCTCCTGGGTCTCCTGGGCGGGGCAGCGTGTCGGGCCGGCGGGACGGGGCCGGAGACCGATGCCCCGTACGAGGCCGTGCTCTTCGAGCAAGATCTGATGATCGAGACGCGGGACGGGGTCCGGCTCGCCACCGACATCTACCGGCCGGCGCGCAACGGAATCATCGTCGAGGAGCCGCTACCGATGATCCTGCACCGCACACCCTACGGGAAGAGCAGCCGCGGCCAGGCCGAACGGGCGAGGTATTTCGCCGCGCAGGGCTATGTGTCCGTGGTCCAGGATATACGCGGGCGGTACAAGTCGGAGGGCACGTTCAGCAAGTATCACGATTTTGACGCTCCGGACGGTTACGACACCATCGAGTGGCTGGCGAAGCTCCCCTACACGGAACCCAGGGTCGGGATGTGGGGGACGTCCTACGGCGCGCACACCCAGGCGGATGCGGCGAAGCTGAGCCCGCCGAGCCTGGCGACCATCGTCCTCACGGATGGGGGCACCTCGGATTCCTGGGACCACCTGGTGGGCTATCATGGCGCCGTCGAGATCGGTCGCCAGGTGACGTGGGCCTTCGTCGAGCTTCAGGGAGAGCCGGCGTTCCTGCAATTGAGCGCTGCGGACGGGCCGCCGCTGGACGGCGAGGAGCTGCTGAACCTGGGGAAGGAGTGGCTCGCGCATCTGCCGCTTCGCAAAGGCCTCAACCCTCTGGCCGTGGCGCCGAACTTCGAGGATTACGTTCTCGAGATGGCGACCCTGGGGGTGGACAGGGACTACCGGTACTTCAAGGGCATCGGGATGAACTGGGTCCAGTACTATGATCAGACGGCGGACGTCCCGATGTACTTCGTGGGTGGCTGGTACGACGTGCTAGGCGGCGGCACGATCGACAACTTCGTGGGGCTGTCGGCGCGGAAGCAGTCACCGCTGAAGCTGCTCATGGGTCCCTGGGACCACGGCGGCCAGACGAGCAGCTCCGCGGGTGAAGTCGAGTTCGGACCCGAAGCAGCGATCTCAGACTACCCCACCGCGTTCCACCTCCGCTGGTTCGACCACGTGCTGAAAGGCAAGGACACGGGCATAGACCGGGAGTTGCCGATCCGCCTCTTCGTGATGGGCACGGGCGATGGTCACAAGGACGAGAACGGGCGCCTTTTTCACGGCGGCTACTGGAGGGATGAGGAATCGTGGCCGCTCCCCGGCACGGAGTTCACGCCCTACTACTTCCATGCGCACGGGAGCCTGAGGGCGGAGCGGCCGCAGGCGGAGAGGTCGTCCACGACGTTTACGTTCGATCCGTTGAGTCCTGTGCCGACGATTGGCGGATCGCTCACGCGCTTCCCGGCCGGGGGGTACGACCAGCGGGAGCGGGAGGGCTGGTTCGGCGCCAAGCCGCCTTATCTCCCGCTGAAGGCGCGTCGCGACGTAGTAGTGTTCCAGACGGAGCCGCTGGAGGACGACATGGAGGTGGTGGGGCCGATCCGGGTGAAGCTGTTTGCGTCCTCGACCGCGGTGGACACGGACTTCACGGCGAAGCTCGTCGATGTCCATCCGCCCAGCAAGGATTACCCGTTTGGTTTTGACCTGAATCTGACGGACGGGATCGTGCGGGCCCGCTACCGCAACCGTCCGACGGTAAAGGATCTGGGGCCGAAGGCGGAGGAGCTGCTGACGCCCGGCCAGGTATACGAATTCACGATCATGCCGTTCCCGACGGCGAACGTGTTCAAGAAGGGGCACCGGATCCGCGTGGACATCTCGAGCAGCAACTTCCCGCGGTTTGATGTGAACCCCAACACCGGGGAACCGGTCGGGCGGCATCGGCGGATGCTTACTGCCGACAATACGATTCATCACGGTGCCACATACGCCTCCCATGTGATGCTGCCTATCGTGCCGAGCCGGCGGTAGGGCGAGGGCGGCGGAGCGATCGGGCACCGGGCGCCTTGGCGCTGCGGGGACGGCAGTATGGCGCCCGAGTGGGCTCTCTTACACTTCGAAGGAGTGCCATCATGAAAGGAGCCATCATGAAAGGGCTAGCTCTCCCTTTCTTGGGCGCAGTTCTGACGGGGGTCGTCTCGCTCGGCTCCGAAACAATGGCCCAGCAGGTCCCCCAGGCCAACGTGGTCCGCATCGAGTACAATCGGTACCCCTACGAGAAGGGGAGATCCTTCGGCGAGGCGGGGCCGTACGAACGGATCGTAGGCACGGTTTCTGTTGAAGCAGATCCGAATCATCCGGCTTACCGTGAGATCGTGGATATTGACAAAGCTCCGCGCAACGCATCGGGAAGGGTGGAGTACGAGGCTCAGTTTCTGCTCCTGCGGCCTGTCGATCCCGGGAAAGCGAATGGCACGCTCCTCAGCCTGGTCCCGAATCGGGGCAATCTGGCAGGCATAGAGCCCGGCTTCCTGCGTCGCGGCTTCATGATTCTGAATGTGGCGTGGTCGGGCGATGTCCTGCCCGTGTGGAGCCCCGCAGAGCCGGAATCTGGCCGCCTATTGATGAAGGTGCCGATTGCCACGAACAGCGGCCAACCGCTCACCGGACGAGTGCGAGTGAACTACACAGCAGAGGGTCCGTTCGTATACACTCTGCAACTTGGCGACGGGCCGCATTCCTATCTATCGCACGATGGCTACGAGGCAGTCTCTACGGATAATCGCGGTGCGGTCCTTACGGTTCGCGAGCGGTATTGGGACGAGCGCGTTGCGATTCCGAACTCGGACTGGATGTTCGCCTATTGTCCGTTTGGAACGAAGTGGGGTCCGAGCAAGCCAACGGTCGTCCCGAGTCCCATGCATCTTTGCGTTCCCGCGGGGCTCAAGCCCGGTTGGGTTTACGAGCTGATCTATGAAGCGAAGAATCCTAGAGTGATGGGACTTGGCCTCGCATCGACGAGAGATGCAGTCTCGTTTTTCCGCTTCACCGCTGCCGACGCCGATGGTACGCCGAATCCCCTTTTCGTGAACGGCCGGCCGATGACGCAGCGAGCCATAGTGGGCGGGTCATCACAGACGGGTCGATACGTTCGCGAGTTCTTGTATATGGGGTTTCATGTCGACGCACAGGGCCGGCTGCTTGCTGAGGGGCTATGGCCCAACGTTACCGCTGGCCGTATACCGTTGAATCTGCGATTCGCGTCGCCCTCGCAGGGCTTCCTCCAGCAGCTAGAGGAGGATTTTCCGTCGTATGAGTTCCCGGTTGCCTATCAGGTCATGGAGGACCCGTTTTCCGGACGGGTGGATGGCGTGCTGAAGCGCTGCCAGCAGATGAACAACTGCCCCAAGATCATACATACGGTGAGTGGCAGCGAGTATTGGAACGAGCGGGTTTCTCTTGTGACCACTGATCCGCTGGGTACCAAGGATCTCAGTTTTCCGGAGAACATCAGGTTCTATCTATTCTCGAGCACGGCGCACAACCGGCCGGGCCCGCAACCGAGGATTGAAGTGACGCACGGCCTGGCCCCGCTCCATAAGGAATTGACGAATGTCGTTTCGTTCGAGCCGCATACGCGTGCGCTGCTGGTGGCCCTGGACGAATGGATTCGCAACGGGAGGGAGCCGCCGCCGAGCATGTATCCGCGGATCAGTGACGGGACACTGGTAGGGCCGGATCAAGAAAGCACTGGCTTTCCGCGGATTCCCGGCGTCGAGTACCCACGAAGAATGAATGAGTATCAGGTGTTCGATTATGGTCCGGAGTTTCGCTCCAAGGGGATCATCACGAATCATCCGCCGAAGATGTTAGCGGGCAAGAAGTATGGGACTCTGGTTCCCAAGGTGGACGCTGATGGGATTGACTCTGCCGGTGTTCGTCCGCTGGCCATGATGGTGCCGGTGGGGACGTATACGGGATGGAGCTTGCGATCGGAGCACGCGGGTGCGGAGAACGAGCTGTGGCGGTTGCGCGGCTCATTCATTCCGTTTGCGGAGTCGAAGGCAGAGCGTATGGCAAGGGGTGATCCACGGCTATCTCTCGAGGAGCGGTACGGAAGCCATGAGGGCTATGTAGCGCGAGTAAGGGCCGCGGCTGGCGAGCTCGTTGCCAAGCGTCTACTCCTTCAGGAGGATGCTGACCGAATCGTTGACGAGGCCATGAAGAGCGACGTGCTGAGACGCTGAGAGGCGGATCGGCGGGGGTCTCGAGTGCGGTGTGGGGAGGCAGGCGAACCGGCGGTGCCCACGGTGCCTACGGACGGGGAGCGGATGCAGGCTGGTGACGGGCCTGCGGAGCGCTGACAAGGCGAGGCAGAAGTGCGCCCCCTGCTCATTGCCGGCCTGACGCTGACTGCGCGATCACAGCGAAGGGGAATGCGATCTCGTTTTTTTGTGTTGACACCGAGGAGGGCAGAGTCGTAAGATTGGCCGTAATTTCCTGATTGTATGCCCCACTCGTGTCTGGCGGCGGCACCTCCTCTGCGTCGCAGAGGTGCGCGCGTGTCTTTTTTTCGGGGGCGGCGGAACCGGATGACAGCAGGCCGGCTACCGTCACCACCGCCACGGCTGCGGCAGCCACGGCGCAACGGCAGGACGGCGGCTCCCGCAGCGGAGTGTTCCCGTAGCCCCGTCGGGACAGTGATGCGTGCCTCCCGTGCAGCCTCGCCGGGTGGCGGCTGCCTGGGGTTGTGAGGCTTTCGTCGGGCGAACGCGGGGGTGTAAGATCTCTCGTTCCGTCCTTCTCTCCGAGCCTAAGAGGGGTTTCTCCGTTTCTCCAGCGCGGAGGTGTTTCCATGTCAGCTTGGACGTTTGCGCATCGAACCGCGGCTGACCGACAGCGGTCCGCGCACGGCCGACTGCCAGTGGGCGCGGCCCTCGCTCTCCTCGGGCTGCTGGCCGGCGCCTGGTCAAACGTGGCCGCCCAGGAGACGGGCACGGTCAGCGGCCGCGTGTCCGCGGCCCGTACCGGTGCTCCCATCAGCTCGGTCCAGGTCTACCTGGTGGGCACCGGGATCGGAACCCTGACCGCGGAGAATGGCCGCTTCATCATCGTCAACGTGCCGGCGGGCACCCATGAGGTCCGTGCCGAGCGGATCGGCTACCAGGCGGTCACACAGGGGGTGACGGTCCAGGGGGGCGGATCCCATGCGGTGACCTTCGATCTCGAGGAGGAGGTGCTGGGACTCGACGAGATTGTGGTGACGGGTGAGGCGGGTGCGGCGAGGCGGCGGGAGATCGGCAACACGATCACGCAACTGAATCTGGCCGAGATCCCGGAGCCTGCTCGCGGGCTGGAAAGCCTTCTCCAGGCGCGAGGTACGTCGCTGACCATCACCGAGTCGGCGGGCTCGGTGGGCGCCGGAGCCATGATCCGGCTGCGGGGCGTGCACAGCGTGGCCATGAGCAATCAGCCCCTGGTGTACGTGGACGGCGTGCGCATCCGGAGCGACCCGTATCCGAAGAATTACCCGCCCGCGGACATCACGAATCGCAGCGTGAACATCCAGGCGAGCCCGCTGAACGACATCGATCCGAACAGCATCGAGCGGATTGAGGTGATCAAGGGGGCGGCGGCGACGGCGCTGTACGGGACGGAAGCCTCAGCCGGCGTGATCCAGATCTTCACGAAGAAGGGCACGCCGGGCCGCGCGAGGTGGCAGCTCCAGATCGACCAGGGGTACTCGCACCCCATGCCGGTCGGCCCGGACAACGAGCCCTACATGCGGCTCGACCCGTGGCTGCGGGGCCTCCCTTCGTTCCTGGCCGGCGGGATCAAGGACAAGGCGGAGGGCCGCTTTGCCGGCGGGTTCTGCTCGGCCGGTGCGACGCCGGAGCAGTGCAGGTACGAGTATGGGACCGCCTACCGGCAGAAGTACTACGTCTCGGCGCGCGGCGGCGGCGCGAGCGATCTGACCTACTTCCTGGCCGGTAGCTGGGAGAACAACAAGGGAATCTTCGTGAATGACGCGGAGGAGAAGTTCAATGTCCAGGGCAACTTTGGTTTCAGCCCCATGCAGAACCTGCAGCTCCAGTGGAACACGTCGCTGACCTCGAACGACATTTCGAACACGCCCTCGGGGAACAACTCCCACGGCATCATCCTGAACACGTACCGTGGGGATATCAACTACGTGGGCGGCTTCAAGTACGACCTGATCAACCGGGTCCTGGAATACGAAATCAACACGAATATTGACCACCTGATCACCGGCGTCACGGCCACGTATAGTCCGTCCACCCGGTTCAACACCCGCCTGACCGTGGGGTGGGACCGGGCGCTGGTGGAGCTCCGGCAGCTTCGCCGGTTCGGGTACCGGCTGGCGCCCACGGGGATCCTGGGGAACAAGAAGTGGGTGGGGGAGAAGCTGACGTTCGACTACGCGGGCAGCTATGTCTTCGACGTCAGCGAGCGTTTTGGCCTGACGGCGTCCTGGGGCGGCCAGGCCGTGGAGGACGAGGAGACCGACGTCGCGGGGGACTCCCGGGACTTCCCGGGGCCCGGCGAGCCCACCCTCAGCTCCGGGGGCAAGACCCTCTCGTTCGAGGAGCGGATCCGGGTCATCAACGCCGGGTTCTTCGGGCAGATGCGCCTGGACTGGCGGGATCGGGTCTTCCTGACGGCGGGGCTCAGGGTGGACGGGAACAGCGCGTTCGGCGAGAACCTGGGTCTCGAGCCGTACCCCAAGGTGAGCTTTTCCTGGGTGGTCTCGGACGAGCCGTTCTGGAAGCCGTCGCTCGGGAGCCTCAAGCTGAGGGCCGCCATGGGTGAGTCCGGGCGGGCGCCGGGCGCCTTCGACGCCGTCCGCACCTGGGACCCGACGAGGCTCGGCACGACTCCCGGCTTCCTGCCGAGGAACGCCGGGAATCCCGAGCTGGGGCCGGAGCGCACCCGTGAGTACGAGGCGGGCTTCGACGCCAGCGTCCTGGATAACCGGGTCAGCGGGGAGTTCACGTACTACTACCAGAGGACGGCGGATGCCCTCTTCCGTGTCCGCCGGACCCCGTCTCTCGGCGGGTGGGACGCGCAGCTAGAGAACGTGGGGGAGATGGAGAACAAGGGAATCGAGCTGAACGTGAATGCGACGGTGCTCCAGCGGGAAAACCTGACCTGGGACGTGGGGGTCAGCTACGCCACGAATCGGAGCAAGGTGCTGGACCTGGGCGGCGCGGCGCCGTTCTCGGTAGGCGGTAACGCCTGGATCATCGAGGGCGAGCCGGTTCCGGTGGTCCTGGGCCGGAAGATCCTCAATCCCGACGAGCTCGCCGATCCGCGGTACGAGACCTGCCTCGCCCCGGGTACGGGGGCGAAGACCACGGAGTGCGTGATGGGGCCCAATCAGCCTACCACCACGATCGTTCCGAACACGCGGATCCGGCTGCCGGGAGACATCATCCTCAGCGCTCGGGGCGAGTTCATGGGCGGCTTCTACATGGGGAACTCGGGCTGGTCGAACGCCATTTCCCGCGCCGCCGACTGGCCCACCTGCCGGGACCTGCCCCAGCGGATACTCAAGGGCGACGTAGCGGATATCCCGGCCAAGTTTCGGGCCCTCTGCAACTTCAGGACGACGACCCTGCGCGGTACCCACGTGTTCAAAGCGGACTTCTTCAAGATCCGCGACATCACCGCGCAGTTCCCCTTGGGCCGGCTCGTTCCGTGGGGCGAGAGCCCGACGCTCACCCTGTCGGCCCGCAACTGGATCCGCTGGTATAACGACGATTGGCTGGACCTCGATCCAGAGATGGTGGACAACTCCGGTCACAACACCGTGTACCGCGTAGTCGGGGAGGCCGTGGCTCCCCCCGCGGTCTTTACCATGTCGCTGCGCGTGGGCTTCTGAGGGAATCGGTGACATCGTGCGTCCGGTTCCACTCGTGCAAGACCATAGCACTGTGAGCCGGAATACGGAGAGGATACCATGAGACCTCGCAGAGAAAGAGGAAGCGACCGCCGCCGGCGGGGCGCGGGCGGGCTCGTCTTCGCAGCTCTTCTCCCGTTGGCGGGCTGCGACTTCAGCGTGACGAACCCCGGGCCGGTGCAGGACCAGTTCCTGGACCAGCCTGCTGCGTATGCGGGAGTTGTCGCCGGGATGAACCGGGCGTTCAACGACGCGTGGGGTGAGATTTCCCGGCGCGGTGCGTCAGCGGCCAGGGAGATCTTCCCGTCCGGGAACACGGGGTACTGGGGGATCACGGAGACGGAGCGGCGGGGGCTGCTCCTGCCCGATGTGACCGGCGATCGCTGGGAGGAGGTCCAGAACGCGCGGTGGGTGGCCGAGGACGGGCTCCGCCGCTTCGGGCAGGTGCTGACGAGCGATCAGCTCGGGTCCTCGGAGGTCGTGGGCCGGGGATACCTCTGGGCCGGGTACGGGAACCGCCTCCTGGGCGAGCACTTCTGCGACGCGGTGATCGACGGGGGTCCGCTCCAGCAGGGGCCGCGTGCCTTCTACGAGCGCGCGGAGCAGCATTTCACCAAGGCGCTGGAGATCTTCACGAAGATCGGGAAATCGGACCTGGCCAACGCCGCCCGGTCCGGGCGGGCTTCGGCCCGCGTGGGCCTGAGGAAGTGGGCCGATGCGGTGGCCGACGCCAAGCCTATCCTCGACAGCTTCAGGTTCCGGACGAACTTCTCGGATGTGGAGCAGGCGCAGTACAACCCCTGGTGGTGGACGACGGCGAGGCAGCCGTTCCGGGGGCACACCACCTGGAACACCTTCTACGAGAACTATTTCAAGGACACGGGCGATCCGCGGACGCCGTATACCACGGACCCGAAGTTTCCCACCGGCGACCAGCCCATACCGGGGTTCGGGCAGGTGCCCTTCCTGATCCAGACCAAGTACCCGGCGGCCGCGTCGCCGGCGAACCTGTCGTCCGGACGGGAGATGCGCCTGATCGAGGCGGAAGCGCTCCTGGTGGCGGGGAAGTGGCAGGAGGCCATGGCCGTGATCAACGCACTGCGCAGCAGCGTGATCAGCACGAAGACCGGCAAGGCGCTGGAGCCGTGGACGGCGACGAATGTGGTGGAGGCCTGGACGGTGTTCAAGCGCGAGCACGGCATCGAGCTCTGGCTGGAAGGGCGGCGGTTGGGAGCGCGGCGCCGGTGGGCGGACGACAAAACGCCCGGGGCCCTGGACCCCCACGAGATCCCGAGCGCTCAGACGTACCTGGCGCCGGATAGTCACCTGTGCTACCCGGTCGCGCTCACGGAGTTCGAGACGAACCCCAACCTGAGGAAGTAGGGAGCGACCAGCGATCCGAGCGACGGAAAGGAAAGGCGGCGACGCCGCTCGTTCGCGCTGTATGGCTTGGCGTTCGACCCGGCGGCCGAAAGGCTGCCGGGTCGAATGCCGATAGGCCTGGCGTGCGGGCCCGCCTTCCCCCGGCGACGGACTTCGGCCTGTTCTCCTGCGCTATGAACGTCACGCTTCTCGTTCGTCACCGCGCTCCCGAGCGTACGCTCGGCCGCGGCGTCCGGGGCGGACCAGCCCGGGTCCCGAAGGGCGCCGTGAGGGCTATGAGATGAGGACTATCGGCGTCGCCTGTGCGTCGCTCCTTCTCTCCGCCTGCCTCTCGGCCTGCGGGCACGAGTTCGGCTGGAGCGCGGGAGACGGTAGCTTCTACTCGCGGAAGACGCTGGAGGTCATCGTTCCGTTCGGTCCCGGTGGCGGCACGGACACGTGGGCCAGGGTGATTGCGCCCCATCTCCAGGGGCGCCTCGGGCCGGGGAGCTCTGTCCAGGTCGTCAATATCGCCGGTGCCTCGGGCGTCGGGGGCGCCAATGAGTTCGCGTTGCGACGCCGCCATGATGGGTTCACGCTTCTGGTGTCCAGCGCGACCCCCGTGCTCTCTTTCCTGCTCGGGGAGCCTATGGTGCGCTACGACTTCCGCGACTTCTCCGCGATCCTGGCGTCTCCGGCGGGCGGTGTGGTCTTCGTCTCGCCGAAGCTGGGCGTGACCTCCGCCGCTGAACTCCCTCGCACGGGCGTCCCCATCGTGTACGGGGGGATCTCGCCCACCGGCACCGACCTGATCATGCTCGTAGCCTTTGAGCTCCTGGGTCTCGACGTGAAGACGATCCTGGGCTACAACTCGCGGGGGGCCACGCGGATGGCATTCGAGCAGGGGGAAACGAACATCGAGTTCCAGATCATGGCCACGTACCTCGCCCACATCAAGCCTCAGGTGGAGCAAGGAGCTGTGGTCCCGCTCTTCAGCTTCGGCATCCTGGACGAGGAAGGGAACGTCGTCCGTGACCCGACGGTGCCGGAGCTGCCGTCCATCCGGGACGTTTACGTGGCGATCTCCGGACACGAGCCGGCCGGACCGCTTTGGGAGGCGTATAAGGCCGTGCTGGCGGCGGGGTTCGCCGTGCTGAAGGTCTTGTGGGTTCACGATGACGCGCCTCCGGAGGCGATCGAAATCCTGCGCCGGGCGGCCGGGGAGCTCACGAACGATCCGGCTTTCCTGGAGGCTGCCCGGATGGACGTCGGAGAGTACCCGTTCTACGTGGGGGAGACGGCCGAGCAGCGCTTCGCGGTGGCCACCGACGTCTCACCCGCGGCGCTCGAGTGGCTGCGAAGCTTCCTGGTCGATCAGCACGGGGTGGAGCGCCTGCGGGACCTTCGGGCGAGTCGGTGATAGAGGCGCTCACCGAAGCGCAGTTGCAGGTTACGGCCACGCGAAAATGCGCGTGTGACGCGGTGAGAGGCCGGTCGGGGCTGGGAGTCCACCGTCGCCGCCGGCCTTCCTCCGCAGCCGCGAGCAGCCGCACGACGGCCCGCTGAGATCGGACATCGAAACTCTTGACACGAGCCCGCGCCGTGGCCTATTATCCGCCCTAAAGTAGTAGCTAAAGCGAATACTAAACTCCCCGGTCTTTCCGGCATGGGAATGCGCGAGGCGGTGGGGAGCGGGGGGGTACAGGCACCGGGACGGTGGGACCCGCCGCCTCGCGCATTGTGTCTCCTTGATCGTCGTTCGCAGTGGTTTCGTGCCTGCGATCGGCGGCGCCTCTTCTCGTCATGGACCGGCGGGTAGCAGTTCCGGCCGAGCAGGAGCGGGCGAGAAGGGGTTGGTGACGAATCGCCCGCGGCGGTGGCAGCGGTGGTGAAGATGGCCGATGGTTCGCTCCTCACGCATCCGACGCTCGACGGAGGCTCGACCCCCCCGGGGCTTCGCGATTCACGACGCTTCCGTCGACGACAGTTCCAGGTGCTCGCGTGTTGGTGCGCGGGTGGGTACGCGGGGCGCCGTGACTTTCGGGTGGCGCTTCGCCGCGTTTCGCGGGCCAGGGCGCGGCTGCCCTGAGCCCGGGAGAGGTGCACGGGTGTTTCACTGTATCTCCGGTCAGGAGGGATCGATGTCCTCACTTGTGCGCGTCGCCCTGGCAGCGGTACTGCTCGTGCCCGCGCTGTCGGCGCGAGCTTTCAGCCAAGGCACGATCACGGGCTCCATTCTCGATGCCCGGAGCCGGCGGCCGCTCGCGGGCGCGCAGGTCTTCATTGCCAACAGCGCTGTGGGTGCTCTCAGCGCTTCATCGGGGAGGTACCTCCTGGTGAACGCTCCGGCGGGCGAGGTGAGCGTGCAGGTTGAGCTCCTCGGCTACCGAAAGGCGGCAAGGACCGTGACGGTGCCATCGGGAGGCAGCGTGGCGGTGAACTTCGAGCTGGACGAAGAGGCGCTGGAGCTCGACGAGATCATCGTCACGGGCACAGCCGGGGGTACGCAGCGCCGGGCGATCGGCAACGTGGTGGATCGGGTGGATGCCGCCAAGCTGGCGGAGATCACGCCGAGCCTGAACATGGAGCAGACGCTCGGCCAGCGGACGCCGGGGGTGACGGTGTACCCGGCCTCGGGAATGATCGGGACCGGGAGCGTCATGCGAATTCGCGGGGTGTCCAGCATGTCGCTGCCCAACCAGCCGATCATCATCGTGGACGGGGTGCGCGTCGACAACGAGCCCGCTACCGGCCCGCCGCTCCGCCAGGGGCGCCAGGTTTCCCGGCTCAACGATCTCAACCTCGAGGAGGTGGAAAGCATCGAGGTGATCAAGGGGCCCGCGGCGGCGACGCTATACGGGACGGAGGCGGCCAACGGTGTAGTTCAGATCATCACCAAGAGAGGACGGCAGGGACCGCCCACCGTGGAAGTGGCCATCGCCCAGGGCGCCAACTGGATGGACGATCCCGAGGGGCGCATCCTCTGGACGTACTCGTACGATGACGCGACGGGCAAGCGGGACAGTATGAACGTGTACCAGCTGGAGAAGGCGCGGGGGAACAACGTGTTCCAGACGGGCCATCTCCAATCCTACACCGTCAGCCTGCGCGGCGGCAGCGACCTCGTGCGCTACTTCAGCTCCGTGGACGTCGACGACAACGAAGGGATCCTCTCCTATAACTGGCAGAAGAAGCTGGGGGCGCGGACGAACCTGACGCTGGTTCCCAATGAGCAGTGGGAGATCAACGGGAATCTCGGCTACATCGAGAGCAAGACCCGCTTCGGCCAGGCGGCAGCCGGATTCGGGATCTGGGACATGATCATCTACAGTTCGCCCACCCTGCTGAACACGCCGAACCGCGGTTTCCGCTATGCGAACCCTGAAACGGCGGCCAAGATCGAGTCTCTTTCCAACCTGGACCGCTTCACGGCGAGCGCCGAGATCAGGTTCCGCCCGTTTGAGTGGTTCCAGCAGCGGCTCGTCGCGGGCCGTGACGTGGTGGAAGAGGAGAACTCGCAGCTCTTCCCGCGGGTGCCCCCCAACGAGATCAACTTCTTCGGCTCGCGCGGCGTGGGGAGCAAGCTGGTGGAAACCCGAGACGTCAAGTACAGCACCCTGGATTACAGTGCCACGGCGAGCTTCGAGCTGAGGCCTGAGGTTCGCTCCGCGACCTCCTTCGGGGCGCAGTACGTTCACAAGGGGTTTACGACCCTGATGACGCAGGGCGACAATTTCCCGGCGCCGTCGGTAACGACGGTGGCGGGAGCCTCGCAGACGAGGGGGAGCGAGGACTTCATCGAGAACAAGACCCTGGGTTTCTACCTGCAGCAGCAGTTCGACTGGCACAACCGACTGTTCGTGACCGGCGCGCTGCGGGGGGACGGCAACAGCGCGTTCGGCTCCGAGTTCAAGGCTGCCTACTATCCGAAGTTCAGCGCCACCTGGGTGATCAGCGAGGAGGCGTTCTGGAACCTGCGGCCGGTGAACACGCTGCGGCTGCGCACGGCCTGGGGGCAGGCAGGACTGCAACCCGACGTGTTCGCGGCCGTCACGCTGTACACCCCCACCGTCGGTTCGGGTGCCGCTCCGGCCCTGACGCCGAACACTCTGGGCAACCCCAACCTGAAGCCGGAAGTCGGGGACGAGCTCGAGTTCGGTTTCGACGCGGGGCTTCTAGAGGATCGGCTCACCGCTGCGTTTACCTATTACACCCGGACGACCAGGGACGCCATTGTCGCCAAGCCGGTTCGGCCCTCGGAGGGCTTCCCGGGCAGCCAGATGGTGAACCTGGGCAAGGTCAAGAACTGGGGTGTCGAGCTGGCGTTGACCGGCCGGGTCCTCGAGGGCGAGCGCCTGGGGTGGGATCTCGGCCTCAACCTTGCGACGCACAAGAACCGGATCGAGAGCTTGGGGGGACTGCCGCCCATTGTCTTCGGGGACCAGCAGCATCGGGAAGGGTATCCCATCGCCTCCATCTTCCACTGGAAAGTGGTGCACGCGGAGTACGATGCGAAGGGCGCGCTCGTGAACGTCCTCTGCGATGGAGGCGCCGAGAACGATCACAAGCCCATGCCCTGTGGCCAGGCGCCGAAGCTGTACTGGGGCCAGCCGAACCCCAGGTGGAGCGGCAACGTGAATAGCACGGTGACACTCCTCAGGAACCTGCAACTCTACGCCCTTGTGGACTTCCGCGGCGGCTTCACGCAGATCTCCGGTGACATCCAGGGGCCGGCCACGGTGTTCCGCAACACGACGACCAGCACCCCGATGCGGGATCCGATCTATCAGGCCTACCGCGATGTGGTTCCGCGGGCACCGATCGGCATGTATGACGCCGGCTTCGCCAAGCTGCGCGAGCTTTCGGCCACCTTCACGCTGCCGGAGAGCTGGGTCCGTGGATTCAAGCGTGCGTCGCTGACGGCGGCCTGGCGCAACGTGGCGTTGCTCTGGGCGGCGCAGAAGGACACCTGGGGCGAGCCGATCTTCGACCCCGAGATCCGCACCCCAGGCGGCGAGCACGATGCGAGATTCCAGACGGTCATGCCGCCGACCATGCACTTCCTGACCACGCTGCGTCTCACGTTCTGACGTTCTGAGGGCGGGTCGCGAACAGAGCCCGGTAATGGTCCCAGAACGGGCGTACGGCACGAACGAGGAGTGAAATCCATGTCGAGCGCAGAGACCAAGAAACTCGGCGGCGCACGCGGGCGTCGATTCATCTCGGCCATGTCGGCTCTGCTCGGGCTGGTCGTCGCCACCGGGTGCGGCGACATCCTCGAGGTGGAGCTGCCGACGCGGATACCGAGCGACGCGCTGGCGGACCCGTCCATGGCGCCGATTGTGGTGAACGGCGCCATCACCGACTTCGAGTGCGCGTACTCGGAGTTCATCCAGGCGACGGGCCTCTGGGCGGACGAGTTCATCAACTCGTCCGGCTGGCGCGAGGTGTCCACCTGGAACACCCGGATCACCGACTACGAGTCCGGCCGCGGCGTCTGTCCGGAAACGGCGTTCCGAGGCGGCTATAACATCTATCTGCCGCTGCAGATTGCGCGGGGCCAGGCCGAGACCGCCGTCAAGCACATCTCGTCGTTCTCGGAGGCGGCCGTGAGCAACAAGGCCACGCTGCTGGCCACGGCGGCGGTGTACGCGGGCTACGCCACGGCCCTGCTGGGCGAGGCGTACTGCGAGATGGCGCTTGACGGCGGCTCGATCATCAGTCCGCGCGAGGTGCTCCAGCGGGCCGAGGAGCGGTTGACCCTGGCGCTGGCCCAAACCGCCGCGTCGCCGGCGATCTTGAACACGGCGCGGGTGGGCCGTGCGCGGGTGCGCCTCGATCTGGGGAAGCCGGCGGACGCCGCTGCGGACGCCAGGGCCGTTCCCCAGGGGTTCGTGGCTTACGCCACCTACTCGGCGGCGATCCCTCGCCGCTACAATACCGTATTCCACAACAACAACAACCAGATGGTGGTGTCCGTCGATCCACGGTACCGCGGCCTCACGGTGGACGGCGTGGCCGACCCGCGGGTGCCGGTGCAGGACCTGAAGCGCTTCGGCAACGATGCCCAGACGCGGGCGTGGGTCCAGTTAAAGTACACCTCCGTCTCGGCCTCCATCCCGATGGCCAACTGGCAGGAGGCCCAGTTGATCATCGCGGAGGCGGAGGGGGGTCAGGCGGCGGTTGACGCCATAAACCGGCTGCGGGTGGCGGCCAAGCTGCCGCTTTTCACGAGCAGCGATCCGGCGGCGATCCGGGCCCAGGTGCTGGAGGAGCGGCGGCGGGAGCTCTTCCTGCAAGGGCATCGCATCAACGACATGCTCCGGCACAAGATCCCGTTGGACAAGGGGCAGGACACGCACGGCAATGCGTTCATAGACAACACGTGCCTGCCCCTGCCGAGGGCGGAGAAGGATGCGGGGTAGGAGCACAGTCCGCGGCTCGGGACGCTGCCGCCTGCGGCGGCCACGATGAAGGAGCCGTTATCAGCAGCCGTTATTAGGGAGCCGTTACTGATGGTTGGCGCCGTCGGGACCGGCGCAGCGTGGTTCCGGGGCGCTCATCCCCTGTAGCTGGAGGCGATGATGGAAGAGATGAAGGCGGGTGTGTGCGGCGCGCTTGTTTTGGCGACGGCGCTCACGGGTATGGGTTGGCTGAGCCCCGCGACGGTGGAAGCGCAACACTACGGCACCCCGTACTACGGCCGTGCCCCCGTGAGGTCCGCGGCCGAAATCGAGCAGGCCCGGAAGGTGGTGGAGGAATACCTCGAGAAGACCGGGGTTCCCGGCCTACAGGTGTCCGTGGGGGTCGGGGGCAGGATCATCTGGTCCGGTGGCTTCGGTCTGGCCGACGTGGAACAGGGCGTTCCCGTCACCCGCCTCACCCGCCTCATAAGCGGCAGCATCGGCAAGTCCCACACGGCCGCGGGCCTGGCCCGGCTGTACGAGCAAGGAAAGCTGGACTGGGACGCCGACGTTCGTACGTATGTGCCATTCTTCCCGAAGAAGCCGTGGCCTATAACCACGCGCCAACTCGTCGGCCATGTCTCCGGGATTCGCCATTACAAGCCCGAGGGCGTGGACCGCGAGTTCTTCATCCGGGAAGAATACACCAGTATCCGTGATGGCCTGAAGATCTGGCAGGATGACCCGCTGCTCTTCGAGCCCGGGACGAAGTACTCGTACTCCAGCTATGCGTACAACCTTGCGGGCGTGGTGATCGAGGAGATCACGGGGCAGGATTACATCTCCTACATGACGCAGAACGTATTCGAGCCGCTGGGCATGCGGGACACGGAGGCGTACCGGTGGTACGACATCATGCCGGGCCGGGCCCGGCTGTACGAGCGGCCGAGCATGGGCACTCCCGGCAACTATAAGGTGGGATTCGCGGGAGCAGCCCATAAGAACCACGACAAGCTGATCAATGCCCCGTTTGCGGACCCGAGCTACAAGGTCGCGGCCGGCGCCTGGCTCACCACGTGCGACGACCTGGTGCGCTTCGCGAGCGGCCTCCTCCAGCCAGGCTTCCTCAAGGCGGAAACCTTGAGCATGATCTTCACGTCAATGAAGACGAAGGCGGGCGAGGAGACGGGCTACGGGATGGGGTGGAGAATCGGCAAGGACAGCAGCGGGCGGCGGACTTACAGTCACGGGGGCGGGGCCCTCGGTCACACAGCCAGTCTCCTCGTCTACCCGGACGAGAAGATAGTCGTTGCGGTCATGGTGAATATCACGAGCGCTTCGTTGGATCAGGTCACCCAGAGCATCGCGCAGGCGTTCCTCTTGGGGGTGGCGCAGGACTAGCAGGTCGCTGGGTGCACGGGCGGGCAAGCGAACACGGTTCACCGCGTTGCTGCACCACTCTAGCCTCGTCCGGGGCCGGCGTTGGAGGCTTGGGTCCGCCGACGTCGCCGCCTGAAGTTGCGTGTGAGCACGGGGCGCCTGCCCTCGCGTGCGGCCCGGCGGCGTGTCCGACCGTGGTGCTCATGGCGAGGCGTGCATGGTTGCCCGTGGCGACTCGTGTGGCGCCGCTGGCTCAGGATCCGGCCCAATTTCCCAGCGGCCGTCATCCTCTCCCGGTCGGCCGTACTTGATCTTCCGCCGCCGCCTGCGCAGACGGGCCAGGTCACGGACCGGGCGTTGCACTCCCTGGGGAGGAGGGAACGGTGATGAAGGCGAACGTGGCGCCGTTGCTGGTCGTGCTGTCGTTCGGGTGGCCCGGCTACGTGGACGCCCAGGGTGAGCCACCCTATGAGGCGGCGATCCTGTACGAGAAGGATCTCATGATTCCGATGCGAGACGGCGTGCGGATCGCGACGGACATCTACCGTCCTGCCCGTAACGGCGTACCCGTGGGAGAACGCTTGCCGATCCTTCTTCACCGGACGGCGTACGACAAGTCGGCCGTGGGCCGGCGCCCGGAGGTGGAACTCTTCGTGCGGCACGGCTACGTGGTGGTCATCCAGGACGCCCGCGGTCGCTACAAGTCCGAGGGCACCTTCAGCAAGTACTTCAAGTACGACGCGCTGGACGGCTACGATTCCATCGAATGGCTGACCAAGCTGCCGTATGTCGAGCCAAAGGTGGGGATGTGGGGCACGTCGTACGGCGCCCACGCTCAGGCCGACGTGGCGAAGATGAACCCACCGGCGCTGAAGACGCTCGTAATCAACCAGGGCGGGCTCTACGACGGTTGGGACCACGGTATCGGGTACCACGGGGCCTACGAGGTGGGCCGGCAGATCACCTGGGCGGCGTCCCAACTGGTCGGGGAGCCGGCCTTTCGCCGGCTGGGCAGCAACGGTGAGCCGCCGCTCAACATCGAGGAACTCCTGGAGCTGGGCAAAGAATGGCAGAGCGCCCTGCCGCTTCGCAAAGGGCTCAATCCGTTTTCCGGGGTTCCCGCCATCGAGGACTACCTCCTCAAGATGGCGGAGATCGGGGACGAGGATTACTGGAAGGGGTTGGGCGTGAATTGGGTCCACTACTATGATCAGACGGCGGACATCCCCATGCTCCACGCCGGCGGTTGGTATGACATTTTCACAGGCGGCACGATCCGGAACTATGTCGAGCTCTCTCGCAGGAAGAAATCGCCCATTCGTCTGCTGATGGGTCCCTGGATCCACGGGAGCACAACGGTCACGCGGACCTACGCGGGAGACGTGGACTTTGGCGTGGAATCCGCCATCCCCGACTTCGAGACCTACTTCCACCTTCGCTGGTTCGACCACTTTCTGAAGGGAGAGAAGACGGGCGTGGAGCGAGAGGCACCGGTCCGGCTCTTCGTCATGGGAACGGGCGATGGCCGCAAGGACCGGAACGGCCGGCTACAGCACGGCGGCTATTGGCGGAGCGAGGAGCAGTGGCCGCTGCCGAACACCAGGTTTGCGTCTTACTATTTTGACGGCGACGGGCGCTTGAGCCCGAAGCCACCGGACGCGGTCATCCCGTCCACGATCTATACGTTCGACCCGCGGGACCCGGTCCCCACCATCGGCGGCGGGGTGTCGAGTCGCCTGGTGGACGGGGCCTTCGACCAGCGCGAACGGGAGGGCCTTTATGGCGCCAGGCCGCCCTACCTGCCTCTGAAAGCCAGGCCGGACGTCGTTGTCTTTCAGACCGAAACGTTGGAAGAAGACGTGGAGGTGGTGGGTCCTATCGTGGTGAAGCTATATGCTTCATCGACCGCCGTTGACACGGACTTCACCGCCAAGCTCGTAGACGTCCAGCCACCGAGCCCCGACTACCCCTTTGGCTACGATCTCAACCTCACGGACGGCATCGTCCGGGCACGCTTCCGCAACGGGCGAGGGACAGAAGAGTTGATGACGCCGGGTCAGGTGTATGAGTTCACAATCGAGCCGTTTCCCACGGCGAACGTGTTCAGGAAGGGGCATCGCATCCGGATCGACATCTCGAGCAGCAACTTCCCGCGTTTCGACGTGAACCCGAACACCGGCGAGCCGCTGGGCCGGCACCGCCGCGTGATCCCAGCGGACAACACCATCCACCACAGCTCGGCATACCCGTCTCACGTCGTCCTGCCGATCGTGCCGACGAAGTGGAAGCAATGAGCTGCGGGACTGCGGGGCTCGAGACAGGTGAGCTGAGACGTTGACCGCGACCTACGAGCTGGCGGAGCGCATCGCTGCGACGACTTTCGAGGGACTCCCCGCGCATGTGGTGGCTGCCGCGAAGGAGGTTTGCCGGGACTCGATCGGGGTAATGCTTGCCGGCGGTGCCGAGCTGTCGGGCGCCGCGGAACGTGTGAAGCGCTACGTTCGGGGCCTCGGCGCCGATGGACCCTGCTCCGTTGTCACAGGTTTCTGCCGGGCGGATCCCCTGTCGGCGACGTTTGCCAACGGCGTGCTGGCGCACGTGTTGGATTACGAGCCGATGATGCTGCCGCTGACGCACCCCACCTCTCCGGTGCTGCCGCCGCTTCTGGCTCTGGCCGAATGGGAATGCTACGACGGGCGGCAGTTGATAGCGGCGCTGGTCACGGGATTCGAAGTGCAGGCGCTGCTGCGACGTGCCGGCTTCGGCATGGAGCTCTATCGCTTCCACCCCCCGGGGGTCGTGGGGCCGCTGGGCGCCGCGGCGGCCTCAGCGAATCTGCTGGGGCTCACTCCGCAGCAGACCTGCTGGGCGCTCGGCATCGCGGGTTCGCGTGCATGTGGGCTGACGGCGAATACCGGGACGATGACGAAGTCCACCCACCCGGCCAACGCGGGTCGCATGGGCCTGGAGGCGGCGCTCCTGGCGCGCCTGGACTGGACGGCGCATGAGGACATCATCGATGGGGGTGGTTTCGCGGAGTACTATTTCGGCCGCTACGACCTGGGAGAGCTGCGCCGCTATGGCGATCCTTGGTTCCTGGCCACACCCGGAGTGGCGATCAAGAAGTACCCGAGTCACACCTACACGCACCGCGCCATCGATGCGGCCCTCGAGCTGCGCGGCCGCCTGCGACTCGAGCCGGCGCAGATCGAAGGCGTGGAGATCGAGACCACGGATCGCCGGGTGGTGGATCGACCTGGGCCTCGCAATGGCCTGGAGGGGAAGTTCTCGGTGCAGTATGCGGCGGTCGCAGCGCTCCTCGATGGCGAGGTGACGATCGACAGTTTCAGCGACGAACGCCGGTTTTCCCGGGACGTGGAGGAGCTGCTGTCGCGGGTGCGGGCGGATTTTCGCGCCGACATTCCCGACGACATTTGCGAAACGCATACGGTGGTGCGTGTGAGGATGGAGAGCGGCCAGGTCTATGAGTCCCGCTGCGACACGCCGCGGGGGTACTGGGGCCGGCCGCTCACGGACGCCGAGATGCTTGGCAAATTCCAGGATTGCGCCGGCCGCGCGCTGTCGCCGCCCCAGGTCGGGCGCGTCCTGGAACTGGCAAATGGCCTGGAAGGACTGGACAGCATCGATGAGATGATGAAGCTCTTGCGCGAGGGCGATGGCCGTGCCGTCGCCAGGGATTTCGTCCCGGCAGACCGGAGCCGCGGGTCGGCCGGACCGCGGTAGCTCGAACCTGAGGAGGCCAACATGAGACCAAGGCTCACGTCGCGAATGGTCGCCGCCGCTCTGGCCGGCTGGCTGGCCGGCTGGGTCGATCCCGCCGGTGTCATGGCGCAGGCCGGCGGACCGTACCACGGGGTTCCGCCCAAGAGCCACGGGGAGGCGATCGCCCGGGCGCGGAAGCTGGTCGAGCAGTACATGGGCGAGGAGCGGATGCCGGGGCTCCAGGTGTCGGTGGCGGCGGGCGGCGCGATCGTCTGGTCGGAAGGCTTCGGGCTCGCCGACCTGGAGCAGATGGTGGCGGTCACGCCGATCACGAAGTTCCAGAGCGGCTCGATCGGCAAGTCCCACACCGCAGTGGGGCTCGCCCTGCTCCACGAGCAGGGGAAGCTGGACTGGGATGCGCCCGTGCAGAAGTACGTTCCGTATTTTCCGGACAAGGGCCACCCGATCACGATCCGACAGCTCGCCGGGCACCTGAGCGGGATCCGTCACTACCGGAGCTACCGGGACTTCATCACGTACACGCGGTACCCCACCTACCGTGACGGCCTCGACGAGTTCAAGGATGATCCGCTCCTTTTCGAGCCGGGGACCCGGTACTCGTATTCGAGCTACGGCTACAACCTGCTGGGCGTGGTGATCGAAGAGATCACGGGGCAGGAGTACATGAGTTTCATGCGCCAGCACGTGTTGGGGCCGCTGGGCATGCGGGACACCGACGCCATGTACTGGAACAGCATCATTCCCTATCGTGCCCGGCTCTACGAGCGGCCGAGCATGGCAACACCCAACAGCTACAAGGTGGGCTTTGCCGATCCGCGACTCAAGAACACCGAGGAGCTGATCAACGCGCCGTACACCGATATCAGCCACAAAACGCCGTCGGGCGGTTTCGTGGGCACGACGGATGATCTGGTGCGCTTCGCCAGCGCTCTATTGCAGCCCGGCATCCTCAAGGCGGAGACGCTGAAGCTGCTCTTCACCTCGCAGCGGACGAAGTCGGGCCAGGAAACCGGGTACGGGATGGGCTGGAACATCGGTAAGGACGACGAGGGGCGGCGGATTTACTCCCACGGCGGCGGGCCCGTGGGCGCCACCGCCCATCTGCTCGTGTACCCGGACGAGAAGGTGGTGGTCGCGGTCATGGTCAATCTCACGAGCGCGCCGCTCGACGATCTCTCCAAGAGCATCGGCGAGGCATTCGTCACCAGGACGGCCGAGGCGCGGTAGCCGGGCATTCCGCGGCCTTGACATCGGGCGAGCGGGGGGGCTAAATAGTAGTAGCTTTGGCAAATACTAAGACCCGGCCCAGGAATCACGTCGGTTTCCGATGCGGCTGAGCTCGAGCAGACGGGTGTGGGCCGGGGCGGCCGGGGCGTCATTGGAGGGTTCCGGGGGTACGGGCAGTAGACTAAGCCCTTCTTCTTGAAGGGAGCGGGCCGAATGCCGTCCGAGAAGCGGGTTGAGCCACCGGCGCTCGAGCGCTTTGTCGAAGATCTCCAGCTTCTTGGCTTCACGGAGCACGAGGCGAGGGCCTACATAGCGCTTCTGGAGAGCCATCCAGCCACCGCCTACGAGGTGAGCAAGCTCAGCGGGTTGCCGCGAGCGAATGCCTACAGCGCCGTCGGAAGCCTGGCCAAGAAAAGGGCCGTGCAGCCGGTGAGTAGGAGGCCGGTTCGCTACGTTCCGATCGACCCGGAATTCCTGTTCGGCCGCATCGCTGGTGAGACCAGTGCTCGTTGCAACGATCTGGCCGAGAAGCTCTCGTCGTTGAAGAAGAGCGATACGACGGAATACGTGTGGGTGGTGAGCGGCGAGAGCAATATCGAGTCGAAAATGGGCGATATGATCCGGAGCGCGCGGCGACACATCTGGGTCAGAACAGACGCCCACCTTCTTGAACCTTATCGAGCTCACCTGAGGGAGGCCGCGGACAGGGGGGTCGAGATCCTCATCATCCTGTTTGGCGATGACGCGGCGGCGCAGCGCTTCCGGTTGGGCCGCACGGTGCGGGTGTACCTGCACGAGGCGAGCGGTATGGTGGTGGCTCTGGGGATGCACTTGATCATGCTGACCCGGGATTTCGAGGAGACCCTGGTGGCGAACACCGCGGACGGAGGCTACGGTGCCCATACCCGTAGCCGTCCGATCGTGGAGGTGACCGACAGCCTGATCCGCCACGAGGTCTACCTCGCCGAGATCTTTCAGCGATTCGGCCCGGAGATCGAACGGGCGTTCGGGCCCGCGTTGCTTTCCCTCCGGCAGAAATACCTACCGGAAGAACAGATTCAGGCGCTGAGAAAGCGATTGGGTCTCGGCGTTGCGGGCCGCATCTCAGGCAAGCAGCGCGCACGCGGGTCCCCATGAGGTTTGGATAGGATTCGGCTGTTGCGGGCGAGCCAGCGGGCGCGTGCCCAAGAGACGGGAAGACGCTGAGGGTCGGAGAAGCGTGAGGAGACGGGAGCCAGGAAATGACCGCGCCGCAGCTCATGTCGGAGGTGGGGAGGCCCGAAGAGGTCGAGGTGCTGTACTGGGTCGGGTGCGCCGCGGCGCTCGACGAGCGTTTGCAGAACGTGGCCCGCGCCATGGTGCGGATCATGAACCGCGCCGGTGTGCGGTTCGCGATCCTGGGGCCGGAGGAGCGCTGCACGGGTGATCCGGCGCGGCGCACGGGGAACGAGTTCCACTTCCAGATGCTGGCGCGGGAGAACATCGCGACGCTGAACGGCTACGGTGTGAGGCGCATTGTAACCCATTGTCCGCACTGCTACCACACGATCAAGCACGAGTACCGGAGGCTGGGTGGGGAGTACGAGGTGCTGCATCACAGCGAGTTCCTGCGGTTGCTCATCGAGGGAGGGCGACTACAGCTTCCTGGATCGCCGGGCGTAACCCTGACCTTGCACGATCCGTGCTACCTGGGCCGCTACAACGACATCTTCGATGCGCCACGAGAGGTTTTGGATCGGCTGGGAGGGCGGCGTCTCGAGATGAGACGCTCGCGGGAGCGGAGCTTCTGCTGCGGCGCTGGCGGCGGCCATGCCTTCTTCGAGGAGCGGGTCGGCGGGAAGATCAACGTGAACCGGGCCCGGGAGGCGGTGGCGACGGGCGCGAGCACCGTGTGCACCGCGTGCCCGTTCTGTCTTTCCATGATGGAGGAGGGAGTGGGCGTGGTGGCGCCAGCGGGTGCGGCGAGGGTGCGGGATATCGCCGAGCTGGTCGACGAGATGGTGTGCTCGGCGTAGTAGTCACGTTCATTCGCGATTCGCGATCAGGTCGATTGCTGCTCACATTTTGCTCCTTGCTAATCGCTGATTGCGAAGCGCTAGTCGGCTGCCGCAGCGGAAGTCATGGGGAGGTGATTGCGTGTCTCTGACCGTATCGGTGGGCTCGCTGGCAGAGGAGCTGGCCGGCTTCGTCGCGGCCGCGCGGCTCGACGACGTCCCGGCTTCGGTCCGGGATCGCATGAAGGACCATGTGATCGACGTGGCGGGATGCGTCCTCGCTGGGTACGAGACGGCCTGGGGTCGGGCGGTTGTCGAGTGGGTGCGGGACCTGCGGGAAAGCGGGGAGGCGAGGGTGTGGGGAAGTGACGTGACGGGCGCCGCCTCCTCCTCCGCCCTGGCCCTGGGCGTCCTGGGCCATTCCCTCGACTTCGACGACTACCACGCCGGGGGGAAGCTCCATCCGGGGGCCGTGGTCCTTCCCGCGGCGTTCTCGTTGGGGGAGAGCCTGGGCCGTTCCGGCGGCGACGTGATGCTGGCCGGCGTTCTGGGGTTCGAGACGATGATCCGTCTGAGCCTGGCGTGCGGTCCGGTCGACACCATGCTCAGGGGCTTCCACCTGACGGGTATCTGCGGCGGCGTAGGTGCGGCCGCCGCTGCGGCCCGGCTCCTGGGTCTGGATGCGGAGCGGACGGCGCATGCCCTGACGCTGGGAGCGACGCAGGGAGCAGGTCTGATGGGCTTCGCCCACGACGGCTCCGAGAGCAAGCGCCTGCACGCCGGGCGAGCGGCCCAGTCCGGGATCCTGGCGGCCGAGCTCGCGGCCCGGGGCTTCACCGGGCCGCGCCGGGGCTTCGAGCTGGAGCACGGCGGCTTCTGCCACGCGTTTGCGCCGGATCCCGAGCCGGGTCGGCTGGTACAGGAGCTGGGGGTGAGGTGGGTGGCGGGCGAGGTCTCGATGAAGCGCTACTCGTGCTGCGGCAGCATCCACTCGACCCTGGACCTGGTGGCGGAAGCGGCGGCCGCCCTGGGGATCAGCGCCGGGGAGATCGAGGCCATCGAGGTGGGTCACAGCCCCGCGGTGATGCAGCAGTGCGGGTGGGAATACGAGCCCGGAGACGTGCTGCACGCGCAGATGAGCCTGCAGTACTGTGTGGCGATCCTCCTTCTGGAGGGTGCGGTCTTGCCACGCCAGTTCCGGCGCGAGCTACTGGCGGACCCGCGCGTACTGTCCCTCGCGCGGAGGGTGCGCTGCACGCCGGACGAAGAAGTTGCCCGGCTCTACCCGGAGCGCTTCGCCAGCCGCGTCGTGCTGCGCGCGGGCGGACGGGAGATCGAGCTGCGCACGGAGCATCCCAGGGGGTCTCCGGAGAAGCCGCTTTCCTCTTGGGAGGTGGACGCCAAGTTCCTCGGGCTGGCGGCCGATCGGCTGTCGCCGGGGCGGGCCCGAGCGGTAGTCGCGGGCGCGCGGGATCTGGACCGTTGCTCCAGCGTCCCGGAGTTCTCCGCCCTGCTGACGGTGGAGGGTGGGGAGCAGGTGTGATGTCGAGTCCGGGCGCAGCGCTGCGGGCGCGGGTGGCCGAGGGCCTGGTTGTCTGTCCGGGCGTGACCAACCCTCTCTATGCGCGTATGGCCGAGCGGGTCGGCTTTCGCGCCGTCTACGTAACCGGCGCGGGCGTAGCCAACGTGGGGTTCGGGGTGCCGGACATTGGCCTGATCAGCATGAGCGAGATGCTCGAGGTGAGCCGGCGGATCGCCGGCAGCGTGGCCGTCCCCGTGATCGCCGACATCGATACAGGGCATGGCGGCGTCCTGAACGTGATGCGCACGGTGGCGGAGTTCGAGGCCGCCGGGGTGGCGGCGGTCCAGCTCGAGGACCAGGTGAACCCGAAGCGTTGCGGGCACTTCGCGAACAAGAGTGTGGTGTCGGTCCAGGAGATGGTGGAACGCGTGATTGCGGCGACGGAGGCCCGGAGAGATCCCGGCCTCATGATCATCGCGCGGACGGACGCGCGTGCCGTGGAGGGGTTGGCGTCCGGCATCCGGCGGGGCCAGACGTACGTGGAGGCCGGCGCCGATGCGGTATTCGTGGAGGCGCCCCAGAGCCTCGAGGAGCTGCGCGCCATCCCCCGGGAGTTCGATGTTCCGACCATCGCCAACATGGTGGAGGGCGGGAGAACTCCGTTGGTCGCCGCGGAAGAGCTGGCGGAGATGGGGTTCGCCATCGCCCTGTACGCGAACGCGGTGGCTCGCACGGCGGCGGCGGCCGCGCGCCGGGCCCTGGAAACGATCTACCGCACGGGCTCCAGTACCGCGTTGCAGGACGAGATGCTGACCTGGGAGGAGCGGCAGGAGCTGGTCGGCTTGCCCGAGTTTCAGGCCCGTGAAGACGGGATCGTCGAGCGGGCGTCCTCCAGATGAGCAGCGGCTGGACGCTCGCAGCGGAGGAGGGCGCCACGCGCCGCCTGGCGCAATTCGTTGCGGGCCTCCGCTATGACGACCTGCCGGCGAGCGTCGTGGAGCACGCCAAGCTCTGTGTTCTGGACAGCCTCGGCTGTTGCCTCTTCGGCGTGGGGCTCCCGTGGACTCGGCTGGTCATCGACTTCGTCCGGGAGCAAGGCGGTCGACCGCAGGCGTCCGTTCTGGGGACGGGCCACCGCACATCCGCGTCGCTCGCCGCCCTGGCCAACGGCACCGCCGGCCACGCGTTCGAGCTCGACGACGTCCACCGCGGTGCGATCCTCCACCCCGGTTCTCTCTGCTTTCCGGCGGCGCTGGCGGTGGCCGAGGCGCGCGGCGGCACACCGGGGCGGGAGTTGCTCACCGCAGTGGTCGCTGGCTACGAGGTGGGGGCCCGTGTCGGAATGGCGGCGACCCAGGGCCTCTTTTTCCGGGGCTTCCACCCACAAGGCACGACCGGCGTCTTCGCCGCCGCCGCCAGCGCCGCCCGGGCTCTGGGGCTGGATGTTGCCCGGTCGCAGCACGCCCTCGGCATCGCCGGGTCACAGGCCGCCGGACTGATGGCTGCGCAGCAAGGGTCCATGGTCAAGCGGTTCCACTGCGGGCGCGCAGCGCAGAGCGGCGTCGATGGTGCGCTCCTCGCCGAGCGTGGTTTCACCGGGACGCCCAACGTACTGGAGGCGCCGTTCGGCGGGTTCCTCACCACTCTGAGCGAGCACGCGGATCTTCCGGCGCTCACCCGGGGACTGGGCGAGAATTGGGAAACGCTGGCCGTGGGCTTCAAGCCCTACGCGGCGGTCGCCAGCATTCACAGCGCCCTCGACGGCCTCCGCGGCCTCATGCGCGACCACGGGCTGGTGGCCGCAGACATCGCCGAGGTGGTGGTGGGTGTGAGCTCCATGACCTACACGCACTGCGCCTGGGAGTACCGGGCGCAGGGCGCGACGGCGGCGCAGATGAGCCTCTATTACGGCCTGGCCGTGATGGCCCTCGACGGCGCCGCGTTTGTGGATCAATACCGGGACGAGCGCCTCGCGGACCCTGCGATCCTCGCGTTCATCAAGCGCATCCGTGCCCGGGTGGAGCCCGAGATCGATGGGCTGGGGCCGGCCTACCGCCACTCCGCGCGGATAGCGGTCCACACCTGTGACGGGCGCGGCTTCGACCGGGAGGTTCTGCACCGGCGGGGCAGCCCGGAGAATCCTCTCCCACGAGAGGAAATCCTCGCCAAGTTCCGCCGTCTTGCTGCCGGGCGGCTCTGCGAGGACGAGATCGACCGGGCCGAAGAGCTGGTGGACCGGTTGGAGACGTTATCGGACGCCACCGTGCTGGGTTCGCTGCCGACACGGAGCGGTGCGGACCGCGGGAGCTGATCCGCAGCGGCGCAGCGGCGCGGGGCGCCCCTCGCGGCGAGATGCGGGGCAGTCCGCCCGGTCGAGATCGGGGGGAGGGTGCACGGCCGAACGGTGGTAGGAGCGGGAGAGCTTGGCGCGTTTTCGTGGACCCAACTGCGTGGCCAACGGAAAGGCGGAGTCAATCCATGGATTATGACGTGATCGTGGTGGGAGCAGGGAACGCCGCCCTCGCCGCCAGCGTGTCGGCGCGGGAGGCGGGAGCGAAGCGTGTGCTTGTCCTGGAGAAGGCGCCGCAGGAGCAGCGGGGCGGCAATACGCACTTCAGCGGCGGGCTCCTGCGATTCGCTTTCGGCGATGTGAGGGATCTCCAGCGTCTGGTACCGCATGCGGAGGAGGAGTGGCCGGGGTTCACGGCAGGGGTGGAGGCGTACCCCGAGCAGGCTTTCCTGGACGACCTCATGCGGATGACGAGCGGCCGCACGGACCGTGAGCTGGCGGAGATCCTGATCTCCAGGTCGTACGAGACGGTTTGCTGGATGCACGAGGTCGGGAAGATCCCCATGGAGCCTGCGGTGTCCTTGGGCGCGGTGCGGGTGGACGGCGTGCTCAAGTGGCCGACGGGCGCGATCATCCGCGCGGTGCACGAGGGCGTTGGGCTGTCCCGGCATTGGTTCGCGACGGCCGAGGCGGTGGGGGTGGAGATCCGCTACGATCACGGTGCGACCGGGTTGATCCAGGATGCGAAGGGGCGGGTCACGGGCGTGCTCGTGCGCAGTCCGGACGGCCTCAGGCGCTTTCGCGCTGGGGCGGTCGTCCTCGGCGCCGGCGGCTTCGAGGCGAACATGGCGTGGCGAGCCCGGTACCTGGGCCGCCCGTGGGATCACGCCAAGGTGCGCGGGACACGGCACAACCAGGGCGATGGGCTCAGGATGGCGCTGGACATCGGTGCGCTGCCTTCCGGGCAGTGGACCGGTTGCCACGCCACGCCGATCAGCGCCGACGCGCCGGACTACGGGAAGCGGGAGCTTACCGATAAGACGAACCGCTTGTCGTACCCCTATGGCGTGATGCTCAACCTGGAGGGGAAGCGGTTCGTGGACGAGGCGGCGGACCACCAGTTCTACACGTACGCCAAGTACGGGGGGATGATCCTGAACCAGGCGGGGAGCCTGGTCTACCAGATTTTCGACGGCAAGGTGCTGCACCTCCTGGAACCACGGTATGCGACGAGCACGCCCTACCAGGCGGATACGCTGGACGAGCTGCTCACTCAACTGAAGCTGGACCCAAGACAGGCGGCGTGCACGCTGGCGGCGTACAACGAAGCGGCGGGTCACGGCGCGTTCGTTCCCGGGGTGCTGGACGGGATGCATACGGAGGGGCTGGAGATCCCGAAGTCGAACTGGGCCCAGAAGCTGGACACGCCGCCGTTCGTGGCGTATCCGGTCACGGGCGGGATCACCTTCACGTTCGGCGGGCTCAAGGTGAACGAACGGGCACAGGCTCTCGGTACCGATTGGCGGCCGATCCCCGGGCTGTTTGTGTGCGGGGAGATGGTCGGCGGGCTGTTCCACTACAACTACCCGGGCGGTACGGGCCTCGTGTCCGGGGCTGTGTTCGGGCGGGCCGCGGGGGCGAGCGCGGCCGGGGCGTGAGGTGGCGGCGTGAGGATGCGCCGGAGCGTGGGGGCGGGGCGGGGAGGAGGTGGCCCGTGGGCCAGTTGAGGATCCCGGCGGTCTTCATGCGTGGAGGCACCAGCAGGGCCGTGGTCTTCCATGCGCGGGACCTGCCGGACGAACGGCGGTCGCGGGACGAGATCTTCCTGGCAGCGCTGGGCAGCCCGGACCCGAACGGGCGCCAGCTCGACGGGATGGGGGGAGGCATCTCGTCTCTTTCCAAGGTCTGCGTGGTCGGTCCGCCCACGCACCCGGACGCCGACGTGGACTACACCTTCGCCCAGGTGTCGGTCCGCGAGGCGACCGTGCACTACAGCGGAAACTGTGGCAACATGTCCTCCGCCATCGGCCCCTTCGCGGTGGACGAGGGGCTGGTCAGGCCGGCGGGTGCGCGCGCCACCGTCCGCATTCACAACACGAACACGAAGAAGCTCATCCACGCGCACTTTCCGGTCGAGGACGGGCGGGCCGCCGTGGACGGGGATCTGGCCATCCCCGGAGTCTCCGGCACCGGCGCGCCCATTCGCCTCGAGTTCTTCGCTCCCGGCGGCGCGAGCACCGGGAAGCTCCTGCCTACGGGCGCCGAGGTGGACACACTGGACGTCCCTGGGCTGGGACGAATCCGGGCGTCCCTCGTGGACGCCAGTAATGCCTGCGTCTTCGTGCACGCCGCGGACCTCGGGCTTGCCGGCACGGAGATGCCGGATGAGCTGGATCGCGCCACGGAGCTCTTGCCGACGCTGGAAGCCATCCGCTCGAGCGCTTCCGTCGCCATGGGGCTCGCGGAGACGCGGCAGGCGGCCACGAGCCGCAGGCCGGGCGTGCCGATGATCGGGTTCGTGTCGCCGCCACAGGATGCGCCGACGCTGGCGGGGGAGTCGCTCGGTGGCGACGTCGTGGACCTGAGCGCCCGCATGCTCTCCATGGGCCAGCCGCATCGAGCGCTGCCGCTGACGGGCGCCCTGTGCCTGGCCGTCGCCGCCCGCATCGCCGGGACCGTGGCTCACGAGGTGACCCGGGCAAGCGCCTCGCCCGGCGCCGATCTGCGCATCGGCATGCCGTCGGGAGTGCTCGTGGTGGGGGCGAAGGTCCGGCGAGAGGGGGAAGGCTGGGTGGCCGAGCAGGCCGCGTTTTACCGGACGGCTCGCCGCCTCTTCGAGGGAGCCGTGCTGGTGAGAGTTAGGAGTCGCGATTCGCGATTAGCGCTTCGCCAGTCGTAGTGGGCGTAGTGGGTTCCCGGTCGCGAATCGCTGATCGCCAATTGCTAGTCATGAATCCCCGATCTCAGACGATGCCATGAACGCGACACTTCTCGCCCTACTCCTGGGGCTCAGCGCGCCGCAAGCCGTGCGGAGCGTGCCTCAGGAGGGACCGTACGAGGTGGTCGTCCGGTCCAAAGTGATGGTGCCCATGCGCGACGGCGTGAGGCTGGCCCTGGACATCTACTTTCCGGGGAAGGACGGCGAGCCGGCGTCGGGGAAGTACCCGACCGTCCTGGAGAAGACGCCGTACGGACGGGCAGCCGCGCAGGAGCAAGGGCACTACTTCGCCAGCCGCGGCTACGTCTTCATCATGGCGGACTGCCGGGGTGCCAACGACTCGGAGGGCGTCCTCTACTTCTACATCAATGACAGCCGGGACGGGCACGACCTGGTGGAGTGGATCGCGCGCCAGCCATGGTCGAACGGTGCCGTGGGCACCTACGGCGTCTCGCATGGAGGCACCGCCCAGTTCGCGACCGCGCTGGCCCGGCCGCCGCACCTGCGAGCGCAGTTCCTGGTCAACGCGCCCGACGACTACGCGGATGGCGGCGGCGCGTGGAACGGCGGCGCCTGGATGGGCGACCACAACCTCTCGCACACGCTGGGCCGGATCCTGAACGCGCACGCTCACGATCGGCCGGAACTCAAAGCGCGGGTGGAGGAAGCGCTGCTTCCGGCGAACTACGCGCGCTGGCTCGAGATCCCGGCATCCCGGCACTTCGAGCTGTTCGCCGACGTACCCGCAGCGGTGGCCTGGTTCCGGGACTGGCTCGGGCATCCGCCGGGCGATGCCTACTGGGAGCAGATCGGCTACAACCTCTCGGCGCATCGCGACAACTATCCGGACGTGCCGATCTACTTCGTGGGCGGCTGGTACGATCACGTACAGCGGCCGTTCATGCGGGCGTACGCCGGGCTCAAGGCCGTGATCCGCTCCCCGAAGAAGATGGTCTCGGGACCGTGGATTCACGGGCGCAGCCGGGGCGGCGGCCAGTCGCACGGGCAGACCGACTTCGGCGCCGACGCGGATCTCAGGCACGTGGTGCTGGCGGAGCGCTGGATGGAGCGCTGGCTGAAGGGCATCGACAACGGAGTGACGGAGGAGCCGCCGGTGCGGATCTTCGTCATGGGGACCGGGGATGGGCACAAGACCCCGGAGGGCAGGCTGTTCCACGGCGGCTACTGGCGCGACGAGCCGGAGTGGCCGCTGCGGCGCGCGGCGGTGACGCCGTACTATCTGCATGCGGGGGGAGGGTTGTCTCCCGAGCCACCGCGTTCGGCACCGGCTTCCGGCTACGGCTTCGATCCTACGGATCCGGTTCCGACGATCCACACCCGCGAGGGGGGCGGCTGGGACCAACGCTGCCGCAAGGAGTTCATCGCCTGCAAGGACGAGCTGCCCCTGGCGGCCCGGCCCGATGTACTGGTCTTCCGCACGCCGCCGCTCGAGGAGGCGGTGGAAGTCACCGGGCCGTTGCGGGTGCGATTCTTCGCGGCCTCGGACGCACCGGATACGGACTTCACGTTCAAGCTGGTGGACGAGTATCCGGCGAGCCCGGATTTTCCCGCCGGTTTCGCCCTCATTCTGGTGGACGGTCTGATCCGCGCCCGATACCGCAACGGATATGCGCGTCCCGAGCCGATGCAGCCGGGCCAGGTCTACGAGTTCGTCCTCGAGCTGCCGCCGACGAGCAACGTCTTCAAGGCGGGGCACCGCATCAGACTGGACGTGTCGAGCAGCAATTTCCCGAAGTTCGACGTGAATCCCAATACCGGCGAGAAAATCCAGTTCCACACGCACACCCGCGTGGCGTACAACCAGATCTACCACGACCCGGAGCACGCGTCGTACTTCGAACTCCCCGTGGTGCGTCCGGCCGCGGGACCAGCCGGGGCCGCGAGCGCGGCACCGCGGAGAGCGCCATGAGGAGCCAGAAGCTGGGCGTCGTCATGGCCGCGTTGCTCGTTCTCGCCGCGTGTGGGCGCGAGTTCGCCCGCGATGCCGGCGACGGCGGCTTCTACGCGGGGAAGACGCTGGAGCTCGTCGTTCCGTTCGGTCCCGGTGGCGGCACGGACACCTGGGCGCGGGTGATCGCGCCGCACCTGCAGCGGCGCCTCGGAGCCGGGAGCGCGGTTCAGGTCGTGAACATCGCCGGTGCCTCGGGCGTCGCGGGAGCCAACGAGTTCGCGGTGCGGCGCCGACACGACGGGCTCACGCTCCTGGTGTCCAGCGCGACCACCGTGTTCTCCTATCTGCTCGGCGAGCCGATGGTGCGCTACGATTTCCGCGACTTCAGCGCCATCCTGGCGTCGCCGGCGGGCGGTGTGGTCTTCGTCTCGCCGAAGCTCCGCGTTTCCTCCGCTGCGGAGCTCGCGCGCACGGGCGCGCCGCTGGTGTTCGGGGGGATCTCGCCCACCGGCAATGATCTCGTGGTGCTGGTGGCCTTCGAGCTGCTGGGCCTCGACGTGAAGACGATCATGGGCTACAGCTCGCGGGGGGCCACGCGGGTCGCCTTCGAGCAGGGCGAGACGAACATCGAGTATCAGACCATGCCCTCGTACCTGGCCAACGTCAAGCCGCTGGAGGAGCAAGGGCTGGTGGTCCCGATCTTCAGCTTCGGCATGCTGGACGAGGATGGGAACGTCATCCGCGACCCGGTGATGGCAGGGCTGCCGTCCGTGCGAGAGGCCTACGTCGCGATCTTCGGACAGGAGCCGGCAGGCCCTGCATGGGATGCTTACAGGGCGACGCTGGCTGCGGGAATGGCCGTGCTGAAGGTGTTGTGGATTCATGACGACGCACCTCCGGAGGCGATCGAGGTCCTGCGCCGAGCGGCGGGCGAACTCACGAGCGACTCGTCCTTCCTGACGGCGGCCCGGATCGAGGTCGGCGATTATCCGTTCTACGTGGGCGAGACGGCGGAACAGCGGTTCGCCGTGGCGACCAGCATCCCGCCTGCGGCACTCGCGTGGCTGAGAAGCTTCGTCATCGAGCGGTACGGGGTGGAACGCCTGCGCACGAGTTCGTGAGGACGGAGTAACCCAGGGGCGTGGCTACCCCCTTGCGCCAAGGTTCCGAATGATTGAAGCGGCGACGACCGCCTTAGCATTGCTGCTGGACCCCACGCGGCTCCTCATGATGGTCCTGGGCGTCGCGATCGGCATGGTCGTAGGGATCGTTCCCGGGCTGGGCGGCACGGCCGGGATGTCGCTGATGCTGCCGTTCATCTACGGAATGGATCCGACCACGGCCATGGCGCTGCTCATCGGCATGGTGGCGGTGATCCACACGGCCGACACGTTTCCGGCGGTGCTCGTCGGGGTGCCGGGTACGGCGGGCGCCGCGGCCGACATCGTGGACGGCTACCCGCTGGCTCAGAAAGGCGAGGCGGCGCGGGCGCTGGGGGCCGCGTTCTTCTCCTCCATGATAGGCGGCGTATTCGGTGCGGCGACCGTGTTCGCGCTGCTGCCCGTGGCCCGTCCCGCGGTACTGGCGCTGGGTTCGCCCGAGCTGTTCATGTTGTGTCTTCTCGGGCTGTCCATGGTCGGCGTGCTCTCGGGTAACAAGCCCGTCGTGGGGGTGCTCATGGCGGCGCTGGGGCTGCTCGTCGGCTCCATCGGCGCCGCGCCCGCCGCCCCGCACTACCGCTACACCTTCGACGTGCTCTACCTTTTCGACGGGATCCCGCTCGCCGTCTTCGCCCTGGGCCTCTTCGCCGTGCCGGAGCTCCTGGACCTGCTTGCCGCTCGCCGTAGCGTGGCGACCGCGGTCAAGCTGGGTTCTGGGTGGTTCCGGGGCATCCGCGACGTGATCCGTCACCGGTGGCTGGTGCTGCGCTGCTCGGTGGTCGGGGTGGCGGTCGGGATCATTCCTGGTCTGGGCGGCAGTGTGGTGGACTGGGTGGCATATGGCGTGGCCGTGCACACCTCGCGGGACAAGGGCGAGTTCGGGAAGGGCGACATTCGCGGGTTGATCGGGCCGGAGAGCTCGAATAACGCGAAGGAGGGCGGTGCGCTGGTCCCCACGCTGCTGTTCGGAGTACCGGGGAGCGGGACCACGGCGGTGCTGCTTGGCGGCTTCGTGCTGCTGGGGCTCCAGCCGGGCCCGCAGATGCTGACAGGAAACCTCCCCGTCACCCTGGCCATCCTCTGGACGCTGGCCATCGCGAACGTGGTGGGTGCGGGCGCCTGCCTGGCGCTTTCCCGCTGGATCTCGCGGCTGACCTTCGTGCCGGCCGCGAAGCTCTTTCCGTTTCTGCTGGTGATCATGGCGATGGGCGCGTACCAGGCGTCCCGCCACTGGGGCGACCTCGTGGCCTTCCTGAGCGTCGGCCTATTCGGCTGGATCATGAAGCATCTGGGCTGGTCGCGGCCGGCTTTGCTCATCGGGTTCGTACTCGCCGCGGGCGCGGAGCGCTACCTGTGGATCTCCTGGGGTCGCTACGAGTGGTCGTGGGTGACCCGGCCCGGCGTCATCCTCATCGGCCTTCTCACGGTCGCACTGGCGGTGGGCGCTGCGCGGCTGAGGGGCGTGGAGACGGAGGTGGTTCCTGAGGACTGAAACTCGCCAGCAACTGTTCGCCCTGATCCCGCTGCTGCTCGTGCTCGCGTGGGCGGCGTGGCAGGCTCAGAGCTTCCCGATCCGGGCCCGGATCTTTCCCCAACTGATCGCCTTGCTCGCCGTCGCGCTTGCGGGCATCGAGGTCACACGACTCACTCTCGCGGAACGGCGCGCCGCGAGGACCGCGACCGAGACGGGGTCCGCGGCGCCCACGTCGGGCCGTGCCGGCGCCGGCGCGCGCTTTTTGGCGGGCGCACCTTACGTGGCGTGGATCGCCGGCTACTACATCGGGATCTTCCTGCTGGGGTTCCTGCCGGCCAGCTTCGTGTTCATGAGCCTGTTCCTCACGCGCGTGGCAGGAATGCGGTGGCGTGCTGCCCTCGGCTCTACGGTCGCGCTGCTTGTCCTTCTCGGGGTGTTGGGCAACGCTCTGCGCGTGATCTGGCCCGAGGGGCTGATCCCCAGACTGCTGGGGTTCGGGAGGTAGCCGGTACAGCTCGAGCCGTTTTCGGATCTGATCGGCGAGCGCCTGGGCGCCGGCGCCGGCGGCGATCGCCAGCGCCTCCTCGGCCACCAGCACCGCCTGATCCATCTCTCCGGCTGCGGCATACACGGCCGCCAGTCCGTCGAGCGCCACCGGGTCCTTGCGATCGGTGAGCCGGACGGCTTCCTCGAGATGCTCCCGTGCCTTCGCGACCTCGCCTTGCATGGCCAGGGCCCGCCCCAGAGCGGAGTGCACAGCGGCATCGGTCCGATACCGCAGCGCCTCGCGGTAGTGGGCGATGGCGCGATCGACGTCGCCGGCGTCCAGCGCAGAGTCGCCCAGCGCGTGTTCCCGGTGCGCCAGATACACGGCGTCGTCCGCATGCCCCTTCCACATGTCCTGCCGCCGCCGCAGCTCGGTGTCCGCCGCACTACGCGGCAGCAGCCGAACGATGAGATCCGCCATCTCGTCCGTGGAGTATGAGCCGTACTTGACCCGCTTCGGGGGATGGTTCGGGTTGCGGGGATTGTCGTCTGAGTTGTCGTACGTGTAACGCATCACCAGCATGCTTCCCGCCGGAAGGGAGATCGGCTTCGCGTATCGGTACTCGTCCTGCCAGTTGAAGTCCCAGTCGTCGATGCGCAGCAGCCAGCGGGTATCCCCCTTCGGAAAACGCGCAACGAGCCACATCTCCCTGGCCAGGAAGTGCGCGTGGGGATAGACGCTCAGAGCGTGGACGTCCACCGGAAGGTAGAAGGAGTCGGCCACGACGTAGTTGCGCTCTCCGGGCGGGATGTCGATCAGCTTGCTGCCCATCAGGATCACGACCGGGAAGCGGGTCGGCGGGCGCGAAGTGAAGTACAGGCCGACTCGCGCAGTGACACGGTGCCTTTCCCCGGCCGGCCGGAAATGGAGCTGAAGCACGACGTCGGTCCCGGGCGCCAGACGCCACCCCATCTCTTCGCTTCCCGCCAGCGGCAGCTTCCCTGGTGTCCAGCCGATGAAGAACCCGTCGGGGTTGAAGGCATCGCTCATGATGTCCATGCCATCAAATCCGACCTCGGCATCCTCGGCGTCGAACCGACGCGAGGAGTCCGTGGTATCGATCATCATGCGCGCGTGGTGTACGACCCGGGGATCGCCGGGACGCACCTCGACCGCCCTGACGAATCGTGTCTCACGCACCGGCGCGGCCGCCACGAGATTGCGATAGATGTCGGACCCGCCGGCCGGCACCCTGTACGCCGGGAACTCGAGCACCAGGTCCGGCTCGCCGAGCTGCCAGGCTGTTGGGAACTCAGGCGCGGGTGGCACGCGAGCCGGGTCTCCCTCCGGCGCCCCGGCGTCGACCCAGCGGCGGATGAGCGAGAGCTCGCGCTGTCGCCCTGGGGGAGGTGATTCGGCCGAACGTCAGGCCCGGTCGTGGGAGCGCATGATGCCGTTATCGAAGGGCTCGGGCATTCCGCGCTGGGCGGTCAGAGGGATGTCCTCGGGCTGCTGCAAGTACTTCGGGCGCCAACCGTGCACCGGTTTCTTCACCGCGGTGTCGATCTGGGCCTCCGCAAAGAAGGCGATGGGCGATTCGCATAACCGATTGGCAATCTGTGACCAGCGATCAGCTATCTACATGTCTATGGAAGGCCGCGCATGCATCCTGGACGACAGCGCCGGGGCCTTTCCCGCTGCGTCTTCGGCGGCGCGGAGCGCCTGAGCCACGAGGTCCGGGATCTCGCCGAACCGCTCGGCCACGAGCGCTCCCGCTTCGCGGAGAAGCTGCTTCTTCCGGGTCGGTGATCCGAGCCCGCGGGCGATGATGCTGCTGGTGTGGCCGAAGCTCATCCCGCGCGGCAGCCGCTCCAGCGCCTCGCCGCACGCGAAGGCGACCACGGGCTTCGTGATCCGGCCGCCGGCGATGAGTTCGGCGGCCGCCTCCTCGTGTCCGGTCCCGGGCTCGCCGAACATGACCGTCACGCGAGTATCCGGGTCATCCTCGAAGAGGGGGAGGAGATCGGCGAACGCCGTACCGATCAACAAGTCGCCGCCGATGGACACGTACGTGCTCTGGCCGATTCTGCGGCGGGTGAGAGCGCTGGCGATCTCTCCGCCCATTCCGCCGCTCCGGGAGATGATCCCCACGGGACCGGGCGTGTAGATGCGCTCGGGGAACTGGCCGCCCGTTCCGCCGATCTTGGCCTTGCCCGGGCTGATCATCCCCTGGGAGTTGGGGCCGATCACGCGCACACCTCTCAGGCGAGCCTGGAGCAGGATCTCGGCCGTATCGTGATGGGGGACGCCTTCGGCCAATATGACCACCAGCGGGACGCCATTCTCGATGGCTTCCAGCGCCGTGTCCCGGATGCCCTGATTCGGGATGAACAGGACGGCCACGTCGACGGGGCCGGCGCAAACCGCGGAGCGGACGGTGTCGAACACCGGCACCCCTTCGACCTCCGTACCACCTTTTCCGGGGGAGACGCCCGCCACTACGCGCGTCCCGTAGCGGAGCATGTACGTGAGGTGAACGCGTGCCTGCCGCCCCGTGATCCCCTGGATGAGAACGCGGCTCTGATGGTCCAGCAGGATGCTCACGGTCGCGCCTCGTGCACGCGAGCGACAATCCGTTCCATGGCGTCTTCGAGGGTGATGGACTCGTCGTAGAACTCGATGCCCGGCACCTCCGCGGCCAGCGCCCGGGCCGTCTCGACGCCGGGGCCGGCGTAGCGGAACACGACGGGGAACCGCTCGGCATCGATCCCCAGCTCCTTCAAGGCCCGGACCACGCCGCGGACCTTCACGTCGATGGGGATGAAGTTGGTGATGTTGCCGCCGGCGACGAGCCCTGCCAGGTCAGGCCGGCTGAGGATCGCCTTGGTGGCCAGGTACATCTTCTCCTCGACGCGGCCCGGCGTGATGTCGAACGTGGTGGCCGGCGTCTCGCCCAGGCGGAGCAGGTGATCGAGGGTCACGAACCCGCTGCCGCCGCCCGTCATCATGCAGGCGATGCGCCCCTCCGGGAACTCGTTGAACCGGATGGCGGACCCGGAATCCGTGGCGTCGATCTCGCGCATGCGCAGCTCGAGGGGCGTCAGCGGACGCCACCCGTTGCTGCGGGCGGGATCCATAACGTGCTGCCACTCCGGGTGGCGGAACGCCGCCTGGTCGTCCACGGTGACCACGGCCGAGGGGGCGAGGACGGTTCCCGTATCGTCGACCGCGAGGGGATTGACCTCGACGAGGAAGGCGTCGTTTGTCCGGAAGACCTGGTACAGTCGCGTAAGGAGCGCGGCCACATCCACGAGCCGCTGGCCGGTGAGCCCGCCGCTCTCCGCGATCTCCCGCGCGATGTAGAGCGGCAGCTCCGGCCGCGGCCCGAGCTCGCGCACGACGAGCGCGTGCGGGCTGTCGCGCAGCAGGTCTTCCACCTCCACCCCGCCGGAGGCGGACAACAGTGCCACGGGGGTGCGGCTCATGCTGTCGAAGGTGAACGCGCAGAAATACTCCTCGCGGATCGTGACCCGCACCTGCACGAGCACCTCGCTGATCGGGAAGTGTCCCAGCCTGCTTCCCAGGAGTTCCGCCGCCGCGGCCGCGGCGGCCTCGGGCGTCTCGGCCGTGACGACGCGGCCCGCCTTCCCTCGCCCGCCCGCTGGCACCAGGGCCTTCACCACCACGGGCCCGGCCAGGGCGCGGGCCGCGCCGGCCGCGGCGTCCGGCGAGTCCGCGACGCGATAGGGTGCCACGGCGACCCCGGCGACGGCGAGGAGGTCGAGGCTATGGTGCTCGAGGAGCCGTGTCATTGCTGCTCAACCGTACCACCGCAGCACATCTCGACGAATCGTCCCGCTGCCCGCCGCCACGGCGTTCTCATGCGCACGCGCGGCCATCATCACATCCTCGCTAGTGCTCCCGGCCGGAAATACGGTCACGTATCGAGACCGTCGATGCGTGCGCCTCGCAAGGCGCGCTGAGGAGGAATAGCCCTGCGCTATTGCGACGAAGCGCAACGCAGCGAGGCACAATGCAGCGG